>CAYFGP010000043.1:0-41011 GCA_964342385.1 uncultured Oleiphilus sp. | reverse complement strand
GCATAAAAAGGCTGTTGAAGGCGATTTGGAGAGATGGTATCTACACGAGCCTCACCCTGAATCAGTTTTTGAGCAATATAATTGCTATTGAGCCATAATAGCGCCTCTTTTTCGCGCGAAGTTATAGCCTTTGATCCATGAGCACCCAATCCTCAAACCAGACATCCATAAAAGTCCTGCTTCTCTCTGCCTATGATGCGGCCAGTCATGCCTATTGGCGTAAAAGCCTGGTAGCTCAATTCCCCAATTATGATTGGACTGTATTAACTCTACCGCCACGTTATTTCGCTTGGCGTTTACGGGGTAATAGCTTGAGCTGGGCTTTTGGCGAGCGAGAGGTATTGGAGCAGGATTATGATCTGGTATTGGCGACATCCATGACAGATCTGTCTGCCCTTAGAGGTTTTGTGCCCAAGCTGGCGACAACGCCTACACTGGTTTATTTCCATGAGAACCAGTTTGCTTACCCTGAATCCGGTAAAGAGTACGGTAGCTTGGAGCCTAAGATTCTTAATATCTACACGGCGCTGGCAGCCGATAAAATCCTGTTTAACAGTCACTACAACCGGGATTCTTTTCTACAAGGTGTGGCAAAGCTGCTGAAAAAGATGCCGGATCAGGTACCGCCGGGTGTGGTTGAGCATCTTACACAACGCTCTCAGGTGCTACCTGTGCCTCTGATGGATC
The DNA here is from genome assembly GCA_964342385.1 of uncultured Oleiphilus sp. Taxonomy (GTDB): domain Bacteria; phylum Pseudomonadota; class Gammaproteobacteria; order Pseudomonadales; family Halomonadaceae; genus Oceanospirillum. The sequence continues at coordinate 40,324 of CAYFGP010000043.1, read as the reverse complement.
AGTTGTATAAGTCTGAAGAAAATCAAGCTGATAGCCAGGCTGTTGATATTGCTTGGCCAAAGCCTGCAACTCAATCTGATAACGCAATCCGTATCGTCTGGTCTGCCCGCTGGGAGTTTGATAAAGGCCCGGATCGGTTATTGGCGATTATGCGTGAGCTGGAAAGCCGTGGTGTGAATTACCGTATGGCGATTATGGGGGAGCGCTTCCGTAAGATTCCTCAGGAGTTTAATACCATTGAGCAGGAGTTTAGCCATCGCCTGGATCAGTTTGGTTTTGCGGAAACCCGTGAGGAATATCTGGCCTGGTTAAGTGCTGGGGATGTGGTGTTATCCACAGCGACTCATGAATTCCAGGGCGTGGCGGTATTAGAGGCGGTTGTGAAAGGCTGTATTCCGGTATTGCCTGATCGGGAAGTTTATCCCGAGTTATTTGGCACTGATTATGTTTATCCCCATTGCGGTATGTATATTAAGAAGGAAGCCAAGGCTGCGGTGGATATGATTACTCAGAGAGCGGAACAGATTAACAGTGAGCAGCTATTGGCTCCCGATGCCCAGCGTTTTAGTTGGTCAGAATTAAGGGCGTCGTATCAAACAGAGATGGTATCTACATCTGCAAACGCTGACTGAGTTTAGTCATACGTTTCTGTGCTTTAACCTGGCGGCAAGCCATATTTACGGCTTTGCTTTCACCGATCAGAATGACATGCTTTTTACCTCGGGTGACGGCGGTATAAAGCAGGTTTCTCTCCAGTAGGGTAAAGTGCTGCATCGCCATAGGAATGACCACACAAGGATATTCTGAGCCCTGTGATTTATGGATCGAGGTGGCGTAAGCCAGGCTAATTTCATCTAGTTCGCTAAAGGCGTAAATTACCTCGCGATCATCAAAAACTGCCATCAGTTCCGAGTCTTCCATATTGATCGCCCGAACCTGACCGATATCGCCGTTAAACACCTCTTTATCGTAGTTATTGACCGTTTGGATTATTTTATCCCCAGGGGCATAGGTCCAGCCAAAGCGGGTCACTTGCGGCATGCTATTACGATTCAGCAACGACTGCAGTTCGATATTTAAACTGCGCACACCCAATCCGCCCCGGTTCATAGGAGCCAGTACCTGAATATCCCGGATCGGGTCATAACCGTATTTCTGTGGTAGTCGTTGCGTCACTACCTGCAGCAAAATAGTGCGGGCGATTTCGGCATCATCGGTGGGAATAAAAAAGAAATCAGTATCGCTGCCTTTGGGTGTTTTCTTGGGTGGGATACCGCGATTGATCTGGTGTGCGGTGGTGATAATGGCGGAGGTTGCGGCCTGACGAAAGATCTCGGTCAGTCGTCCCACAGCAATCACATTGGATTCAATCAGATCCGCCAGAACAGAACCGGGCCCCACAGAAGGTAGCTGATCTACGTCTCCTACCAGAATCAGCGCGCCATTAGGAGGAATCGCTTTAAGCAACTGATTCATCAGTACAATATCCACCATAGAGATCTCATCGATCACCAGCACATCGCAATCCAGCGGATTATCCTGATTTTTCTTAAAGCCGTATTCGACGGGATCGAAGTCCAGCAGGCGGTGAATGGTCAGGGCCGGTTGCCCGGTGGATTCGGTCAGTCGTTTTGCGGCACGTCCCGTTGGTGCGCATAACTGCACCTGACATTTCTTCGCCTGTAGCAGTTTAAGCACGCTATTTACCGTCGTGGTTTTACCCACACCGGGACCGCCGGTAATAATGGATACCTTATTATTGAGTACGGTTGTTACTGCCTCTTTTTGTGACGCGGATAAACGAAAATCTGATTGCCCTTCTAACCAGGCAAATGCTTTAGCGCAATCGATCTGTCCCCAAGGTGGTAGTCCGGCTTGTAGCGTCAGTAATAGTCGGCTTGCACCGCATTCGGCGTGGTAAAGCGGCGCAAGAAACACCACCTCTTGGATGTTATCGGAGTGGATACTGGCCTCTCCAGAGGGTGTTAGCGGCAGAGTATCTGGGATCAGGTTGCCTTCGTTCACTTCCTGGCCGATGGCTTCACTTAAAATCGAAGAATCAATCTGCAGAATAGACTCCGCTTCCTGCATCAGGATATCGATTGGGCGGGCGCAATGGCCCTGAGAGGATAGTTCCTGCAAAACATGGCGCACACCAGCACGGGCACGAATCAACGAATCTGCTGCGATACCCAGATTAAGCGCGATCTGATCTGCCGTTTTAAACCCGATACCGTGAATATCCAGCGCTAGCTGGTAAGGATTCTGGCTAACGGTTGCAATGGCTTTATCACCATAAGTTTTATAGATACGCACTGCGCGGGCGGTACCGACACCGTGAGACTGCAGAAACACCATAATCTCGCGTACGATCTTTTGTTCTGCCCAGGCCGAAGTGATCTTATCCAGACGTTTTTTGCCGATGCCTTCCAGCGCTAGGATCTTTTCAGGCTCGCTTTCGATCACGTCAAATACTGATTCTTTAAACGCATCCACCAGCTTTTTGGCAAAATGTGGGCCGATACCTTTGACCATGCCGGAACCCAGGTATTTCTCCATTCCCTCCAGCGAGGTGGGCGTTACTGTTTTGATCGTCTGACATTTAAGCTGCAAACCATGCTTGGCATCATTGAGCCAGATACCTTCTGCTTCAACATATTCACCACCGGTAATCGAGGGGGTATTCCCCGTCATGGTGATCAGATCCTGATAGCCCGGCACCTTTACCCGAATGACAAAAAAGCCGGATTCCGGCGAGTGGAAGGTGACCCGTTCCACGCTGCCTTCAAAGCGCATAAGAGGTTGATGATCTTGATATTTCTGCGACATGGTTAACTTGATATAGGTGACTGTTTTCTGGCAGACCAGTACGGATATTAGAGGGCTTTGATTATGGCGGTAGGAGATCGTAATAGACAAGGGTATCCAACCGCTTCTTTGGCAATAGGGCTGATAGTAAACCGTGTTATTTAGTCAGTCGGGAAAAGTGTAAGCATGCTAAGAAGGCCACGATGAAGGCTGTAAAGAATTCTGCAGCACTAAATCATCATCTCTTTGCCATGGGCGTCATATCTAACAGGAAAAACTCCATCAGCATTAACTAGACTGATCAGAAGAAGTTTAGAAAAAGTGGTGACGATTATGAATTTGGCAGCGAACAACCATGCGTTACACGCCACCTCTGATCCGCACAATCAAGCCATCGATTGGATTAGAGTCAGTCGCCTGATGCTGCAGTCTCGGGCGTTGGATGAGATCGAAGAGAAGGAGCTGGTACCCGCCAAGTTGGTGTTTAATCAGTTTTCGGCACGGGGCCATGATTTTGCTCAGATTATTCTGGGCTGTCTGTTAAACCATCCTCACGATGGTGCCGCAGGTTACTACCGTTCCCGGCCTTTTGTCATGAGTCTGGGCATTAATCTGGAAGATGTGGCGGCATCACCTATGGCTAAGGCCGGTGGCTATAGTGATGGTCGCGACATCGGCGTGGTGTGTAACTACCCCAATACCAAGCGCGAAGGGGCGATGTTATTCCCGATGTGCGGCGGTGTGGGTTCTCAATATTCACCGGTATCGGGTTGGGCACAATCCATTGTTTATCATAGAGATGAACTGCAGGACGCTAGTTATCAGGGGGCGATTGGTGTCTCCATGGGAGGGGATTCCTCCATGTCCACCAGCGGTTTCTGGGCGGCATTGAATATCTCCACCACCAGTGATCTGCCCCATCTGTTTTATATCGAAGATAACGGTTACGGCATCTCTGTCCCTCAGGAAGTGCAGACGCCGGATGGTGATCAGGTGGCTAATCTACAGGCCTACCACCATCTGAAAATCATTGATGGCGATGGTACCGATCCGGTGCAGACTCCGGCCCTGATACAGGAGGCGGTGGACTATGTGCGTTCTGGTCAGGGCACCTGTTTATTGCGTCTGAAAGTGCCTCGCCTTTGTGGTCATACCTTCCAGGATACGCAAACCTATAAACCTGCTGAATTGATTGAAGCGGAGCAGGCTCGTGATCCGCTCCCTAAGCTGAGAAAGCATCTAATCAGTAGCGGTGTAATGACCGCAGAGCAATGGCAAGCGATGGAAACGGCCTGTTATCAGGAAATTAAAGAAGCCGTCGAACGCGCGAAACTGCGCCAGGAACCGGATACCGAACAGCTGACCCGTTATGTCTATGCGGAAAAGGATAATGTACAGCTAAGAGGCGGTCTTGCAGCGGATGGTCATCAATTCCCTGACAGCAACCCAGAAGCTAAACCGGAAGGCTCCCGGTTGAATATGCTGACAGCGATTCGTAAAACCCTGGAACACGAGTTGGACACCAATCCCAAGGTGGTGGTGTTTGGTGAAGACGTCGGTCCTAAAGGCGGTGTCCATGGGGCTACTCTGGGGCTGTATGAAAAGTTTGGTGAACACCGAGTGTTTGATACCAGCCTATCGGAAGAAGGCATTATCGGTCGCTCTGTGGGTATGGCCCTGAGCGGCTTGATGCCGGTGCCTGAGATCCAGTTCCGTAAATACGCGGAACCCGCCGCCGAGCAGCTGACGGATACCGGCATTATGCGTTGGCGTACCTATAACCAGTTTGCGGCCCCTATGGTGGTGCGTATTCCCGGTGGTTTTGCCAAACGCGGTGATCCCTGGCACTCCATGTGTGATGAGGTGGAGTGGACACACAAAGTAGGCTGGCAGCTGGCGATGCCATCCAATGCCGAAGATGCAGTGGGTTTATTGCGTTACGCCTTACGGGACAATAACCCAACGGTATTCTTTGAACACAGATCGCTACTGGATAACAGCTGGGCACGACGACCTTATCCTGGCGATGATTTTGTGATTCCTTTTGGTCAGGCCAAGATCCTGCGGGAAGGCCATAAACTCACCGTGGTGTGCTGGGGGGCTATGGTGGAACGCTGTGACAATGCTGCGCAACAATTGGGGCTGGATATCGAGGTGATTGACCTGAGAACCCTGCAACCCTGGGACAAAGAAACGGTGTGTCGCTCAGTCGAGAAAACAGGCCGTTGCCTGGTGGTACATGAGGATAACCGTACCGCAGGTTTTGGTGCCGAGATCGTGGCGATTCTATCCGATGAGGTATTCTTCAGTCTGGATGCTCCCATTCAACGTCTGACCATGCCCGATGTGCCCAATCCTCATAATATCCATCTTATGGAAAAAGCAGTACCCAGTGAGGCGAGTATCGCACAGGCGATGCAAAACCTGATTGAGGTCTAGTGGAGGGCTGAATCATGAGTGAAGCAATTAATATTACCCTCCCGGTGGATACCTTGGAGGGAACAACCGCTAAGGTGCTGCATTGGTTGGTATCGGAGGGCGATGAAGTTAGTCGAGGGATGCCACTGCTGGAACTGGAGACCGATAAGGTCACCATGGAGATCTGTGCGGAAGAAAGCGGCATCGTCGAAACCATTACGGCATTACCTGGAGCCGATGTAGCTGAAGGCGATGTGCTAGGGTTATTGCTTGTCAAAGAATCTGAGCACTCTATTGAGTCATCGACTGACGTTCAATCTTCAAAGGTACAGGTACAAGCATCAACATCAACGACACCGTCTTCAAATCCGCTCTCATCAAATCTCCCTCCATCAGATACCCAGCTGTTTGAGACACAAGAGAAAAATGAGGCAGAAGTTACCTCTCAAACAAGCTTAACAGAAACGGATCAGGCTAAAGATACAATTGCCGAAGTGCATCAGTTGGTGCAAAACGTTGAGCCCAGTTCTCTACAGGTCACAGCCTTACCAGGTTCTGAATACCATAGCCTGCACGCTCAGGCAGTATCTTATCCTGGTCACGGTGTGCATCACCATCCTCACCCTCCTGGCCATTTCCAGGGCAGTGCCCGCCATCTGATTGGTCCTGCGGTGCGGCGATTGTTAAAAGAGCACCAGCTGGATATCAATTTGATCGAAGGCAGTGGCCGTGGTGGTCGTGTCACGCGGGATGATGTACTGGCGTTTATTGCTGACGGCGGTGATCATAAAAACTATGCTTTGGCTGCCGCTTCTGTGCCTGTTGCCAAAGCACAAGATCAGTTGCTCTCTTCATCTTCCCAGGCTCAGCCCCAAACTCAGCAACTTCAAGCTCAATCCCAAGCTCTAAAAGAGGGCGATCATACCGCGAAGCCAATAGCAGATTCTGGCATGGGCTCCAGTCGTATGGTGCCTCATAGCAATATGCGCAAGGCGATAGCCAATCATATGGTCGACAGCCTGTTGAATATATCGCCTCATGTGACCAGCGTGTTTGAGATGGATATGAAGCGGGTGATTGAACATCGTAATCAGTGCAAGATGGGCTTTGTTGAAGCGGGTATTAATCTGACCTTTACCGCTTATTTCCTGATTGCAGCAGCTAAGGCCATGGCCAAGGTACCTCAGGTAAATGCCCGTTTCCATGACGATGCCTTGGAGATTTTTGACGATATCAATATTGGGGTTGGAACCGCTCTTGGGAATGAAGGCTTGGTAGTGCCAGTGATCAAGCAGGTGCAGCACAAGAACCTGTTCCAGATTGCATCGGCTCTGCAGCAACAAACCGATAAGGCCCGTGCTGGTAAGCTAACGCCAGTGGATATGAAAGGCGGCACCTTTACCATCTCGAATCACGGTGTTAGCGGTAGCTTGTTTGCGACGCCGATTATTATTAACCAACCCCAGGTGGCGATTTTAGGTATCGGCAAGCTGGAAAAACGTGCGGTGGTGGAAGAGATCGATGGCGAGGATGTGATTAAGATCCGGCCTAAATGTTATGTCTCACTCAGTATCGATCACAGGGCACTGGATGCTCATCAGACCAATCTGTTTCTCAGCTATTTTGTTGAGGTGATCGAACACTGGGGAGAAGAAAGGGATTAAACATTAAGAATGTACAGGGTCAGATAGCGATAAGAAATAACTGATATGGCACAAGGAGTTAGGTCTATTTTGTTACAGACAAATAAAAAATGACCGCTTAGACTGGTGTGATACGGAATAACGGTTAGTTTGTGATGGCTAAAACAACAAAAACAAACATGCTATGGATGCAGGCAGGGGCATGCAGTGGCGATACCATGTCACTGCTGTGTGCGGATAATCCCTCGTGGCCCGAGCTTGTCACTCAGTACGATATTGACGTGCTGTGGCAACCCTCGTTATCCACTCGGCCTATGTCTGCGTTATTGCAGGATATTGATGCCATTATTAATGATCAGTTGGAGCTGAATATTCTCTGTGTCGAAGGCAGTTTAGCTTTGGGGCCCAATGGCACGGGCATGTTTGATCGTTTGGATGATCAACCCAAAGCCTATGTGATCAAAGCCTTGGCCGAGAAGGCGGATTATGTTGTCGCCGTAGGCACCTGTTCCGCATTTGGTGGCGTACCTGCTGCACCGCCGAATCCAACCGAATGTACCGGTATGCAATCTTTTAAAGGTGAAGGTGGTGGTTTATTACCGGATGACTTTATCAGCAAAGGCGGTTTACCGGTGATTAATATCTCTGGTTGTCCCACCCATCCTACCACCATTATGCAAACCCTGATCTCCTTGGTTGAGGGTTATCCCATCGCCCTGAACAATCTTAATCAGCCGGAAGAGTTTTACACTACGCTGGTGCATCAGGGGTGTACCCGTAATGAGTACCATGAGTACGATATTGAAGAACATGAGTTTGGTGAGAAGGGTTGCCTGTATTACAACCTGGGTTGCCAAGGTCCCTATACCATGGCCACCTGCAATACCGAGCTGTGGAATAACCGCAGCAGTAAAACCCGTGAAGGTGTGCCCTGTCAGGGCTGTGTCTCCCCTGACTTCCCCCGTGATGCCCCGCTGTTTAAAACCGAAAAGGTCGGTGATGTACCCGTGACATTGCCCCTGGGTGTCAGTCGTCCGCGCTATATGGCGTATAAAGGTCTGGCCAATGATGCGGCACCGATCCGTATCATTGAGCGTAAAATGAAACCCTGAACGAAAATCCTATGAGTAGAAAAATTAAGCTACAGCTCAACCGCGTTGAGGGTGATCTTGAGATCGAACTGGAAGTGACTGACGGTATCGTCACCAATGCCTGGTGTATTGGTACCATGTATCGGGGTTTTGAACAGATTCTGATTGGTCGTACGGCGATGGATGCCTTAGCCATCACGCCGAGAATTTGCGGTATCTGCAGTACGGCTCATCTTTACGCTAGTGTATTAGCCATTGAATCCATTGCTAAAGTAACCCCGCCTGCCAATGCCATTCGGGTGCGTAATATCTGTCTGTTAAGCGAAGAGATTCAGTCGGATTGTCGGCAAAGCTTTTTAATGTTCACACCGGATCTTTGCCATCTCCATTACCAAAATCAGCTGGACTACGCCCGTATTGTTGAGTTGTTTGAGGACCTGAAAGGTGAGATCTATCAGGGTGCCATTATCCACAGCCGGGCGATTATTGAGATCGTGGCGATCTTTGGCGGCCAGTGGCCCCACTCCTCCTATATGGTACCGGGTGGTGTGACCTCCCTGCCTGATCAACGCAAGGTGTTAAATGCTCTGAGTCAGGTGAAGAAATATATCCAATGGTTTGAACAACAGGTGTTAGCCACTTCTCTGCAGGAGTGGTTAAACCTAAGTACCTTGGAACAGCTGGATCGCTATGCGGAAAACACAGATTCCGCCATGGCGCTGTTACATCGTTTCTGTCGTAGTTTATCGCTGGACCAGGTCGGCGACGGGGCCAATCTGCTGATGAGTTACGGCTCGATTATCAATCCTGAAGAACCGGATCAGCATTATCGCCAAGCGGGTGTTTTGGATTTAAGTGCTGGGCAATCGCCTCAATCACAATCTAAGTCCGCATCTCTGCCCTACCTCCAGCCACAGTCCCAGACTCAAGCCCTCGACCCTTCATTAATTCAGGAAGATATCGCCTTTAGTTGGTTCCATGATGATAGCGCTCAGGCCCGTCATCCCGCTCAAGGTTTGACCCAGCCCAAGTACGATCCTGACAGCGACAAGTATACTTGGGCTAAGGCGCCACGTTATGACGGCAGAGTGGTCCAAACCGGTGCCGTGGCACAGTTAGCGGTTGCCGGTGATGCTCTGATTTTGGATCTGTTAACCAAGCTGGGTAGCACCACCTGGGTTAGGCAGTTTGCGCGTATACATCGCCAAGCGAGCTCGTTATTGCATCTGGCGGAACATCTGGAATCGTTGCTGCAAAATATTGACGCGCCAACGATGGTGCCTTGCCCGTTAGAAGATGGTGATGGTGTCGGCATGATCGAAGCGGCAAGAGGCAGTTTGGGCCATTGGATGAGCGTCAGAGAGGGCAAAATCACAAACTTTCAGGTGATCACGCCGACATCGTGGAACGCATCACCCAGAGACTCTGATCAGCAACCCGGACATATTGAACAAAGCCTGGTGGGGTTGAGTATTCCAGATCCTGATGATCCGTTGGAAGTGGGCCATGTGGTGCGTTCCCATGATCCTTGTCTGGTGTGTACGGTTCACCTGTTGGATGGCGGTCAGAAGCATCGTTTTGGGGCCTAGGTTAGAAAAGCGCGTGTAGTGGTGAGGCAGAGTGCCAGTGAATTTGGTAAAAAATCGCCAGAGGGTTTGGTACAAGGACGGAATGATTTGATAGAAGACAGGTTGATAGAGCTCGGTTTGACGATAGATGATTGGATCAGAGGTAGTGAGAGCTAATGCAGGCAGTGCTTTGTTTTGGCAATGAATGGCATGGTGATGATGGTTTTGGCCTGGCGGTGTATAACGCCTTGCTGCAGTCTCCTGCGTCCGCATCTCTATTCTCCCCTGTTTCCAACAGACAAAACTGCCAGATCTATTTCTGTGCCAATAATGCCCACTTTGCACCCGCTGAAATTTTTCAGGCCGATAGAATCATTATTGTGGATGCCCTGCAAAGTGCAGAGTTAACCCCTGGTGAGCTGCATTGGGCCAGTGCCAGCAATTTTATCGCGCAGAGAGCCAGAAACCTCCATGACGGCGGTGTCGAAGAGTTTATCCGCCATCTGCCGATTTTAGTGAAGCCCCGACCCATGCCAGAGGTGGATGTTTTATATATTACCGTTGCGCCGGTAGAAGGTTTTAACGAGGGATTATCCGCAGTCGTGAGTGCTGGTGTCGAGAAAGCAGGGATTATGATTTGTGAGGCATTAATGACTCAGAAAATGACTTGTAGGAGATCGCTTAATGCAGGTGTCTGAGCAGGTAAAAAATAACCTGATTATTGAACAGAAAGTGATGGTGAATGGTCAGCCGCGCTGGGTCGCCCGTACTCCTGATCAAGATACCTCTCTGCTGATTCTGACATTTGACGGTGAATACTATGCCGTGCCGCTATTCTGTGAGCACGCCCATACCTCTATGCTGCAGGCACGATTAAATAGCGATGGACAACTGATCTGTCCAAAACATGGCATGGCCAGTGATATTCGAAGTGGGAAAAACACTTATCCGATAGTCCGCTCTGGTAATCAGTTTTTTATCAAACAGCCTAACGATCCTCAAAGAATCCCTGTTGAAAGCGGCTTGTGTGTGGCTGAAGATTCCGATGAAGTGGCAGTGCTTAAAACCGTTAATAGCGCACTGCAGAAAAAGGTACTGGCCAATCTGGAATCCATGGACCTGATGCTCAGTCAGGTTGAGCAACAAAAAAATGAACTGGAGCAAAACAATCAGCACCTGATCTCGGTGAATGAGTTGATCAGTAGCGTGATGAACTCCATCGATGAGTGCATTATCGTGACGGATAATCTGGGTCGAATTACCCGGATTAACCGCTACAGTGAAGAGATTCTGCAGGTGAAAGCGGAACAGCTCACCGGCCTTTCCCCAGATGAGTTATTAAGCCCACAAACATTGGATGATCTGAAGACTCGTTTTCCAGCTAAGAGCTGGGATAAGCGCCCCTATATCTATCGTGCGGTTTATCGTGAGCAGGGTTTTGAACAGGTGGTTAGCTTTAAAGATTTATCAAGCCAATCATCAAACCTTCCAACATCGGCTGTTAAGCCGTTTGGTGCTGATGCTTCCCCTGTAGAAAGACAAACAGAAACACGTTCTTTTTTATTAAGAGGCACCCTGCTCTATAACTATCAGGGCAAGGAAGAAGGCCTGATTCTTTCCGCAACCGATATCTCTGTGGTTCAGGAACAGGAAAGAGCCAAACGCCAACAAGAGATTGAAAAACATCTGCAGTTACTGCAAACCACGCTGGCTTCTATTAGCTATGGTGTCGCGATGTTTGATGCTTCCGGACAGTTATTGACTTCGAACCAACTGTTTGATGATCTGATTACAGCCCAGGCTTATTCCAGCCAAGCAAATCTTGCTCAAGTAATCGATTCACATCAATCCAACACGACTCACCCTCACTCAAATCAAGCCAGCTATGATTTTACCCTGTTGTTTGCAGGTCCCAGCATTGAGAGCCAGGTTGGTTTGCCGGATTATCGTCATCTATACCAGAAGAAAACCAGTTGGAGCATTACCTATCACGACGGCACCATAGTGGAGTGTGATGCTGCACCGTCTCCGTCTGGTGGTTTTGTCGTTACCGTCTGTGATGTCACTGAAAAGCGACGGATGGATCAACATGTCCGCCTGCTATCCAGTGCCGTGGAGCAAAGTACCAGCGAAGTCATTATCACGGATACTGAGGGGCAGATTCTTTATGTGAACCCGATGTTTACGGAGAACACCGGTTACTCTGCCGAAGAGGCGATTGGCAAAAAGACCAGTTTGGTACGTTCTGGGGAGATGCCAAAAGCCTTTTATAAGGAGCTTTGGCAGGCGATTAAAGAGGACAAGAGCTGGAAAGGCGAGGTGATCAACCGTAAGAAAAACGGTGACAAGTTCTGGCAATCCATGTCTATCGCGCCGATCCATGATACTGAAGGGAAGGTCAGTCACTATATTTCTCTGAAGTCGGATATCAGTAAACAGAAAGAAGCGGAAAGTCAGCTGCGCTATCAGGCCGAACATGACCTGCTGACCGGTTTGCCCAATCGGGCGGTGCTGTTAACCGAGATGAGTAAGGCGATTACGGCGGCTAGACAGCACAACAGCATGTCTGCAGTGCTGTTTATGGATCTGGATAATTTCAAAGATGTGAATGACACTCTGGGTCACTTGCAAGGTGATCTGCTATTACAGCTGGTCGCGCAACGTTTGCAAGATCTGGTGTCTGACGTGGATGTGATCTCCCGCCTGGGGGGCGATGAATTTGCCATTATTCAGAATGATATCCAGCATAAAGCTGAATCAGCTAAGTTAGCCGGAGCCTTAATAGAGGCAGTGAGTAAGCCTTTTGTCATTGAAGACCACCAGCTGCATATTGGATTAAGTATCGGTATCACACTTTTGCCTGATGATGGTCTGGAAACCGGGGCTTTGCTCAGTAATGCCGATATCGCTATGTATGAAGCTAAAGCGATCTCGGGCAGCTGTTATCAGTTTTTTGATCAGGAATTACAGCAGAAAATTCAACGTAAAAAGCTAATTGAAGAGCAGTTGCACTCAGCTATCGCTAATGACGAACTGACGTTGGTATTCCAGGCCAAAATCGATATTAAATCGGGCCGGATTGTGGGTGCAGAGGCGTTAATCCGCTGGACCAATGATAGCCTGGGCTTTGTTCCCCCCGATGAGTTTATTACTATCGCGGAACAAAGCGGCCAGATTATTGAGCTGGGCAACTGGGTTATCAATAAAACTCTGAATTATCTGGCGCACTGGAAACAGTCTTCAGTCGATATGCCTAAAATCGCCGTTAACCTATCCACTGTACAATTGCACGATATCAAGCTGGTTGAAGATATTCAGACTGCCTTGATCACTCATGGTATTAGCCCTGACAAGCTGGAACTGGAGGTGACCGAAACGGCAGCGATGACGGATGCCGATTTCTCTATGCAGCAACTGAACCGGATCAAAGATCTGGGCATCTCTTTAGCGATGGATGACTTTGGTACCGGTTATTCCTCTCTGTCTTATCTGGCTTCCCTGCCGATTGATCGTATTAAGATTGACCGGGCTTTTGTTAACGACATCCAACACAGCAAACAGGCCAGGGCCTTGATTGAATCGATTATTCACTTAGGCAAAATTATGGATAAAACCGTTATTGCAGAGGGGGTGGAGGAACAGGCGCAGCTGGATCTGTTACAGAAGCTGGGCTGCGATGAGGCTCAGGGCTATTTCATTTCCAAACCCATCGGTGCGGATGATTATCTGGCTTTTGTGTTGGCTAAAGAAAAAATGGCTTAAGGATTCAGTGGAGACAGAATCAGGGAGAGTACAAGTCCGGCATAGCAGACCGAACTTGTACAAGGCCTGACCCAAGGCTTACACGTTGTTTCTATAAGCAGGATGCCTCTACAAGCACTCTGCCTCTAGAAACATATGAGCTTTAGAAGCGTGCGGCCAGACCCAGGCGGATATCACGACCGGCTTCTGCCAGGCCAATAATTTCACCGCTGTCAGTGCTGCGACCATAACTGGCATGATCCAGGTATTGCTCATCCATCAGGTTTTTCACCGTCAGCGTCACAGACCAATCTTCATTACCGGTAGGGAACCACTTGGCGTAAACATCAACCACTTCATAAGCCGGTTTTTCACTACGGCCTTCCGCTACATCTGTCAGACGCTGAACCAGCTCAGCAGAGCCACCCAGTTCAAGGTTGTAATCAGACAGGGTGTGTTTCAGCGCAATATTCAGCGTATCACCCGTAGCAGTACCGATGGCCATATCACCATCATCCAACGGCTTACCATCGATCTCTGGACGGTTATGGCTATAGGCCAAGTTCATTTCGGTGTTATCCCATTGGTAATCCAGATAGGCAGTGAAACCTTTGTTTTTCACATCACCTTCATTACCCACAACCGAGCGGGAAGTACGGGTGACCGCATTGTCGATATGACTGATATAAGCGGTTGCACCGGTCGTCAGGCCACCCTGATTGTAGTTAAAGCCCAGCTCAAAGTTATCGGCTTCTTCTGCTTCACGATTCGGATCATTCGTCGCAAAGTTCAGCAGGTAAGCTTCTTTAACATTGACACCCCGTAGTGCAGCCGCATAACCACCGTACACTTCTAAAGAGTCATTCACGCTATAGTTCAGACCCAGATTCGGACTTAAACCGTCGTCTTTAAAAGTCTGACCGATATTGTCGTCCATATCGTAATGGTCATAACGTACACCGGCGTTCAGTACCAGTTGAGAAGTCAGCTGAATGCTGTCTTGCAGATACAGACCGGCTACGTGCAACACTTCATCATCGGATGGGCCATCATCACCTGGATTGATGTAGTAACCGGTATCACGACGGTAATCCGTTCCATACGTCAAAGTATGGTTGGCAATCTTATGGGTGTTACGCACATCGAAACCGATCGATTTAACACCGGCACCGTCTTTTTCACTGTCTGCCGGGTGCTGAGTCAGATAAGACTTGGTGTAGTACAGATTAGCCTGCAGATCGATATCATCACGATCTGGGTTCAGGTTGTACTTCAGGTTAGTGGTATCACGGTGGCTTTCCTGCTTATTGGCCTGGTTCCAACCCGCACTGACAAAGTGAGGACGGACATTACGGTTACCGTCGTCGTAGCGGAAGTCATGGCTCAGACGCAGGGTTTGATCATCAGACAGTTTACCAACGATTTTAATCAAACCGCTGTCCTGCTCTGAGGCAGTATTGGTTTGCTCGTTACCGTCACCATCATGAATATTGTCGGTATCCTGACGGGTCAGGGAAACCAGTGCAGATACATCATCAGACAGACGACCAAAGACACTGGTATGCGCCTTTACACCTTCGGTATTGTCGAAATAACCCAATTTGACCAAAGCACCTGCTTTTTCATTAGCCTTCAACAGGTCTTCAGGATCTTTAGTCACAAAACGAATGGCACCACCCAGAGCCCCTGGGCCATCGGTAGCCAGACCTGCGCCAGCCTGAACTTCAACACGCTTCAGCAGCTCAGGTTCAACACTGACACGGCCCTGATGGTGGAAAAGATAACCCGCTTGCTGCGCACCATCGATGCTGACATTCAGATTAGTATCTTCAATGCCACGAACATAGATTTTCTGCGCGGTGCTGAAACCACCACCCACACGCACATCAGGATTGTGTTTAAACACATCTTCCAAATCGGTGGCTTGATAGTTTTCCATAACCTCCTGATCAATCACCTGATCGGCGTTTACAGCGTGACCAATCACCGTCAGCGTATCTTCATTTGCCAGCGTATAAGCGGACTGAAGAGCCAGTACAGAAGTGATCGCCAGTGACAGAGGTAGTTTTTGCCAGCGGATGTTATCAGGAGTATGCATTAAAACGGGTCTCCAAATTTAACTCATGAATGAGAGAAAGGTCTGCGAAAGAAACGAGAACCATTTTCAATAAAATTTAATGGAAACCCAGCGAATTAACATGTTTTACATTTTTACGCTTCTTTTACACTCAGGGGCATTGATATCGATAACGTCTGATCATTATGCGACATAGGAAGGTGCATCGAAATAATTAAGCCGTTAGGCGCACCATTGCTGGCATTGATTTGGCCTCCCATCGCCTCTATCTGGCGTTTGGCCAACGCCAGCCCCAGACCAAAGCCACCACTGTCCCGATCACGGGCTTTATCGGTACGGAAAAAAGGCTTAAAGATCAGTTCCAGATAGTGCGCTTCCACCCCAGGCCCCTGATCCTGAATCTGGATATGGCAGTGGGCGTCTTGCACCCAGGCGCTTACGGTAACCGTGCTGGCAATGGGCGTATGACGCATGGCATTACGAATGATATTTTCCAGCGCCATATTGAGTGCTTTTTCACTGCTATCATGCAGCTCCAGCTCATCAGGAACAATTAAGCTTAACTGGCGAGCAGGAAACTCAAACTGACAGTCCTCAGTAATAGCCTCTAACAGTCCCACCAAATCAACGGTTTCATGACGTAGTTCGGGGGATTCATTCTGCAACCAGGCCAGTGTGAGCGCATCTTCTGTCAGCTGGCGCATCTGGTTAGCCTCCCGCTTTAAACGGGAATAATGGGCTCCTTTTTCTGATTCGATACAGAGCTCAATGCGTTGCAGCGGGGTACGCAATTCATGGGAGAGGTCGTGAATCAGATGACGCTGTGTTTCCACCAGATGCCGTTGAGTTTCGACCAGATGGCCCACTTCAGCGGTCATCTCATCAAAGGTAACCGCCAGACGCCCCAGCTCATCATCACGCCCATTCAGTCGGGGTGCGACACGGGTGTGGTAGTCTCCCGAGGAGAACTGCCGTGTTGCCTGCTCCAACTCCTGCAGGGGCTTCATCAGATGGCGATAAAGTAAAAAACTGACCAATACCATCAGGAGCAAGGGCACAATCAGATGTAAAAACATATGGGTAATGGGCCAGTATTGCCCCGGCATCATACGATCCGGCAAGCGAAACACCAGATAGTGTTGACCATCATTCAGAGGCAGCTCAATAAAGGGATTATCATGGTAGAGATGGATCTCCCAATCCGGGTTTCGACCTAATCTGATCTGGATTGGGGTGTAGTCGGTATGAACAATAGGCACCAGCTCTTTACTATTCAGCTGAATGATAGAAGCAAAGGTGTCTTCTTTATCCTGTAGATCCTCAAGCCATTGAGCGATAGCTGTTTTATCACCGGCTTGCACCAAGGAATCAGCTTGTTGTCGATAATGCTCCATCTGATGCTTGGCTTCAGTGCTGATCAGGCTCATCTTACGCTCGACCATAAGGCTCACTTCAGAGGTCAGATAAACCAAAGCCATAGAGACGAGACTGATACTTAAACACAGCTTCCAGAAAAGTTTTTTATTCATAAATAACGGCTTGATATGAAGAGATATTTACTTAAGACAATAACCCTGGCCATGCATAGTTTGGATGCGCTCTGAGTCAAAGCCGGCGGCTTTTAATTTACGGCGTAATTTACTGATATGGACATCCAAACTGCGTTCATTGCGGCTATAGGGGCGTGCCATCAATTCCTGATAGAGATAGTGTTTACTTAATACCTCACTTTCGTGCTGCATCAGAAGTGCCAACAGGCGTAGCTCCATATTGGTCAGTTCCAGTGCTTGTTGTTGGTAATTCACCCGCGCATTTTTCAGATTCAGCGACAGACCATCCAGCGTTATGGTTTGATCGTTGGAAGCATTATGTTTGCTTTTAATCGCTTGGCTGCGACGAATAATGGCTTCAATACGTAGCACTAATTCATCCATGCTGAAGGGTTTAGGCAGATAATCATCAGCACCGGTTTTAAAGCCCGTAATTCGATCTTCCTCAGCGCCTTTTGCCGTGAGCATCAGTACAGGTGTGTCTGAGTTATTTCTGAGTTTGCGTAGTACAGAAAAGCCGTCCATTTTGGGCAGCAACACATCTAACAACACCAGGCTAAAACTCTCACTTTGGGCTGTTTTTAAACCACTACTGCCATCAAAGCACTGTTTTACCCGATAGCCGCATTCCCGCAGCAAACCAGCCACCAGTTCACTCAGTGAAACATCGTCTTCAATAATCAAAACCCGTTTATCAGCAGCCGCCGCTGGCGTTTGAGTCATCAGCATTGTCGTAAATCCATGGCAAAAATAAGCAAATCGTCACAAGGGCAGTAAGAATAGTTATCATTTTAAATAAATCAAATGAAATTTATTTTCAAACGATATTTGTTATCAGAATATAACGAGAGTGATTGCTAAAAGAATGAGCACGAGTGGATTAGAAAATTAAAATAAGGGGTGAAAGGCTAGCTAGGGGCAGGGGCGAATGCAGCATCCTTTAAAACAGTTTTGCTGAGCCTTTTGCAATGAATAAGTCTCCGGCTTGCCGGAGGTTATTTAATGGGCTGCCCAAAACCAAAACAGGCTACCTTACGGTAGCCTGTTTCACTTGAGCATAACAATCGACTCATCAAAGTCTTGTTCAAGAACACTTAGATTGGTTGCAGACGCAGTTCACCCTGACGCTTCAGTAGCAGCATATAGATCGCCGCGTACAGACCAATCACCAGCAGACCCACCCATTCGATGGCAAATGGGGTGAACTGGTAGAGTAGTACCAGGCCATACATGACAACAAAGTTGCCCATGATGTATTTCGCCTTACCAAAACGCTCAACAGTGATATTCATATTGCTGGTGTACAGGCGGATCAGGGAATCCAGTGAGTTGATCACAAAGATAGTACCCACAGTCACCATCGCCAGCTTCATCATCTCTGCCACTTCCAGCGCATTGCTGTGGTAGTAGTAGAGGACAGAGAACCACAGTGCTAGCGGAATAGAAGGAATGGTCAGCAGCGCCAAGCACAGCTGCCAGGTTTTCAGACCACCGACAAAACGCGCCACAAACTGACCGATCATGATGCTCCAGGAGAACCACCAGAACAGATAGAACTCATGGTAATCGGAGATCGGCAGTACAAAGCGATCCAGATTGGTGAAGTAGCCACCGATATTGCTCATGGTACTGGCCAGCTCTGGTAGGCCCAGACCTTCGGCACCAAACATGACACCGGCAATCAACAGCAGGAACAACCAGGTTGAAGCGATACTCAGTATCGCAATGTAGCGAATATCGGTACTGGACATAATTGCCAGCATCACTACAGCTGCGACCAGACCAAAGCGAGCCGGATCAGAGATCCCTTCCACGTAGGTCGGCAGGTAAGACAGGAACAGGAAACCGGTAAAGGCGCAGGTTGCCACTACTACGATATTGTTTACCACCTTAACTGCCGGAATCTGGAACAGTTTTACCTTGGGTTCAATGACACAGAAGTAGAAGGTAGTCAGGAAGTAAAAGCCCCATACCAGACCGCCCCAGAAGCCAAACTCAATGGCCAGAGGGTTGGTAAACTGATAAGCCTCTTCAGTGCTATAGGTGGGAAATTCACTCAGTGGGAACATGATCAGTCCCACGTCCAGGCCGGAGGTAAACAGAATCGCAATAAAGGTAAACAGACTGCTCGGAATTTCACCTTTACAGATAATATTGCGACCTTTCAGCACAATAAAGGCTGAGGTCAGTAAGGTGACAATAATCGCCACGGAAAGAATCATAGTCATAACCGGAAAACTCCGTTGTTATTGTTGTATCGGCCCTCCATACGTCCAGGGGTATCTGATGCGTATGGTGTTCAACCACATGGGGTCTAACGGGGGCTCTTGTTATGCCCACTTAAACAGCAGTATTTTGCTATTCCTCAGCTTGTTGCTGGAGAATGCGGCGCTTTGTTACAGAAACGTTTTTTATTTAAGTGCTGTTAAAATACTGTTTTAGTGTTTAAGCAGGAGTCCTGCTATGCAGGATGTTATCCTCAATCAATCCTTTTCCCCTTTTCTCAAGCCTCTCTACAAGCTGCAGGGGAAGTGGAACGTGCAGGCGGTGGTTGTGCTAGCACAAAATAATGGCTGCCCGATAGTGTCATAAATGCATCCTTCCTATGCGTTATTTGTGTTAAGGACTTTCCAGATCAGCTCAGCCGTGAAGAGCCAAATCTTAAAAAGCCCTCGTCTATAAAACTTGCTCGCTTCAAACTTATTTACTTCAATCAGGCCTATGCGGCAGAAGAGGCTTTCTCTGTTATCAGAGGACGTGCAGGAGAGCTCTGACGCTGGCGCTGTTGCCACTGCTCATCAATCCATACCGGGGCATCCAACGACGGCAGTGCGGATTGGCCCAAAATCATATCCGCGGCCTTTTCTGCCACCATGATGCTTGGCGCATTCAGGTTGCCATTGGTGATGGTTGGGAAGATGGAGGAGTCCACCACTCGCAGTGCTTCGATACCCCGCACACGACACTCACTATCCAGTACCGCCATAGGATCATCATCCGCGCCCATCTTGCAGGAGCAGGAGGGGTGATACGCACTCTCGACGTTCTGACGTACCCAAGCATCGATCTCTTCATCGCTCTGTACCTGCATACCCGGCTGAATCTCATCACCACGATACGCATCCATTGCCGGTTGATTCAGAATCTCACGGGTCAGGCGGATACAATCGCGCCAGTCCTGTTTGTCCTGTTCGGTGCTGATGTAGTTGAAAACGATGCCAGGCTTAGCGTGCGGATCAGCGGATTTGATCCACACCCGACCACGGGATTCCGGCTTATTTGGGCCCACGTGAACCTGAAAACCATGACCATCAAACGCGGCTTGGCCGTCGTAACGCATGGCTGCTGGCAGGAAATGGTATTGGATATTGGGCCATTTCAGACCCGCGCGGGAGCGGATAAAGGCACAGGACTCAAAGTGATTGGTGGCGCCCAGGCCATCTTTAAACAGAATCCAACGAGTACCGATCAGGCCCTTGCTGATCAGTCCGAGCTTGCTATTCAATGAGATAGGCTGTTTACAGTGGAACTGGAAGTAGACCTCTAGGTGGTCCTGCAGGTTTTCACCAACACCCGGCAGATCATGTACCAGCTCAACACCGGCTTCTTTCAGCACCTTGGCAGGGCCAATGCCGGACAGTTGCAGCAGTTGAGGCGAGCCAATCGAACCGGCGGACAGAATCACCTCTTTAGTGGCGTCGACCTGAGTAACCTTACCGTTTTTCTCATACTCGATACCGGTGGCTTTTTTGCCTGCGGTGATCACCTTGCGGGTCAGTACTCCGGTAATCAGCGTCAGGTTAGAACGTTTCATCGCGCGACGCAGATAAACGTTAGAGGTGGAGGCGCGTACACCTTCTTTTACGGTCATATGCATAGGGCCAAAACCCTCTTGCTGATAACCGTTGTAATCCCGTGTGGTCGGATAACCCGCATCTTTACCGGCATCAATAAAGGCCTGATACAGTGGGTTAAGCTTCATATCGTTGCCGTTACAGGTCGCCAGTGGACCCTCGCTACCGCGGTATTGATCCGCACCCTGATTCCAGCTTTCCGCACGTTTAAAGTAGGGCAAACAATCCTGATAGCTCCAACCCTTAGCGCCCTGTTCTTCCCACTCATCAAAGTCACAGGCATGACCACGCACATACACCATACCGTTGATGGAAGAACCACCACCTAATACCTTGCCACGGGGGCAGTGCAGCACCCGGTTATCCACATCCGCTTCCGCTTCAGTTTCAAATTGCCAAGCGTATTTTTCCGTATTCATCGGGTATGACAGCGCGGTAGGCATCTGGATAAAGATGCTCTTATCGCTACCGCCGGCTTCCAGCAGTAACACCTGATGTTTTCCATCTTCCGTTAGGCGATCGGCCAACACACAACCGGCTGAACCGGCGCCGACAATAATGTAATCGTATTTTTTATTAGTGCTCATAGTGATTACTCACTTACAAAAAAGAACATATTCAACCCCTACGACCTGATCGCAGTGATTAAAAGGTCAGGAAGGCTTGATCAAAGGAGCTTACAAAAGGGTTTTTAACAGGCCTTAGTTGAAGCTAACGAAGGCCTGTTTTTTTGTTTGTTGCTTATTACTGGTCGTTAGTGGCTGATTATTGGCTACTCATTGCTGATGACTGGCCACTGATTACCAGACAAGCATGTTAGGCGTACGGGCAGTCCACTTCACCCAACTCAACAAAGACGCTCTTGGTTTGGGTGTAGTGATTCAGGGTTTCGATACCATTCTCACGACCTAAACCAGACTGCTTGTAACCACCCACTGGCATCTCGGCAGGCGATGCACCCCAAGTGTTGATCCAGCAGATACCCGCTTGCATCTGAGCAATGACACGGTGCGCACGGGAGAAGTCTTTGGTAAAGACACCCGCAGCCAGACCGTACTCGGTATCGTTAGCGCGACGGATCACTTCCTCTTCATCACTGAACTTCAGAATCGACATCACAGGGCCAAAGATCTCTTCTTTCACGTTAGGCATCTCATCCGTGCAATCCGCAAAGACTGTTGGCTTAACGAAGTTGCCTTTATCCAGACCATTCTCAGTGGCACGCTCACCACCACACACCAAACGGGCACCGGCTGCTTTCGCGGCTTCGATAAAGCCCAGCACTTTTTCCATATGCTGTGTTGAGATCAGCGCGCCCACCTGGGTGTTGATATCACTTGGGTCACCGATAATCATCTTCTCGGTGCGTACTTTGACCTGCTCAACAAAGGCGTCATAAATATTTTCATGGACAAAGACGCGGGTACCGTTAGTACAGACTTCACCCTGGGTATAGAAATTCGCCAGCATGGCACCGGATACCGCATTGGTCAGATCGACATCATCAAACACGATCATTGGCGACTTACCGCCCAGCTCCATGGTGACCTCTTTCAGGCTACCCGCTGCATCGGCCATCACTTTTTTGCCAGTACCACATTCACCGGTAAAGGATACTTTGGCGATCTCAGGGTGACGGGACAGGGCCTGACCGACACGATAATCACCCTGTACCACGTTAAAGACACCATCTGGCATACCGGCTTCAGTAAAGATCTCCGCCAGTTTCAGTACGCTTAATGGCGTTTCTTCGGATGGCTTAAAGATCAGCGCATTACCCGCTGCCAGTGCTGGACCTGACTTCCACATCGCGATCTGAATCGGGTAGTTCCAGGCACCAATACCGGCACACACGCCTAATGGTTCACGGCGGCTATAGAAGAAATTGGTGCCGCCCAGATCTTGTTGTTCACCGTGCAGACTGGCCGCCAGACCGGCGTAGTATTCGATCACATCGGCACCGGTTTCAATATCGACACAGTTGGCTTCCTGTAGCGGTTTACCGGTGTCCTGCACCTCTAACATCGCCAGTTCATCGTTGCGCTCACGCAGCAGCGCTACGGCTTTATTCAGAATACGGCCACGTTCTGTGCCCGTCATCGCAGACCAGATCTTAAAACCCTGTTTTGCGGATTCTACTGCTGCATCTACATCTGCCAGAGCGGCCTGTTGCACCTCAGCCAGCACCTCTCCGGTGGCCGGGTTCAGAGTTTCAAATGTCTCACCGGAGGTCGCATCTTGATAACGGCCATGAATATAAAGAGAAGTCTGCTGCATCTAAAAACCTATTTAAAACGTGAAAGCTATTTGAAAAACGTGAAAGCTAGTTGAAAAATGTTTACTGCCAAACCGGCTGATCCATTCTCATCCCCTGACAGATCAGCCGGTTCATCATGTTCACTTAAGTTGCGCCAGCGCATAAAAATTGGACCGGTCCACAGAACAGATAAACGGAGTCATACTGTTCAAAGATCGAAAGCCAGCTCTGTGTTTGCCTTCATCAGGTCTTACGACCCTACATGCCAAGTAGAAGGAAAACGGCTTGTTTCGATTAGCCAACTTTATGGCGTCAAAAGCATGCTCTTGACCTGACTCATCTTAAGAGCCGGGCAAAATTTGGGTCAAACAGTCAATTCTTTTCGGTTTAGATAAGCTGTGCTTATGCGAATGTTTTCTGACCGGAAATGGATAGGAAATGCAGCAGGCAAGAGTGCGATAAAATCATATACAGAAGTCTTAATTTCAGCATGATTGAGCACAGCCTTAACAGGATAAAAAAGCTATATTTGACAGCGAGTTAAAGGGGGCTGTCTGGATCAAAGTGGAAGCAAAAGTGAGGTGGAAAAAGGGAGAAAGACAGATGTATTACTCGCTTGAATTAATAGGCAAAGCCATAAAAATTTATAATAGCAGCAAGCCTAAAAGCCACTCGTTTCTAAGTTTGAAGTTGCCCATTAACGCCTTTGCTTTCACTAGGTGTGTCGTATCTGGTCATTTGATTTTTCTACCCTTTATCCTCTCCAGCCACTGGCCGGAGAGGATAGGAGAGAAATATTTATGTTGGCATGCTTATCCATAGCAAGATAACAAAGAAGGAGACAACTCCGACAGGTATCGACTTATTCAGCCTGTTGTTCCAGTTGCTGCATTAGTTGCTGCAGTTCCTCTTCTGCAATTTCAAAATCAAACTCCAATACAGAGCGATTAATCGCCGACATGGATGACTCATAGTCTGTGCCCGCAGCCTGCTTTTGCAATCTCTCAGACGTGGTCAGCGCATTGGTATCACATTGATCCAGCAGCTTGCCTAACTCAATCAGTTGTTGCATAAAGGCCTTGGCGTCGAACTCAACAACAGGCTCATCATCCTGTTCCAATAGCTGTTGGCACTGACTCATGCTGGTGTAAAGCTTTTGAGCAGACTGCTCTAGCTGAGCTAACAAAACCTGGGTTTCAGCTTCTTCCAATCGATCAAGGTGTTCAACGGTGTTGACGATTTCGGCCAGCTCTTCTGCTCCCAGATTGGTACAGACACCCCTCAGACTATGGGAATAAGCCTTAATTGCCTGCAGATTTTTGCCTTCAAACAGACTGCGATAGTCTGCCACCAATTCACCATAACTCTCTTCAAAGATCACCAGAAGTTGCTGATAAAGGCTCTCATCACCGGATAAGCGTCCCAGTGCTGCACGTACTTTTAAACCCGGTAGATCGGTTAGGTCTGTGGATATTTCAAGGCTGGAGGCGATGGGTGCTGTTAAAGCGCCCAGGCGATTTTTGTCAGGCTTAATCCATTTCACCAGTGCCGTCATCAGCTCTTCCGGGTCAATTGGCTTGGAGATATGGCCGTTCATCCCCATTGCTAAGCTGCGCTCTTCATCATCGCTCATCGCATGAGCCGTCAGTGCCAGCACCGGTAGCTGATCATAACGGGATTGAGCACGAATATGTTTGATCGCAGTATAGCCATCCATCACCGGCATCTGCATATCCAATAGCAAGATATCAAAGCTTTCGCTGTCGAGAATATCCAGTACTTCCTGGCCATTGGTGACACAAGTAGCCCTCACGCCCATCTTCTCCAGAATGCCGTAGGCCACTTCGGTATTGATGGGGTTATCTTCCGCCAATAAGACTCGGGCACCCACAATACGCTCAATTTCACTGCGAATGCCTGTTTCATTTTCTGGTTTCAATTCCAGTTCAGAGCCCTGATGTCCTAAGGCTTCATTCAGAGTATCCACCAGAATAGATGGTGTAATCAGATCCGTAATGGTATGCAGATCGTAATGCTCATCTCGGTTAAGAATATTGGCATTACGTGGTGTGGTCATGACGACGAGAGGTAACAAGACTGCTCCAGGTACCTGCAGACGTAGTTGAGCGATATAGTCCACAAGCTCAAGCTTATTATCCGCCTCATCAATGATAATCAAACAATCCGGCTGCTCCTGTTGCAGTAATTCATTTACTTCCATCAACTGATCTAAATCACAGGGTGTGCAACGGAAGGGGATAAATAAGCTCTGCAGAAGCGCTTCAAACTCGTAGTTTTTACCAATAATCAACAGGTTGTGGCCGCTGAAGTCCCGGGAAGCTGTTTCTGGTGGGGTACCAATACCAAACGGTATTTCGGCAATCACCTGAGTACCTGCACCCACTTCACTGTTTAGAGAGATTGTTCCCCCCATCAGCTCTACTAACTGGCGGGTAATGGCCAGGCCCAGTCCGGTACCACCGTATTTACGGGAGGTGCTGGTGTCTGCCTGCGTAAAGGAATCAAACAGACGCTCGGCGTCTTCTGGCGCGATGCCAATACCGGTATCTGTGATTTTAATTGAGAGACGAATCTCATGATCAGAGATGCCCACGGGTTGCAGATCAAGTTGTACCTTGCCTTCATCAGTAAACTTGATGGCATTACTGACCAGATTGGTCAGTACTTGATTCAGACGAACGATATCACCACGCAGGTAATTAGGAATTGAGAATGCTCGATGTACCCGGAAGGTAATGCCCTTTTCGTAGGCTCGGATATGGTTAATGTCGTAGACATTCTGCAGCAGTTTATCCAGCTCGAAATCGGCATCTTCAATATCCAGCATGCCTGCTTCGATCTTAGAGAAATCGAGGATATCGTTGATAATATTGAGCAGATTACTGGCTGAGCCATGGATCTTATGGAAGTAATCCCGCTGACGGGCATCATCCATTTTTTGATCCAATGCTAAGTGACTCAAACCGATAATGGCATTCATCGGCGTGCGGATTTCGTGGCTCATATTGGCCAGGAAATCCCCTTTTGCCTGATTGGCTTCTTCGGCGACAACCTTGGCGTGTTCTGCAGAAACCTTAGCCAGTTCAGCGGAACGTTTGGCCTGTTCCAGATCCGTCAGCGCCTGCTCCAGGCTTTTGGTTTTCTTTTTAATCTCAGCAAAAGCGATCTGGTTATTATTGGTTAACCAGACAATGACCGAAAATGCGCCAATAAAAGACAGCACAATAAAGGCCATCAAATAGGCCATACCTAGCTGGTTTTCAAAGCCCAAGGCACCAAAGGGGATGTAGATCACCTGCAGACCGCGAACGTCGCCAACTTTCCAGTCGTTTTTAGGCGTATCCGGGTGGCTGTTATGGCAGGCGACACATTGCTCGGCCATTCTCATCGGCGAGGCGTAAGCAATACTATCCTGTCCGTTCCGTTCAATGACTTCTGAATAGCCTTGCTCTGCACTGCCTGCCAGTCGCTCTATTGCCCTTTGTTCAAAAGGTGTCATTTCTCTGGCTGAACGCCAAGGAAAGGGATAGTGGCTGACCACAGCCATATGCAGATTCTGGTCAGAGCGGTTGATCTTGTTCGCCATATCGATACTCATGGTGGCCGGAATAGGCAAGGCATCTTTCCGTCCCCGGTATTCATGAGTGAGTTCGATATCAGTATTGTGCAGCTTGCTGATAATTTCAGTGGAGTAGAACTGCCGAAAGGTATTGATGGCGTTGGCATAGGATTCAGCAGAGCGCAACAGTGATGATTGTTCAATATTGCGAGTATGCCAATAGGTGATCAGCATCAGGCTGGCGCCAGTAAAAGCGGCCACCATAAACAGTAAAATAATCGTCTTTGCAGACAAACCTCGAAACAAGGTAACCTCCTTTACCTCAAGCGCTCAATACAGAGACAATACACACTTACACAAAAGTATTTCGATACTTTTTGACCAATGGCTGAAGCATGAAGCCATTTTCTAAAGAGAAACTTTTGTGTGAGTGCTTAACAGTCTCTTATAAAGTGCTTAACAGTCTCTTATAAACTGGTCTGTGAATACCGGGGTGCTATTCCCTTTCGATCATTTCCAAGCGTAGCCGAGTAATGTAGGACGTAAAACGCCAGATAATAATCGCCACCAGTAATAAAATAATCATCAACGAGGGCAGTAGCTGGCTCTTTAACTCAACAATTAATGATTCAGTTTCCTTCATCTCAAAGGAGCGATCCGTGTACAGCTCGGCCACACCGATAATATCACCTTGCTTATCTCGAATGGGGATATAACTGGCCACCAGATCACGATCAAACACCTCTCCATCCAGAGCAGAGAACTGACCGCGATGGGTCACCTGACTGGCAGGAATCCCTCTTACCGCACTGGAAAAGCCTTGGTTATCACGTTTGCTCTCACCGACTTGGGATAGATCACTGGAATATAGTGTAATGCCCGCTATGTTATAAATTTTGGCCTTTAATACATCCGTGCCAAACATAAATTGGCGTACCCGCTTATCTACCCGCTCCAACTCGGCCTCAGTTAAAGCCTGTTTGGCTTGGGGCTCATAATCCGTCAGTGCCAGATCCTGGCGCAGTTGTGGATAAACCTCATTGATAAACACCTGGGTAATGGTCTTATTACCCGCTTGAGTCGCTTTAATGACTGCCGTATAGAGAGACTGTTCCATGGTTTTGGTCAACAGAACGTAAACCCCAACCATCAACAATAAACTGATTAGAAGAAAAACATAGGGAAAGCGCGCTTTCTTTAATTTCTGTTCCACCATCGCAACTTGACCCGCTGTCAGGATAGGAAAAACCCTACTTTTAAAGTGATAAATATACATCTTTAGAGCAAGAACACAATACGTGATCGGTCGCCTTATGACTTTTATCAACTGTATTACTGTCAGCCTGTGAGGCCAGATGCTGTGAGCATTCAAGAGTATATCGACCGACATTTATATCATTTGACATGATGGCTATCATGCGACATTATTTTTACATGATGACCATCATGCGAGTTGGCTATGGCAGAACATTACGACAGCACAGAGAAAATGACACAACGAGCAGAACTCAAGCTGCAATCACGAGATAAAATCCTTACTGCAGCAGGGCAGCGTTTGCGCTCGGAAGGCATCCATGGCGCGGGAATATCAGCGGTGATGGCGGACGCAGGCCTGACCCATGGCGCTTTTTACTCCCACTTCAAAAATAAAGATGAGCTTGCCCGAGCCGCTTTAGTGCATGCGCTAAAAGACAACCGTCAGGGTTGGATCGGTAAACCGAAGAAGGAATCCTGGGCTCGGCGTTTGGGACGTTTAGCAAAAAGATATCTGACTCCGGCACATCGTCGTTCTCTAAGTGATAGCTGCGCGTTAGCTTCACTCAGTTCCGAAGCGGGTCGAGCTGATGGTGCCTTTAAACACACCTATGAGCAGGAATTGCTCAAGTCTCTGTCTGATATTTGTCAGCAGGATTTTGATCAGGCCGATCCTAAACAGGCGGAAGAGGCCTTGGCTTTTATGTCGCTGATGGTGGGCTCAATCACTCTATCCCGTGCTGTTGACTCTAAAGAACTATCTGATCGTTTATTAGCCGCAGGTCAAAATGCAGCCACTTATTTAGCGGCACAATCACAAGCGAATGATCAGCTAAGGAATAAAAACACTGATCAAGACGAGAGCAACAAAATAAGCAGCTAACAAAAACGAGCCACTAACAACAATAAGAGCCTATAACAGAGGTAGTTTATGTCTTCCCAAACCACATCAAAGAATCTGCTATTAAGTGACTTCCCTTTTCAGACTTTCGACAAGATCCGTTATGCGGACACCGACCGCCAGGGGCATGTGAATAATGCGGTGTTCTCCACCTTTCTAGAGACCGGTCGGGTGGAGTTTCTGTATAACCCAGACAAGCCATTAACCTCAGAAAACGGGGCTTTTGTGATTGCCAATATGAACCTGAATCTGCTGGCAGAGATCCGTTGGCCCGGTCAGGTGGATATTGGTACCGGTGTCACTAAGGTGGGCAATAGCTCACTTAGCCTGTACCAAGGTGTATTTCAGGATGGCCGCTGCGTCGCAACGGCAGAAACCGTGATAGTGCAGATGGATGAAACCACCCGCAAAGCCAGCCCGCTGCCAGAAGAAACTAAAAACTTTATGGCCGAGCATCTGCTAACGGAATAATGCTGTCATCATTTTTTCTGTGATCGCTGTGCAGTAGCGATCTAAAAACAAACATCACAGGGGACCGATTCGGAGTACCATGATGCAAAAAGTTTTTGTCAGTAATGTACAACACTATACCGGCCCTGGTGTGGTGCAGGTTTTAAGTGAATCTGGCTATCAGGTCATCTGCCATGATCCTGCCTTTACCGATGTTGATCAGAGAGGTCGTTACTGCCAGGAAAATAATCTCAATTCCGAGCATATTGTGACCTTAACAGCACAAAACCCAGAAGAGATTGCGCAGGCTCTGGAGGAGATCGGTCAGGTGTCACGCTTTGTCTTTAACGATGTGCACCCCAATACCCCTAAACCTTTTGAGCAGATCACGTTAGAAGAGCTAAGGGCGGCTCATCAGGCGCTGGTGGAATTTCCTTTTCGATTGTGTCAGTTGATTCTGCCTGCACTGAAGCAGCAGTCTCTTGAGCAACAGGCCCAGAAACAACAGCAAGGCTGTGCGATTGCCTTTATCACTTCGGCTCGTCAACTGCAGCCGGAGCCCGGCTTTGTACTGGCAACCAGCATACGAGCCGGAGCAACGGCGTTAGCGCAGGCAGTGGCCAGAGAAGCCGCGCCTTTTGGTATTCAGGTGAACGCCATTCAACCCAACTATCTCTATAGCGAGTTGTATTACCCAAAAGCCAAATTTATCGATGATGAAGAAGGGCGGGAGCATATCGCCCAGCGGGTACCCGCTGGACGACTGGGACAACCGGAAGAGTTTGGTGCGCTGGTGGAGTTCTATATCTCCGGGCGCTCTCCCTTTGCCACCGGACAAGTGATCAACTTTACCGGTGGTTGGCCTTAAGGCTTACCGCGTGTTTTAAAACGGGATAAATGCCTTAAGTGTGGGAGTATCCTGTCTTACCTGTCACCATTATGGCTGCTGACGAGTCGCACAGATCACAATCTCACGGATACATACACCTTGCGGCTGTTGATACACATACTCAACAGAGCGCGCAATATCATCCGCCTGCAAGGCACCACCCATAGTGCCTTTCCACTCTTCATAACCGTCAATAATCTCGTTGGATGTGGTGTGAGACAGCAGTTCTGTTTCTACCGCACCCGGTGCAATGGTAGTAACGCGGACATTGGAATTTGCCACTTCTTCACGCACATTTTCCGAGATCGCATGTACCGCAAACTTAGTACCACAGTAAGCCGCATGATTCGGGAATGTCTTACGACCTGCCACTGAACTGATATTGATAATGGTACCAGATTGACGGGCTTTCATCGGAGCCAACACCGCCTGCATACCGTTCATCAGACCGATTACGTTGACATCAAACATCGTCTTCCATTCCACAGGGTCCTGTACATCCAGCTCACTCAGCAGCATGACACCAGCGTTATTCACGATGCAATCCGTTGGGCCAAACTCTGCTTCTGCTTTGGCAATAGCAGCTTCAAAAGAGGCTTTATCGGTCACATCCACCTTTTCACATAGAGTATTTGGCAGATTCAGTGCCTCCAGGCGCTCAATACGACGGGCCAGTAGTAACAGTGGGTGACCCGCATCGCTCAGACGACGGGCAATAGCTTCACCAATACCTGAACTTGCACCGGTAATTACGATTAACTTTTTCATAACTAAGCTCCAAAACTTTATCTGCTGATAAGGGTTAAAAATACTTTGATCAAGCACCCAGGCTGTTATGGGAAATGTCCTGGCGTTGCGATGAAGCTATGGTACGAAAGTCATCACTGTTGATATATATAGCTGCAGTTCAAACACTGTTGCTATATAACAACAATAGAGAGGAAAGAATGGAGGAGAAAGAAAATAGTAGGAAGTAGAGAAGGGATCGAAGGCGCAAACTAAAAATAAACTTATAACGCTTGCTCAAAACTCTGTTTGATAAAGTCGATAAAGCTACGCAGACGCTTGGGTTGGTATTTATCTCGATGGTACAGGGCAGAAAAAGGCACACTGGGGATTTGCCACTCAGGCATCACTTGCACCAACTCTCCACGCTCAACCGCATCACGACAATACATCAGGGGGACGCGAATAATACCGTTACCCAGTAAAGCGCCAGTCACCAAGGCTTGCCCATTTTTACTCACCAGATGGCCCTCAAGGCTCACATCCTGTTGCAGATGTGTCTTTTTAACAGACTGATAACTCCAACGTTTTACCGAACCGAGTAAGCAACGATGCTGCACCAGATCTTTTGGCTGTATTGGCTCACCAAACTGCTGTAGATATTTAGGGCTGGCCAGAGTCACAATCTCAATATCCATCAGGTGTTTGGCGATAAAATTTGAGTCATCCAATGTCCCCATACGAAAGGCGATATCAAACTCATCCTCAATCAGATCGACTCTGTGACTGCTAAAATCCAACTGCACCTGAACCTTTGGATAGAGCGCCATAAACTCAGCGACATAACGGGCGATAATCTGTTCGCCGATATAACCGCCGACACAGTTAACCCGAATCAGTCCCCGTACCTGCTCCGTATCATCAACAGCCGCCATCAAAGCCTGATCAATCTCGTTTAATGCCTTTTCACACTGTTGATAAAAACGTTCACCAGCAGGTGTCAAACGTAGGGTACGTGTGGTGCGGGTGAGTAGCGTTACTCCCATTTGAGCTTCCAGGGCGCTGATCTGACGGGAGACATGGGAACGGGATACGGATAACGCTTCTGCAGCCTTAGTGAAACTCCCCAACTGAGCAATCAGAACAAACGAACGTATATCGGCAAGATTAATATTATTCAGCATAGGGGGATTGTTGCTCTGGAAACGGCTGTTAGAAACCAGATGATAGCCTACAGAAAAGTTATGTTAAAACTAAAACCATAAAAGCAGGCGCTAAAACCTGTTGAGTCTTTACATTGGTAGCTACAAAAAAACCGCAGCAGGATCGCTCCTGATGCGGTCTTTTCAGATCTTTTTGCAAGTGAGATCTAAAACTCTTTTCCTTTACTGCTTTGTCTAATTCGCTGGAAGAGAATTAGCTGTTCAGCGTAATGTCCACCATCAGGTCGCTGGCAATGGCTTCCAGCGCATCCTGCAGCTCATCCAGGTCTGCATCCGCTGCGATAGTCAGGTCTGCATTGGCTTTAAACAGCTCTTCAGCGGACATGGAACCGGACACCAGCTCAGTGCTTAGACGCTCAACATTCACCTTACGTTGAGACAGTGCCAGGGAGATATCACGTACGATACCTGGCTTATCGTGGCCTACCAGCTCCAGTGTGAAGCTTTGTGCATTATTTTCTGCTACAGGCTCAGCACTACGCTCTGCAACAACCTTTAACCCTTGGCTTTCCAGAGCGGCTAGTGCAGCCTCCAGTGCCTCTGCTTGTTCAGCTGGAACTTCGGTAATTAAGATACCGGCAAATTTGCCAGCCAGACGAGACATACCGGATTCCAGCCAGTTACCTTGGTGATCCGCAATGGTTTGCGCTAACAGTTCCACCAAACCTGGTTTATCAGGACCAATAACGGTCAATACCAGAGATGTCATCATACGTAAGCTCCTATGATATGAAAGCGGCCTGGGTTCCACCCAGTTGCCTTATTATATTTATCCATCCGTAAAAGAAACGGTGTTTCAGCACTATAACACTCTTGTCCAGTGCCAAAAGACATAGACTAAGAATAGCCAGTGTCGTTTCCCTTACAGCACTATTTTAATTAAACCCAGCTTATATAAAGTCATTAGTCTAATGGGGATTGGTTCACTCCACACAGTTTGTGGTATTTTTCTGGGTCAGCCTCGATAACAAGACAATCATAATAACGATAACCGTCACATTCTGACGGACAGCCTTAACGACACAGCCATGCTAAAACGACGACAACCCTGGGCGCTATCCCTGTTGATACTGGCTTCCTGGCCGGGATTTGCCCTAGCTCAGACAGAGCCTGCCAGTGCAGACATTCGGCTCTCAACTATCGAATACCCACCTCTGTTTCAATCCACCAAAATACCCGGTAAAGGTTACGGTGTAGCCAGTGATTTAACCCAGGCAGCGTTTGAAGCGGTTAACGTCAGTGTTAAGTTTGACTATATTCCCATGGCCAGAGCCGTGGGCTCAGTCATAACAGAACGCCATCCTGCTAATCTGGGTTCGATTAACTGGTTTATCAAGGACCGCAAGGATAAGTCGGTCAAAGTGGTTAATTTATTTAATATCGGTTTTAAACTATTTTACAAAAAAGTCAGATTTCCCAAGGGCTTAGACTACAACCGTTTGAGTGAATTAAAAGAACTGCAGATCGGTAATGTACGGGGTAGTTCAACCACACCTGTGGTGAATAAAGCCGGACTTAATATCCGTTGGCTCAGCACTCTGGAGCAAAACTTTAAGATGCTGAATGCGGATCGTATTGATCTGGCGGTAGGTGGGGAAACCGCAGGTTGGACACTGATCAAATCCCTCTATCCCAACACCAGCTATCAGTTTGCCGCCGCCGAAAAGCCGATTCATCAGGTCCCCATTGGTTTAGTGTTTCATCGAAACCAGCAGCACTTAATCAATCAGTTTAATGAGGGAATCGATATCATTCTGCAGAACGGCACTTATATGAAAATTGTGCAGCGTTACTACGATGAAAAAATGCTGGATGAGCACTTCCTGACGCAGAATATTCGTGAACGTCAAAGCTTGCTGAATGGCGAGCCCAATCTTCTGTGGAGCAATCACTAGTTTGGAAAGGTATGGACAGGCTAGTGGAATGAGCTACCGGGCCAAATAGGACGGCCCGGTAAGTGTACTCTTCAGGCTAACTTGCAGTTTTTTAACACTAAAAGTTAGTTACTAAAGACTACCGTGCGGCTACCGTTTAGGAATACACGTTTCTGTACGTGATAACGTACCGCATTAAACAAAGTCACGCGCTCAATATCCTGACCTTTGGCAATCAGATCTTCTGGGTAATGGGCATGATCCACTTGCTGCAAGCCCTGAGCAATAATCGGCCCTTCATCCAAATCGTTATTCACATAGTGCGCTGTCGCACCTACCGTTTTCACGCCTTTCTCCCACGCCTGGTGATAAGGGCGTGCGCCCTTAAAGCCTGGTAGCAGAGAGTGATGAATATTGATCGCTTTACCGTCCAGATATTCACACAGTGACGGCGACAGAACCTGCATATAACGGGCAAGCACTACCAGCTCGATATCATACTGCTCCAGCAGCTTGATGATTTCTGCTTCCTGCTCTGGCTTGGTTTCTGGTGTAATTGGCAGATGGTAATACGGAATATCGTGCCACTGAGCCAAGGACTCCAGATCTGGGTGATTAGAGATAATCAGTGGTACTTCGATATCCAGCTGACCGGTACGATGACGGTAGAGCAGATCATTCAGACAGTGATCGTATTTGGATACCAGAATAGCCACTCTCGGTTTGTGCTCTGGTGAGGTCAGCTCCCAGCTCATATCAAACTGTTCCGCCTTGGGGGCAAACGCCTGACTAAACGCTTTGGCATCAAAACTGTCGTCCTGAGACTTAAATTCGATTCGGATAAAAAAGCGCTCATTGGCTCGGTCATCAAATGAGTGGATCTCATCCACATAGTTGCCAGATTCGGCCATAAAGCGGGTCACCACATCTACCGTACCCAGAGCACTTGGACAGGTGGCGGTAAAAATCCAGGATCTTACCTTTGATTTCATAACACTTACTCTCTTCTATTGTTAAGCGGCGAAACAAAAGTGTTCAGGCAAGTTCGCCCCTTTTCTGATGTCTTAAGACAGAAAATAGCGAAATAGCTTTGTTTCGCGGTGTATAGCCAGACGTCGTCTTCTGATCTGCAACGTTACACACTTACACAAAAGTGTTCCGATATTTTTTGTCCAACGGCTGAAGGATGAAGCCATTGGCTAAAGAGAAACTTTTGTGTGAGTGCTTATTTCCGCTATACCTTTTTATAGTCGTGATTCGCGTATCAATCGGGCTGTCGCCAGCAGTCAGGGCAGTGACATTGAACAGGCTGTCTCCGCCTTTGCAGATACAACCTATTAAGCATGGTTCATAGACCTCTTTCGCGCTACCAGTCGATACCATCGACTGAAGAGTTAATTATAGATTGATCAACTAAAAAAAGACCATAAAACAACATCATAGCCTGATCTGTCTCGGCTTTTGTGGCGGTGTTCTTTATTAATTTTTCTAAACAAATCTTGGCTTTTATTATTAATTTTCCTGAGTTTATTTTTTCAGTTATTAATTTTTTTATACCGAATTATTTTTTCCACAACCCCAAAAAATATCCACTATTTCTTTGCGACTACTGATCTTTGGGATTTCGGCTTGATGGATTGTGGTGATAGAGGTTGCTCTAAGCAGGCATAGAGTGCTGTGAGTACTTATCAATAATCGCTGTATGGGCTTTAATTTCTAGCAATACCGAAATCAAATTACTAGCTTGTTAAAATCAAATGTTATGTTGTAACATCTCTAAAATTTTGTAATTCACTCCTATTCAATCGGTTACCCCATGCATTTAAAAACTCTAAAAAACAGCACCTCGGCTCCGTCTTTTAGCAAGCTGGCACTAGCACTGGCGTTGTCCTCTATTCTGGTAGGTTGTAATAGTCACAGTACGGATAGCGATAACGATCATGGGACTGATGATGACCATGCGGGTCATGATCATACTGATACCCATATTGAAAGCGCAGGTCGTCTGGCGGTACTGAATAGTGCTGATAATAGTGTGAATTTTATCGATCTTGATGATCAGCAGAATCTGGGCAGTTTTACTCTGAGTTCTGAAGGAGCTCGTCTATACGCAAGCCCTGAAAATCGCTATGTGTTAGCGGTAGAGCGTGACGCTAACCTGGTATCTATTTTTGATAGTGGTTTGTATACCGAAGATCACGGTGATCACCTGCATGATTACGAAGTTGCACCGAGTGATACCGGTCTGCAGCTAAATGGTGTCAGACCCACTCACTACTCCGTACACGATGAGCATGGTGTCGTGTTTAACGATGCCAATGATGGTCAGTTGTCTTCGATCACTGTCTTGAGCGATGAACTGATCACCGCTAAAAGTGCTTTCCCATCTCTGGAGCTGAGCAACAATATGCACGGTGTGGCCAAGCTGATTGGAAGCAAGCTGTTTGTCACTTATCGCGACTCATCCATTACAGACACAACTCTGCCTGCGGAAGTTGAGCGTTATAGCTATGATGGCACTAACTTCACGCTGGATACCCGTTACAGCACCCAATGTCCACTGTTGCATGGTGCGGCCAGTAATGAAAACTTTCTTATTTATGGTTGTGGCGATGGCATCTTAAGCATCAATTTGCAGGCCAGCGATTATGCTGCCACTCACTATGGCAACCCAGACTCCTTTGCCGAAGGTGACCGTATCGGTTCCGTTTTTGCTCACCATGAAGTGGGTGAGATGATCGGTACAGTGGGTTATCCACACCGTTCTCTGTTTCGCCTGTCTCCAAGTGTAGAGCAACCGATTCAAGCACTGGAACTGCCTGATGGTGATCTGTCTGTGACTCAGGGCTTTAATCAGGATGGCGACACGTTCTACTCCCTGTCTCCAGACGGTCAGCTGCACTTCTACAACACGGCGGATTGGACCCTATCCAGCTCGCTGCAGGTAATTGACGCCCTGACTGATGATAGCACCACTCCTGTGATTGTGAGCTCTCAAGCCGATGGCCACCTGTACCTGCTGGAGCCAGACAATCAACGTATTCTGATTATCGACTCTGAAGAAGGCAGCCTGGAAGGCTCTATCGCCCTGGACTTTGCTGCCAGCACCCTGGTGTGGTTGGGTCTGGGGGCTGAACACGGTCATGATGAACATGAGCACGAATAATCTATGTCTGTTTGTCTGACGTGACGACTTAAAGCGTTTTAGCCAGACAGCACTTGATCTAGAACCAAGCTAAGCCAGAGGTTATCTCAAACCGCTGGCTTAGTTTTTTCTTCATATCTCAGCACTGATCTCTCCGGTAAGTGCAAATAGTATTTAAGAATTCCTAATGAAAAAACAATCCCTCTCTCAAGCCATCGCTCTGGCCGGCACAATCGCCCTGGTAGGTCAGGCATCTATCGCCAACGCCGATGAATTTAACCCGAATATTGGTTTAGTTCTGGATGGTATTTACAAAACTGGTGATACCGTGTTGCAAGGTTCGGAAAAAGGTTTTGGCCTGGGCCATACCGAGATCACCATGGATGCCCCGATTGATGATCTGTTTTACGGTCGCTTGACGGCAGTACTGGAAGATCACGATGGCAGCACCGAGGTTTCTTTGGAAGAAGCCTTTGTAGAAAGCACTTCTCTGCCATACGGTTTGCAGGCTAAAGCCGGCCGTTTCCTATCCAATGTAGGTTACCTGAATGGTCGTCATACCCATGAGGATAACTTTGCTGAGCGCCCAGCGGTGTATCGTGCTCTGTTAGGCAGTCACTACTACGATGACGGTCTGCAGCTGACTATGCTGATGCCGACAGATTTCTATTGGCAACTGAGCGCTGAAGGTTTTAATGGTCGCCAGTTAAGTGGTGAGAGCCATGATAAAACTTTGGGTGTTTACACGCTGGGTACTAAGTTTGGTGGCGATCTGGGGGATTCCAACAGCTGGCAAATCGGCGCGTCTTATCTGCACAACCGTCTGACTAACGTGAGTACAGAAGAGGGTGATGATCATGACGACCACGACCATTCGGGTGACGATCATTCCGGTCACAGCCATAGCGCGCAATACGTCGGCAAACACCTTTATATCGCCGATGCCGTGTGGAAATGGGCACCGTCCGGTAACGCTAAATCCCAGCAGTTGATGCTATCCGGTGAATGGCTGTACGCGGAAGAGCCAAATCAATACGCAACTTCGGAAGACTTCCAGCGAGGTTGGTATCTGGCAGCGAGCTACCGCTTTACACCTCAGTGGACTGTTTCTGCCCGTACCGGTCAGGTAGAGCTGAGTGAAGCTCATGGCGATCACTTCCACGGTCAGGAGATGAAGGAAAGTAATTTGGCACTGACTTGGCGCCACTCTCACTTCTCACTCATCCGTGCCATGTACACCCATCAGGGCAGCGATCATTTTGATGAAGCGGATGACACTTTGACCCTGCAATATCAGATGATTTTAGGAGCGCACGGTGCCCATCAATTCTAATCTTTTCGTATTTAGACGCCGTGTTTTTAATCGCGATATTTTAAAAAGACGTCGCGTTAAAAAACTGATGCTGCCTCTTTTGACCGCTGGAAGCCTGCTGTTGCAGGCGCTTCCAGCGCAGGCACAGTTAGCTGCCCAGAGCCAAATCAGCCCTAAACCAGGCTCAGAGCCGCTGCAGGTGTTTGCCTGTGAACCGGAATGGAAAGCCCTGGCACAGGATCTTGGTGGTGAGCAGGTCAAAGTGTTCTCCGCGACCAATGCCTTTCAGGACCCACACTTTATTGAAGCCCGTCCATCGCTGATTGTAAAAATGCGCCGCGCGGATCTGGTGGTGTGTACTGGTGCAGATCTGGAGATTGGCTGGTTACCGCTGCTGCTGAAGCGCTCAACGAATGCTCAGGTACAAGTAGGCAAGCCCGGCTACTTTATGGCAGCGGATTTTGTACCCAAACTGGAAATTCCTCATCAGCACGACCGCAGCATGGGGGATATTCATGCCGACGGTAACCCTCATATCCATCTGGACCCCAGACGGTTGATGATGATTGCTGAGCAACTAAGTCAGCGTTTAGCCCAGCTAGATCCGGATAATGCCGCTTACTATCAGCACCAGCATCAGGTGTTTTTTAAGCAATGGCGTCAGCAGCTGAGTCAATGGAAGCAACAGACTAGTGCGCTAAAAGGTCAGGCTTATTTTGTTCAGCATCGCAACTGGAGCTACCTGTTTGACTGGCTCAAGTTGGAGGAGGTTGCTGATCTTGAGCCGAAGCCGGGTATTCCACCCTCCAGCAGTCATCTCGCCAGCTTATTGGACAAAGTGGAAGGCAGTCAGGCCCAGGGCATTATGATCGCCAACTATCAGAACCCTCAGGGGGCTCGTTGGCTGTCTCGTAAAAGTGAGTCCAGTAGCAAGACTCTACCTGTGATTGAACTGCCGTTTACCGTCGGTGGATCAGATCAGGCGACTTCTCTGATCAGCCTGTATCAAGACATTATTGATCGTCTGCTGGCGGCGCGTTCATGAGCGAGCTCAGTGGATTAGGAGATGTGCTGGAGCAACTAGCGGAGCAGCAGGATATCCTGCTGCCTGCCTTTCTGGCCGGACTGATTATTCTGCTCAGTCATATCCCACTGGGCCAGCGAGTGCTGAACAAAGGCATTATCTTTTTTGATCTGGCCATCGCTCAGTTATCGGCCTTTGGTGTGGTGCTGTTCTCGGTGCTGTTTTCCTCGTTAACCCATCCCTTGCTGGTGCAACTGATGGCAGCAGGAACCGCAGTAGGCGGTGCCCTACTGCTCTACCGTATGCGCCACTTGGCGGTAAAACTGCAGGAAGCCCTGATCGGTATTCTGTTTATGCTATCCGCTACCGGGATTATGTTGCTGCTGGCACAAGATCCTCATGCGGGAGAGAAATTTAATACCCTACTGCTGGGGCAGATTCTGTGGATCAGCTATGAGGATCTGGATAATCTGCTGCTGTTAACTTTGGGCATCGGTGGACTCTGGTGGGGACTGAGCCGGGTGAATCGGGAGCTGGCGTTTTATCCCTGTTTTGCTTTGGCGATTACCCTGTCGACCCAATGGATTGGGGTTTATCTGGTCTTTGCAAGCCTGATCTTACCGGCGTTGGTCAGTCAGAACAGTCGCTTGCCTAAAACCACCGCCTTTGTGCTGGGAGCTAGTAGCTATCTGTTTGGTTTAGTGATCTCTGCTTTGTTGGATCTGCCATCGGGTGCAGTGATCAGCTGGACGCTGGCATTAATGGCACTGGGGTTTATTGTGTTGAAACACTCTCTGACAGATAAGAGCCAAGTTAAAAGGGAATACGGCACGGAAACCACTGCGGAGTGAGGCTTGTGTAGGTTAATGGTATGGACCTACTCGCCTTCGGCTTCAGAGAGCCATACTGAAAGTTACGAAGAGACAGTATGGTGAGAGG
>CAYFGP010000042.1:0-41103 GCA_964342385.1 uncultured Oleiphilus sp. | reverse complement strand
ATAATGAACCTAAAAGTGACAGGCTACTGCTTGTTTATGAAATATCCGGGCTAGGAGAGCCGTATTTAGTGGGCTCCATTTTTTCGTAGGGCGGTTATTTCTTCTAGGCTGAAGCCAGATACCTTGGCGATTTGTTCATCAGATATATTGCCTAAAGCGATCATGCCAAGCACCATCTCTAGTTTAGTTTCTTCCTGAGTTTCTTTTCTAACAGCCTGTACTTCTTCCCGAGCTTCCTCCCGGCCTTTTTTCAGACCAATCTGCTCACCTGTCATGCGTTCTTTCTCAGCCCAGTGCTGTAAGTTTTCTGCCAGCATTGCATTATCCTCTACCAGACTATTCAGTTGTTTTAGATCGACAGCAGCATCCAGCCGTTGCAGGTGGCGTTTCAGCCAACGGGTGATCACGCGATCTAAACGCTCTTTGTGGGGATCACTTTGAATGATCGCTACGATGCGGTTAACGGCCTGTTGTAGATTTTCCCTGCTGCTGGAGGCTTTTTCAATACTAAAGACACCACTGAGGGCGCTTTGTTTCTGTTCCAGCTCGGTGTCACTGTATGCGCCTTCATCGACAAGGTAGTACCTGAGATGAGGTTGATAGGCTTGCAGAAATGCCGGTGGTTCTGGGCTAACCAGTTCGTAGATATCTTGCTTAGCGCTCCAGCGTTGCAGTCCGTTATACAGCACGATAGGAAAAACGGGTGGTAGTCCCTGGCTGGGTGTGGTGGTTTTGTTTTTGATCAGATGATCATAAAAACAGGCGACATAGTGCATTAAGCGGATGGGCATAGTGCTATCAATGGAGGATTGAAACTCCAGTAAGAGATAGAGATAAACCTGCTGTTGGTTGCCCTGCCAGTGAATATTCACCGACCATACCAGATCCTCAAACTTCTCTTCAAACAGCGGTGTGATGTAGTTGCCGTTATGCAGCTCAAGGGTGGAGAAGTCCATAATCTGGGCGATCTCTTGAGGAGCAAAGCCTTCAATCAGCT
Source organism: uncultured Oleiphilus sp. (assembly GCA_964342385.1). GTDB lineage: Bacteria > Pseudomonadota > Gammaproteobacteria > Pseudomonadales > Halomonadaceae > Oceanospirillum. The sequence continues at coordinate 40,106 of CAYFGP010000042.1, read as the reverse complement.
GCTGTACAAATTCCGGGTAGCTGAAGAGTTCCTTGTAACCAGTATCGTGATGATTGGCCATTTTTCGTCCCTGTAAAAAATGAGTGCTCCCGCAGTATAGTGTGAGAGGGCCAATCTTGCTTAGGACTATCCAGCCCGGAGCCAATCCCGTTCGGGGTTATCAAGTTGTACTTTTTCGATATCAAAGATACTGACTGAGATGCTCTTTAATCAGGGCCATCATATTGCGTTTGTTGCGGTAGGTTTGGCTCAGTGTTTGTACTAGCTGAGCAAACAGATTCAGTGGAATATCCTGCTGTTTAAACTGTTTCTCCAGCTGTAGCAGTAGTGCCATGGCTTGTTGATAAGCCTGATTATTGGTTTGTTCAATCTCTGAGACGATGGCTTGACGATACAGCTCAACCCCATCTTCTGATTGCTGTTTGATAATCGCTTTCGCCAGTTTAATCAGATACTGAGAGGCTGAAGCGTGTTTTTTGGTCCAGGTCAGTGCTTGGTCAAACTGCTGTTGGTACAGATAGAACGCCAGAATATCGTCCCGTGCAGCGGGAGTATAGCGACCAAATGCTGGGCGTGGCGATGACTGACAGATTTTTAGCAGCAAGTGTTCCACTTTTTGAGTCAGCTCTTTGTCATGTACACCGATGCGCTGTTCGAGCGCCTGCAAATCGGTGAAGTCCTTAAAGCTGGGTGCTTCCTCAAACAGTTGCCAGGCGATTTCCCAGGCATTACTAAGCTGATCCAGCGCAACTCTGACCTCAACTTCCACACGGGCGCAGTCTTTGTGATCCCTTTCATGATTACAGCGTTTTTTCGCTTTGATCAACCAGTCTTCGGCATCAAAGGGTTCATCATGATCCAGGCAGATCTGGCAGGCTTCCAACAGGTTTCTATGGCTATCGGCAACTAGCCCTAATAATAAGCAGTGTTCTCGCCAGTTATTTGTTTTGCTGGCGTGATCGATTAAAGGTTGGCAATAACGTCTGATCTGCCAGCGGTACTCAAATAGCTCGCTTTTTTGAGTGGGTTTGTTGGTTGCCATCTTCTCCAGCTGTTGATAGCACTTTTCCCGAAAAACTTCATAAATCGATTCGCTGGGGTTGAAGTTATCCGGGATATTAGGGAACAGATCCAGATCTTTATTATCGATATGATCCAGCAGCCACTGGGCTTTTTGCTCATCATCCCAGGGGAGTTGAGCAAAGAGTTCAATCAGGGTTTTGCTAAGGGTGTATTCCAGGCCATAGCGATCACCATTGGAATCATCAATACGTTCCAGGGCTTTATTGAGACGGGTGATGGCGTGAAGTGCCAGTTTCCACTGCTCCTCTATCGGGAGTGTCGATATTGCCTGATCAATGGTTTCAAACAGGGACTCCGCCTGTTCAAAATACTGTCGAACTTTATGGTACTCCCAGATATTGCGCATCGGTAGCGCCTTGGTGATCATTTTTTTGATTTCGCTGGGGCTGGGTGGCTTACGGGCCAGTTCTGCGCGTAGTCGCCATTTTTTCAGTTCAACATTATCCTCGCGGATATAACCCATCACGATCTCAATCAGCTCGTCTTGCGGTTTGCTTGCCAGTAGCTCTTTTACTAATTGGTCTGGATCTGTTTTTTCTTTCTTCGGTGCTTTTTTAGCGGAAACAGGTGTGCCTTCAGGTATATCTGATTCGTTGTTTGCCGCCAAAGCAGCAGCGACGCAATGTTTGCAGAAGTCCTGATACTCTGCTGCAGGACAGGTACAACTGTTGATAATCTTCTGGCCGGTTTGACTGAGCATCACCAGATAATTGCTTTGGCCTTTTACCGTGGCTGAGATGCTGTTGCCCTTTTTTCTTAGGTTCTTTACCTGACCTTTTTTGTACAGGCTTTGTCCCCGTTCCAGGCTATTAGGTTCAGCCCGACGATAGATCTCTTCAAAATCAAACATTGGATTTGGGTTCCTTGCTGCTTAGCTGCGACTTAGTCCCGTTTTGTGCGTCTTGGCCTTATCTGTCTTTAAAGATATTGGCTGAAATGCTCCCGAATCATAGCCATCAGATTGTGTTTATGGCGATAGGTCTGGCTTATGGTATGAAGCAGCTGGGTCAGCGGTCCCATATCCAAATCTTGCTCTAGCGATTGTTCTTTCTCTGGCTGTTGTTTCTGCTCTAGCTGCTGTTTTAGCTCTAACAGTAGGTCGATGGCTCTTTGGTAAACGGTGTCATTGCTTTGTTTCAGCAAGGAGAAGACGACCTGATGGTAGAGCTCGGCACTCTCTTCAGGCTGTTGCTGAATAATGGCATTGGCCAGTTCAATCAGATGTTGTGGCGAGGATTTGTGCTGTTTGCTCCAGGCCAGGGCTTTATCAAATTGCTGCTGGTGCAGATAAAATGCCAGCACCTCATCGAGAACAACCGGTGAGACAAAACCAAAGGATGACGGTGTGGATTGCTGGCAGGTTTGTAACAACAGCTGCTCTGCTTTATCGGCCAGTGCTTTATCCTGAACACCAATTCTCTTCTCCAGAGTATGTAACACCTTAAAGGCGCTAAAGCCGGGCGAGGTTTCAAACAGTGACCAGGCTTGCTTCCAAGCCTCAGCAGGTTCGTCCAGTGCGATCAGGACTTCGATCTCCTGACGGTCACAGGCGAGCTGATCTTTCTCATCTTCACAACGCTTTCTGGCTTTGAGCAACCAATCCTCGGCATCAAACGGTTCGTCGTTATCGAGACAAATCTGACAGGCGGCCAGCAGGTCCTGGCTATCATGTGCGACTTGCCCTAAAAGTGAGCAGTGTTCCCGCCAGTTACCGGTGGCGATAGCGTGATCGATTAATGGCTGGCCACAGCGTTTAAGCCGCCAGTTGTATTTGAACAGTTCATCTTTCTTAAACGGTTTATTGGCAGGGATCTGTTCCAGTTGGTGCGCACATTTTTCCCGTAAGCGTTCGCTAATGGCTTCGCTGGGCTGAAAGTCATTGGGCACACTGGGGAACAGATCGAAATTCTGTTTATAAAGCTGCTCGAACAGCCATTGAGCTTTGGCTTCGTCGCTCCAACTGAGTTGAGCAAAGAGGGTGATCAGCTTGTCACAGAGGGCGGTTGCCAGAGTGTCGTGGTAACCGTTGGCGTCATCAATACGTTCCAGCACTTTGTTTAAACGGGTGATGGCGTGCTGGGTGACTTTCCATTGATCATCCTCTGGCAAGTTTGAGGCGGTCTGGAAAATGGTATTAAACAGGGATTCAGCCTGATGGAAATAACGTCGAACTTTGCGCCATTCACTAACCTCTTTAACGGGCAGTGCCTTGGTAATCATCTTTTTGATCTCGGCCAGGCTGGGCGGTTTTTTCGCTAGCTCTGCTGCCAGCAACCACTTTTTGCGTTCGGCATCATCCTGATGGATATAACCTAAAAGAGTTTCAACCAGTTCGTTGTGGGATTTTTCTGTCAGAAACTCTTTGAGTAGAGTGTCCGGGTCTTGATCGAACATACCGCTGTGTATTTCCTTGCCCTGCACTATTGAACCTGTTGTTTAACCTGCTGCCAGTCCATCTGTACCAGTTGTCTTTGCTGGCTGTTAAAGATCATACCGACCTCAAAAACTTGCTTACCACTGGCACGGTATTCTTCGCTATAACCCCGTTGTTGAATCTGGGCCAAGGCTGGATTGGGTGTTTGTGCTTGTGTTGAATAGTTGTCGCTGTTATCCCGTTTAATCTCCAGCACATAAATATAGTCCCCCAGCTGGATGGTCATATCGGCCTGGCCTCTATTACTGATATCTTCAGGGATCACAATGGCATCCAGACTGCTGAAAAACGCATACAGTACGCTGGCATAATAACCTTCGCTATCCGGTAGGTCGTTGTTGGTAAAGTTGCGCCATGGGATACCGGCAAACAGGCTGATAATGTGCTGCTCCAGTTGCGCTAAATCACCACTTTCCAGGGCATCGTATAACTGATCCTGAATGGCATATTTTTGTTCGGCTGGGCGTGCTGAGTAGGCATCAATTAAGCGCTCAGCCAAGGATATACGCACTTCCTGATTGGGTGCTGCCAGTTTAAACCGTAGCCTGTTACGTCGGGTGATGGTTTCCGTAATAGTGAGATAGCCTGCCTGAAACAGCAGCGTAACAGGGTTGATATTTTCCACTTCAAAGGAGTTCAGAATCTCCTCACCTACTTCAATATTTTCCAAGTTCGGTAGGAAATACTGATGCTTTTTAAACAAACGGATTAAAAACTCAGGACTGCCGGTTTCAAACCAATAGTTGCGGTAAATTTTATCTTTGCCTAGAAACAGAAGGATATCGAAAGGGTTGTAAACGGCTTCGCCCATAAAATGATAGCCGTTATACCAGGACTTTAATTCAGCCATATCCACATCGGCCAGGTGCTCCGCAAATGTGGTTTCCAGATCGTTCTGGGTATAACCGCAGATTGCGGCATAGTGCTGATCCAGAGTGATATCTTCAATCTGATTGATACCACTAAACAGGCTGACTTTACTGAATTTGGTCACTCCGGTCATAAAGATAAAACGAATCAGGCTATCCTGAGCTTTCATCACAGAATATAAGTTCTTTAGTTTTTCCCTTATCTGTCCAGCAAGGTCGGGCTGGTCAATATTATCCAGAATGGGTCTGTCGTATTCATCAATCAGCACAACCACCTGATTTTGAGCGGATTGATTTGCTGCTGCTTGAATAAGGCGGGAGAAGCGAATAGCAGGATTGTCATCGTGTATAAGCTTTAAACCAAACGCTTGTTGGTGTTCATCTAACTGCTGATGCAACCAGGCATTGAGTTCATGATGGCTATGGATTGTGCCACTGGCAAAATCAATTTTGATCACTGGCCAGGTTTGAGACCAATCCCATTTATCCTCAATATAAAGACCCGTGAATAACTCATGACGACCTTCAAAAACCGATTTGATGGTATCCAGCAGCAAGCTTTTACCAAACCGACGGGGGCGGGAGAGAAAATAACGTCCGGCACCATCCAGCATACGGGCAATCCCTGGCGTTTTGTCGATATAGACAAAATCACCTTGGATAATGCTGGAAAAGGTTTGAATACCGATAGGTAGTTTTTTCATGAAGACCACTGACTGCCATAACACCTGACCTGTTTCAGTATACCTGATCAGGTATGGGGATTCAGTGCTGTTCTTGATGAGTTTTATTGCGGATACAGGTCAACAGGTGTGACGCTGAAAAAGTGTGCTTAAGCATTATTTTACCTCCGCTATAAGCGGCTATGCTTAGAGCGGTATCCGCCTTAAAGAGCGGATGTTTACTGCATCTTCATCACCTAAGGATAGATTTCATGAAAGCTTTGTTTACTGCACTGTGTTTAACGGGTATGGCCTCTTTGGCTCAGGCAGATTGGGCATTGGATCGGGCTGATTCGACGTTTAACTTTGCCTCAATTAAAAAGAACCATGTTTATGAGACACATACCTTTAATCGCTACGAGGGTTCAATTAGTGAGTCCGGCGCTGCGGTGCTGATGTTTGATCTGAACTCTGTATCCACTGGTATCGATATTCGCAATCAGCGTATGAAGTCGATGCTGTTTGATACCGATAAGTTTTCGACGGCTCAGTACCATCTGCAAGTGAATCCTATGAGCCTGAAAGCACTGAAACCGGGTCAGCGTATGCAGATGAATGTGTCCGGTAGCCTGTCGCTGTTTGGTACGGAAAAGACGCTGCCTGCGGTATTAAATGTATTTCGGATGACCAATGATCGACTGCTGGTCAGCACCGCTCAACCGATTGTGGTTAAGGCGGCGGATTATGGTTTGGATGGCGGTGTTGAAGCCCTGCGTAAGGTTGCGGGGTTACCTGTGATTTCATACTCAGTGCCAGTGAGTTTTAACCTGGTCTTTGATATGCAGTGATCTGAAGTGCTAGGAATAGGTCTGAATGTAAAGCGTTTAAATTGAGTGTCTCTTAGAGCATAAAATCCCCGGATTGATGGTTAATCAATCCGGGGATTTTATTTTATCGTCCAGCCTTCCAGCCTTCCAGCCTTCCAGCCTAAGCCTTAAAACTTAAACTCACCCCAAACTGGGCAGTGATCCGATGGTTTTTCCATGGCGCGGATCTCATAGTCGATACCAGTGGTAGTACACTTTTCCATCAGTGGCGCAGTCACCAGTAGGGTATCGATACGCAGGCCACGCTTTGGCTCGTCATCAAAACCTTTGCTGCGGTAATCAAACCAGCTGTACTGGCTGTTATCTTCCGGGTGTTGCTCGCGATAGCTATCCACTAGACCCCAGCCCAGCAGGCGATCAAACCATTCACGTTCTTCAGGCTGGAAGCTGGTTTTACCGGTACGCAGCCAGCGCTTGCGGTTAGGCTCACCAATACCGATATCCCAGTCAGTGGAGGAAATATTAAAGTCACCCATGACGACAACATTTTTCTGGTTGTCGTATTCGCCTTCCAGCATAGTTTGCAGGTCTGCATAGAACTTACGCTTAGCTGGGTACTTTACTTCGTGGCTGATATTTTCGCCCTGTGGGAAGTAGCCGTTCATTACTGTAACGATAGAACCGTCTTCGGCTTCGTAATCACCGATAATCATACGACGCTGGGCATCTTCCTCATCGGTCGGGAAACCTTTACGTACCGATACGGGTGGCTTTTTCGACATCAGCGCCACACCGTAGTGACTCTTCTGGCCGAAGTACTCAACGTGATACCCCGTGGCTTCAATATCTGCCAGCGGGAAGGCATCATCGTGTACCTTAATCTCCTGCAGGCCGATTACATCCGGCTGTTGTTGATCAATCAGTGCCTGAATCTGATGTAAGCGGGCACGAATACCGTTGATATTGAAGCTGATAATTTTCACGTGCAGTGTCCTTTAAGTCTACAAACAAAGAGTCTCGAACAGCCTTTTGGCTGTGAGTTGCAGCGTCTCTGGTTTATCGCAACGATGTTGTGCAGTGATCGTTGTGACAGTATTTAATGGTGATCCATGGCTAGGGCTTAGGATTCTGCCTTTTTTATACCCATACGTTCCAGCTTTTTAGCCGCTTGTTCCTTGCGCTTTTTGTCCTTTTTCTTATGAGCAGCAGATTTTGGTTTACTGACGCCTGACTCGGATTGCTCCTGACGCCATTGTTTAAAATCTTCTTTTTTGCCGGTACGGATATTGGCTTTGCCTTTTAGTGAGCGGGATTTTTTATTACGACTCATGATGCAGATTCTCTGTGCCTGATAACGATAAAACAGGTGTAGAACCTGCCTGAGGGCGGGCATTTTAGGCCAGTGCCGGGCAGGTTACAACGCCATTAAGAAAAGGAATCGCCATTGCGGTGAGTCAGGGCGAAAGCCGTTTTCCTTGATGATGGTTTTAAGCACCCGATAACTCTTTGAAACGCTTCAGATTAACTGATCCAGCTGAGATGGTTATCCCAGCGAATGCCGCTAAAGTGTTGCTGCCAGAGTCGATCACCGGTTTCGGCATGATAGGCTGACAGGGTGCCATCGCCACCACTGACAAAATAGTAGGGCAGGCTTGGGTGGGCACAGACACCCGCACAGTCGGCTTGCTTGATTTGGCCAAGCAGCAGGCCCGTTGATCGTTGCCATAAGGTCACCAGATTATCTCTGGGGGCAGTGATACACACGGTATCGCTTTGACTATGACAACTGACACTGGCGATATAGGCTTTCAGTTGTGGCCAAAGGGCTTGGTTAGCAACAACTGGAGAGAGCTGGTCTTCACCTAGATGGTGGCTATAGATCAGATTTGGGCTTTCATGCACCTCGCCTTGATACTGAGCGCCGACCCATACCTGACCATCGGGTGCGACATCTAGGTGACGTAGTGATAGCTGATGATGAGTGGGTTTGACTTGCTGTACCAGATTACCTTTCAGATCCAGATAGCTGATATTGGGCTGCATACTGTCCAGATTCAGCTTAATACGTGGATAGTCCGGGTGAGTCTCAATACCGCCATTGGCAACAACCATCAACGTTTGTGCTGCTTGATCGCTACTTGCAGATAGATGAACCCAAGCGATCTGATGAGGACCCACGCCCTGGCTATCCCACTCGGCCACTTTTTTAAAGCCTTGATGAGCATCGTAAACGCCGATCTTGCCTTGAGCATTTTCATAATCGTTTTCAGGACAGTACAGATACTGGCCGTCTGCTGAGAAAATACCATGACCGTAGAAGTGGCGTTCCTCGTCGGCATCAATAAAGAAGTGTGCTGTTTGTTCTGTAGAAGAATGCAGGTCCTGAATTAACAGCTGAGTACCGGGACGGCGGGCAACAGAGACCAGATAGCGACCATCAGGGGAATTGGCTACCTGATGACCGCGCCAGCCACTGGGGATTAGAGCTGTGCTTTGCTCGGCTTTTCGCTCAAGGTTAGAAGAAAATTTCAGCAACTGATGGCCCGCAGCATCGGTTTTTACACTGCTGCTCAGTTGTAAGCCCGGAGCTTCAGCCGTTTGCTCTATAGCTTCAGCCTGGTCTATAGCTTCAGCCGTTTTAGCTTGCTCCAGAGAAGAGAGAGCGGATTGAGTGGTTGTTGAGGGCGAACTTAATGCAGAAGCGGCTAGCAGGTTGGCGCTATAAAGCCCCAAACCTGCAGTCCCAATCAGCCCCGTTTGTAAGAAACGACGACGTGATAACTCTGGCACGGTTAGTCACCATCCCGCGAGTTAAACTTCTGTGCCAGATTAAAGCTTGGCAGTGGTTTCTTCAGCGCTTTTTCCAACTGCTTCAGGTTCTGGTAGAAGTTCTTTGCCAGCTCACGACCTTCTGATTGAGCAAAAGCCTGTTGCTGCATCTGTTGCAGTTGTGTCGCTTGTGCTTTCAGTGCGGTCAGCTGATGTTGAATCGCTTCTGCTTCTGCCGTAAAGCCTTTTCTCAGCAGCAGGCGGTGAGGACCGTTGGTGCCATCAACACCCAGATACAGCTGCTCGATATCGGCAATATTGCGCTGAATATTGTCCAGGTTTAAGCCACTGCGCCAGTTTTCTGACAGGTAAACATTGGACTTGGCTTGGTCTTTATTCAGGCGGAAAGGCTTGTACACCTTATCTTTTGCTATGATCTCAGCACTTTGTGCCAAACCGGCCAGTAGATAACCCGCTGCTTGTGTGGTGCTGGCAAAGGTATCATTACCTAAACCCGCATCATGCCAGTGTTCCAGAAACTCACTTTCCTGCCAGCGAGTCAGCAATGCCTGACCATTAGCCAAACTTTTAGCACTGATCACCTGCAGCGAAGGACAGGTTTGTTTCACGGTGGCGTGTTTTAGATGGCGAGGATCAAACAACAGATATTCACTGGCCGCTAAACCCTGAACGGCGATACCGCCCAAGCTTAGATCAACACTCTCACCCTGCTTGATCAGGCCTTTCACCTTGCGCTCGACCAGATTCTTCTTATCCGGCCAGAAGGTAATGTTCAGGCGTACCGTGGTATCGGTATTGGGGCCTAATGGAAATACCTGGACTTTCTGCCACTGCTGAGCGCTCTGTTTCCACAGGCTTTGCAGCTCTTCCAGATGCCCCCAGTTTTTTAATGGTTTCTGCTTTAATGGCTGCTTTTCTGACGAGGACTGAATTGCCTGAGCACAAGCCAGGGTTACGCCATGTTGGAAATCCTGATTGGCTTTGACCAGCTGCTGCATCTGCTGACTTTGCAACCGCTCATTGCTGTTAATAAAGGCATCGTAGTCAAATGAAACCTGATCTGCTGCCAGTGCGGCAGGAGAAAAAATGCTCAGCACTAAAGTTGTAACAGAGGTTGCAAGAGCAGCGGCTGTCGCAGAGACAGCCTGTGCAGAGGTATGATCCTGATAAGATCTATTATGTGGGAAGCACTTCAATGACATTAAATAGACTCCAGGAAGCGGATCAGTTGTTGACGTTCGGCGGATTTTAGCTGCATAAAGCTTTGCTTCACAGCTTCTGATTCACCACCATGCCATAGGATGGCTTCTTCCAAGGTACGGGCACGGCCATCGTGCAGATAGTTCTCTTGTCCGGTTACCACCTTATTCAGGCTGGCACCCCACAGTGGTGCGGTACGCCATTCGCGGCCATCGGCCAGGAATTCAGGGCGATTATCGGCCAGGTCTTCGCCCATATCGTGCAGTAGCATATCGGTGAAAGGACGAATCTTCTGGTTAGACAGCTCCGGGCGATCAGCGGCTTTAGCTGTGGTCCAGCTTTCAACATGACACTGCTGGCAACCCACTTGGTTAAACAGTTTGTAACCGGCGATTACATCGGCATCTTTATAGTTACGCTGTGCCGGTACTGCTAGGTGTTGGGTATAGAAGGTGACGTGATTCAGTGTTTTTTCTGTTACTTCAGGCTCACCACCGGAGGCACTCAATTCACAGGGTTGGTGACTGGTACAATCGGTATCTGGGTGCAGTGGTGTGGTCAGACCCATATCACCGGCAAAAGCCCCGGAGTTTTGCTGCTTCAGATTCGGTTGACCGGCTTTCCAGCCAAAGCGACCCAGTACGGTAGCTTGCTGTTCCACATCCCACACTTGGTTGGCTTTACCTGAGATACCATCACCGTTTTTATCTTCCGGATCGACATTGGCCAGAATCTGCTCTTCAGATAGCAACTCTAACAGACCCAGACCGACCATTTGTGGCGCGATACGCGGCGAGGTTTCCAGCTGGCTGTTGGCATCGCCGTAGGCCAGATTAATAGCTTGGTAATGAGGCACACGCAGTTCGGCTGTCTCGCCATCAGGATAGGTGATGGTTTGTGTACTGTAGGTCAGACGCATCTCGCCTTCTGGTGTAATACGAGTTGAAGCAAAATTCTGCAGCTGACCACCGTAAATAGGGTCGTTCAGAGGGCCAAACTTGGCTTGCTGTTCTTGTTCCTGCTCGGTTTTTGCCGGGCGGCTCAGGCGCAGAAACAGACTGATTGCGGCTTCAGTGCCAGCATCCAGTTCAGGTTTGATAGCCGGTACGACACCGCGACCATCTTTAATATGACAGTTCTGACAGGCATTGGTGTTAAACAGTGGGCCCAGGCCGTCACGCGCAGTGGTACTGGCGGGAGCCATCACCCAAGGGGCTTTAAAGAAGCTGTTGCCGACTTTGAAATCCAGCTGACGTAGCGGTGACAGGTTAGCGGCTGGACGGGAGAAGGCGTTACGATCGCTTTGTTTTACCGTGGTTTTACCACCCATACGTGGGTCTTGTTTGTACTCTGTTGATGTTAGAGCGTCAGCAATAGATACAGAAGACAGGCTGGATAAGGCGAATACACCACCGATTATGGCGGCTAACGGTAGTTGTTTGATCTTCATCAAGTTTCCCTTTGGTCAAAACGCACAAACGGCCCGTAGGCCGTTTGCTTGATCATGCTTTTATGATCAATAGAATTTCTGCATCACTCGGTAGATTGTTATCTATCAAGTGATTGATCGTTTTAATTAGAATTCGTGATCAGCAGTGTCTGGGTTCAGCGCGTCGATATTCAGTGTCGCTGCAACCTGTTCAATGTAACGGGTCTGCTCAACCAGCGTACCGATAGAGCGGTTCAGCAGGTCAGTACCTTGTGCGTTACCAGGTGCGATCAGCATATCAAATTTGATCTGCTGCGGACCTTCAGCCAGGTTTACCATTTCCATCAGAGTACGGTCTGTTGTGTTCAGCTGGCTACGCAGAGACGCATCCAGAGATGGGTTTGTCGCCTGGATCAGATCACTCAGGCTGGTGCCGTTAACCAGGCTACCGTCTACACGCTTGTACTCACCCAGGTAGATGTTTTGTACGCCTTTGGCGTCGTAGTAGTGCGAGTAGTGAGTGTTGTCAGAGAAACAATCGTGTTCATCTTCGGTGGAGTTGGCTTCCATCGCAACCTTGATACGCTCACCGGCCAGTTCGCCCAGAGACAGACTGCCCATGCCGTACAGCATCTTACGTAGACCTTGCTCAGGCGCATCGGCCAGCAGCTCTGCACGGTAGTTGCTGCTGTTGCCTGGTGCCCACTGGTCGCGCATCTCTTCCAGATCAGAGATCAGCAGTTCAGTCGCTGCTTTCAGGTAAGCGGCACGACGATCACAGTTACCGCCCGTACAACCCGCACCCTGTACGAAGTCAGTGTAAGGACGCTCACCCGCACCTGTGTTAGTACCGTTTAGATCCTGACCCCACAGCAGGAATTCAATGGCGTGGTAACCGGTCGCTACGTTTGCTTCGGAACCACCCAGCTCGTTCAGATCCGCCAGTTTTTCTGGCGTGATTTGAGACAGGTTAACCGTCTCAGAGCCCAGCTGCAGTGTATTGCTGGAGATGATGTTCAGCTCTGCACCTGGGTTACCCAGTTCGTACTGGTAGCTAGCATTATCAACGTAGTCGATCAGACCTTCATCCAGCGGCCAAGCATTCAGCTGACCTTCCCAGTCATCAACGATAGCATTACCAAAACGGAACACTTCACTCTGCTGATAAGGTGCACGTGCTGTTTTCCATTTTTCTTTCAGAATTTCCAGACCTTGAGCGGTTGGGTTAGCGATAAACATATCAACAGACTTCTGCATATCTACCGCAGTCAGGTAAGCGTCTTCAAAAGTCGCATGTGCGATATCTGCGTAGTTAGCAACTACCTGCTGCTCAGGTGTGCCTGCTTTTTCTACAGTTTGCTGCATACCGCAACCAGAGATACCGGCAGCCAGAGCAATGGCAAGAGTCAGAGTACGTTTTTTCATGTTTATCCCTAAAAATCTGATTTGGAAATGGGGGTATTAATATAATGGTCTTTTTATTCTAAGTGTTAATGAGAAGGTTTATCAATAGTGTTTTTATAAGAAATTTATTTTTTATTGATCAGACAGAAGAACGGGTTGCGATAGGTTATTAATCGATTAGTACAAATGATTGATGGGATCTGCCTATTAAGAGTCGGTTTAGGTTGGGGAATCCGCTATGATGGCAATAGCTTAGATGAGGGAATAATAATGGATCAGTTTGCTATCTTAATCCTTGATGTTGCAGTGATTTTATTTGGTTTGGTCTTGCTGGCCGGGCTCGTGACTGTCGCGGTCATGTACTATGTGGATAAAAACCAGACGACTCATACTATCCGGCGAAATTTCCCGGTACTGGGACGCTTTCGTTACTTCTTTGAGCATATGGGCGAATTCTTTCGCCAGTACTTTTTTGCCATGGATCGTGAGGAGCTACCCTTTAACCGTGCACAACGTAGCTGGGCTTACCGAGCGGCAAAAGATATCGACAATACCATCGCTTTTGGTTCCAGCCGGGATATTCATCAACCCGGTGCCATTATCTTCCTGAATACCCCTTATCCAACATTGAAAGAGGATGCGGTGGAATCACCACCTCTGCTGATTGGACCATTCTGTCGTACTCCGTTTGAAGCCAAATCCATCTTTAATATCTCTGGCATGAGCTACGGTGCACTATCCAAACCGGCAGTACTGGCACTATCCAACGGTGCCCGTGAAGCGGGTTGTTGGATGAATACCGGTGAGGGTGGTGTCTCCCCTTATCACCTGGAAGGTGGCTGCGATATTGTTTATCAGATCGGTACGGCGAAATATGGTGTCCGTGATGAAAACGGTGAGTTGAGCGATGAGAAACTGCTGCATCTGTCTCAGATTGAACAGATCCGTATGTTTGAGATCAAGCTCAGCCAAGGCGCCAAGCCTGGTAAAGGCGGTATTCTGCCGGGTGAAAAGGTAAACGAAGAGATCTCTCAGATTCGAGGTATTCCGGTGGGACAGGACTCTATCAGTCCAAACCGTCACCCGGATATCAATAGTCCGCAGGATCTGCTGGATATGATCGCTCGTATCCGTCGTGTCACCGGCAAGCCTGTGGGCATTAAGTTTGTGCTGGGTAGCCATGAATGGTTGGATCAGCTGATGACTGAGATTAACCACCGGGGTGAAGCAGCTGCGCCTGATTTTATTACCTTGGATGGTGCTGAAGGCGGTACCGGTGCAGCACCTATGCCATTGATGGATAGTGTCGGTCTGCCACTGAAACAGAGTCTGCCCATGGTGGTGGATATGCTGAAAGCCTTTGGCCTGCGTGAACGTATCCGTGTTGTGGCTTCCGGCAAATTGATGGTGCCAACCAATGTGGCCTGGGCCTTGGCTGTCGGTGCTGATTTCTGTGTTACTGCTCGGGGTTATATGTTTGCACTGGGTTGTATCCAAGCGCTGCAGTGTAATAAAAATACCTGCCCATCGGGTATTACGACCCATGACCCTGACCTGCAGGAAGGTCTGCATCCAGAGGATAAACAGGTACGGGTGCGTAATTATCACAACCATTTGATCAATGAGATTGGCATTATTGCTCACTCCTGTGGAGTCCGGGAACCTAGAGAACTGAAGCGTTACCACGCTCAGATGGTGACCGAAAACGGTTTGTCAGAAAATCTGGCAACCCTGTACCCGGGCAACTATATTCCTCTACGGGAAAAAAACTGATACGAAAAAAAGTGATAGAAAAAACTGAGCTTGTGCGCAAAAACTGAGACAATGGGTGCAAGTGATGAATTTCAGAACACGCCGCTGATCGTTTCAGGGCGTGTTTTTTATGAATTTTTGAGTGCGCGCGAACGCGTTTGGCGTGCCTCGGTAATTAAGTTTGCTGGATAAAAGCCCCGTGTGAGGTGCTTTTATTTCGGTATGATAAAGCCTCGATGCGTTCGGGGCTTAGGAGCATATATACTCGTGTCCAACCCTGCTGAAAATCAGAATAGCCGTCCACAAAATAACCGTAAAAAGCATTATAAGCGTCGTCGTCGTCCTTCCTTTAAAAAGCAGCGCCCGGATAACAGCAACTGGGATCTGTCACAGTTTGTTGTACCTGAGGCGGAAGGTCAGCACCGTTTCCATGATTTTGATCTGCCCCTGCCGATGATGCGTTCAATCTGTGAGGCGGGCTTCCACTACTGCACGCCGATTCAGGGCCAGTCTCTGGAACACACCCTGTTGGGTAAAGATCTGATTGGTAAAGCACAAACCGGTACCGGTAAAACTGCAGCGTTTCTGATCAGTATCCTGAGCTACTTCCTAGAGGAAGAAGCGCCAGGTATGCAGAAAGATGGTGCACCTCGTGCCCTGATTATTGCACCGACCCGTGAGCTGGTGATGCAGATCGCTAAAGATGCTCACCAGTTGAATAAGTATTGTGGCTTTAACGTGGTGACCATTGTCGGTGGTATCGACTATCAAAAGCAGCGTGAGCAGCTGAAAGGTCAGATCGATATTATGGTGGCGACGCCGGGTCGTCTGCTGGACTTCCATCAGAAGCGTGATCTGGATCTACGCGAAGTGGAAGTACTGGTACTGGATGAAGCGGACCGCATGCTGAGCATGGGCTTTATCCCGGATGTAAAACGTATTATTCGTGCCACGCCGAAAAAAGAAGAGCGTCAGACCTTCCTGTTTAGTGCGACTTATCCGCAGGATGTGGAGAACCTGGCCCAGATGTGGACCTGGGAAGCGGAGCGCATTGAGATCGAGTCGGAAGAAGAGACCAACGCTAACGTTGAGCAGCATGCCTATATCGTAGCCGATGCGGACAAAGAAAAACTGCTGATCAGCCTGATGCGCAAAGAGGGCTGGGATCGAGTGATTGTGTTCGCTAACCGTCGTGACCGCGTACGTGATCTGTGTGATCAGCTGAAGAAGGCAAACGTCAGTGTGGCTATGCTGTCCGGTGAGGTTGAACAGCGTAAGCGTATCTCAACCCTGGAAAAATTCCGTGATGGTTCTATTCAGGTGCTGGTAGCGACTGATGTAGCCGGTCGTGGTATCCATATTGATGATGTTAGTCATGTGGTGAACTTCACTCTACCTGATGACCCTGAGGATTATGTACACCGTATTGGCCGTACCGGTCGTGCGGGCTCACAGGGCGTATCGATCAGCTTTATCGGTGAAGAAGATGCCTTTGTTTTACCGGATATCGAAGAGTTTATCGGTAAGAAGATCGAAAGCCAGCAGCCGGATATGAGCTTGATTGAGAATAACTGATCTCTCTTAACAGGTGATGGTTGAGAAAACCGGTGGTGCTAAACCGGTAGTGCTTAGGTACTACCGGTTTTTTTGTGTCTGTTTTTCCTCTTCTTTAAACAATGCTTTTTATGTCTGTAAAAAGCCTGTTTTATCCCGCATTGCGAAATCCTCTGTCCTGGTCAATAGTGTAAGGAGCTAGTGTCTGTTGAGCGCAGGCATTGAGCACGGATTATTGAGAGAGCGATCTGTAAAGCTTCCAGAACCGATCGGATAATGGGACAGAGCCTTGATGATGGAACCGAGCACAAGCTTTTCATCCCTGGTGGATAACGATAAACCGGTGCAGAGGCAGTTGCTGTTTCCTCTGTTATTGGTGTTTATTCTGATTATTACAGTCGTCACGATTTTGCTCTATCAGCAGCAGAAAACGGCGCTGCAAGAAGCAGGGGACGAAGTGTTGAGAGACAGCTTGATTGAACTGAATCAGGCTATTGATGAACAGAGTCGCACTCTACTGGCACTAGAAAAAGTGCTGATGGAAGATCCGGCCATGCATCAGGCTCTGCAAAATCAGGATCGTGAGTTTTTGCTACAGCGCTACCAACATCAATATCTACATATCAACGAACACCTGAAAGTAACCCATTTCTATTTTCACGATGCTGATCTAACTAATGTGTTGCGTTTGCATAAACCAGAACGCTATGGCGATGTGATAAACAGTTATACCGCGCAGCAGGCTTATCTGACAGGGAAGCCCTACTGGGGTATGGAGCTAGGCATACTGGGGACTTTTACTCTGCGGGTGGTTGCCCCGATCAAAATCAATGATCAGGTGCTGGGTTTTATTGAACTAGGCACTGAGATTGAGGATCTGGCCCGTTGGGCTATCGAATCTCATGCAGCTCAGTGGGTGATTACTATCAAAAAGACCCTGATTAATCAGGAGGCCTGGCTGGAGCGTTATCCACAATCCTCCTGGCAACAGTTTGATCAAGTTGTGCTGGCTGGTCGCTCCATGAATATCCTGTCTAATAGTTGGCAGGCTGTGGTGAAACAGCTGACTCAATCTGGAGGGCAGACGTTTATTGATAGCGAGCGTTGGGACAGTGTTTGGCATGTAGGTCAGCTGGTACTCAGAGATGTACGGGAAAATGAGATCGGCCAGCTGACTATTTTCAGTGATATCAGCGCCCAGCAAAAAGCACTACTCAACACCGTGTTATGGGCCACTTCTAGCTTGATTGCTCTGATGTTACTGCTATTGGTCTATTTCTATATTGCGCTGAGAAAAGTGGATTGGCGTATTCAATCCAATAAAGATCTGCTACAGGATCTGGCCAGTAATGATGTCTTGACCGGTTTACCTAATCGCCAGCTACTGCATGATCGTTTATCCCATGCCATCCAATTGGAAAAACGACAGGGCAGTTCTCTAGCGGTGATGTTTATGGATCTGGATAACTTCAAGCATATCAATGACAGCTATGGCCATTCTGTAGGTGATGAGCTGTTGATAGCGGTGACCCAGCGCCTGTCTCAATTTGTACGTTCTGGAGATACTTTTGCCCGCAATGGCGGTGATGAGTTTGTCTTTATTCTGGAAGATCTAAAGCGACCTGAAGATGCCTCTAAGGTGGCGGAGAAGGTGATTCAGGCTTGTCGTCAGCCGTTTAAGTTATCTGAAGTCGAGTTGATGATCTCAACTAGTGTTGGTATCAGCCTGTTTCCTCAAGATGGTGATGATATGGGGGACCTGCTACGTAATGCAGATTCAGCTATGTACAAAGCCAAAGAGAAGGGACGGGATAACTTTGTTTTCTATAACAAGGCGTTGACCGAGTCCTCTCTGGAGCGTATGACCATCGAGGTGGATCTGCGTAAGGCGTTGCAAAATGATGAGCTGTATCTGTGTTATCAACCTCAATACAGTGCTTCAGGGGATGAGATTACCGGCGTGGAAGTTTTATCCCGTTGGCATCAGCCGGAAAAAGGCTTTATCTCACCGGGGAAATTTATTCCCGTGGCCGAGCAGTGTGGTCTGATTTATAAAATTGGCCAATGGTCGCTTAGAACGGCCTGTGAACAGGGCAAACGCTGGTTGGATCAGGGTATTCATTTCGGTCGTATTTCGGTCAACCTGGCAACGCCGCAGCTGCAGGATTCCCAACTATCCAACACCATTATCGATATCCTGGATGAAGTAGGCTTACCGGCGGAGTATCTGGAGCTGGAGGTGACTGAAAGCTCCCTGATGAAAAATATGGATGTGGCCATTAAACACTTGATGGAGCTGAAACAGCATGGGGTGTTTATTGCCGTGGATGACTTTGGTACCGGCTACTCCTCGCTGGCTTACCTTAAACGTCTGCCGCTGCACAGTCTGAAGATTGACCGCTCCTTTATCAAGGATCTGCCGGGGGACACGGAAGATGCCATTATCGTCAGTGCCATTATAGCGCTGGCGAAGAACCTAGGCTTAAAAGTGATTGCTGAAGGGGTTGAAACCGAAGAGCAGTTGCATCATCTACAAGGTACCGGCTGTGATGCCATTCAGGGTTATTACTTCCATAAACCGGAAACCTGTGATGTGGTTGAGCAGACCTTTTTACAGCATCGGGAGCGCAAACTATCGAATAACTGATTTTTTATTCAGTATTCAGAGGTTCGTCCCTGTCCACGTTTCTATGCATTAGGTACAATAGGCGGCTGAGTTGAAAAGGGCCTGCCATGCTAACCGATGCCATCAAATCTGATATCCAGTCTGCTTATTCTACGTTTCTGAAAAATCGTCAGTTACGTGCTCGTCATGGTCAGCGTTTGATGGTAGCGCAGATCGCTCGTACTTTGGGCGGAATTAAAACCTGTAGCGATGGCAATCGTACTGGAGGCCCCCATGTCTGTGCGGTAGAAGCAGGTACAGGTACTGGTAAAACCCTGGCTTATCTGGTGGCGGCACTGCCGATTGCCCGTGCCCGTGATAAACGTATTGTGGTCTCGACTGCGACGGTTGCTCTACAGGAGCAGCTGATGATGAAGGACCTGCCGGATCTGCAGAAAAACGCCGAGATCCATTTTAAGTACGCCTTGGCCAAGGGGCGTTCACGTTACCTGTGTTTATCTCGTCTGGAGCAGTCGCTGGAAGTGAGTGACGGTGATCAGGCGCAAACCACCCTGTCGCTGTTTGATGAGTGGTTGCAAACTAATACTTCAAAAGATGCCATCGCCCTGTATCAGGATATGGCCCAGCAGTATCTGTCCGGTAAATGGCTGGGTGATAGAGATAGCTGGAAAGACAGTCTGGAAGAACCTACCTGGCGACGGGTAACCACAGATCACCAACAGTGCACCAACCGTCGCTGCACTAACTTCAGCGCTTGTGCCTTTTTTAAGGCCCGTAATGATCTGGATGATGCCGATATCATCGTTGCCAATCATGATCTGGTATTGGCGGATCTGTCTCTGGGTGGCGGTGTGGTATTGCCTGATCCCAAAGATACGATTTATATCTTCGATGAAGGCCACCATCTACCCGATAAAGCGATTGATCACTTTGCCGGTAGCTTCCGTATCAATGCCTCACTGCAGTGGTTACGATTACTGAAAAAATCTCTGACCGATCTGAATGCTGAGCTAGGTCGCGATGAGATGATCGTACGTCAGCTGAATCAGTTGCCAGAGATTTTGAATACTCTGGAAACCGAACTGGCGGAGTGTTATCGCCAATTACATGCGATTACCCAGTTCTCACCGGAGAATATGGATAGAGATGTACGCCCGGTGTATCGCTTTGAAAAAGGTGTCGTGCCCGAGGTATTGACCGCTATTGCCATGAATCTAAAGATCAGTTTTGCCTCCCTGTGCCAAAAGCTGGAGGTGATGGTCAAACAGCTGAAAGATGCCATGGACCCGGATGCTAATAGTGCAATCGGCAAAGCTGAGGGTGAACAGTGGCTGCCACTGGCCACCATGCTCCATGCCCGTTCGGTATCGGCTTGGGAGTTGTGGGGGATGTACGCTCAACCGCAAGCGGAAGATGTGATGCCTATCGCCCGCTGGATCACGCTACAAAATCAGCAGGTAGATATTGATCTGGAAGTGTCCTGTAGCCCGATCAGTGCTGCAGGGACTTTGGCCGGTAAACTGTGGCAACCCTGTTTTGGTGCAGTACTGTCATCAGCGACATTAACTGCGCTAGGTACTTTTGATCGTATCCGTACCCGTGCGGGTCTGCCGGAGGATGCGGATTGCTTAGTGGTGCCCAGCCCGTTTGATTTTAATAGCAACGGTGTGCTGGAGATTCCGACCTATGCCTGTGATCCGACTCAGGTAGAGCTGCATACCATGCAGATTGTTAGCTACCTAAAGAATGAAGTAGATGATCAGCTGGGTACCCTGGTGCTGTTCTCCTCTCGGCGTCAGATGAAGGATGTGCTGGAGCAGCTTCCGGCCAAGATGGTGAATGAGATCCTAGTGCAGGATGAACTCACTAAGCAGGTATTGTTAGAACGACACAGAACACGGATTGATAAAAAACAGGGCAGTATTATCTTTGGTCTGGCCAGCTTTGCCGAAGGTATTGATTTGCCGGGGGATTACCTGCGTCACGTCATTATCACCCGGATTCCTTTCTCGGTGCCCGATGATCCGGTAGAGAAAACGCTGTCGGAGTGGATTGAGCAAAGAGGCGGTAATCCATTTTTACAGATTACGGTGCCTGATGCCTCTATTCGCTTGGTTCAGGCAGTGGGTCGTCTGTTAAGAACGGAGTCGGATACTGGAAAAATCTCCTTGCTGGATCGTCGGGTTTTGACCAAGCGTTATGGTACTCAGTTACTCAATACCCTACCGCCATTCCGCCGTGTGGTGTGTTAGAAATCGGTCTTGAGACTATTCGTTTAGAAAATTGCTATTTCTTAGGGTTAACCCTTGGAAAGATTAGGGTTTAGCTTAGTATTTTTAGCCGGTACCTGTCGCTAGTATTACAGCCACATGGACGTTATGTGGGGTATGCTCGGCAGGGAAGCTGGCACTTCATTCCTTTCACTTTATTTTTTCCTCTTGTGTTAATTCTCTTCTTCTGCTTTAACAGCCTCTTGCTGTGCTTTGCTAAAAGCACATCTCTACTTTGATCTCTTTTTGCTTTTGTCGCATCTGCTAACTTTGGAACATATCTAACCTTGTAACATCTCTAGTCTGTAAGCATCTCTGTTTGAAAGCAGCTACTGTCGCGATATCTTGTGTTTTTACCCTCTTCGCACTGATTTTTCATCAGACTAGAGCTTTCTACTGAATGTCTTGTTTTAGTGAGTTTTTATCTGGCTAACTCTTTTTATGTTAGATGAATTTTCTGTTTTGATTCTGTTTTTTAAGCTTTGAAACTATCTTTGTGTCTATAACTTGTTGAAAATAAAGGTTTTTAATACCCATTAAGAGGTATGTTCTGAGTTGTCTGCTCTAAATATTGTGTTTTTACTGCAATGATCAATATAAAAGGAAAATAAATCTTTTTATTGGCTAAAATAAAGTGTCATTTTTTGTTTGTATGCGGATATGATAGCTTCATTCGTTGGCTGGATAGCAGCTAGCCAGATGATCTTACTGTCAAAACAAAAATATGAGGCAGATTAGCTATGAAGATTTTGATCCTTGGAAGCGGTGTAATTGGCGTAACCTCCGCATACTACCTGGCGAAGCAAGGTCACGAAGTAACTGTGATTGATCGCCAGTCGGCTCCGGCAATGGAAACCAGTCATGCCAACGCCGGTCAGGTCTCTTTTGGTTATTCTTCCCCATGGGCTGCACCAGGCGTACCGTTTAAAGCCATGAAGTGGCTGACTCAAACTCACGCGCCACTGAAGCTGTCACCAAAAGCCGATTCCCATCAATGGGCATGGATGAGCCAGATGCTGGCCAACTGCACCGAAAGCCGTTATGCGGTGAATAAAGCTCGTATGGTGCGTGTCTCCGAATACTCCCGCTTGTGCATCGACAAGCTGCGTGAAGAAACGGGTATCCAGTACGAAGAGCGTAAACAGGGCACCCTGCAGATGTTCCGTAATCAGATGCAGGTGGATGCCGTTGCTAAAGATATCGAAGTACTGAAGCAGTTTGATATGCAGCATGAGCTGCTGGATATGCCGGGCTGTATCGCTGCCGAGCCTGCACTGGAGCGTGTAAAAGAGAAGTTTGTTGGTGGTCTGCGTCTACCAGATGACCAAACCGGTGATTGTTTTGCCTTCACCAATAAGCTGGCGGATATCTGTAAAGAGATGGGCGTCGAGTTTAAGTTTGATACCAAGGTGATGTATCTGGATGAAGATGCAGGCAAGGTGAACGGCGTGATGACCAGCAAAGGTATGATGAAAGCTGATCACTATGTCGTAGCCATGGGTAGTTTCTCCCGTGGTCTGCTGCAGCAGGTGGGTATCAATGCCCCTATCTATCCGGTTAAAGGTTACTCCCTGACCGTACCGATTACTGATCCTGAAGCGGCACCGGTTTCTACCATTATGGATGAAACCTATAAGGTGGCGATCACCCGTTTTGACGACCGTATCCGTGTGGCGGGTACCGCTGAGCTGTCCGGTTATAATCTGGATCTGCTCAAGCAACGTCGCGACACCATCGCCATGGTGGTTTCCGATGTCTTCCCGGATGGCGGGGATGTGGAATACGCCGAGTTCTGGACGGGGCTGCGTCCAATGACGCCAGATGGCACGCCAATTATCGGTAAAACCAAGTTCGATAACCTGTCACTGAATACTGGTCATGGCACTTTGGGTTGGACCATGGCCTGTGGCTCTGGCAGCTTCCTAGCCGATCTGGTCAGTGGCAACAAGCCTGAGATTGATCCGGAAGGTCTGGATATCGCTCGCTACTAGGTCATTGTTTTGGGTGTCAGGCCAGTGGATCAACCACTTGGTGGACAGACCCAAAGACCAAACGTTTTTAAAGTGTACTTGTTGTTCTGCGCAAGTAAGCCGCTAAACAAAAGTGTCCAGCATAAAGAATGTCGCATTACTTTTGTTTCGCTATGCATTGGCAGGTGTCGCTGTTTACAGGTCTTAGCGGCATCTGCACTTTTCTTCTTTATTCATTGAGTTATTTGATTCACGGCTAACAGTGTTGGTCGATTTTTTGCGCGAGGAAAATAAAAATGGCTGAGAAAAAAATCATTCACTCTGACAACGCTCCAGCAGCAATTGGTCCTTACTCTCAAGCGGTACAGGTTGGTAATCTGGTCTTTATGTCCGGTCAGATCCCACTGAACCCAGAGACAATGGAAGTAGTGACTGAGTCTTTT
Organism: uncultured Oleiphilus sp.; assembly: GCA_964342385.1. Lineage (GTDB taxonomy): Bacteria > Pseudomonadota > Gammaproteobacteria > Pseudomonadales > Halomonadaceae > Oceanospirillum. The sequence continues at coordinate 16,793 of CAYFGP010000042.1, read as the reverse complement.
GAAGCGCAAACCGTACAGGTTTTTGAGAACCTGAAAGCTGTAGCTGAAGCGGCCGGTGGTTCTCTGGAAGATATCGTAAAACTGAACATCTATATGCCAGATCTGGGCAACTTCGCAGCGGTTAACGAAGTGATGGAGCGTTACTTCTCTGCACCTTATCCTGCTCGTGCAGCGATTGGTGTAAAAGAGCTGCCTAAAGGTGTTGATGTAGAAGTAGAAGGCATCCTGGCCCTTTAAGTCTATAATCCCGCTACGCTTTAAGGGATCAGGGGATATTTCCACTGCTTTCTTAAAGTGTTGCACTGAATATTAACTGACAAAATAGCCCTGTATCGCTGCGACGGGTTCAACTTGTATATTTCGCTGAAATAGAGGGATATTTTGTCGGCACAGAACATGTGGAGAGTGCTATGGCACGTGCTGCAAAAGCCGAGATTAATCTGGCGGCATTAAAAGAAAATTACCTGTTAGCCAGAGAAGTCTCTGGTAATAAAGCAGTCGCGATCATCAAGGCTAACGCCTATGGTCACGGTGCGGTTGAAGTGGCTCGTTATCTGTCTGATACCGCTGATGCCTTTGGTGTCGCGTGTATCGAAGAAGCAGTTGAGCTGAAAGAAGCGGGTATTGAACAACCCGTGGCTCTGCTGGAAGGTTTTTTTGAAGCCAATGAACTGGAACTGGTGGATCGCTATCAGCTGATCACAGCTGTTCATAGCGCCTGGCAAGTTGAAGCTATTGAGCAAGCGTCTTTCCAGCAGCCGATCACCGTGTGGGTGAAGTTTGACTCCGGTATGCACCGTCTGGGTTTTGATGAGCAGGGTTTTGTTGATGCCATCGAACGTCTGAAAGATCTGCCGCAAGTAGGCGAGCTGGTGATGATGACTCACTTTGCCTGCGCCGATGAAGTGGAAGGTGATTACACGCCGACTCAGATTGAAAACTTCAAACGTGTCAGTGCAGCTTATGATCTACCGGTCTGTATGGCTAACTCTGCGGGTACTCTGCAGTGGCCTGAAGCCCACGGTAGCTGGGTACGCCCAGGTATTATGCTGTATGGAGCTGATCCGATGGATCTGCCAACGGAAAACGGAGCCCGCTTGAAGACTGTAATGACACTGTCTTCCGCGCTGATCGCCATTCGTGAGCTGCCTGTGGGTGAGCCAATCGGTTATGGTCGTCGTTTTGTTACTGACAAACCGACCCGTGTCGGTGTAGTGGCAATGGGTTATGCGGATGGTTACCCGCGTCATGCCATTGACGGTACGCCGGTAGCCGTTAACGGCAAGATGAGCCGTGTGATTGGTAAGGTGTCGATGGATATGATGACCGTCGATCTGACCGATCAACCGGATGCTAAAATTGGTGATCCTGTTGAGCTATGGGGTGAACAAGTGGATGTGAATAAGGTCGCCGCTTGCGCCGATACCATCGCTTATACCCTGTATACCGGCATCACTCGTCGTGTGCCTCTGGTGTACAAAAAATAGTGTTAAATAAAAGTCAGCGAGTAAAGCTTGCTGAACTTATTTAAGAAACCGGCTGTGGAGCAATCTACAGCCGGTTTTTTTATTCAAGGCCAGCGATAACAGGAGAAACGGACTAATCTGAGATTATCGAGCAATAAATATTAGGGATGATGAAATGCCAGAAATCTGCCGCTTCTTGGGTATAGTGATTAGCATGTACTTTAATGAGCATAATCCGCCTCACTTTCATGTACGATATAATGATTATCGGGCTGCAATGAATATCAAGACTTTGAATATTGAAGCGGGCTATCTACCTGCAAAAGTCAGAGGCTTGGTTGCTGAGTGGGCTGAATTGCATCGAGGTGAGCTATTAGAAATGTGGCAGTCTAAGAAGTTCCATAAGCTTGAACCCTTGGTGTAATACACGGCTAACTTACGATTCGGAGGTTGTTATGGTTTTTATCAAGCAAGCGGATTATGTAAAGGACTATCAGGTTCATCTGATCTTTAATACCGGTGAAGAAGGCGTTGTTGATTTATCTGATGTGTTGGATATGTTTGAAGCTGCACAGCCATTGAAAGACCTCGCAGTATTTCAGAACTTCTATCTGGATTCCTGGCCAACTTTGGCTTGGCAGTGTGGTTTTGATCTTGCGCCAGAGATGCTTTACGAACGTGTGACCGGTAAAAAGCATCAATGGCAGCAGGCGATGTAAGAACAAGGGAGAGAAAAATCACTGGAGTCTCTTGGCTATCGATTCCCTGACTCCAGCATGATTAAAGTGGTTTACTGTTAAAACCTCTTAACTCTGATGATTACAACTTCGGCAGAGGTCCATTTAACGCCTGCAAAAAAGCCACAATCTCAGATACTTCATTATCACTTAACGCCCTGTTGGTGATCTCATTAAAACCGCCATTGGCACCCGTCCAAAACACCGTTTTATCATCCAGCTCTTTTTCACTCAGGCGTTTATCCAGTTGCATCGAGGCCATAATACGCACGGCTTCTTCTAAAGTATCCACAGAGCCATTATGAAAATAAGGGGCAGTGCGGGCGACATTGCGCAGTGATGGAATACGCCAGATACCAGGTGTTCCAGCTGAATCCTGATCAATCAGCCCTCTTTGGTCAACTCTACCTGCTATTGTGTCTTCTGTTCTCATAGCTTCAGGGATAGCGAGGCCTATATCTGCGCCAAATTGATACTTCTGCTCAAATTGAGCTTTGGGATTCGCAGGAAATATACGATAGCCTGAAGTCCCGCCAAATACACTGGCATCACTAAAATTGGGGCCTGAGTGACAGTTACGACAGCCCAGAGACTGAAATAGAGCCATACCGCGGATCTGTTTTTGCGTTAGGGCATGTTGATCACCTTGCACAAAACGGTCATAGGGTGAGTTAGGGGTAATCAAGGTGCGTTCAAAGGCGGCGATGGCTTTGGCGATATTGTCACTATTGATCTGAGGTATGTCAGGAAAGGCTCTTTCAAACAAACCAGAATACTCTGGCAGACTTTTAACTCTGGCTTCTAAGCTGGCCAGATCTGGCATACCCATTTCGACAGGGTTAATGAAAGGACCTAAGGCCTGCTGCTCCAAAGATTTGGCACGACCATCCCAAAACAGTAAACGTTGGAAGGCGGCATTTAACACGGTGGGTGCGTTTCTATCGCCCTGTTGGCCATAGATCCCGGTTGAAACAGATGAACCATCTGCTCCGGCTTTATCGGCATTGATCTTATGGCAGGAAGCGCAGGCCAGGGTGCTGTCCAGAGATAATCTTTTATCGAAAAACAATATTTGGCCCAGTGCGATCTTTTCAGGTGTTGTCGGGTTATCTATTGGACTGGGGGCCACCAGAGGCAAAGCTTGCCATTGGCCGCTATTCAGCTGAATTGGATTTGGGCGAAAAATCTCGCTATCAAGCTCTGCTGAAGCTGAATACGATCGGCTTTTGGGTTCTCTTACTAGATCAAGAAAGGGAATTGATATGGCTGAAAAGGTCACCACAAAGAGAATCTTCAGGGCAAATGCTGCGACACCTGTTCCCAATGCAATGCCCAGAAACCACTGGCTTTTCTGTGCCGGAGCCAACTCCCTCATCAATCCCATAATGACCAGAGTAATCGCCAGCATTAAGAGTGAGGTATAGCTGACAAGTTCGATGTTTTCACTACTCATAACCCAATTCCTTTCACCAACTATTAAGCTCGATTTCTCTTACTACGTTCTCTTATGACGCTCTTTGCAGTGCCTGTTTTAACCGTTGAGATCGCAATAGAAAAATACTGATAAATAGATTAGGGTTATTAACAGTTTGTTATAAATTTTATTTATTAATAACAGTTATAAAAATTTGAAATAAATCCCTATGAATCTGAAGCAGCTGCAATTCGTTGCCCATGTGGCAGACACTCAATCGTTCAGTCGGGCAGCGGAGCTGAGTTTTGTCACTCAACCGACGCTATCGAACGGTATCTCTCAGTTAGAGGATGAGCTGGGTGGGCGCTTGTTTAAACGCACGACGCGTATGGTGGAGCTCACGGCTTTTGGCGAGTTTATGCTGCCCCGAATTCGCGAGATGCTGCAAAACCGGAATGAGTTATTAGCGGCGGCTGAGAGTTTCCATAATCCCAGCCATAAGCTACTACGTATCGGATTTTCTCCGCTGGTGGATATGGGACGCTTGACCCATGCGCTAGATGTTTATCGTGCTCAATTTCCAGAGGTGCAGCTGTTCTTTAAAGAGTGTTTTATTGATGAGTTGAGCGAACGCCTGGATAAGGGACAGATTGATATCCAGATAGTACCTGGTAGTGCTCATAATGCTCGCGACTACAGCCCAGAGCAAAGCCATCCTGCAGAGGTTAGAGGTACTGAAAAAGACACAAGTAAAGAAAGCTGTCTGACGTTTTATCAGGATCGGCTCTACTATCTACCCGCAGAAAATCAAGCTTCAGGGGGCGATCATCTTGCGTTCGAACTGGCAGACTTACCTGAAACGCCTGTGATTATGACCGGTGGTGGTTGCGGTTTAAATGCAGCACTGGAACAGCTGTTTGCCAATCAAGGATTGCGGTTACCAACTTACCCTGGGCAGGCATTAAGTTATGGGGTAATTGAGGATTGGGCATCTCTGGGTATAGGAGCAGGCATCTTGCCCAAAGCTAAAATTTCTACGGAGAATAAAACCGCATTGCCGTTGTTTCTCTCAAAAGAGCAGCCCGTGTATTTCAACTTTGACTGGGTGTGGCGTGAGGATGGTGCTATGCCTGAGCACTTGGTGGCATTTATCCATTATATCAAGCAATTGCCAGACCCAGCGGCAACGGAAATCGTGACTGAGTCCTGCAATAGCTGAACCCTGTAATAAATGAGCATTATCAGGCTTCGTGCTTGGCATTATCGTTTGAATACCATCAGATAATGGCTCGTTTTATTGCATGGATTCACTGCACGTTCAGCTTTTTAGCCACGCGAATCGTTTCATTCAGATGGTGCTCAAAGTGAGGCAATACCTGATTGAAATGATTTTTTAATGCCGGGTGTTGAGCAGAAGGTAGCAGAATCGTTTTTACCGCAGATATGGCCGCCCGGTGAAACTCAATCTCATGTTTCAGATAGGCCTTATCAAAACCTGTTTGGGATTGATCTCTTAAACGGGCAATCACCTCATAATGCTGTTTGGCAGCATCTGCCCGTGCAGCGGGTAGAGTTGGAATCACACCAATCTCTTCCGCCAATTCATGGGCCATCTTACGCACACCGCTATGATCACGGGATACCATGGTGGCCAGTTGGCGTACATCGGCAGAATAACCTTTTACCTGGCCCAGAAGTGCCGTTTCGATATCCATGGTGTTGACCTGATTGTAGATGGCGATAATGGCGGCATCATTCAGATTATTTGCGTGGCTGGTTGGTGCACTTAAGGTTGTGGCTAAAGCGATAGCAGGTAAAACACCAGCACGTAATTTTGAGAGTCGTTTTTTCATGAGCTGCTTCCTGTTGAAGGATGGATTGAAGTTGAATCCATCATAGAAAGCAGTAATAAAAGAGAGAAATGGATAGTTTCAATAACAGCTATAGCATTAGAAAATAAATGGTTTTTTGATCTCCAATCTGACGTTGAAAATGCAATAGTCTGTTATTTTATAAGTTTTTTTACTACTAAGGGTTTACCACCAACCCAAAAAGTATCCCATCAAACTGGCCAGTAAAAACAGCACACCGGTAATAAACAGAATAACGGCACTGCTGACACGACTGCTATGATCCTCTGGATTATCTTCATGATCGTCACGGGTGATCAAAGCACGGAAGGTCATCGAAGATTGATGGTCTTCGTGGTACAGGCCATTGCTATAACCAATTAATATCGATAACCCCAATAAAACCAATCCGGTGAAGGCGATGTAATCTACGGGTTTTATCGAGCCAAAATAGTCAAACCCCGCCCTTAAACCCAGTGAGATTGCGGCTGCAATAAGGGTGCATAGCAGTATATTGAGTAGAAATTGTTTCATCATATCCCTTGATGATTTTAATGGCTTAACTCAGCTTAGAGTCCTTTTCCTATAGGACTGAATGTTTACACAAAAGCTAAAATTTTTCTGATCGGCTGAGGTTTGGCATCTGCTTCTAATTATTCCGAATAGTATTGCTCTTGTACCCGCTGGCAGAAACTGACCAGATTAGGAAACTCCTGGGCAATCCGGGTTACCGCTGTTTTCAGTTCAGAGATAATAATCTGTGCTAGAAAGCCAAACACAGTGGCATCCAGAGTGCTGGGTTTATCGCCAAAGAAATAATCCTTATCGCCTAATAATACGGAAAGATCCTGTAGCACCTGACGGGCCATAGCTAAAATTTCAGCATCGGAGTGGCGGCTAATACCTTGTTTATGGCAGGCCTGGCGGATACGCTTTCGGGCCACATAAGGGGCGATATAACGCAGCGGAAAAGGCATCTTTCTGAAGAAGGCGGGTTTTACGATCTGCCAGCTGTCTTCCCGTAACCAACGGGCATAAACCAGACTCCAGTAGAAGCTATCATCCAGTGCCCGGATAATCAGATCTGCGGTAGCCTGTTCGGTCTCGTTTAATCCCGCATCCAGATTGGCGTTATGGTGTTGTTTAAGGTGCTGGATAATCAGTGTTGAATCAGCAATCAGCTGCTCACCATCCTGAATATAGGGCAATTTGCCTTTGGGAGCAGTTTTCAGATTACGAAAGCCACTTTTGACCTGAAAAGGGACGCCAGCCATACGCATGTAAGCATCCACTTTCAGTACATAGGGGCTGAGGTCCTGTACGCCAAAACGTGCGCCAAAGGCAAATAGGGTAATCATAGGGCAGCTCTGTCATTCCGTTAACTGAGCTGCCAGCATACCTTAAAATTACCGCTATAAGCATTATCCCGCGTGAACAATGCTGCTTAAACCGTATTTATTTAGCAGTGCTTATTTAACAGGCGCTATGAAAAAGACTGAGCCAATAAACGATAGCTGTTCAAGCGATCTTCGAAGCTATGGGTTACGGTTACTGTACCGATCTCATTACATTGATAATCCTTCGCCAGTTGCTCAATCTCATCACGGCATTGCTCAGGGCTACCCACGGTAAAGCCATTGAGAATATGATCAAAATGCGCCTGATGAGACGGAGATAGATCTTTATAGCGGTCTTGTACTTGCTCTGGTGTCAGGAAGTCTTCACGTAGGCCCATCTGAGCGGCTAGTTTGCGATATACCGGAGTACCGGCAATCAGGCGGGCTTCCTCTTCTGTTTCGGCACAGATACAGGCGATGGCCAGCATACGCTGAGGTTCGCCAGGATGCTCAGAGGCTTGCCACTCTTTCAGGTGCTCCTTGAAAATCTCCGGTTTGCAGTTATCGGGATCGATAAAGCGTGCCAGCGCAATGTGATAACCCAGATAACCAGCAAATCCGGCACTACCACCGCTGGAGCCCAGCATCCAAAGCTCTGGCTTTGATGTTTCGTCTGGCAGTACTTTCAGACTGTGGTAAGGATTATCCTCAGGCATCGTACCTTCGATAAAGTTTTTCAGATCCTGCGCTTGATTAGGGTAGAGCTCACCGTGGTGAGGACGGGTAAAGTAGGACAGGGCTTGTGAGGTTAAACCGGTACCGCCAGGCGCACGACCAATACCCAGATCGATACGATCAGGGAATAGAGTGGCCATCATCTTAAAACACTCGGCCACTTTGTAAGGGCTGTAGTGGTTTAGCATCACGCCGCCACTGCCGACACGGATATTCTTGGTTACGCTGGCGATATGACTGACCAGAATTTCTGGGCAAGGATTGGCAAAGTGAATACTGTCATGGTGTTCCGCTACCCAGTAACGATAATAGCCCAGCTCATCGCAAGCCTTAGCTAGTTCAACAGACAAGCGGGGAGCTTCAATGGCGGCATGGCTACCGTGTACGGGGGATTGATCAACAACAGACAGCTTAATGGTCACAAGTGGCTCCTACCTAGTAAGGGGCGTGATAATAGTTAATATATTAATTATATGTCAGGGCAGACTTGAGACTCAAATACCATTGTTGCAGGGGCTTTTTAATATCCTGTCAGTTCCACGTAGCCGACACCGTTAAACTCTGTTGTATTATCGTCAAGGTATTGGCCTGAAACCTGGATACGCCCTTCCCAGTAGAGGATGGTGAGTTTATTGCGGCTATCGCTGTTCACACTTTGAATGGTCAGCTGTTGCTCCGGTGTATTGGCTGTTGCTTTGATATTGAGTTGCCATTGCGTGGGATATTGTTTGTTATCCAGCGTGGTAAATTGATTAGCTGTCAGGCTAATTATCTTATGATCCAAATGTTGAACCTCGCCTGAAGCACTGATATCGCTGCCGCTGCAGTAGCGATAACTGTTATCACTGCCTCTGAGACAAAAAACCATAAGAGCGCCAGAAGCGGGAGTTGATCTTTGGATACTGAACCATTCCCAGCCATTGTATCTATCATCCAGTAAACCCGACGACCATTCCCTGTCATACCATGCGCTGCCGGATACCTGATATTCCTCTCCTTTAAAAGTCAGCGAACCTTGGGCTTCAAGCAATGGATAGCTGTAGTAGTACGAGGCGTGGCCGTCTGTAGTTTTCTGGCTAAAACCTTGTTTACCGTGTAGGACTCTAGGGCTGTTATCCAGCATGAGATTAACTTGGTAATCCGATTCAGAAACCTGTAGCTGCAGAGGTAAAAAGTCCTGCTGTAGGCTTTTTAATGACCAGTGATCAATTTGAGCCTGAAAGGGAAAAGCCGTTACCTGAGCTTGTCCCGCGCGAGCAAAACGTTCAAAGGCGATATGGCCGTTATCATCCTCCAGAGCAAAGTGAGCAAAGTAGAGTTGATCATCCCACCACGGCGACTGGATGTGTGCCTGTTTAGCGTGGGTACGAAACAGTGTCCATTGTAGACCAAAGCGTTTTCCGCTGTTGCTGGTGAGGTTTGCGGTGAGATACCACCATTCAATACTTTGCTCCAGATGTGGGCCGTGGTCTTTAGGAAATTCCAGTGTGATTCCGGGCATTACCTGTTGAGCCAGGGAGACCTCGCGGCTGTCATTGACATAGGCATAGCCTGGAAAGGCCAGTAAAACACTGGATAACAAGAGTACACCGGGGACAGAAATCTGGGAGACAGTAATAATCAATGAAGTGATAAAACGCATCATAAGCTTGCCAGACTGTCTGCCGGAGCCCGGCGAGTGAGTTTAATCAAGGGTATGGCTGCTACCGAGAGGGCCGCCAACAATACCAGAATCAGTAGCATAGAGATTGATTGAATGGGCAGTTCCATCGACATACTCCAGCCAAAAGCGATCGGCATAATAAACTTCAGTAATACCCAGCCCAGAGCAATGCCCAGTGGTAGTGCAATCAATAGGGTAAACGAAATCAATAACCCAGTTTGCAGTAGCTTACCCAGCAATAAAGCGCTTTGAGTAATCCCTAAAGCACTTAATAACGCCAGTTGCTGCAGCTGGTTGGCGCTTAGGGTTAAAAAGCTGACCCAGATGCCGACCAAGGCAATGGCAATAATAAAACCGTTTAAGGCTTGGGTGACCGAGAAGGTATCCGCAAACAGTTTTTTCGCCAGTTGCTTAAAGCGGGCATTTTCTACGATCTGTTCAGAAGGCAGGTTAAGCTTATCTTTCAGCTGTTGAAACAACCCTGAAGGCTTAACAGCACTGACTGAAAAACCGCGATGCTGTAACTGTAGACCACTGTCCTGCAGAGGCTGTTCTGCAATAGCGATGGTGATATGTTGATCTCCGTAGTCGTAATAAAAGCCTCGGATTTGGCAGCTAAACTGTGTCTGTTTTAGTTGGGGTTGTTCCTGTTCCTGTTCCAGAGTTTGCTCCAGAGGGGAGAGTTGTTTCTGCGTATAGGGTGTTTGAATCTGTTGCTGTTGAATGGTGATGTGCTGACCCAGCGTTAAGTGATACTTTAACTTTGCAGGTTCATTTGCCAAACAACCGCCTTGATCTATATGCCAAGTTTGGATTGCCTGAGATCGAATCGCCTGTTCGCTTTGAATGTTGATTGAGCTAGGAACAGTTAGGCTCTCTACCAGTGTTAGTTGCTGAAAGTGATGAGCTATAGGGCCATAGCTGACCACTTCGGCCTCTAATGTCGAAGCTGTTTGGCTGGCCTCAGTAGATAGCAAGCCTTGTGTGTATTGATAAACACCGACTTGAGTGATTTCTGGTAGCTGTTCCAATTTCTGGCGTAGAGTCGTTCTCTTAGTATCATCTGCCAGTAGACTTGCTGGAGGGCTGATATAAAAATCTGCACTTAAGCGTTGTTCAAGGTGTTGTTCCAATGCCTGACTAAAACTCCCCACCATCACCTGCATACCAATCGCCGCACCCAAGGCAATTAAAATGGCTTGAATGGCAACGGATAGTACTTGTAGCTGATCCTGGCAGTCCGCTTTTAACCATTGCAGTAGCGGATGATTTAATCGCAATGGCAGATTAATCAGTCTGCTTAGCACCAATGGCGTCAGCAGAATAAAAAGCACTAGCACAACACCGCACAGTAACAGCGCCTCCAGTGGTGAATCCGCAAAGTGATAGAGATAGAGTCCACTAATTGCGGTAAGCAGTAACACAGGTATTTTCAGCTTTGTCACTGCTTGGTTGAATTCAGGCAGTTGACCGACTAAAAATAGAGACAGTGCAGCCAGGTTGAGCACAAAACCGATCAGCAAATTTGTTGGTTGCCACTGTACCTGTAAGGCCCGATCCAGATCATACAGGTTGATCAGGGTGGTATTGATATCTAACACCAGTAGATTGGCGATCAGATAACCCAGGCTGCTACCGATTAACGAACTGATCAGACTGAGTAGCAGGAGTTCTATCAATAATGCCTGTTGGATTCGAGCTTGCTGACAGCCCAATTGCCACAATTGCTGCAATAGGGTTTTGCGATTTGAGAGTGCCAGCCGTATAGCGTTATAGCTTAAAAATGCAGCGACGACATAACCCAGCAATGCCAGTGCACTCAGGTTAAAAAAGAAGGCTTCTGACAGGGTGTCGAAGCTCTGTTGATCAACCGAAATCAAGCGTGCCTGACCTTGGATAATGGCATTGATGTTGGCAAGCTGCTCTGCCAGATTTTGATTGTCAGAAAGGGATAACTCGATATAGCTCAGTTGTCCTTGAGCTTGTAATAACTGATCAGCCAAGGAGATATCCATTAACGCCCAAGGCCCTAAATCAGATAACAGATGAACAGGGATTTCAGCTGGAATCAGGGAGGGCTCTTGAGAAGAAGCTTGAGAAAAAGTCTGAGAGGAAATCGCGGTTGGATTTGATCCATTGCCTAGCTTGGTCATTCCATCTTCAGGCTGTAAGCGCTTGGCCAGATTCTCCTGTTCAGTGATCTGTAAACGTTGGGCCAGTTGTTGATCCAGATAGATATGATGCAGTTGAGGTGCTGAGTTACTGTCTCCCACTAGCTGATTTATGGGAAGGTCCGTTTGCTTCTGTCCAAGCCATTGCAGGCTATTGATGCCTCTTAATAACAAGGTCTTGGTCTGGCTGTTATCCTCAGATGGTTTTTGTGTTTGAGCTGGTGCCAGAGCCTGTTTTTGGGATAGGCTCTTAACTGTGCTCAAGTTCTGATGGTCTGACAGCCGTATCCTAATACGACCTTCCAATACCGGTTGTGCCGAATCAAAACCGGCTCGTCGTAGCTGTAACCAGAGTTGTCCATCAAGCCGTTGTTGGCCAGGCAAAGGTTTAATCAAATGGCTAACCTGGCGTTCAATCAAAGCAGTGGATTGGCTATAGCGAGAAGAGGCTTCGGCATTTAAGCCCTGAATCGCGGTGATTAGCGCACTACCTGCACTCAGGCCAATCACCAGCAGGAGCAGTAACAGGGGATGGCGATAGTAAAAACTCAGGTGGCAACTGAGAATCAGGCGCAGTTCATTCATTGGCTTACATTAATCGGATCGTATCTATCTGTTTGCATTTGTCGGCTTGCATTTGTCGGTTTGAGTTCATTGGATAGAGAGCTTATCCATACGGGCATTAAAGAGACGATTCTGATGGTCTTGGCATCTCTTCCAGACAGCCCGCTTTGAGGTATAACACCCGCTCAAAATAGTGTGCCAGCTGTTGGCTATGGGTCACCATAATCAGGTTGATATGGCGCTCTTTACATAGCTCTGTCATCAGCTTAACCACTTCGATACTGCGCTCCTGATCCAGATTGCCTGTCGGTTCATCTGCCAGAATGAGCTGAGGTTGATGAATCAGAGCTCGGGCGATACCCACTCTTTGTTGTTCGCCGCCGGAAAGTTGATGGGGTAGCGCCTGTAGCTTATGAGCAATACCTAAGCGCTCAGCCAATATCTGTAGAGCCTGTTTCTCTTGTTTAACTGTCTGTTTGCTATTCTTCTTGCCTTCATTTAATCGGTATTGAAACAGGATATTATCTTCTACTGTTAAAGGTGCGAGTAGCTGGTGCTGTTGAAAGATCAGTCCGATATTGCGTCGATATAGGGCCAGTTGTTTTTGGGATAAACCGTTTAGCTCCTGCTGATTGATACGTAACGAGCCGGAATCCGGTTTAAGCAAGCCAGCTAACAGATGCAGCAAGGTGGTTTTGCCTGAACCGCTATCACCGAGTAGAGCCAGCTGTTCACCGGGTTCCAGAGTCAGATTCAGGTCTTTTAAAACACTATGCTTCTGATCACCATCCCGACGGGTAAAGTTCAGCTGTTCAATCCGTATCATCGCTTACCTAATCCGCACTGTTTTCATCAGAGGCTTTTTTAGCCCGACTGGATACCATTGCCAGGCCCGCTACTGCCACTGCTCCACCTAATACTCTGGCCCAATGGGGCTTTTCTCCCACCATACCACCTGCAATGCCGCCTAATACAGCTCCTTCAATACCGGCTTTAACCTGTCGGGAGCTGAGTTTCATCCCCGTTACCCATTTTACAAAGTGTTCGCAGTTACGTTTGCTGACGGAGTATTGCCATTGATCGATCTCCTGACGCGCTTTAGTTAACACTTCATCCAACGGCTGATTACTTTTCAGTGGCGTGATATAGCTGGGTTTACCCTGAGTGACCACATGCCAGGGTTCCTCTTTTACCGTGCCATTACGCTTAGTCGCTGAGATCAGCATATAGTGTCCCTGATCACAGCGTTTATCGGTGACCAGAGACCAGTGCTGATACAGTCCAAAGGTGGTCACGACAATATTTCCAGGTTGGAGATTTAGCGTGGTCATAGGGTTTTATCTCTATCGCTATATTGTTCACTTAGGTGTTAGTTGTTGACTCAGTGTGGTTCTAGTTGTCGGAACAGTGATGTTTTATTTGGCCGCTCAGTGACTTCTAATCTATCGGTTCAGCAAAAACTGTGCAGCTTAACCTAGCCATTTCTTTAAGGTTTCTCTGGCTTTTTCGCTGTGTTCTTCTTTCAGGTTCGCGGCCACAGTTGCAGCGGCAGCAACGAGTACACCTAAATCATCGGAGAAACCTGCGGCAGGAATCGCATCGGGAATGGCATCCAGTGGCGCGATAAAATAGCCCAATGCTGCAAACATGGTTGTGCGGGCCCAAGTCGGTGTGTCGGGATCTGTCGCGGCATAATAGAGTTTGAGTGCTGTTTCCAGTACCTCTTCACCAGCGCTTTTAGCGTATTTTTTTACCTTATCCCAGAAGTTGTTTTCCGAGTATTGAGAACTGAACTTATTGTCCTGCTCCAAACGATAAGCTTTTTCGTCCCCTTTGTTTTGCGGTGCCATAGCCTTGCTCCTTATATGATTGTTGTGCCGATTTTACCGTGCTTTATCACATTATGGCTGATTTAAATTGGCCAGTTGATTTGTCGGTTTATTGTACACACTTACACAAAAGTGTTTCTCTGATTTAGATAACAGGGGAGAGAGTGAGTTCAGCGGGGCGGCTTTATCGGTGAGCACAGTCAGTATTATTTGTTATTCGCTAAATAGCTCAACAGATGGCGGGCATTACTATTGATTGATGCATTGGCTGGCCAAACACCATAGAAAGGAATCGATTCAACCTGCCAACCCGGTAATAGCTCAATCATACTACCGCTGGTTAATTCCTGTTCAATCAAATAGTCTGGTGGTGTGGCGATACCCAAACCGTGTTTGCATAACTGAGTCATCAAAGTCACATCATTCACCGTGGTTTGACTATTAAAGCGCAGGTTGCGTTTTTCTCCATCAGGAGCAATCAAGGTTCGGCTATTGGGTAACATCGCCAGTTTAATCCATTGGAGGTCTTCCAACTGGCTTGGGCTTATATCATCTAACTTATTCTGACTCTCAAATTGTTGTTGCCAGAAATCACGGGAGCAGACTAGTTTACGTTTAATAGCTCCCAGACGCTTCGCCTTCAAACTACTATCGCCCATCTCACCAATACGAATCGCCAGATCAATCCCTTCCTCAATTAGGTGTTGGCGGGTATCGGTACTCATGATATTCAGCTCAACCTTGGGATAACGTAGAGCAAAGGTCGCGATTTTTTCACTGATATACGATTGAGATAAGACAGAGGGCAGTGAGATCGAGAGCTTACCACTGGGTTCAGCACCCTCTGGTGTGACCTGCTCCAGACCGGTTTGTGCAGCGTTTAACATTACCAAGGCATGTTGGTACAGAATCTCTCCTTCATGAGTTAAAGACAGTTTACGTGTTGAGCGATAGAGCAGCGCATTGCCTAACCGCTGTTCTAACTGACTGACGTGATAGCTGACCACAGAAGGCGACAACTCCAGTACATTGGCTGCGCCCCGGAAAGACCCCTGACGCACGGTTTCGGCAAAAATGGCAATGGCCTTTAAATCATCAATCATAGAGATTGCCTACTTGCTTTGTGATAGCGCTATTGTACGTAACTGATTGTGCGAATGAATCGAACAGTAAATTTTAATTCTGCTATCTAATCAAATAAAAAGCGACACCTTACACTGATTACCAGAATGCTGATTTGGATAGGCCTGAAGAAAACAAGATGTGTCTGATAAAAGTTTGATAAAAGAGTGAGGTGTTTATGTCTGCATTACTGGCGATGTGTTTTTACTCATTATCCATGTCTATATCACCGGGGCCGGTGAATATGATTGCCTTAACGACAGGTCTAAATAGAGGCTTTCGACGGGCGATGCCTTTTGTCTCTGGCGCGACGATTGGTTTTAGCTTATTGCTGCTGACCATAGGTTTAGGCATGGGCCAAGTGGCTGCCGATGTACCGTTATTTCTGGAGCTATTAAGCTACTGTGGTGCAGCCTTTATCGCCTATATCGGTTATAAAATAGCCATATCCAGCGATGCTATACAAGCGGGAGAACAAACCTCTTCATCCTTTTTTCACGGTTTCCTGCTGCAGTGGTTAAACCCTAAAGCCTGGATTGCCTGTTTATCGGGTGTCACCGCCTTTAATCTAGTGGAAACAGAATCTCTGTTGGTTTTTGTCACCCTGTATTTTCTGATCTGCTATGCATCAATCGCTTGCTGGGCATTAGCAGGGGATAAGATTAGTGCGCTATTGGCTAAACCAGAAAATCTACGTTTGTTTAATCGCTTGATGGGTGGGGCTTTGGTGCTAATCGCTGTTTATCTGATTGTTATGCAGATAAAGATGCTTTAAGGAAAATAGTGGAGAGCTTCTGGGTTATTAATGCAGTGATCCGATCTTGGGAAGAGTATTAACTTCTAAGCCAGACTGTCTGCATCAGTTGTGCTTTCTACATATGCTGTTTAACCGGAGATTACTGTCCTTCAGGATCGTTAAAATAGTCCTTCGAACAAAAGTAGCAGGGACAAATATTATGGGTGGAGTACCTGATTTGGGCGTACTGGATCGCTTCTTTCGGGGTTTGAAAGTTACCTAAGGAGACGGGATGCTTGGATCGTTTGCAGAAATCTCTATGTATTTGGTATGACTGCAGATCAATTGTAAATGACTTCATCCTGTTTAACTTCCCTAACGACTATAAACACTTTCCTATTATTGCTACGTTACAGCCAATAGATGTCGCATGACTACTGGGGAAAACCCTAGTTTGTTCACTTTTTGAACGATTCTGGTTATTTCGTACAGACTGATACAAAAGTGTTTCGATAATCTTCGGCCAGGAGATGATGGAAGATGAGTTACTCTATTCTAGAAGAGCTTGTGTGTCAGTGCTTAAGCTACATTCCATAAACAAACCAAAACATACCGAGCCATTTTCTCTGTAATAATCCTTATCTAAAGATCTTTTGAAAAATGGAACTGCAATATAGGGATAGATAAGATGAAGAGACCAGTGAAATCCAGCTTAGCTATAGTTGCCTGTGGCGCTGCTTTGCTCGGGTGTAATAGTTCAAATAATACCGCTGAAAGTGATACTGGGAGTCCGGTGTGGACGGAGCAAAGTGAGCAAATCGTGCTGACACGCTTTAATGGCCATACTGTTGATGACGCGGATCGATATTCGGTTTATGACTTTTCCCGGGATACTCTCACGGCCGATGCTCTTGAGCAGCTAAAAAGTATTAAAACGACAACCTCTGATTTAGGCTGTTCTGAAGATGAGCAAAGCTATGATGTGGTTGTTACCGATGGCTCAGGGCTTGAGCAGACGTTTTACTCAGCTAATAAGTCATGCAATAACATCGAAGGTGATGGTTTTATTGCACTGGGGCAACTCAATAGTTTTGTCGAAAGTTTGAGTAACTAAAACACTACTGTCCGGTTAAGCATAAACCAGCTCCATTGATAGCTGATCAGGAGCT
>CAYFGP010000041.1:0-41133 GCA_964342385.1 uncultured Oleiphilus sp. | reverse complement strand
AGGACTATCAGGGTGGCTATACTGCGGTTTATCCCATTAAGGTGAACCAGCAGCGCCGCGTGGTGGAAGAGATTCTGAACACCTCGGCCCGTTCCAAAAACCGAGTCGGTCTGGAAGCCGGTAGTAAGCCTGAACTGCTGGCCGTATTGGCTCAGGTCGGCCAGCGGGACTCCGTGATTGTCTGCAATGGCTATAAGGACCGTGAATATGTGCGTCTGGCTCTGATGGGCGAGAAGCTAGGCCACCGTGTCTTTATCGTTATCGAGAAGATGAATGAGCTGGCGCTGGTATTGGAAGAGAGCCAGAAAATCGGCGTCAAACCTCGCCTGGGTGTCCGTGCCCGTCTGGCCTCAATCGGTAAAGGCAACTGGCAGAATACCGGTGGTGAGAAATCCAAGTTTGGTCTGTCAGCGACTCAGATCCTATGGCTGGTAGAACAGCTGGAACAGGCCAATGCGCTGGATAGCCTGCAACTGCTGCATTTCCATCTGGGCTCTCAGATCGCCAATATCCGTGATATTCAGCGCGGACTGAAAGAGTGTGGCCGTTTCTATCACGAATTGTGTCAGCTGGGTGCTAATGTTCGTTTTGTCGATGTCGGTGGCGGCCTGGGTGTCGATTACGAGGGCACCCGCTCACGCAGCATCTGTTCCATCAACTACAGCATGGAGGAGTATGCTAAAAACGTGGTGCAGGCGATCAGCGAGGTGTGTCATAACCACGAGCTGCCCCACCCACATCTGATTACCGAATCCGGTCGTGCCATTACCGCCCACCATGCGGTGTTGATTACCGATATTATCGATATCGAATCGCCGGATACTACCGCACCTGAGCAGATTGATGCCGATGAAGCCTCTGTGATTCAGGAGCTGTGGCGTGTGCATCAATTGGTGAAGCAGGGGGCCGATGAACGCTCTCTGGTAGAAAGCTATCACGATGTGGTGCAGTCCATGTCGGAAGCTCAGGATATGTATACTCTGGGCATTCTCAACCTAAGTCAGCGTTCTCTGGCAGAGCGTCTGTACACCTCTACCTGCGCCCAGCTACGTAATCAGCTGAACACCCGTAACCGCGCTCACCGGGAGATTCTGGATGAACTGAATGAAAAGCTGGCGGATAAGTTGTTTGCCAACTTCTCTCTGTTCCAGTCAATTCCCGATGTCTGGGGCATAGAACAGATCTTCCCTATTTTGCCACTGTCTCAACTGCATCAACCACCGCTACGTCGTGGTGTGATTCAGGATATCACCTGCGATTCCGATGGCCGGATTGATCTCTATGTCGATGGCCAGGGACT
This sequence comes from uncultured Oleiphilus sp., assembly GCA_964342385.1. Taxonomy (GTDB): domain Bacteria; phylum Pseudomonadota; class Gammaproteobacteria; order Pseudomonadales; family Halomonadaceae; genus Oceanospirillum. Next base: position 39,833 of record CAYFGP010000041.1, on the reverse strand, counting down.
GGAAACGACTCTGCCGTTACCGGCTTGGCCGGAAGGAGAGCAACGCCTACTGGGTGTATTTCTGGTGGGCGCGTATCAGGAGATTCTGGGTGATCTGCATAACCTGTTTGGTGATACCGACTCTGTCGATATCACCCTGGATGAACAGGGGCAGGTGCAGATCAATCAGATTATCAAAGGCGATACCGTGGCCAAGGTGTTGGAATACGTTAACTTTGATCCTGATAAGTTACTGCAAAGCTATCAGCAGCAACTGGCTGCCAGCCACTTAAGCACCGAGGAACAAGCGGCCTTTATTCAGGAGCTGGAAGAAGGCCTGGCCGGTTATACCTATCTTGAAGAGTAAGGGTCTGAGCAAAAAGGTCAGAAAAAAGCTGGCGAAATAAGCACTGTAGAAATTAGAGCCAGAGGCCCTTGTTAGTCACTACTAACCTTTTCTAAAGCGCTAAAAAAGGGCATAAGTGGTAATTCACTTATGCCCTACAAACAGGGTCAAACATTGTGGGCAAGATTAAATTGCCACAGCACTGCTGGTTTTTTCTTCCTGCTGCTGTTGTTCTTCACCTTGTTGTTGACGCTCTTCAGCTTTTTTTTCCAGATACTCTTTCGCATTTTGCAGTTCATCTTTGGCCACTGCGGCTGCATCTTCACCGGCAGACCACAGCTTACTGCCAAACTGTTTTAGACCTTCTCCAACACCACCCATCGTCTCGGAAGCCTTTTCACCGAACTGACCTGCTGCTTCAGTCGCTTTTTCACTTAACTTACCAGCCGCTTCGGATACCGTACTGCCCACTTCGCTGGCCGTATCAGAAACCACTTCAGAGGACTCACTCAGTAACGCTTCCGCTTTCTCTTTAACACTGGCGGCATCAGCTGCTTGCGCCTGTACACTGAATGAAGCGACAAAAAGCAGAAACATCATTTTCTTAAGCATAGCATTACCTGTTCAGTTACCACGTCTTACCTGATGAGAAGGTCTTAATTTTATCAAGTCCGTTACCCTAGGATAATTTCCGGCAGGGTACACCGATCACTATTGTTATGACCATCATTACAGGTAAAAAATTCCACCAGGTTATCGTTTTCTCTATTTTTCCTGTGCTTATTGTCTTGTGCTTAAAGTCCCGACCTTATCTGACGCAAGGTTTCATAGTTTCCCGTTTAACAGATGGATTCCTGCTCCAGCAGTGTATGCTGTTGCAGCATCTCAAACGCATCGGGTACGGCTACAGGTTTGCTGAACAGATAGCCCTGGGCATAGTGGCAACCCTTGTCTTCTAACATTTTTAACTGGAATTCTGTTTCGACTCCTTCAGCAACGGTCTGCAGATTCAAACTATGGCCCAGATTGATAATCGCCGTGGGGATAATCTGATCGCTACGGCGTTCGGTCAGCTGCTGGGTAAAAGCACGATCAATCTTGAGTTTATTGGCGGTAAAGCGCATCAGATAGCTGAGCGAGGAATATCCGGCACCAAAATCATCAATGGAGATGCCAACCCCTAAGTCAGAGATCTCATGCAATAGCCGCTCGGTCAGCTCAGGATGTTTCATCACCGTAGTCTCGGTAATTTCTACATGCAGCAGCTCGGGTTGTAAGCCACTTTGTTGCAGTACCCGTTCAATATGCTGGGCCAGATCAGGATTTTCAAACTGCACCGCCGACAAGTTAACGGCAATAGCAACCGGATGCTCCAGCTGACGATTCCACTCGGCACCTTGCTGACAAGCCGATTCCAGTACCCAATCACCGATCTCATGAATTAAGCCGGTTTCTTCAGCATGTTCAATAAAATCACCGGGGAAAATCATACGATCCGGCTCGGGCTGCCAACGGATCAGGGCTTCTACGGCGGCGATAGTACGGGTTGGAATATCCACAATGGGTTGGAAATGCAGGATAAATTCCTGCTGAGCAATGGCTTGCTTCAGCTGGCCGGTCAGCGCCATACGATCCACATTGACCGCACTCATCTGATAATCAAACAGCTGATAACGGCCTCGGCCCAACTCCTTCGCCCGATACATCGCCATATCCGCATGTTTTTTCAAAGTTTCACTGCTGGAACCGTGCTCAGGGTATAAGCTAATGCCAATACTACAACCGACATACACCTCACGGTCATCAATCACTACGGGCTGTTCAATGGCGTGAATAATTTTACCAGCCACCACTTCCAGATCATGGGCTTCATGCACACTGCGGATAATCGCAGTGAATTCATCACCACTCATACGAGCCACCGTATCCGGGCTGCGCAGGCACGACTTAATCCGTTGTGCCACTTCGATCAATAAACGATCACCTACCGCATGACCTAGGGTGTCGTTCACATACTTAAAACGATCCAGATCGATATACAGCACACCAAAGTGACCGTTCTCGCTGGCACAGGTTTTCACTTCCTGTTCCAGACGGTCATTAAATAGGATTCGGTTGGGGATTTGAGTCAGGGCATCAAAGTAGGCCAGCTGTTCCAACTGCTGCTCTGCCTGCTTCATATCACTGATATCCATAAAGACACCAATATAGTAGGTGTGCTCATCCTGAGTACCGTATACCGCGTTAATGGTTAACCATTTAGGGAAAACCTCACCGTTTTTACGTCGATCCCAGATCTCACCACTCCACTGTCCTTTCGACGATAGGCTTTGCCACATGGCTTGATAAAAGCTGGGGTCATGGCGATCAGAGCGGGTGATATTGGGCTTTTTCCCTAACACATCTTCACGTTGATAACCGGTAATTTGGCAGTATGCAGGATTCACCTCCAGGATAGTGGCCTGAGCATCGGTAATAATCACCGCCTCACTGGTATTGTGTACCGCCATCTTAAACAGCTGTAGCTGTTGCTGGGCATGTTCTCTCTGTTCAACCTCTTGTAGCAGATCACTGTTTCTTTGTGCCAGCTCCTCTGTCCGCTCGGCGACTCTTTGCTCTAACTCATCATGGGTCACCTGCAACGCATCCAGAGCATGAGTCAGTTCTGCCTCTGCGGCTTCTTTTTGACGCATCTCTTGATTCAGCTGCTCATTGTTCTCTTCGATCTTACTTTGTGTCCGCTCCAGAGAACGTAAGCTGGCATGAAAGCTATCAATCGCCTCTGACATCTGCTCCAATTCACGGCTGCCGTATTCCTCCCGTTTACGTCGCAGCTTCAGCTCCCCTCTGGCCAACTGGTTCATAACATCAATCATATTAGATAGCTGTGTGGACAAATCACTGGACTGACGGAAGCTATAAGCAATCAGCAAAATCATTACGACCAGAACAAACAGGGTGGCCATCAGAATAAGATTTTCCAGAATCTTCAACTGCTGGTCGTTCTCATCCTGTACCGCCCGCCCCATCTGTTCCAACAAACCGACAAAGCGCTTATGGCTAAGGGCAAACTCCTGATTCGCCTGCTGCAAACGCTTCATCTCATCCATATCACTTTCAGTTTGCATAATCGCCTGCCACAACGCAGAGATATAGCGATCCAAGCTGGACTGTAAGCCCTCCAGTTCCTGTTGAATGGAGTGTTCGGAGTAGATGAGATGTTGATCAAAATGATCGCTCAGGCTGCTACGAATCTGCTCAATCACTGCAATTCTGGCCTGGCCTAATTCCTTTAAATCCTGATGATTTAATTGGCCTTTATAGCGTGAGAGGAGTTCATGAATTGAGACATGGTTACGGGAGAGATCGGAAAGAAGAGAGGTGTAACGGTAGATACTGCTGAAATCTTGCTTCATCACATGCTCAGTGACCTGATGCTGGCGATTAAGCAGACTTAACATCAAAATAATGACCAGCCCCGTTAACAAAAATCCTAACGAGGGAATCACCAACAGCTTTTTACGTAATGACAGTCGGTTTAACATATCTGTGCCTTAGTGCCCCTGCTCAAAAACTGATCGTTATTCTTTTTATTTAGCCGGCGCGTTGTCTTTTATTATGGTTATTTTTCTATCACTTGAGAGCATCTGATCAAACTTTCTACAACGCTCTTCTAGTGTTGTAACACATTCTGACGTAGGAATTGAAATACCCCTATATAAAGAATGGATTATTTCGAAGACAAAAAAGCCCGTAATCCCACTGGAATTACGGGCTGTAGGCGATTTTCAGGACTTTTTAATCCAATATAAAAAGACACTGAATCACCAAGTTTTAAGGTGCTAGGTTTTTGAGGTGCTAGGCTTTTAAGGCTCTAGGATTTTAAGGAGCTAAGGTTGGGTGCTCTAAGCTTTAGTGCGCTTGATCCCAACTATCACCAGAATCCGCTTCCACCAGTAACGGTACATCCAACTCAGCCGCATTTTCCATATAAGGCTTCAGTGCCGCTTTAAAGGCTTCAACCTGCTCGGTCGGCACTTCAAATACCAGTTCATCGTGTACCTGCATAATCATACGTACATTTTCACATGCTTCATCGTCACCAGCCTGTAACCACTGATCTACAGCAATCATGGCACGCTTGATAATATCCGCTGCTGTCCCCTGCATCGGGGCATTAATGGCGGTACGCTCAGCGGCTTTACGCATGGCACCATTACGGGCGTTGATCTCAGGCAGATACAGACGACGACCAAACAAGGTTTCGACATAGCCCTGCTCTTTTGCGCTATCACGAATGGTATCCATGTAACGGGACACGCCTGGGTAACGCTCAAAGTAGCGTTCGATATAAATCTGTGCCTGCTTACGCTCGATATGCAACTGCTTGGCCAGACCAAAGGCGGACATACCGTAGATCAAACCAAAGTTAATCGCCTTGGCACTGCGACGCTGATCAGCGGTGACATCTTCTGGCGCACAACCAAAGACCTCAGCGGCTGTGGCTCTGTGTACGTCCTGATCATTCTGGAAAGCTTCCAGCAAACCTTTATCACCGGACAGATGCGCCATAATACGCAGTTCAATCTGGGAGTAATCCGCCGCGACAATGCTGTAACCCTCTTCTGCGACAAAGGCCTGACGGATACGACGGCCCTCTTCGGTACGAATTGGGATATTCTGCAGGTTAGGATCACTGGATGACAAACGACCCGTCGCCGTTACCGCCTGATGGTAAGAGGTATGAATACGCCCAGTTTTCGGGTTGATCATCTGCGGCAGTTTATCGGTATAGGTGGACTTCAGCTTACTTAAGCTGCGGTGCTCCATAATCAGTTTTGGCAGTGGGTAATCCAGCGCCAGCTCCTGCAGCACAGCCTCAGCGGTCGACGGTTTGCCCTTAGGGGTTTTCTTCAGTACCGGCAGCTGCATCTGATCATACAGAATCTCACCCAGCTGCTTGGTCGAGCTGAGGTTAAACTCTTTACCCGCCAGTTCAAAGGCATCGCGTTCCAGCTCCACCAGACGCTCAGCCATCTGCTGGCTCTGCGTACCCAGCTTGTTCACATCCACCTTGGCACCATTGCGCTCAATACGAGACAACACGGGTACCAACGGCAGTTCGATCTCATCAAGCAGTTTTTTCAGAGAATCATGCTCAGACACCTGAGGGATCAGATTTTGATTCAGCTTCAGCGTAATATCCGCATCTTCTGCGGCATAAGGTGCGGCTTGTTCCATCTCGATCTGGTTAAAGGTCAGCTGCTTAGCGCCTTTGCCCGCGATCTCTTCAAAGCTGATGGTGGTATGGCCCAGGTACTTACTGGACAGACTATCCATATCATGACGGGTGGCCGTAGAATTCAGCACATAGGACGCCAGCATGGTATCGCTGGCCACACCCTGCAGTTCAATACCGTAGTTGCCCAACACATTGATATCGTATTTCAGATGCTGACCGATCTTGCCCTTGGCAGGATCTTCCAGCAGAGGCTTCAGCTGGGTCAACACCCAGTCTCGATCCAGCTGTTCCGGTGCGCCCATATAGTCATGAGCAACCGGTACATAGGCAGCCTTGCCCGCTTCGATGGCAAAGGAGACACCGACAATCTCCGCCTGCATATAATCCAGGCTGGTGGTCTCGGTATCAAAGGCAAACTCTTTTGCCCCTTTTAACTGTTCCAGCCAAGTGTTAAAGGCTTCTTCAGTCAGTACGGTATCGTACTCTACCGGAGTTTCTGGCTCTTCAGGTTCAACGACTTCTGCAGCACCAGTTTCAACACTATCACCTGCTGCATCAGCTTTAGCCTTTGCTGCAGGCATCACCGTACCTTTACGATTCAGATCATTAAGCCAAGTTTTAAATTCCAGCTCGGCAAACAGCTCTTTTAGTTGCTCAACGTCTTCCTGCCCCATCACCAGTTCACCGATGGTGATATCTAGCGCTACATCCAGTTTGATGGTCGCCAGCTGGTAAGACAGATAAGCCATCTCCTGATTATCCGCCATCTTCTTGCCCAGGGTTTTAGAACCGCGGAAACCCAACGGTGCAATCTGATCCAGATCCGCGTAAATCGCATCCAGGCCGCCAATACCCTGCAGCAACGCCAGTGCCGTCTTTTCACCAACGCCCGGTACGCCCGGAATGTTATCCACCTTATCGCCCATTAGCGCCAGATAATCGATAATCAGCTCAGGGCCAATACCAAACTTATCCTTTACACCCGGAATATCCATCACGGTATCCGTCATGGTATTGACCAGCGTGATCTTCTCGGTCACCAGCTGAGCCATATCCTTATCGCCCGTAGAGATCACCACTTCCAGCCCTTCTGCTTCACCTTGATGGGCCAAGGTGCCGATGACATCATCCGCTTCCACACCTTCGATACACAACAGGGGCATACCCATCGCTTGAATGGTCTGGTGCAGTGGGGCAATCTGAGAGCGCAGCTCATCGGGCATCGGCGGACGATTAGCCTTGTACTCAGCGTACATATCATCACGGAAGGTTTTACCCTTAGCATCAAACACCACCACAACCGGAGACTGAGGATACTCCTTCAGCAGGCTTTTCAGCATATTCACTACGCCTTTAATGGCGCCGCTAGGCTGGCCTTTCGACGTGGTCAAAGGTGGCAGGGCGTGAAAAGCCCGGTACAGATAGGAGGACCCATCAACCAGAACCAAAGGGGCTTGGGCAGTGTCATTCATAACAGGATATCAACTCAGTTCGGTTATAATAGAGAGGAAATAACAGCCGTTAACGCTTGATCTGTCTGCTGTTATCTTCTTTTCGCTTCATGATAAAACACACGGCATTCAGACCAAAGGTCTGACAAGGATTTAAACCATGTTACGCGCAGTTTTTTTCAGCCTGTTATTGGCGCTGCCGACAGTACAAGTTCATGCAGAAGGCCAACAGCCGGAGCCTGAAATCACCATTCGTGATGGCGGTGACCGTACGCTGTACGAATACCGGGTGAATGGCATTCTGTACGCCATCAAAGTAAAACCCAAGGTCGGCCCTGAATACTATCTGGTAGATGTGAACGGTGATGGCAACTATGTACGCCAGGAGATTCAGCGTAAATCGTTCCTGATTCCCCAATGGGTATTGCTGCGCTGGTAATAGAGTGCGGATAGCAGCGACTACTCACTGGATATCGAGAATATGGTTTAACCAGCAACAGAAGTACTCTTGTCTCTCGACATAACAGATTAAATAACCCTTCCTGTGCAGGCAGATTTGTCGAAGCAACTACTTCCTCGGAAGCTGTAAGTCATATATTCTGCCAGTTCATTAATCGTTATATTTTTTGTCCGTTCCTCAGGTGATTTATGGCCGTTTATACCAAGGTTTCTGAAACTGAATTAAATTCTTTTTTGCAAGGCTACGCTCTGGGAACAGACTACCAGCTGCAGGGTTTGATGGGTGGCACCGAAAACACCACCTATCGCATCAGCTATGCAGGGCAAAATGGTGCTGATAGTGAACACTATATTCTGACGCTATTTGAACAGGGTGATCACAGTGATCTGGAGTACTTTGTTTCTCTGCTGACACAACTGCGAGACAAAGGCTTAACCACGGTCGCGGCACCGATGGCGGACAATAACGGTGAGTTTCTGCACACCCTGTCTGACAAGCCAGCCTTGCTGTTTCCTTGTCTGGTTGGCACACACCCGGAACACCCTAATGTCGAACAAGTTAAAGCCATTGGCAGCTGGCTGGCACAGATGCATGTTACGGCCCAGAACTTTGATCTGCACAAACCCAATCTGCGCACAATTGATTGGATGAAACGTGTCGCTCCAGACCTGTTACCTCTGCTGGATGAGATGGATCAGCAACTGATGCAGCGGGAAATCAGTCACTTTGCCGATCTATTGGAAGAATGTCCGAATCTACCGGAAGGCATTCTGCACGGTGATCTGTTTCGCGATAACACCTTCTATCAAGGCGATAAACTGAGCGGTGTGATTGATTTCTACAACGGCTGTAACGGTCACCTGCTGTATGACCTGTCTGTAGTACTAAATGACTGGAGCTGCCAGGACGGTCACGAACCGGATATGGAACTGCAGCAAGCGTTACTGGAAGCTTATGAGTCTGTACGCCCGCTGAGCGATGATGAACGTCATGCCCTACCGAGCTATCTGCGAGCCTGCGCCCTGCGCTACTGGATCTCCCGTCTGATAGCCAAACATCTGGCCGAAGAGGAAGAACATGATCATGGCTTTAAAGACCCGGAGCACTATAAATTGATTCTGCTGAATCGCGTTAAGCAAGCCGGTTGGTAAGCCTATAAACGGATGATATATGAAGATAGTTACATGGAACTGTAATGGCGCACTAAGGAAGAAGCTCGATAAACTTAACGAGCTAAACGCTGATATTTATATCATTCAAGAATGTGAAGATCCTGAACGAACAAAACACGCAGCCTACCAACAGTGGGCTGCAAACTATATTTGGAAAGGGCCAACCAAAAATAAAGGGATCGCAATTTTCGCCCGAGAAGATATTGAAATCCAATATCTTTCCTGGCCATCAGGTACTCTGGAACTTTTCCTTCCCGTCCGCATCAACGACAGCTTTAATCTAGTCGCCGTTTGGACACGGCAGGCCAACTCACCCAACTTTCGTTATATTGGTCAGTTCTGGAAGTTCTTGCAGGAACACTGGCCAAAAATGGCACGGGAGCCAGTGATAATTGCTGGTGATTTCAATAGTAATTCAAGGTGGGATGAATGGGATCGCTGGTGGAATCACTCGGATGTCGTAAACCAATTAGCCTCGCTTGGAATTAACAGCCTGTACCATGACTGGTTCCAAGAACAACAGAGCCAGGAAACCCGACCAACCTTATTTCTGCAAAGAAAAACAGAGAAACCCTATCACATTGATTACGTGTTTCTATCACGTCGTCTTGAAGAGAAAGTTAGCTCCTTGGCTGTAGGACAATATGACCACTGGATAGATAGCAGTGATCACATGCCAATTACTTTCGAACTTGGTTAGTATCGCTCGCTGTAATACACTGAATACAGTGAATACAAAAGCACCGCAAAGGTCCACAACATGCCAACTAGCATCCGCCTGAATAACGATATTGAGAATAGACTGACTCATTTAGCCGAGGTCACCGGGCGCTCTAAATCATTCTATTTAAGAAGGCTCATCGAAGACCACTTTGATGAATTAGAAGAAATTTATCTGGCTGAAGAAACTCTACAACGGATTCGTAGAGGTGAAGAAAAGACTCATTCACTCAAGGATGTTGAACATGAGCTTGGCCTGGACGATTGAAATATCCGATACCGCAAAAAAGCAGCTCAAAAAAATGGGCAAAGAGGATGCTAAGCGTATTATCTCTTATCTAAAGTCACGAGCCGCAGAGGGCGATAACCCAAGGAAAATAGGAAAAGCGCTAAAGGGAAATCTATCCGAGCTATGGCGTTACCGCATTGGAGATTTTCGTGTGATCTGCGAACTACAAGATAATGTCATGACTATTCTTGTCTTAAAGGCTGGTCATCGAAAAGAGATTTACAAGCGCCATTAGTCATCAAGTGTCTAGCAGCGCTAATAAATCCACTCTCAAGGATTAAGCTTTAGGATCCATCAGCTTAACCACCTGAATCTCATCTCTTGGATCAGGTTGAGTCTGATTCACCCGTGTCGCCAGTTCATCCATTTCTGGTTCAACCACCAGAGACATCTCATCGGTAAAGCCACAGGCCACGCATTCGCGGTGTTGAGTATCGTCTTCCGTCCAGGCTTTCAGTTTGTCCATCTCACCACAGCGGGGGCATACCGCTCCGGCGATAAAGCGCTTAATCACAGTCATGGTTATCTCGGTCAGGCTTGGGCCTGTTTATTTGTCTTCTGTTGCTTGTCTATTGATACGTTGCTGTCAGTGTGTTTCTGCTCACACTTTAGATAGGCATTAGACAAGCGTTAAAACGACAGTATCCGGTAAAAACCGGATACTGTCAGTTAGGGATAGGTCGTACGGCCAGCAGGTGTTACCAAAGGATGCTAACGAATCAGCTTTTCATTAACCTTTCCTTTCATTAGCCTTTAATACCACTATGGCGCAGCAGTGCGTCCACCTGAGGTTCACGGCCGCGGAAGGCTTTAAACAGCTCTGCCGGTTCTTTAGAACCGCCCATCTCCAGAATATTTTCCAGGAAGGCACGACCCGTGTCAGCATTAAAGATACCTTCTTCCTCAAAACGGGAGAACGCATCCGCAGACAGCACTTCGGCCCACTTATAGCTGTAGTAACCTGCCGCATAACCACCGGCAAAAATATGGCTGAAGCTATGCTGGAAGCGGTTAAACTCAACTGGAGGCAGCACTGCTACCTGAGCACGTACTTCGTTCAGGATACTCTGCACACTGGAATCCCAATCCGGGGTGTATTCGTGGTGCAGACGGAAATCAAACAACGCAAACTCCAGCTGACGCACCATCATCATGGCGGATTGGAAGTTTTTCGCCGCTTGCAGTTTTTCCAGCATCTCCTGTGGCAGGCCTTCACCGGAATCCACATGGGAAGCAATCAGATCCAGACCTTCCTTCTCGTAGCAGAAATTCTCCATAAACTGGCTTGGCAGCTCCACTGCATCCCAGGCCACGCCGTTGATACCAGACACATCCGCGACTTCTACCTTGGTCATCATATGGTGCAAACCATGGCCAAACTCGTGGAACAGCGTGGTCACTTCATCGTGAGTCAGTAGTGCCGGTTGATCACCCACAGGCGCAGAGAAGTTACATACCAGATAGGCTACTGGTAGCTGTAGTTCGCCATCGGCCTTACGACGACGCACACGGCAGTCGTCCATCCAGGCACCACCACGTTTGTTTTCACGGGCGTACAGATCCAGATAAAAACCGGCGATCTGCTCACCGTCACGTTTCACCAGGAAGTATTTGGCATCGTCATGCCAGCGATCGATCTGATCGGTCACCTCTTCAAAAGTGATGCCGTACAGACGATTGACCACCTCAAACATACCCGCGATTACTTTAGGAGCCGGAAAGTAAGGGCGCAGTTCTTCCTGAGAGATGGCGTAGCGCTGCTGGCGCAGTTTTTCGCTGTAGTAACCCACATCCCAGGCTTTCAGATCTTCAGCACCAAACTCGTCTTTGGCGTAGGCTTGCAGTTCAGCAAACTCATTACGGGCCTGAGCCACAGAACGATCCGCCAGATCATTTAAGAAACCCAACACCTCATCGGTACTGGTCGCCATCTTGGTTTCAATGGAAAACTCGGCGTAGCTGTTAAAGCCCAGCAGTTGCGCCAGCTCATAACGCAGTTCCAGGATCTCATCCATTACCGGAGTATTGTCCCACTCACCAGCATTAGGACCCTGATCAGAAGCACGAGTAACAAATGCGGTATAGATCTCTTCACGCAGCTCACGTTTCTCTGCGTAGGTCATGACCGGGTGGAAAGATGGGAAGTCCAAGGTGATCACCCAACCATCCAGTTCTTTCTGAGCCGCTAACTGTTGCAACAGACCTTTTGCGCTATCCGGCAGACCGGCCAGCTCAGCTTCATCGGTAATATGTTTGTGCCAGCCCTGAGTGGCATCCATCACGTTTTCCGCAAACTTATTGCAGATCTCAGACAGACGCTGTTTTAACTCACCGTAACGGGCTTTTTTCTCTGCTGGCAGATCAATACCAGACAGGTGGAAATCACGCAGCGTATTGGTGATCGCTTTCTGCTGCGCCGTATTCAGCTCCGCAAAAGCAGGGCTATCTTTCAGTGCCTTATAGCTGTTGCACAGGGCTTCGTTCTGACCGATTTCAGTACTGTATTGAGACAGCTTAGGCAGACACGCATTATAAGCTTCACGTAGCTCATCACTGTTCACAACAGAGTTCATATGACTCACAGGTGACCACATCTGAGACAGACGGTCTTCCTGCTCGCTTAATGCCTGCACCAGAGAATCCCAGGTCGGTTGATCCTGCTGCTGGAGCTGCTCAATGCTGGCGCGGTTTTCGGCCAGAAGCTGATCCAGAGCAGACTCGATCATCTCTGGTTTAATCTGGCTGAAAGGTGGCAGGGTATGACTTTCCAGTAATGGGTTACTCATTGAACGGCCCTTTTGCTGTCTTAAACGTAAGTTTTTATTCCAATTGCCTTTTATTTTGGGGCTGTTGCTCTGAAATCAAAGTGTCAGCCCGCTATAATCCTGATATCACCGTTAAGGTATACGTTAGAAATCAGTGATTGGTCCAGCAATCAAATCGATCAAACGCCTTCAATACGGGCGCAAACATCATCATTAAGAGCAAGATCACCGAGGAAGCTATGTCAGAACAATCATCATCTAAGCAACAGCTGTCTGGTAATAAAAATGCCATCCGTAGTTTTCAGGGTATGAAGCCACAACTGGGTGAGCGAGTGTTTGTCGACCCTTCTGCCGTCGTGCTGGGTGATGTGGTCATGGGTGATGATTGTTCCGTGTGGCCACTCACGGTGATTCGTGGCGATATGCACCGTATTCGCATCGGTGCCCGCACCAGCGTACAGGACGGTTCTGTGCTGCATATCACTCATGCAGGGCCTTTTAACCCTGACGGCTTCCCTCTGACGATTGGTGATGATGTCACCATCGGCCACCAAGCGATGCTACACGGTTGTACCATTGGTAGCCGGGTCTTAGTCGGTATGGGCACCATGGTGATGGATGGCGCTGTAGTTGAAGACGATATTATTATCGGTGCCGGTAGCCTGGTGCCTCCGGGTAAAACCCTGGAAGCGGGTTATCTTTATGTCGGTCGCCCCGTGGAACAGAAACGTAAGCTGACCGAAAAAGAGCTGAGTTTCTTTACCTATACCGCTGGTAACTATGTCAAACTGAAAGACCAGCATCTGGCTGAAAACTACTAGATTATCACTTTTAACTGGCTCATCAGCTTCTCTAATCATGGCCTGATTCCGTTACTCTGATCAGGCTATGATGCTGACTAAACCTCCTCCCTTCAGCCTTTACACTCCCTTTACACCCCGCTGACACACACTTTGCAGGCCGCTCCCTATACTGGTCTCATCAAACGAACAGCGGGAGTAAAGCATCATGACACTGAAGAAAAAACTGTTAACCGGTGGTATCGCAGCAATCCTGATGACAGGTTCGGTATGGGCTATTGCTTGTGATGGTGATCAAGGTGGCTGGCATAATAAACGTGCTCATATGCAACAAGGCCATGGTCATCCTGGCGGCATGATGATGGGTCGTGAACTATTCCGAGGCCTGGAGCTTAGCCGCAGCCAACGCAGTGAAATTCGCGACATCATGGAAAAATACCGCGGTGATAAAACAGATCATCGTGATCAGATGGAAGAGAACAGAGCACAGTTTATGCTCGCTCTGTTAGATGGTGCCAGCACCGATGAACTGGGCACTTTGGTTGATCAAAACATCAGCAATATGCAGCAAGGTTTTAAAGATAAGTTACCTGCGCTACAGGAAGTGATGCTGGTACTGACCGATGAGCAGAAAGACAAACTGCGCCAGCGTCTGCAGTAACTATCAAACTGCGAGACGATCAATTACAGTAGCTTTCAATCAGCACACTGCTCACCGGGTTTCATCAGCGCACTTTTTCTGGATAGCTTTTTCTGGACGGTACCTATGAACCATTTTTCTGGGTGACGCCTTCAGATCGTTCCTATCTGTAAGGATTATCTTTACCTTACTCTTCAGCACCGCTAACGGCGGTGCTTTTTTTCATCCCTAAGCATTCACTGACACTACAACCGGTAAATATCCTGAGAATCAGCTGAACTTACTCTGCCGATTAGCGATAATAAGAGTATTAAACGCTCACTTGGTTAGCTCAGGTTTTTGCTTATGTTAGCAACGGCACAGAAAAAACGGATTAAAACAGCTCTGTTAGTAGGAGTTACAGCGATAGCAGTCGCAGGCTGCAGCACATCGCCCACAGGAAGGAACCAACTCAAACTCTTCCCTAGTGCAGAGATCGACAAAATGGGTGTGCAGTCTTTTACTCAGATGAAAGACGATACCCCTATCAGCACAGATAAGATGGCCAAACGCTATGTTTCCTGTGTCGCCGATAAGGTAATCGCCCAGGTTGATCCTAAATTTGGTGTCGATGAATGGGAAGTGGTGGTGTTTGACTCCGATCAGGTCAATGCTTTTGCCCTGCCTGGTGGTAAGGTCGGCGTTTATACGGGTCTGCTAAAGGTGGCAGAAAACCAACATCAGTTAGCCACTGTGATTGGCCATGAATTAGCTCACGTACTGGCTGAACACGGTAATGAACGTGTTTCTAGGGCTTTTGCTACACAGACTGCACTCGCAGCGGCTTATCAACTGAGCGGTGATCTTGAACACAAACAGCAGATCTTTGGCTTATTGGGCATCGGAGTTCAGTATGGCGTGATAATGCCTTTTGGTCGGATACAGGAAAGTGAAGCCGATATTCTGGGATTGGATCTGATGGCTAAAGCCGGTTTTGATCCTCAGGAATCTGTCTCCCTCTGGCAAAATATGGCCAAAGCCAGTGGTGGCAAAGCACCACCAGAGTTTATGTCGACTCACCCCTCTAATCAGCGCCGCATTAAAGACCTGCAAAAGCGTTTCCCTAAGGTAATGCCGATGTACCAACAGGCCCAAACCGAAGGCCGTAAGCCTAACTGTCAAGCTTGAGGATAGCTCCGTTGAATTTCTCTATTCGTAACCCCTGGGTATTGGTTGGATTGGCTTTAATGGTCATTCCTTCCTTGGCAATGATGTCAGCTTACTGGTCTGAACTGAGTGATGCTCAGGCCTGTATGGTGCAAAGTCTCGGTTTTGATTACCGTACTGGCGAGTGTATTGAAGGTAAAACCATCTTTGTTGCCTTCTCAGAGCGCCATCCGCTGCTGGTTAACTCAGGTATGATCTTATCGATGATCGGCCTACTGGCTTGTATGGTAGGTCTGTATAAGCGCAGCTAATTTAACAGTTCATCGCAAAAGTGCTGCTCGAACCTGATAGCCACAAAAACACCGAAAAACGCCGAAGAGAGCTTTAATCATACCCTCTTCGGCGTTTTTGTTTGTCTTAATCAGCGATATCAGCACTGCCTGCACTTAGCATTGGCCTGTACAGATATCAGCAAGCAATCAGCTTTGATTCAATGCTTCACGCAGCTGAGCCATCACCTGATCGGTTTTTGGCTGCACACCACGCCAGATATTAAAAGATTCCGCCGCCTGCTCTACCAGCATGCCTAAACCATCGATGGCTTTGGCTGCCCCATGCTCCAGTGCCCACAGGTTAAAGACAGTAGTCTCTTTGCTGTACATCATATCGTAGCAAGCCGCACCCTCTGCCAGCAGATCATCAGGCAATGGTGGTAAATCCCCTGCCAGACTGGCCGCAGTGCCATTCACTACCACATCAAACTGCTGACCGGACAGATCGGCAAAACCACAGCCGGAAATCACGCCGAAGTCTGCAAACAGTTCAGCCAATTGCTCGGCTTTGCTCACAGTACGATTGGCAATCACTAACTGTGCTGGTTGCTCGGCTAGAATTGGCTCGATAACCCCGCGTACGGCACCGCCTGCACCTAAAATCAGAATACGTTTACCCTTTAGATCCAGCTGCTGATTTTGCGTCAAGTCACGCACCAGACCGACGCCATCGGTAGTATCACCGTGAACCACACCTTGTTCATCCTGCCATAAGGTATTCACTGCACCGGCCCGCTGCGCACGAGGCGTTAATGACTCTGCACGTTCATAGGCATCCTGCTTAAACGGTACGGTAATATTGGCCCCTTTACCCTGCTGCTGCAGAAATACATTAAAGCTTTCAGCAAAGGCATCCACCGGTGCCAATAGCGCTTCGTAGCTCAGATCCTGCTCCGTTTGCTGGGCAAACTCCGTATGGATCTGGGGTGATTTACTGTGGGCAATAGGATTGCCAAAGACAGCGTAACGATCGGTCATAGGGTGTCCTGCTCTCTTATCCTGTTATCTAGTTCTGTTATTTACGCTTGCTTGCTGGGCCGCTTAATTTGTTATTTATTCGCTTGCAGCTGGCGATTCTTCCGCTGGCTGTGCTTTTGGCCCTTCTTTAGGCTCAGGCTGGGCAGCCACTTCGGCAACCACAGCGGCCAGTTCGGTGACTAGCTGATCCGGGTGATCGTAATACATCTCATGACCCAGTTTCTGATAACGGCCACGGTACTTGATCGCCAGCGTTGGGAAGCCTTGACCTTCCGCGGCGGTCAGCATATTACGTCCCTGCAGGAACAGAGCTTCGGTTTCTTTATCCCAAGTGGCTGGTGTTTCCAGCAGGAACTTCAGCTTATCGGTGTCGTCCAGCAGACCTTCCGCTGCACCTAATAGGATATCCGGTTCGGTCAGGGTGCAACCATCACGATAATGATGACTCTGCAGACGCTTGATATAGTCCAGAGTTTTTTCCATATCGCCCTGCAGAATCAGTTCACGAATGGCGATACTGGCAGGACGGGAGTCCAAGGCACTATCCGGGTCCTGAATCAAAGCGGTAAAGCCCGCACCAAACGGCTGACCGGTCAGCTTCTCAATACGATGACACGCCGTCAAAATATGATCACGAAAACGAGGGCCCAGAATACGGGATTCCGGCATTAAGCCGCCCAGATACACCTGCCACTGCAGCTGATCGCCGTATTCGGCGCGTAACTGATCAATAATGGGCGCGGCGGCATAACACCAGCCACACAGCGGGTCCATAATATAGGCGATTTGTAGTCGAGCCATGTCTGCATTTGCTCCCGTTCTTTATTAAAGCGTTCTTTTAAAGCAGCCCGGTTAAAGCCATTCGATTGAAGGCTATTGAGTTTAAAAGCCCTGAGCTTATTTTCAGCGTTCAGGGCTTTTAGCTACTCAGTGCTGTATTGCCTTAAGGCGATTACCTACTGATTTATGACTGATAAAGCATTTACAGCTGCTTAAATCCACTCGCGGTGTGGCAGGAATTTTTCATACAACTCAGCTTCTGCACTACCCTCTTCCGGCTCATAACCGTAATCCCAATGCACCTCTGGCGGCAGGGACATCAGAATGGATTCCGTACGGCCACCGGATTGCAGACCAAACAGCGTGCCCCGGTCAAATACCAGGTTAAACTCCACATAGCGACCACGACGGTAGCATTGGAACTTACGCTCACGCTCACCAAACTCAGTTTCTTTACGGCGAGCCACAATCGGGCGGTAAGCATCCAGATAGCTATCACCGATGGCACGAGTAAATTCAAAACACTGCTCGAAGCTGCCTTCATTCAGGTCATCAAAGAACAGACCACCGACACCACGGGCTTCATCTCTGTGCTTCAGGAAGAAATAGTCATCACACCATTTCTTATATTTGCCATAAACCTCAGCACCAAAAGGATCGCACGCCGCCTTTGCAGTTTTATGCCAATGGACACAATCTTCTTCAAAACCGTAGTAAGGGGTCAGATCGTAACCACCACCGAACCACCACACGGGTTCTTCGCCTTCTTTCTCAGCGACAAAGATACGTACGTTCATATGGGAGGTGGGTACGTAAGGGTTTTCCGGATGCATCACCAGAGAAACGCCCGCGGCCTGGAAGCTACGACCGGCTAATTCAGGACGAACAGCAGAAGCGCTTGGCGGCAGCTGACCACCAAATACATGGGAGAAATTTACACCGCCTTTTTCAAATACGCCGCCTTTTGTGATCAGACGGGTACGACCACCGCCACCTTGCTCGCGCTGCCAGTTGTCTTCCATAAAACCAACCTGACCATCTTCTTCTGCCAAACCGGCACAGATACGATCCTGCAGATCCATCAGATAGCTTTTTACCGCGTCAAAATCGACAGCACTCATAAAGGAGATCCCCTGTAATAAATAATTGAGGCAATACTAGGGGGTCTGCCTGATGCTGACAATGCCCCGTTATTTTAACAGGGCAGATTATCGGGTTAGATCGCAACGGAATGAGTGAATAGTGTAAGAAGCAGAAGATAAGAAATGGGATGGTAATGTTTATCTTAGAGTTTCACCGGTTAACAAGTTACGGATACGGCTGGGCTGCTTGGCACCACCCAGTTCACCGGACAACACAAAATCCAGCTGAGTTGGAAAATAGCTGACAATATCCTGCTCTGACATCGCTGGTAGTTCGCCTGCAGGGTTGGCCGAAGTGGATACGATCGCACCACCAAATGCCTGACACAGCTGTTTCACTAAGGGGTGATCGGTGACTCGCACGGCCACCAGAGGATGCTGACCTTTCACCAAGGGATGTACCTGTTCTGAAGGCGGCACTAACCAGGTATTGGGTCCCGGCCAGGTTTCATCCAGCATCGCCTGCTGTTCAGGAGTAATCGCTGCCATTAACGGCTGCACCTGCGCCACACTGGCTGCAATCAGGATCACACCTTTATTAGGGTCTCGGGCTTTCAATGCCATCAACTTCTCTAACGCTGCGGTATTGGTTGGATCACACCCCACGCCCCAAACCGCTTCCGTAGGATAGGCAATCACGCCCCCTTGCTGTAATACCTCAACGGCTTTGTTTACGCTAGTAGAAATAGCAGTATTGGAACTTGCAGACATGTTGATGACTCACTTAAAACTGATACAACTTCACACCGTCCTGACCCGACCAATCAGCGTACGCTCCCATGCACACTGATAGAGTATTTTCGCCCCGGCACACTAGCGAAGCCACTCATAAGATGCAAGCGCAGCCAATCTTATAGAACGTCTAAGCTCAAACCATGTATTGGGCATTGGTAAGATAAAGTGGAATTAAAAAGGTTCCCTAGCATAACTTCGATAGCTAACGATCTGATCACGTACTGTGTTTTAAGCAAGGCCAATCAATGATGGAACTATTAGCAGGCATAGAGCAATCAAGCCGATAGATTCACTCGATAGATCCCCGCTTCCTGTACCACACGCCCCGATAGCTCAAGCATCAGGAGATTTTGCGAGATCTCACCGGTATTTAAGCCTGTCGCCATAACCAAGGCATCCAGATTACCTGCGCCTTGAGCTATCGCCTGCCAGAGCTGTTCCTGTTGAGGATGATCAAACGTAGGCACCGGTTGGGGTTTCTTTTGTGCAGTAACAGGAGCAGTAGTAGCAGAGTTTGAGATGTTAGGTATCGAAGGGGTATTGCTGGAGGTTGGATTAAAGGAGTGAGCCTTATCAGTAAATAGCTCCAGGCTTTGGTTAAATGTAGTTTGTTGATCTTCTCTTGCTGAAAAAGGCCTATTAGCAGGTGAAGAGCCATCAGCTGGAAAAGAATCCTCAACGGTAAATTCATACATACCAGATGAATAACTTTCCGGCAGCTGTAACCAGTGCGCCAGCTCTTCGTGAATATCCTGAATCGTTTCCGTCAGTTTGGCACCCTGCTTGATCAACTGATGACAGCCTTTGTATTGAGCCTGATGGATCGAACCCGGTATAGCAAAAACCTCCCGCCCCGATTCACAGGCCAGGCGGGCACTGATCAGAGAACCACTTTTCAACGCCGCTTCTACGACCAATACACCGACACTTAAACCCGCCACAATACGATTACGTTTAGGGAAGTTATGACCTCTGGGTGCAGTGCCTAGAGGAAACTCACTGATCAGCAATCCCTGATGGTAGATCTGTTCATACAACGGCTGATTACTGCGTGGATAAACTCTATCGATGCCCGTACCCAATACTGCCAACGTTTTACCATTCGCCTGTAGACAACCCTGATGAGCAGCGGCATCAATACCTTCAGCCAGACCACTGGTAATGCACCACCCCAGTTCCGATAAAGCACCGGCAAAGCGACGGGCATCATTAAAACCCTCGATAGTAGGCTTGCGGCTACCCACAATAGCCAACTGGGGGCGATGGAGTAACTCAACATCACCGGCCAGATAGAGCATTAAAGGAGGATCAGCGATCTGCTGTAGTAACTCGGGATAATCTGCATGCCCCAGGGTCAAAACCTGATGTTGATCATAAGCCAGCCAATGCAGCAGTTGATCCCTTTCTTTCCACTCACCATGAAAGGGATTATGGATACGCTGACAGCACAACTGCACCTGCTGAGCATTTAAGCCTGGGATCTGTGGTAGATAACGCAAGCAGTCGGCATAGAAATCATCACTGCCCGGTTCACACTGTTGCAGTAAAAGGTTTAAGCGTGCTGGGCCAAAGCCTTTTAATTGCGATAACGCCAGAAAAGCCAGTGTATGGTGCACATCCTTGTCAGACATAACCTCAACTCCTTGGTATTTATTGCTCCATTGCGTTGGTAATTGGTACTTAATTTATTGCGATGCTTATCCGAAACCGCATCTGCCTAGTCACTGATAAGTGCTGTATCGATTATAGGAAAGTAATTACGTAATATTATGATCAAAATAACTACTGTAAATCCGGTACGGTCAATAAATCCCCCACTTTAACTGGCTTACCTGCTTCCATCACCAAGGCATAACTCACCCGGGAAAATGTCCTAAACACCATCAAATAACCCATCGCCTCCGGTGGCAGGGCGACTTGTTCACCGTTACGGGCATCTTTAGCTTTTTCACGCTGAGTGGAGATTGTCAGTACATTACCCGGCGATAAGTGATGATCCTCGCCCAGGTTAATCGCAACGACGGAATACAAACCTCCAAAACCAACGCCTTCCAGCATAGAGATAATCTCACCCTGGACCCGTCGGCTCGGCGCATTAGGGTAGAAAGTCGCTGGAGTTTCCCCCATATCTTGCAAGGTAACGATATCCTTCTCTCGCACCTCTTCCTTACTTTTAACCACCCTCATGGTCGCAATATCGTTATCTAGGCTTTCCAGTTCGAGAGTACCGATATAGCGCATTTCATAACCGAGCATCCGATTAGGCTGATTCGGGCGAAACTGATTGGACTGATAAGCCTTTTCCTGCCGATAGAGCAGATAACGGCTACCCACTGCGGAATAACCGGCACCACGCACATACACCCGGTCATTCAGCCCTGCGACAATGCGGTTATCTTCCATACTCAGAATATAGCCACTGTTTTCCAGTTGCTCTTCGGTAAACACCTGATGACGCTCAATAAAGGGCGCTATTTTCTGCATAGGCACGCTGGGCACCGCCTGGCGGTAACTTTCGATACGCACACTGGGTGAAAGTTTGACCACTGAGCCTTCTTCGGCTTGTTGATAACTTAACTGAGCCTGACCCGACTCACTGTGCTTTAAGACGAGAATATCGCCGGGATAGATCATATCGGGATTGGTAATGGCAGCATTTTCATGCCAAAGGGCTGGCCACATCCATGGGTTATGCAAGAAACGACGTGCAATACTCCATAACGTATCGCCGGGTTGCACCCTGTATTCGCTCGGTGCATCGGCACGTAACCTAGGCTCTGAGGCCTGTACAGGCACGGCGGTAACAAGCGTTAGCAATAAGAGGCATTCAGCGATAACACCAAGCCTGAAACGTCTCATAGTGATCTACTCCCCCGCAAGAAAGCGGGCTGAGAGGCTGATGATAAGGGCGATTAGGATTGCCCAAGGGGAACCAGCCCCCTACAATACCAGTCAAATTGATCAGAACACAGTATTCTGGGTTCAATTCTCAGTTTATATCACTTGAAAGGCTTATCATGGCACTGTATCAAATCCTTGAATTTCCTGATGCTCGTCTGCGCACGGTTGCCAAACCGGTAGAAGAGGTGAATGACGAAGTCCGTAACATCGTCGACAACATGTTTGAAACCATGTATCACGCCAAAGGAATTGGTCTGGCTGCGACTCAGGTGAATATCCATCAGCGCATTATTGTCATGGACGTGTCTGAAAATAACGATCAACCCCATGTGATGATCAATCCAGAATACACACCGCTGGATGATGACACTGAGATGATGCAGGAAGGCTGCCTATCTGTACCTGAGTACTACGCCGATGTGAAACGCCATCTGCGCGTTAAGCTGACAGCTTTGGATCGTGACGGCAACCCTTATGAACTGGAAGCCGATGGTCTGCTGGCCCACTGTATTCAGCACGAATGTGACCACCTGGATGGCAAGCTGTTTGTGGATTATCTGTCGACCATGAAGCGCAATCGCGTGCGCAAACTGATGGAAAAACGTCAGCGTGAACTGGCCCGCCAGGCCTAATCTTTTGCCATTAGCTATTCTTTCAGGCCAGCCCGTGCTGGCCTGAACTCGTTTTGGAGATTCTATGTCTGCCCAGCCTCTGCGTATTATTTTTGCCGGTACGCCGGATTTTGCCGTGCACTCCCTGCAAGCCCTGCTCGATACCTCCCACGAAGTGATTGCCGTTTATACCCAGCCGGATCGCCCAGCGGGTCGTGGTCGCAAACTGACCCCAAGCCCTGTGAAGTCTCTGGCGCTGGAGCAGGATATTCCTGTCTATCAACCGCTGACCCTGCGTGATGAAGACGCGCAAAAAGAGCTGGCAGCACTGAATGCGGATCTGATGGTTGTCGTGGCTTACGGCCTGATTCTGCCTCAGGTGGTGCTGGACACCCCACGTCTGGGTTGTATCAATGTGCACGGCTCACTGCTGCCACGCTGGCGTGGTGCGGCACCGATTCAACGAGCCATCCATCTGGGCGATCAGGAAACCGGCGTCACCATTATGCAGATGGAAGCAGGCCTGGATACCGGCCCTATGCTGCTGAAAACCCATCTGCCCATTGAAGCTGATGATACTGCGCAAAGTCTGCACGATAAGCTGGCTCAGCAGGGCGGCGATGCGCTGAAAGAAGCAGTGGATGGTCTGGCCGCAGGTACATTGAATGCAGAAGTGCAGGACGATAACCTGGCCAACTACGCCGAGAAACTGAGCAAGGCAGAAGGCGAGCTGGATTGGTCCAAACCCGCCATTGAGCTGGATCGTACCGTGCGTGCCTTTAACCCCTGGCCTGTCGCCTGGACCCTGCTGGATGAAGCGACGCTGCGTATCTGGCATGCCAAGGCAGAAGAAGCTGAGCACAACCAAACACCGGGTACTGTGATCAGCGCTGATAAAACCGGTCTGGTGATCGCCTGTGGTGAAGGTGCCCTGCGTATCTCCACTCTGCAGCTGCCGGGCAAAAAAGCCCTGTCAGTGACCGATATTCTGAATTCAGGCAAACAGCTGTTTGTGCCTGGTGAAACCCAACTGGGTCAATAGGAGCATACAGCAAATATGGCACGTCCCAATGTGCGAGTCGCCGCAGTAAAAGCCCTGCTACCTGTGGTCAAACAGCAGGAATCCCTGTCCGGTACCCTGCCCTTTCAACAGGAACAGGTGGCAGAAAAAGATCGTGGTTTACTGCAGGAGCTGTGTTTTGGCACCCTGCGCTGGTTGACCCGTTTGGAAGGTATTCGTAATCAACTGGTCAGCAAACCCTTTAAGGCCAAGGACAGAGATGTCGATCTGCTGCTGTTACTGGGACTGTACCAGCTGATCTATACCCGTATTCCCGCTCATGCGGCAATCAATGAAACGGTGGCGGGCGCGAAACTGCTGAAAAAGGATTGGGCCAAAGGGCTGCTTAACGGTTGTCTGCGTCGTTTCCAACGGGAAGAGGAGGAGCTGATCGCGCAACTGCAACGCTCCGATGCCGCTCGTCTGGCTCACCCTAACTGGCTACTGCAACAACTGCAGCAGGATTGGCCAGAACAGTGGCCAGCGGCGGTAGACGCCAATAACCAGCATCCGCCGATGATCCTGCGGGTGAATCACAGCCAGAGCCGTCGTGATGATTATCTGGCAAAACTGGCTGAGGCAGAGATCGCCGCCGTAGCCTGTGACTTTGCCCCTGATGCTATTCGTCTGGAAAAAGCCACCGACGTCACTCGCCTGCCAGGTTTTGACCAAGGCATGATCAGTGTGCAGGACGAAGCCGCTCAGTTAGCGGCGGATCTGCTGCAACTTCAGCCGGGTCAACGGGTACTGGATGCCTGTGCTGCACCGGGGGGTAAAACCGCGCATATGCTGGAGCGCGAACCCAGCCTATCGGTTGTTGCCGTCGACAGTGAAGCCAATCGCCTGAAACGGGTGGAAGAGAACTTCCAACGTCTGCAACTCAGCGCCGAGCTGCACTGCTCCGATATCACACAACTGGATAACTGGTGGGATGGTCAGCAGTTTGATCGCATTCTACTGGATGCCCCTTGCTCAGCTACCGGTGTCATTCGTCGTCACCCAGATATCAAATGGCTGCGCCGTAAAACCGATATCCCAGCTTTGGCTGAGCTACAGCAATCCATGCTGCAACTGCTATGGAAAACACTTAAACCCGGTGGAATCTTGGTTTATGCTACCTGCTCGGTTTTAGCCATGGAAAATGCAAGGAATATTGAAACCTTCCTGACACAATCAGACGCACGTCTGATTGGCCCTGTAGACGCCCCTTATGGGTTGGATACCAGTTTTGGCCAGCAGTTATTGCCACAACCCGAGGGTCACGATGGTTTCTTCTATGCCGTGTTGCAGAAAGCTGAAAACAGCTAAGTATCTGGGGAATAGTCATCCCCCAACTGCGGTATAGCTCCGAAGAGTTGCACACAACAGCCTGAGTAACGCGATAATGCAGCGGACTGAGAGTAAGCGATGAAAATTATTATTCTGGGTGCTGGCCAGGTAGGCGGCACTCTGGCCGAGAATCTGGCCATTGAAGAGAACGACATTACCGTCGTTGATACCAATGGTGCTCGGTTAAGGGAACTCCAAAACCGTTTTGATATCCGAACGGTACAGGGAAAGGGCTCCTACCCTAATGTATTAAGACAGGCCGGTGGCGAAGATTGCGATATGTTGATCGCCGTCACCAACAGTGATGAAGTCAATATGATCGCCTGTCAGATCGCCTTCACCATGTTCCGCACCCCAACTAAGATCGCCCGTGTCCGTTCCAACGCTTACTCAGGCCGTAAAGGTCTGTTTGGTGCCGAAGCCATTCCTATTGATGTGATTATCAGCCCGGAACAGGTGGTGACCAATCACGTTAAACGTCTGATTCAATACCCAGGTGCACTTCAGGTGATGGATTTTGCCGGAGGTGCCGCTCAGCTGGTGGCAGTACGTGCTTATTACGGCGGTCCGCTAGTGGGACAGGAACTGGGTTATCTGCGCCAGCATATGCCCAATGTCGATACCCGAGTCGCTGCAATCTACCGCCGTAATCGCCCAATTATTCCGCAAGGGGATACGGTGATCGAAGCGGATGATGAGGTGTTCTTTATCGCTGCCCGCCACAATATTAAGGCGGTGATGAGCGAGCTGCGTAAGGTCGATCATCAATACAAACGCATTATGATCGCCGGTGGCGGTAATATCGGTGAACGCCTGGCAGAAGCCCTGGAACACGAGTATCAGGTCAAGATCATCGAATACGGCCTGCCTCGCTGTCAGGAGCTGTCAGAGAAGCTGGACCGCACCATCGTGCTACACGGCAGCGCCACCAATAAAGACCTGTTGGTAGAAGAAAATATCGACGAGGTGGATATCTTCTGTGCCCTGACCAACGATGATGAAGTGAACATCATGTCCTCCATGCTGGCCAAACGTCTGGGTGCCAGCAAAGTGCTTACCCTGATCAATAACGCCGCTTATGTGGATCTGGTGCAGGGTGGTGAGATCGATATTGCGGTTTCCCCGCAGATGGCCACCATCGGTAGCCTGCTCACCCACGTCCGTCGCGGCGATATCGTTAACGTACACTCCCTACGTCGCGGTGCGGCAGAAGCCATTGAGGCCATTGCCCACGGAGATGAACGCAGCTCCAAGGTGGTAGGGAAAGCCATTGAAGAGATTGATCTGCCAGACGGTACCACCATTGGTGCCATCGTACGTAATGGCGAGGTGATCATCGCCCACGATGATGTCGTCGTGCAGCAAGACGATCACGTTATCATGTTCCTGGTGGATAAACGCAAGATTCGTGAAGTGGAGCGCCTGTTCCAGGTGGGTCTGACCTTCTTCTAACCCTGAATTCAGAATCAAACCGATATGAATATAGTCACGACGATGAGGATTCTGGGTATTCTACTGATGCTGTTCAGTATCACCATGATGCCCTCCATGCTCATTTCAGCGCTCTACAAGGATGGCGCTCATAACGCTTTTGTCAGCGGTATGGCCATTACCTTTTTCACCGGCTTTTTTGCCTGGCTTCCCGTACGTAACGTGCGTAAGGAGCTGAGAACCCGAGATGGTTTCCTGGTAGTGGTACTGTTCTGGACCGTACTGGGCCTCTTCGGAGCGGTGCCCCTGTATCTGGCCGAACATCCAGGACTGAGTTTTACCGATGCAGTATTTGAGTCGGTCTCCGGTCTAAGTACCACAGGTGCTACTGTGATCACCGGACTGGATTTCCTGCCGGAATCCGTACTCTTCTACCGGCAGCTACTCCAGTGGCTGGGCGGTATGGGTATCATTGTCTTAGCGGTGGCCATTTTGCCGATGCTCGGCATTGGTGGTATGCAGCTCTATCGTGCCGAAACTCCGGGACCGGTAAAAGATAATAAGCTGACACCACGGATTACCGAGACCGCCAAAGCGCTGTGGTATATCTACCTGAGTCTAACTGTAACCTGTGCCCTGGCCTATTGGTTAGCCGGCATGACATGGTTTGATGCCATCGGCCACAGCTTTGCCACCGTCGCCATTGGTGGTTTCTCCACCCACGATGCCAGCATGGGTTACTTTGATAGTGCAGTGATTGAAGGCATCTGTATTGTCTTTATGCTGATCTCAGCGGTGAACTTCTCCCTACACTTTATCGCCTGGCGAGAAAGGTCATTAAGGCATTATCTCACCGACCCTGAGTTTCGCTTTTTCTTCTTCCTTTTAGCCGTGACCAGCTTAAGTACTATAGGCGTCTTGTGGGCGACAGAAACCTACTCCACCAGTGAAGCGGCACGTCATGGTCTATTTGAAGTGGTTTCAGTGGCTACCACCACAGGTTTTGGTGTCGCAGACTTTTCCCAATGGCCTAGTGTACTGCCCTTTACCCTGTTCCTGGCGGCCTTTGTTGGCGGCTGTGCCGGTTCGACTGGTGGTGGTATGAAGGTAGTACGTATTCTGTTGATCCTGAAGCAGGGTATTCGTGAGATTAAACGCCTGGTACACCCCAGCGCGATTATCCCTGTGAAGCTGGGTGGTCGCAGTGTTCCCGATCGAGTGATTGAAGCCGTATGGGGCTTCTTCTCTGTTTACCTGATGCTGTTTGTCGTGATGCTGATTGGCCTGCTGGCTACCGGCCTGGATCAGGTTACTGCCTGGTCGGCGGTAGGTTCTGCACTCAATAACCTGGGCCCTGGCTTGGGAGAAGTGGCCTCCCACTACGGGAATATCCCGGATGTGGCCAAGTGGATTTTGATTATCGCCATGCTGTTGGGCCGTCTGGAAATCTTTACCCTACTGGTATTGTTTACCCCAATGTTCTGGCGCCGATAAACACAGCCAGGTATCACCACTGGCTGAGCGTTCACACAAAAAAGGAGCAAATCTTTGCTCCTTTTTTTATCTCGACTATCCCGCCTGACCATAAGCCCAGAGAGCATAACCCAAACCCTGAATCATCTGTTTTTTCAATCGGTTAAGCAGTGTATTTTTTACAGCATTGTAAAAGTAACAAATTGTTAAAATAGTACTTGGCTAACTTTCCTACCCTTCGCATAATAGCCCTCGGGTGGCGACTTAGGTATGCTCCTCTATAATGCCAATAAGCACTTGGGTTATTTGCCACTCAACCCCTAAACAAAAGTTTTCCGCCAAACAGTTCGCCGTATCTATCGGCCATAGGCAGGGTATATCGAAATGCTTTTTGTTAGGAGTGATATCTGCTGGCCAGGACAATAATACAGGGATGGATGCACCTGTAGACCCACAGCACACGATAATAATTACGCCGAATAAACGAGCTGAATAATCCGAACTGATTCGTATGTCTGAGCAAACACACGCTATTTACAGAAAAATTGAACACTTTCTGACAGAGAATAATCTGTCGCCGACTCCGACCAATTATGCGGTAGCTTTTGCTCATCTGCAGAAACACTCACCAAAACTAAGCTCAGCGATCAATCACCATCTGCAAAAGCATGGTAAGTTGAACGAAACCTTCACTCAACAGATCTTCAGTGAGTTTATTCAACAGCCGGACTACAACAGCGAGACAATCTATCCCGCTCTGCAGGATCTGCTCACGGAAGTCTATTCAGTAGTCGAGAAATCCCACCTGGATAATGTCTCCTATATCAAGACACTGAATGCGGCTTCAACAAAATTGGATGATACCCAACAGGAATCCAATATTCAGATGCTGGTCGGGCTGCTGAAGAAATCCACCGACTCGATGCGTAACTCGCAGGAAAAGCTGTCCATGCGCCTGCAAAAAGCGGAGCAGGAATCAGAACAGCTCCAGCAACAGTTACATCAGGTCGCTCAAGCCGCCATGTTTGACGATTTAACCGGCCTGCTGAATCGGGCGGGCCTACGCACCAAGCTGGAAGAGCATGCCAAAGAATCGGGCGTCCCGTTGGAAGAAAGCCTGTATTCGGTGATCGTTTTTGATCTGGATAAATTTAAATCGATTAACGATACCTATGGCCATCCCTTTGGTGACCGGGTGCTGAGTAACACCGGCTCGGTGATCACCAAACATATCCGTGGTACTGATTTAGCAGTGCGTTTTGGTGGCGAGGAGTTTATTGTGGTTCTGCCGGATACCGACCTGCATGGCGCTCATCAGGTGGCAGAGAAAATACGTCGTGCCATTGGCAATGTGCGTTGGATCAACCGTCGCACCAATGAAAAGCTATCTGCGATTACAATCTCAGCAGGTATTGCTCAATCCAATCTTAACGCCGATCTGACGCTGGATGATGTGATTCAGGTGGCGGATGACGCCTTGTACCGGGCCAAAAATAATGGCCGTAACTGCTGCTATATGCTGCACCATGAGCAGTATCCCAGCCGGGTTAATGAACAATAAGCGTGTGCATACCAAATAAAACGGGGAAAGATGATCTTTCCCCGTTTTATTTTGTGCATTGGCTTTTAAGACACTGATCTATCCACACGCAATAGCGGGCAAGATATCCAAAACAGACTAGCCACCGCCTCTTTTATAGATCTTAGGTTGCCCCTCAGGACGGCGCTTAAAGCGCTTATATTCCCACTGGTACTGCTCTGGTGCGATTTCAGTCAAAGTCTCCACCATGCGGTTCACACCGGCAATTGCGGTCACATCATCACTGTCATAAACCGCTTCATCAGCAGGAATAAAGTGGATATCAAAACCTTGCCCATCAGGTAGACGGCGAGCAAAACCAGCCACAACTCTGGCACCGGTTTTACTGATCAAACGTGTTACCAGCTTAGGTGAGAAAGCATCAATCCCCATAAAAGGCGCGAAGACACCACCGGATGGATCATCAGGTTCCTGATCTGGCAGATTTCCGACCAGCTCTCCTTTCTGTAGCTGTTTTAGCAGCTTAGCCACCCCTTTCATATTAGCGGGCACCATCAACATACCGGAGCGGCTACGGCCATCGGTGATAATCCTATCCATCACCTCCAGTTTAGGTACCGCATACATCGCCGTCATCTCATAGTGATGACTTAAAAACAGGCCAAACACTTCCCAGTTACCCAGATGGGGGCCCAGGATAATCACTCCCTTACCCTCTGCCTTGGCACTTTCCAAGTGCTCCTGACCGTGTATCTGACGGGTGGACGCGATTAAGTCTTCAAAGGGAATCATCCAGCTCCAGCCCAACTCTAAAGCCATTGTTGCCGTCTGGTAGATACTCTCTTTGACGCGTTGCTCCTGCTGTTCAGCCGATAACTGGGGGTAACACAGGCCAATATTGGTCCGTGTCACAGCCACATTACGGCCGTTACTTTTATAGATCGCCCAACCTAACCAACGTCCCCAACGATGCAATCTTGGCAAGGGTTGACGACTGCAAAACGTCAACAGACGTACAATGGCCCAGTTTTTAAATTTAGTGCTCGCCGGCAGTTTGCTCATCTTTCGCCTGCTTGGATTCCTGTAAGCTTTGCTCAATCAAGCGGAACTGACGTTCCAGCGCCCCGCGGTTCTTCTCAACCACCTGATAGGCTTTCTGTCCCATCTCTTTACAATATTCGGGATCTTGTAGCAGCTCGATGACTTTGGTAGAAATTTCATTCACCTCTGTGCACCGGGACAAGGCGTTGTTCTGATCGAACATCTCCGCGATATCATTAAAATTAAACAGATAACCACCTGATAATACAGGCTTTTTCAAGCATGCCGGTTCCAGTAGGTTATGACCACCAATGGGTTTGATACTGCCCGCGACAAAAGCCACATCAGAGGCCGCATACATCAGCATGAGTTCACCCATGGTATCTGCCAGGTAAACACTGTGTTCTTCGCCAAACTCATCATTACTGGAACGACGCACAAATTCCCAATCCTGATCTTCTAACAATTGCGCAACGGCATCAAAGCGTTGAGGATGGCGCGGTACCAGAATCAAAACCGCATCGGGCACCTGCTCCAAAACCTCTTTATGGGCGGCCAGTAAACGCTCGTCTTCACCGGGATGAGTACTGCCGGCCACCCAAACGGGGCGTGTAGCAAAGCTCTCTTCCCGAAAATAGTCTGCTTTGCTGTGCAAACCTAGCTCAGGCACCACATCAAATTTGATGCTGCCTGTGACAATCACTTTATCCGCCGGCGCACCCAATTCAACAAAAGCATGGGCGTCCTGATCAGACTTGGCTGCAACTGCCGCCACATCTTTCAGTACTTCCTGAGTCACCTTACTCATCTTGCGATAACTGCGCAGAGACTTCTCTGACAGGCGTCCATTGGCGATAACAAAAGGGATTTCGCGCTGGTGACAACCATGAATCAGATTAGGCCACAGCTCGGTTTCCATAAAAATCACCACTTCTGGCTTAATTCTGTCCAGAAAGCGGGAAGCAACCCAAGGCAGATCCAGAGGTAACAAGAGGTGGGTACCCTTGCCTTGCAGCGCCTTACGAGCCTGACGAGCTCCTGTTGCCGTCATCGTCGTTACCAGTAACAGGTGGTCTTCATACTTTTCCTGTAACTTACGAATCAGAGGCGTTGCCGCAATCACCTCACCGACAGAAGCTGCATGCAACCAGATCACAGGTTTGATCGGAAGATTTGGGGTATAACCGAGACGCTCGGAAAAAGAGTTTTGTTCGGTTGTTTCCTTACTGACCTTCCATAAAAAATAGGGGGAGAACAACGTCAGTAACGTGTTATATAAACCTCGATTCAACTTCATGAACATCTCATTAAAACAGTTAAAAGCGTGATCAGGACACAAGAGCCTCACGGCCCGTATCAGTAAAAGCATTGTGCTGTAACAGCTGATCAATCTGAGACAACACCTCTTCAGTCTTGATCACTTCCATGGCATGGGGATGGCGTACTCGTTGCCCCCAGCTAAGCTGCTCCACAGTTTTATTCATAAACTGAGTCGCCGCCTGAGGGTATTTATTCACCACCCAATCCTGCCATAAATAGGGTCCGGTTCGGTGCACGTTTGATGTGGCAAACAAACCCACCACCGGCGTATTTACCGCATTGGCAAAATGTACCGGGCCTGAGTCCGGAGCGATTACCAGCTGCGCACGTTCAATCAGGGCGATCAGCCCCTGTAACGAGGTATTGGCCACCAGATTCAGTACAGGTGTGCCGGATTGCTCTGCGATCTCACGGGCATACTGATGTTCAATATCACGATTACCACCAGTGATCACAGCCTTGATGCCATAGTGCTGATACAGGTGACGCACCACAGCCACGTAACCTTCTACCGTCCAGTTACGAAAATTGCGCGCACGTTGGCTGGAACAGGGTGAAATCAGTACATAACGCTCAAAATCGCACTTCTCTGCCGCTTCCCATCGCGCCTGATCTGACACGGGCAACTGCCACTGCAGCTGCCGCGGACTTTCCGGTGCAATACCTAAAGCCTGCAGAAAATCGTAAAAGCCTTCCACTACATGACTGTTTTTTCGTGTTGTAATCTTGTGACTGGTAAATAGCCACTGCCAGTCCTTTGCCCGGTCACGATCAAAGCCCAGTTTGATTTTGGCTCTAATACCCAACGATAACAGCGAAGCCCGCAAAGCGGCTTGCATATGCAGCAGCAGATCAAACTCCGTACCCTTTAAGGACTGCCATAATTCACGCATGCCCTTCAGGCCTGTTTTTTTGTCGTACACGACAAACTCGACCCCAGACAGCCCCTTCAGTAGACTATGCTCCGCCTTACCGGTAATCCAGGTAATGCGTGTCTCAGGCCAGGCTTTTTGTATAGCCAGCACAACAGGAACCACATTACTGACGTCACCCAGAGCGGATAATCGTAATAGACAGATATGTTTTGGCGGGACAGTCAGAGGCAGTGTCATGGAAATTCAGCTTTATTCCAAAAATAGGCACCATATTCTATATGATGCGCAGCAGATCTCACAAATCAGTGAACATTGGTTTCAACACACCTGGTGGCAGGATAAAGCTCAGATAAATGAGCCTTCCGGTGGCCGGGGTCAGGCCATTTTTGTTCAGCCCAATGGCGATTTCTGCTCAACTGTCGGTGCAGTACCTGAGTTGGTGTTACGTCATTATCGCCGCGGCGGATTAATCGCACGATTAATTAAAGATCGCTATCTTTTTACGGGTATTGAAAACTCCCGTCCGTGGCAGGAGTTTAAACTGACCTGTACCCTGTTTGAACAAGGTTTACCCGTGCCTCGCCCCATTGCCGCTCATATTGAAACACAAGGTCTGTTTTACCAAGCTGATCTGATTACCGAACGCTTGCCCGATAGTCGCCCTTTTGCCGATTACCTGTCATGGGATAAGCACAACAACCTTGAACCCAATCTGGCGTTAATCTGGCAAAACGTGGGACAAACGCTGGCACGCTTTCACCGTTTTGGTCTGAATCATAGTGACCTGAATGCCAATAATATTTTGGTCAGTGATACTGGACAGGTGTGGGTGATCGATTTTGATCGCTGTCACTTGGATGATCCCAAACAACCTCAGTGGCAGCAAAACAACATGCAGCGCCTACAACGTTCCATCTTAAAACTCACTGGACAGGCACAATTGTCCGGACAATTACTCGAACTTTGGCAACAACTGCATCAGCATTATCGCCTTCCTTTATCTGAAGCGGAGAAAGAGAACGGAGCGATTTAAAAGATAGCGCCACTGGCCATTGTAAAAACCAATAATAAAAAATTAAGCAGCGAAATCATGACACTCTCTAAGTTTTTTTGCCTGGCATTATTATGTGTCAGTGTTTTTTCGCCGTTGGCACTGGCGGACAAAGGGAATTTTTTTGATGATGTCGGCGACGGCTATCATCGCTTTTACCATTCCGATAACGCCCCCTGGCTGGGTGCGACCTGGCTACTGGGTGGCATCATGGCCAATACCGATATCGATCGAAAAATTCAGGATGCCTACAACGAATATATCTGGTCAGAGACCACTGATGATGTAGCCCGCATAGTCAAAACCTTTGGCGATACCGAAACCGTTTGGTTGTATGCCGGTTTGGCGGCCTATAACCGCCTGGCCTGTGACCGGGATTGTGGCCGAATTCCGGAATGGGGCGATAAGAGCTTACAAGCGATCCTTATCGGTTTACCCGCCGTATGGTCTTCACAGGCGATCCTGGGAGGAGACAGGCCCTATCGTGGCAACTCCTTCTGGACGCCATTTCAATTTGGTAGGCAGCATGCGGTCAGTGGCCATGCCTTTGTTGGGGCAGTGCCTTTCTTGACCGCCGCTCAAATGACCGATAATGATGCCGCCAAAGGGGTGCTTTATCTGATGTCGACACTTACGGCCTGGTCCCGTTTAAACGATCAAAAGCATTATTTCTCTCAGGCTCTGATGGGCTGGCTTTATGCCTCAAAAGCTACGGAAGCCGTCGATGTTCCGGTCGAAGCCGGTGAAGTAGTGATAGTGCCCTATGCTGATGATAATCGTGTCTCTCTAACCCTGATGACCCGTTTCTAATCGATTTAACAGATGCCTCTGGGATAAGACTGTGCCCACAATCAGACGTTGCCTCACTTTCCTCAGGCAGCGTCTTCCCTACCAGATATCTTCCACTTTAGTTAATTTCCTGACAAAAAAGACAAATTTCCCGCCTGCGCCCCCTACATACTGCACTATCCAGCGGGTATACTTGTTCGTTTATCTACAGCGAAACAAAAGTCTACGATCCGCTTCAGCCGTCGTTTTTAAACAATCCGTTGGTTTGAGAGGAGCGACTTTTTTTGGCTGCTTATACGAATTCATTAGCTCATGATGGTGGCTAACTGAGATGAACCAATCGACACCCGATGTAAAAACTTTTCAGGGCCTGATTCTGGCCCTTCAACAATACTGGGCTGACCAGGGCTGTGTAGTCCTGCAGCCACTGGATATGGAAGTGGGCGCAGGTACTTTCCACACCGCCACCTTCCTGCGTTCCATTGGCCCTGAGACCTGGAATGCAGCTTACGTGCAGCCTTCCCGTCGCCCGACCGACGGTCGTTACGGTGAAAACCCGAACCGTCTGCAGCACTACTACCAGTTCCAGGTAGTGATGAAGCCTTCCCCGTCTAACCTGCAGGAGCTGTACCTGGGCTCTCTGCAAGCCATGGGCATCGATACTCTGGAGCATGACGTACGTTTCGTAGAAGATAACTGGGAATCGCCAACGCTGGGCGCCTGGGGTCTGGGTTGGGAAGTATGGCTGAACGGTATGGAAGTGACTCAGTTCACCTACTTCCAGCAAGCCGGTGGTATTGAATGTTACCCAGTGACCGGGGAGATCACTTACGGTCTGGAACGTATCGCTATGTATATCCAGGGTGTAGACAGCGTTTACGATCTGGTTTGGACCATAGGTCCTGACGGCACCCCGGTAACCTACCGCGATGTATTCCACCAGAACGAGGTGGAGCAATCGACCTATAACTTCGAACACGCTGATGTACCTATGCTGTTCAAAAACTTCGACCACCACGAGTCGGAGTGCCAGAAGTTACTGGCTCTGGAAACCCCACTGCCACTGCCTGCTTATGAGCAGGTACTGAAAGCATCCCACACCTTTAACCTGCTGGATGCCCGCCACGCTATCTCCGTAACCGAACGTCAGCGCTATATTCTGCGTGTTCGTACTATGGCGCGCGATGTGGCACACGCTTACTTTAACGCCCGTATGGCTCTGGGCTTCCCAATGGCTGAAGACTCCATCCGGGAAGAAGTTATGGCTCAGTTCAAAGAGGAAGAGGCATAAGATGTCTGAAGTACGTGATTTTTTAGTTGAACTGGGTACCGAAGAGTTACCACCGACCGCACTGAAACGTCTGTCTGATGCTTTTGCTGAAGGTATTCGTGCCGGTCTGGAAAAAGCGGAT
The DNA here is from genome assembly GCA_964342385.1 of uncultured Oleiphilus sp. Taxonomy (GTDB): domain Bacteria; phylum Pseudomonadota; class Gammaproteobacteria; order Pseudomonadales; family Halomonadaceae; genus Oceanospirillum. The sequence continues at coordinate 4,023 of CAYFGP010000041.1, read as the reverse complement.
GTGCCTTTTTCTGAGGTGAAAGCACTGGCCTCGCCACGTCGTCTGGCAGTACAGGTTAAAGAGCTGGCCGTTGCTCAACCGGATCGTGAAGTACAACGCCGTGGCCCTGCACTGCAGGCGGCACTGGATGCTGATGGTAAGCCAACCAAAGCCGCTGAAGGTTTTGCCCGCTCCTGTGGCGTTGCCTTTGACGAACTGGAAAAGATGGAAACCCCTAAAGGTACCTGGCTGGTATTTAACAGCGTACAAAAAGGTACTCAAACCGCTGAGCTGCTGCCTGAGCTGGTCAACAAATCCATCAACCAATTGCCGGTACCTAAGCGTATGCGTTGGGGCGCGAGCCGTATCGAATTCTCTCGCCCGGTACAGTGGCTGGTGATGCTGTTTGGTAGTGAAGTGGTTGATGCGGAAGTGCTGGGTCTGAGTTCCGGCCGTACGACGATGGGTCACCGTTTCCACCACAACGAAGCGATCGAATTGGCCTCCAGCGCCGATTACGTATCTGCTTTGGAAAGTGCTTACGTATTGGTGGATATGGAACAGCGTCGCGACACCATTCGTGCACAGGTTGAAGCGGAAGCGGAAAAACTGGGTGCTGTTGCAGAGATCGACGAAGATCTGCTGGATGAAGTGAACGGTCTGGTTGAGTGGCCTGTAGCCCTGACCGGTTCCTTTGAAGAGCGCTTCCTGGAAGTACCATCAGCATGTCTGATCTCTTCCATGAAAGAGCACCAGAAGTATTTCCACCTGGTGGACAAAGACGGCAACCTGAAGCCGAACTTTATCACCATCTGCAACATTATCAGTAAAGACCCAAGCCAGGTGATTTACGGTAATGAAAAAGTGATTCGTCCACGTCTGGCCGATGCGGCGTTCTTCTTTGAAACCGATAAGAAGAAGCCTCTGGCCGACCGTATCGAAGCATTGAAAACCGTAACCTTCCAGAAGCAATTGGGCAGCATCTACGACAAGTCACAACGTGTCAGTCAGATCGCACAGTTTATTGCTGACCAGATTGGTGGTGACAAAACTAAAGCCGCGCGTGCTGCAGATCTGTCTAAGTGTGATCTGGTGTCTGAAATGGTACTGGAGTTCACCGATCTGCAAGGCATCATGGGTGCACACTACGCCCAAAATGATGGCGAAGACAGCGAAGTGGCTCAGTCTCTTAACGAGCAATATATGCCTCGTTTCGCTGGTGATGAACTGCCTGAAACTCAAACTGGTATGGCTCTGGCGATTGCTGATCGTCTGGATACCCTGGTGGGTATCTTTGGTATTGGCCAACGTCCAACCGGTGATAAAGACCCGTTTGCCCTGCGTCGTGCCACCATCGGTATCCTGAGTATTCTGGTACACAAACAGCTGGATGTGGATCTGAAAGATCTGATCGAACTGAGCATCGCACAGCACGGTGATCTGCCTAAAGCGGAAGGCCTGGCCGATGACGTACTGAACTATATGCTGGATCGTTTCCGTGCCTGGTACCAGGCTGAAGGTATCGCAGCAGAAGTGTTCCTGTCGGTACGTGCGCGTCCAGTCAGCAACGCTTATGACTTTGATCGCCGTGTACAAGCCGTTGCTAACTTCAGCAAGCTGGCTGAAGCAGAAGCACTGGCAGCCGCGAACAAACGTGTAAGCAATATCCTGGCAAAACAGAACTACCAGGGAGATGCTCAGGTTGATAGCGCACTGCTGTCTGAAGATGCCGAGAAGGTACTGGCAGAACAGGTTTCAGCTAAGCAAGCTGAACTGGCTCCTCTGTTTGCAGCAGCGGATTACCAAGCGGCATTGAACAGCCTGGCAAGCCTGCGTGAAGCGGTAGATAACTTCTTCGATCACGTGATGGTAATGGCGGATGATGAGGCAGTTAAAAACAACCGTCTGTCTCTGCTAGCCTCGCTGAGTAACCTCTTTATGGAAGTGGCGGATATCGCCCAACTGCAGCAGTAATCCTCGATTACTCTCAGAGATATAGAGAGTCAGCAAGACGACAAATTAGTGCTTGCTGAAAATCAAAAAGAGCCGTATTTTTACGGCTCTTTTTTTATGTACACCAAAACCTGAACCCACAATAACTCCTAACAAAACTCCTTAGCAGCCCAATGAATAAACTGGTCATTTTAGATCGTGATGGCGTTATCAACCTGGACTCCGACGCCTTTGTAAAAAACGCCGATGAGTGGATTCCAATCACCAACAGCATCACCGCGATTGCCCGTCTGTATAAAGCAGGTTATCAGATCGCTGTCGCAACCAACCAATCTGGCTTAGGTCGAGGTTATTTCAGCCAGCAAGATCTTAACGATATGCACAATAAAATGGTGCAACTGGTTGAAGCCGAAGGCGGTCGCTTTGCTACCATCAAACACTGCCCTCACCGTCCTGATGCTGGTTGTGACTGTCGCAAGCCACTGCCTGGACTCATTGATCAGATCAAACAGGAACTCCAGTTAGAGGATCTATCAGGGGCTTATATGGTAGGTGATAGCTTGCGTGATCTGCAGGCCGGTGAAGCCCGGGGTTGTAAAGCCGTACTGGTCCGTACCGGTAAGGGTGAGAAAACCCTAGCAGCCAATGAAGGCTTGGAAAATTCGATGATCGTTTCCGAACTGGCTGAGTTTGTCGATTGGCTGTTGGAGCAGGATAAGCAAGGCTAATTGCTCCCCCGACTTAGTCTCTTATCCTCCCCTTGGATCTCTGCTCAATATCGAGTTTCGGGGCTTGAACCAGCCCTCAGAAAGAAGCCATGTTAAAACAGTAGAGATAAAAAAAGCAGCCTCGAAGGGCTGCTTTTTTATTGCTCGCTTGAGCTGTTTAGCGCTTTTTTAGTCACCCATACAGTGGCAATTACACATCCAGGTTTTCTACCGTCAGTGCATTGGTCTCGATAAAGTCACGGCGCGGTTCCACTTCATCACCCATCAGGGTGGTAAAGATCTGATCGGCCGCAACCGCATCTTCAATACTGACACGCAGCATACGACGAGTATCCGGGTCCATAGTCGTTTCCCACAGCTGCTCTGGATTCATCTCACCCAGACCTTTATAGCGCTGCAGTGTCAGGCCACGACGGGCTTCGCCCAGCAACCATTCCAGTGCATCGGCAAAACGTACTACTTCCTTCTTACGCTCACCACGTTGTACATAAGAACCGTCCTGCAGCAGGCCATCCAGTTCTTTGGTCAGCTCACTGATTTTGCTGTAATCCTGAGACTTAAAGAAGTCCAGATTAAAGCGGTATTCCGTTGGTACACCATGGGCGGTGATCACCACTTCAGGGATAAAGACACTGCGCTCCTGATCATGGAACACGTTCCAGTCAAAGGTCATGGATGGGTGACGACCACCGTTATCATCCAGTAAATTCTTTGCAGTATCCACCCAGGCTTGTACTTGGGCCTGATCGGTCAGGGCGGCTTCATCCAGTACCGGCAGGTCCAGAATCAGATCCAGCACCGGCTGAGGGTAAGCACGATACAAACGGGTGATACGACGCATCACATCCTGGAAGTCAGACACCAGTTTCTGCAGGCCTTCACCTGAGATACCCGGCGCACCTTCATTCACATACAGCGCGGAATTATCCAGTGCCGTTTGCGTCAGGTACTGCTCCAATGCCAGTTCATCTTTGATGTACTGTTCCTGCTTACCACGCTTAATTTTGTACAGTGGTGGCTGAGCGATAAAGATATGACCACGCTCGATCAGCTCCGGCATCTGACGGAAGAAGAAGGTCAGCAGCAGGGTACGGATGTGAGATCCATCCACGTCCGCATCGGTCATGATAATGATGGAGTGGTAACGCAGTTTGTCTGGGTTAAACTCCTCGCGACCAATACCACAGCCCATGGCGGTGATCAGGGTACCCACTTCCGCAGAAGACAGCATCTTATCAAAGCGGGCTTTTTCAACGTTCAGGATCTTACCTTTCAGCGGTAAGATAGCCTGGTTCTTACGGTTACGGCTTTGTTTTGCGGAGCCGCCTGCCGAGTCACCCTCCACTATGTATAGTTCAGAGAG
>CAYFGP010000040.1:0-41184 GCA_964342385.1 uncultured Oleiphilus sp. | reverse complement strand
CTTTTTACCAATCAAGACATTCATATTGATGTTGGCCTGGTGTAACCACCAGCGATTAATCTGTTCGTTGCTCAGGCCTGTTTCGGTCACGTGGTTGGTCAAGTGCTCTGCCGCCATTGGACACACTTCTTTAAATACCTTGCGACCATTTTGATGGAACAGCTTGTCCGCAGAGTAAGGGTCAACATCGGTTACATGGGACAGATAACCAAAGTTGGAGCGGATGTTATTGGAGTATTGGGTTTGGGCTTTGATGCCCAGAATCTCATAACTGTGCTCGGATTGGCAGGTTTCAGCTTGTTCGATAACCGTTGCCGTGGCTACATCACCAAAAATAAAGTGACTATCGCGATCCTTGTAGTTGACCTGAGGAGAGGTCAGCTCTGGATTGATCACTAGCACCACTTTTGCCGTGCCTGCAGCGACCATCTCATAGGCGCGATGCAGGGCAAAGGTTGCGGCTGAGCAAGCCACAAGCATATCAAAGGCAAAACCTTTAATATTCAGTGCGGCTTGTACTTCAATAGCAATTGCGGGGTAGGAGCGTTGGGTGTAGGCACAGGATACGATAACCGCATCAATCTCTTCAGGGGATTTTTTGGCTTCGGCCAGTGCTTTTTCTGCTGCGGCCAGTGCCATTTCTGCTTGATGGGACAGTTCTTCATCAGAGCGCTCGGACAGCTGGGGGCGCATACGCGTTGGATCTAATACACCCTCTTTACTGTACGAGTAGCGTGACTTGATGCCCGAAGCTTTTTCGATAAATTCGGCGCTGGAGAAAGGCTTTGCTTCCAGTTTGCCGGCTTCAATTTCTGTGGCGTGTTGCTGATTATACAGTTCAGCAAATTGATTGTAGCTGTCGACCAGCTCTTCGTTGCTGATGGTATGTTCAGGGTTCCAGAGACCGGCACCGCTAATCACCACTTTTTGTTTGCTCATTCTTTCACCCTGCATATGAATCTTTAACTAAATCAAACGTTTGATTTTGCACTAATTAGACTATTTGGTCTAGCTGTGTCGCATGACACAAGAGATCTATTTTGTGCTGTCATACGTTTGATTCTGGAGTTCCAGCCGTAGGTGTAATATAGCAGACAGCAAAAAACCGGCCTAAGCCGGTCTTTTGCACTCAAATGGTGAGTAGGTAATGAATAGGAAAGCTGTAAGGATCTACTCCTCTTCTTTTTCCAGATCGTTAGGCCCCGCACGATGGCGGGCAGGCTCCATCAGGTCGTGACCTTTAGAGCGTTTCAGCATCTTAATCTCATGGTGTAACGCTGTTTTAGCGATCATATTTGCCGTAACCGGTGCGGTGATCAACAGGAACAGAGTAATCAGCCACTCATGAACGGACAGGTTGCCATTTTTGATGCTGAACATAATGGTTGATGCCAGCAAGATACAGGCGATGCCCAGCGTAGTCGCTTTTGTTGGAGCATGTAGTCGCGTGTACAGATCCGGCAGGCGAACCAAGCCTACTGAACCGATAAACATAAACACACCACCTAATAGCAGAAAGCCGGCTACGATAATTTCGACAATAGAATCCATAGTTGCACCTTATTCGATAATATCGCCACGTAGTATGTACTTGCACAGTGCAGAGGTACTCACAAACCCCAGCATGGCAATTAACAGAGCGGCTTCAAAGTACAGTGAAGTACCCTCATGCAGACCGTAAAGTACGATTAATGCAATGCTGTTGATGTACATGGTATCCAGCGCAAGGATTCTGTCCTGCAAAGTAGGGCCAATAATCAAACGCCATAGATTGATAAACAGAGCCGCTGAGATTAAAACGGCCACAACTGTGATCGCTAAACTTAACATCCCAGAATCTCCTTCAGTGGTGTTTCATAACGCTGCTTCATCTCGTCGATCAAGGCTTGCTCGTCTTCGATATCCAGCGCGTGTACATAGAGCCATTGCTTATCTTCTGAGATCTCAGCACTTACCGTACCAGGGGTCAGTGAGATGGTGCTGGCAAACAAAGTGATACCCAATTCAGACTCAATATCCAGAGGTACAGCGACCATGCCTGGATTTAGCTTGTTCATTGGGCTTAGCACCTTACGCGCCACTTCAAAGTTAGCAGTAAGAATATCCCATAGCACCAGCATAAAGTAACGAAACGCCAGGCCTGGTTTCTTGATAGAAGGTTGCGCTGGTGCAAGGCCGGTCACCAGCATAGGGATGGTGATAGCCAAAAAAGCACCCAGCACAATATGGCCAAAGGCCAGAGTGTTATTCAATAACAGCCAAACCACAAACAGTAGCAGGCTATGAATCGGCATAGGTAGGAAACGGGATTTTCCTTTACGTTGCGTCATTATTGGCCTCCCATGTTTTGCTGTGGCAACAGGGCATCAACGGACTGGCTGAAGTCAAACAGCTGTGTAGCAGCGGCTGAGGTTATTGCGGTCACCTCGCCACCAAAGATCACCAGAATTGGCGAACCCAGTAGTAATAAGCCTATACCCATAATCTCAAACAGGTGCACGCGATCATCGGAACCGGATGGAGCTGTGGTACGCCAGAAAATTGAGGTACCGGCACGAGACAGCATCACAAGCGATACCAGGCCGCTAATCAGAATCAGTGGCCAGATCCAGAACTTATCAAAGGCTTCTTCGGCCGCTTGCAGCAGCATTACCTTGCCAACAAAACCGGACAGCGGCGGCATACCTACGACACTTAGCGCGCATAGGATAAAGGCGATACCCAGCAGACGTGGCTGAGCAACGGCTCGAGCTTTTACAAAACGATCCTCGGCCTTACCGCGTTGACGAGCAATCAGATCGGCCAGCAGGAACATGGCTCCAGCAATCAGCGTACTGTGCAGGATGTAGTACAGTGCGGCATTGGTCGCGGCTTCCGATTGCAGAGCGGCGGCAATCAGTAGCGTACCGGCAGATACTACCACCATATTAGCGGTGAGTAGCTTCAGGCTTGGGCTGGCCAGAACACCAATGGTGCCAATGGCCAGAGTCAGCAGAGACAGTGGCCATAACCACGGCAGGGCGATATCGGCCAATTCACCAGACTCAGGACCAAAGATCAGGGTATGTACACGCAAGATGCTGTACACGCCTACCTTGGTCATAATGGCAAACAGAGCAGCTACCGGCGCACTGGCGGATGAGTAGGTTTTTGGCAGCCAGAAGTGCAGTGGCAGCAAAGCCGCTTTTAAACCAAATACCAGCAGCAGTAACAGGCCACCTGTTTTTGCCAGAATGGCTTCAGCTCCTTCCAGTTCACGTACGCGTACCGCCATGTCGGCGATATTAAGAGAACCCAGGGTGCCGTAAAGGATACCCAGGCCAAACAGGAATAGGCTAGAGCCGATCAGGTTCAGGATTACATAGTGAACGGCGGATTGTGTTTTCTGCTTGCCACCGCCGTGTACCAGCAGTGCGTACGAAGCGATCAGCAGTACTTCGAAGAATACAAACAGGTTAAACACATCACCGGTCAGGAAAGCACCATTAATGCCCATCACTTGGAACATAAACAGCGGATGGAAGTACTGACCACCTTTATCCTGGCCAGCACAGGCATAAAGCAGGGCGCCGGTAAACAGAATACAGGTCAGTAATACCATTAGGGTGGCGATACGATCCGCCACCAGCACAATGCCAAACGGTGGCTGCCAGTCACCCAGGACATACATCTGGGTGCCCTGTTGATCTGCAACGCTTAATAGGCCAAAGGCAACGATGATCTGAGCAAAAGCCGAGATCAGCGCCAACAGCCGTTGTCGGGCAATGGTGGTATGAAAGGGTGGTAACAGCAGTAACGCACCCGTAATCAGAGGTATCAGTATAGGTAAAATCGGTAGATGCATGATTACTTCCTTAGCTTCCTGTTACGTAGGCGTGCTTGTGCTTCCACATTGGGTAGACGACCATCCACATGGTCGTTACCCAAATCAGCACGGCTACGCATGGCCAGAATGACCACAAAGGCCGTCATTGCAAAACCAATTACAATCGCAGTCAGTACCAATGCCTGAGGCAGAGGATCACTGTATTGCTGGGATTGTCCCAATACCGCGGCGGAGTTCAGTTTTAAGCGTCCGCTGGCAAACAGGAATAGGTTTACGGCGTAAGAAAGTAACGTGAGCCCGATCACTACGGGGAAGGTACGTCCCCGTAGTGCCAGGAAAATGCCGCAGGCCGTCAGAAGGCCAACACAAAATGCGTAAATTCCTTCCATTTTAGTCATCCTCTTCCATAGCTACAGGGCGTTCACTGGTGGTCAGTTTACCCAGGTTAGCCAGAATCAACATGGTGGCACCAATAACAGTAAGGTAAACACCCAGATCAAACATCATAGCACTGGCCAGTTCAAACTCACCTACCAGAGGCAGATGGAAATGGTCGAACCAGGAGGTCAGGAATGGACGATCAAATGCCCAGCTACCCAGACCTGTCAGGGCGGCGATAAAGATACCGCTACCAATCAGCACTTGATAATCGATCTTCATACGTGGTTTAACCCAGTCCACACCGTGTGCAATGTATTGCTGGATAATGGCTACCGCGGTAATCAGACCAGCGATAAAGCCACCACCCGGCATATTGTGACCACGCAGGAAGATGTAAGCAGATACCAGCAGAGCCAGTGGCAACAGACTCTGAGAGACTACCGCTAGCATCATTGGATGGCTATCCAGGGTCCATGGACGACCGGATTCATCACTGGCCGGCATATACAGGCGCATACGGGCGATCAGTTTGAAGATACCCAGTGCGGCAATACCCAGTACGGTGATCTCACCCAAGGTATCGAATCCACGGAAGTCCACCAGAATCACGTTCACCACGTTGGTACCGCCACCGCCGGATTTACTGTTCTCCAGGAAGAAGGTGGAGATGGTATCCAGTGGACGGGTCATCAGGGCGTAACAGATGGTACCGATTACACCGCCGATCATCGCCGCAATACCTAGATCACGCACCACGCGACGTGGTGAGGATTCTTTCGGTGTTTGCTGAGGCAGGAAGAACAGTGCCAGCATCAGCAGGATCACCGTTACAACTTCTACTGAAAGCTGAGTCAACGCCAGATCAGGAGCAGAGAACTTAGCAAACATCAGGGAAACGATCAGACCCACAATGGACAGTGCCAGCAGGGCCGCCATACGTTCACGGTGCCAAACTACGGTGGCAATCGCACCAATGGTCAACAGGACTGCACCGGTAATGGAGATCGCATCTACTGGTAGTTCAGGTCGTAAGCCCGCCGTAGCGTTCAGATCCAACAGTGGCCAGGCCATCATGGCAAAGGACATGCTGAGCATCATATAGCTATAACGCTGCAGAGAGCCATTTTCGACCAGGCCCATAAAGGTGGTGGCCTGACGCTGTAGCAGCTGGATAATGGCTTCAAATACCAGTTTAGGATCGCTATCCGGGAATTGGGCCTGGAACTGGAACAGTTCTTTACGGTTGTAATAGACAATCAAACCGCCTGCTAAAGCCAGGAAACTCATCAGCAGTGGGAAATTAAAACCGTGCCAAATGGCCAGGCTGTACTCTGGCGGTGTGCCGTTCAGTGCCGCACTGGAAGCAGTATAAAGCAGGTCCCCGATAATAAAGCCGGGGAATACACCTACCAGCAGACACAGAGCTACCAGAATCTCTACCGGTACCTTCATATAGCGCGGTGGCTCATGAGGGGTTTTGGGCAGATTGATCGGTTCACCGTTAAAGAATACATCGTGGATAAAGCGAGTGGAGTAGGCGACCGAGAAAACACCGCCAAGCGTAGCTAAGACCGGTACCATCCACGACAGAGAACCCAAAGAGTCCTGGTGCAGGGTCTCGGCAAAGAACATCTCTTTCGACAGGAAGCCGTTCAGCAGTGGAATACCCGCCATCGATGAGGCAGCGACCATCGCCAAGGTGGCGGTATGGGGCATATATTTCCACAAACCGTTTAACTGACGCATATCCCGCGAGCCGGATTCATGGTCGATAATACCTGCAGCCATAAACAGAGAGGCTTTAAAGGTGGCGTGGTTGATGATGTGGAAGATTGCCGCTACGGCAGCGAGCTCGGTGCCCATACCCAATAACAGGGTGATTAGACCCAGGTGACTTACGGTCGAATAGGCTAACAGACCTTTCAGGTCATGTTTGAACAGTGCGGTGTAAGCACCTAATAACAAAGTAGCCAGACCGGTCAAACTTACAATCAGGAACCATAGCTCTGTGCCAGACAGCACCGGATACAGACGCGCCATCAGAAAGATACCCGCTTTCACCATAGTGGCAGAGTGCAGGTAGGAGCTGACCGGTGTCGGCGCCGCCATGGCATGGGGCAGCCAGAAGTGGAATGGGAACTGAGCGGATTTGGTAAATGCACCTGCCAGTACAAGTACCAGAATAATTGGGTAAAGCGTGTGCTCACGAATCAGATCGCCACTGTTCAGCACATCGTAGAGGTTGTAGCTGCCTACGACTTCGCCAATCAGCAGAATACCCGCCAGCAAAGCTAAACCACCGGCACCAGTGACGGTCAGAGCCATCCGGGCACCTTTACGGGCTTCAGTCTTGTGTCCCCAGAAACTGATCAGCAGGAAAGAGCTGATACTGGTCAATTCCCAGAACATCCACATTTGCAGCAGGTTGTCCGACATTACCACGCCGAGCATGGCAAACATGAACAGGATAAGATAACTGTAGAAACGGCCTATGGAGTCCTTCTGGGACAGGTAGTATCTGGCGTAAAGAATCACCAGTAGGCCGATACCCAGAATCAGGATGGCAAATAACAGTGCCAAACCGTCCAGTCTGAAGGCAAGCTCCAGACCGATAATGGGTATCCATTCATAAGTTGTGAACAGAGCCTCACCGTCAAAAACGGCAGGGGTATTCTGAAACACAAGGATTAATGCCAATGCGGGGAGGCCTGCGGTTAAAAAAGCACAAGCGCTACGGCTGAACCTAGATGCAAATAGGGGTACCAGCGTTCCCAACAAGGGCAGCAAGGGGATCCAAATCAGGTTATTCAGCAAGGGAAACTCCTGTTATATCCATGTTGCCTTATTTTTCAATCTGTTAGTCGTTCGTTATTAGGAGGGGCGTTCGACCGCAATCTATTGATTACGTTCAGCTTTACTTGTTTTTATGCCCCCATTATAGCCATGCTTTGTGCTCAGCTGGAAATAAAAAATATAGAAAATTAACATCAACTTACGCTATTACTGATTTTATCGGCAGGCAAGTCTATTAGTTTTGCCTTAATCGTCAGTAATTCATAAAAAGTGCAAGCGAGACGTTTTCTGTCGCATTGCAAGGAGTGGTGCAATGCATTGTTTTTGGTTGGGTTTCTGTTTTATCGCCAGAGTCAATAAGAACAAAATCCGCTGTCACTTTTTAGATGTAGTGTATATATTGGTATTGAAACTCTATTGATTCATCAAATGCTCAAACAAAAGCCTATCTGAAGAAACTCTACACATTTAACTGCAGGCTTGAGAGTGTTGAGTTGCTTTTAGGTGTGTGCCCTTTTTGTTTGGGCTAGTGTGCTTGATTGATGCTGCTAACTGATCATGACGAAAGGATGAGTAATTTGTTAAAATGGCCCTTTTTTCAATCAAGTAAACACTTGGTGCTATTGTGTGTTGTTGGCGCCTTGATTCTGCTTGTGGCCACAGCGAGCTTTTTTCAGCTTAAAGATCAGTACAATACTCGTTTGCAAAGTGACTTTCAGGGCCGTTTAGGTGCTGTGCACCAGTCTATGGTTACTTGGAGCAAAGAGAGAAAATCTTTTATCGCCTCCTGGGTGAATCAGCCTGAATTAATGCGTATCAGCCTGCCAATAGTGCGGAATGATAATGAAACCAGCACCAAGCTTGCCCGATATAATCTCGATGATTTTTTACGTCCTGTGATGTCTGATCCCAGTATCAAGTCTTATTATCTGGTGGGGGCCGGGAATCAAATCTTAGCCAGCAATGAGTTGGCAAGTATTGGTCAGGTAACCTCTCTAGCAGTAGACAAGGTGGCACTGGAGAAAGCATGGCAGGGCGCGTCTGTGGTGACCGCCCCTCGTTTTATTAGCAAAAATAGAAATCAATTGCAGCAGTTTGTAGCGGCAGGTATCCGTGTTGGGCAAGAAAGACCTTTAGCGGTGCTGATTTTTGAGTTGATACCCCAGGAAGGTTTTTTAGAGTTGTTGGCAAAAGCCTCTTTTGGTCGAACTGGTGAAAGCTATATTTTCAATAATGATGCGCTCATGCTATCCCCTAACAGAGTTGGGGAAATACGAGTGTACCTGCGTACTCACTTTGAACCTGAGTCTAGTGATATTCAACCCCTGACCTTGTTGGCTCATGAGGCGTTGGCATATCGTCCCGGCATTCAGGTGCGAGAGAACTATGTTGGTTATCAGGGAGAGCCTGTAATTGGTGCCTGGTTATGGGATTCTCAGTTAAATATAGGCTTGGCTGTTGAGCAGTCCGCTAGAGAGGGTAAGCGGTTTATTGATCAGTTGCGCGCTGTGTTTGTCGCTTTTACATGCGTGGTCTTTTTATTATTCGTGACTTTTTTCTCGCTGATCGCATATCACTCCTCTGTTCGAAGTCGTCAGGATCGCCAGGCAAGAACTGAGTTAACGCAGCGTTTGGAAGAGTTGCATAGAGATAAAACCCAAGAAGTTGAAGAGAGGGAAGCCCGCTACAGAGCTATTATCGATACGGCTTGGGATGCGATCTTTGCAGTAGATAGCAACGGGGTGATTCAGTCGCTGAATCCAGCTGTTGGACGGATTTTTGGTCGGGGAGCCCAGAATTATTTAGGAATTCCCTTGTCTGACATCCTTAAGGTTAAAGATGTTGACGGTGAAAAGGGAGGGATGCTATCCCGTCATTATGGCCAATCCTTTGAGGCTATAGGTGTGCGCTGCGATGGTTCTTTTTTTCCTGTCGCTGTTTCAAGCAGTCGTACGACATCTGGCAAAAACTCTTTTTATACTGTTGTCCTGCGTGATATCAGCAAGCAGAAAAAAAATGAGCAAGAGATTCGTGCAATTCAACGCCGTTTGGAGTTAAGCCAAGCTTTTGCCCATATAGGGACTTGGGAGTGGTCGTTACAAACCGATCAGATTTTTGCGACTGATATGGCTCTATCCTTATTGGGGATAGGTGTCGATTCGGGGCAGGTGTCTATGGCGTTTTTCTTTAATCATCTTGTGGAGGAGGATAGCTTTAGATTGAGACAGGAGATGAACGAAGCTATAGCTGGTGATCGTTCATTTAGCTGTGAATGCCGTCTGATAGAGAGTGAACAGGCTGAAATTAGTGATGGTGTAGAGAAGCAGGTCGAGTGGCTACTGATTCAAGGCACTCCCATTTTGGATAATGAGGTGACTAAGCGCATCATTGGTCATATCCAAAAAATTACAGAGCAAAAAAACAGTGCAGCTGAGCTGGAAAATGCTCGTAATATGCTTTCCTTGGTGTTAGATACGATCCCTTCTGGTGTTTACTGGAAAGATAGCTCGCTAAAAATAGCAGGATTGAACACTCGTTTTGCCAAGGATATTGGCTTACCTCCTGAGCAGGTTATTGGCAAGTCTGATCATGATATTTACCATAATCGAAAACAGGCTGCCTTGATTAGCAGTCTGGATCAATGGGTGTTGGAGACTCAGAAAGCCAGGCTGAGTGAAAATGGCTTATACCATATGAATGATGGCCGTGACAGGCATATCGAAATCAGCCGCTTGCCGATTGAAAATTCAGCTCAGAACCCTATTGGTGTACTAGGTGTTTATTCTGATGTTACAGAGCGCATAGAAGCGCAAGAAAATCTGCGTAAACACCACAGGCTATTGTCGTCTATCTATAGCACTCAGCTAAGGTATTTTGCTCATGCCAGCAAGGCGGAGATTTTTAGAAGCTTACTGGATGAGATTATTGCTGTCACAGACAGTGAATACGGTTTTATTGGTGAGGTGCGTTACACTCCGAACGGGCAGATCTTTTTGCGTACGTTTGCTATTACCGATATTTCGTGGAGTGAAGAAACTCAGAAGCTTTACCAGGATCGTGCTGAAGAAGGTTTTGAGTTTTTCAATCTGGATACCCTGTTTGGCTTTACTCTGAAGACTGCTGAAACAGTGATCAGCAATCAACCGGATCAGGATCCAAGAGCGGGCGGTTTGCCTCATGGACATCCGCCGTTAAAAGCTTATCTAGGTACTCCTCTTATGAAGGGAGATGAGTTGATTGGTATGATAGGGCTAGCCAACCGTGCAGGAGGGTACCAGGATGAGTTGGTTGATTTTTTACGCCCGATGCTCACAACTTGTTCAAATTTGATTACAGCTCTGCAGAACGATGCGGCTATTGAGTTCGCTCAACACCAGCTACTTAGTGCAAAAAACGCTGCGGAAACAGCGAGTCAAGCCAAAACGGAATTTCTTTCGCGCATGAGTCATGAATTAAGGACTCCTATGAATGCCATTTTGGGCTTTACGCGTTTGTTGGAGGATCAGGTTTCCGGTAATGATGAGGCAAGTGAGTTTGTATCAGAGATCGATAAAGCTGGACAGCATCTGATGTCGTTGATTAATGAAGTGCTTGATCTGGAGCGTATTGAATCTGGTCGTGTTGAATTGGATATCGTTACAGTCGATTTGATTCGGTTGATTGATGAGTGCTGTAAAGTGATTGAGCCCGTGGCACAGCGTTATGGTATTACGTTGATTAATAGTGTTGATGCTACGGCTCATGTAGCTGTTAAGGCTGATGAGGTGCGCCTACGCCAAGTGCTGTTAAATCTGATCTCAAATGGGATTAAATATAACAGAACAAAGGGGCGGGTTGAGGTTGCTATTGAATTGTTGGATGGCCAGTGCCATTTGCATATTTCAGATACAGGGGTGGGGATTAATCAGCAACAACAGGCCCATCTATTTGAATCCTTTAATCGTTTGCATGCGGAAGGTAGCGATATTGAGGGTACTGGTATGGGACTGGTGATTAGTAAGCGTTTGACTGAAATGATGCAGGGACAACTTGATTTTAGTAGTCAGGAAGGAGTGGGCAGCCGGTTTAGTATTGTCTTGAGTTTGGTTGACGGTACAGGTTTTCTATCAGAGAAAGCAGTGGGATACCTAAAAGGCAACGCTGCAAATATCAAAAAAGTACTGTTTGCAGCAAAAGAAGCGTCAGTAGGTGAGTGTTGTCCAGAGCTTGAGCCTGAGCTAGTCGCTCAAGATGTTTATTTTGTGAGCAGTGCCATGAGCTTTCTTGAGCATGCGTTACAGAATAGTTATCAACTCTTGGTACTAGATGAAAAAATAGATGATATACCATTGGAAGAGTTGGTCGACTATTTGGCTGAGGCGGACGTTCTAGAGCATACTAATCTAGTTGTTTTATCTAAATCCAGTTGGTTAAAAGATACACTGGGTCATGATGGGATTAAGTTACATATTCATGGTAATCATGTAGGCCCACTTATTGCTGATGCTTTAAGTGAGTCTTAAGGTTAACGTAAATAAAATGCGGGCGTCATCATGGCGTTATTGATAGCCTAGTGTCCTTTGAGAAGTTAGATGATATATTGTCCTACGCATGCTCATCTATTTTCTTCTCAGTGGCTCTTGGAAGAGTAATAACGACTTCTAGGCCTCTAATTTTTGTATTGTGAGTTTCTGTAGCTGTTTGTTTGCCCACTTCTTGCGCTTTGATATTGTGAGCTTCAATTGTGCCGCCATTGATTTTTATGCCCTCCTTAGCGATAGCCAGGCCGACACCATAACTTCCTTCCCCTGGTGTACGTGCGTTATCCAGTCGGAAAAAAGGATCAAATAGTTTGCTTAACGCTTCTTTGTTAGGTACTCCTGGTCCCTGGTCGGCAATTGTGAGCTGATAGTATTGATCATTCTGATCAGATTCTTCCAGAGTGATTGTCAGTCGACCTTTATCTGGTGAGAAGCGGATGCCGTTGCGAATAATATTTTCTAGTGCACGTTCCAAAGGTTTCTTAATGCCTACAATGCAAGGTTTATCCTGTTGGGTTATTTGTCTGAATTCAAAGGAGATGTCACGTTGATCGGCCTCGATTTGCAGGCGTTCGCTCAGCTGTTCAAGTGTCTTGTTCAGATCGATACGTGTTTTTTCTGGGCTGTGATCTGGTCTTTGCCAGCGCTGAAGTGTCAGTAATTCTTCGACTAGATAATCCAGGCTATCTATCTCATGGTCGATTCGTTCCGTCAGCTTATCCTTATTCTGGCTTTTGGGGTGTTTTAACAGAGCTGTTGCAACCTTGATGCGGGCCATGGGGGAGCGAAACTCATGGGAGACATCCCTTAGCAGTTGTTTCTGTTGTTCCAGTAGTTCATACACGTGGGTGCTCAGGCTGTTGAGCTCTTTGCCTAGAGCGCCCAGGGTGTCTTTGCGTTTGGCAATGCTTGTATCGATACCGCCAATAAAGTTCTTATCATGCCAATGTCTAATGTCTTGATGTAAGCGTTTGATAGGTTTGATGATATAGAGTGCCACTAGCAGGCTGATGGTGATCATCACAGCCAGAATAGGCCAAATAGGTCTGACGGGGCGCGGTGGGGCATTGTGAAAACCTGGTGGGCGTCTTGGTTCTACCCAGAGTTTAATTTCACCATGTTCTTGGGTGGCGAGAGTAAAACTATTTTTTTTGCGTGGGTTGAAACCCAGGAATAGCCAGTCACGGATTTTGTCAGCGTTACTAGGCTCTTTGTGCCTGTGTTCGTTGCTTTTGGTGCTATTTTTTATTGGATTGTCTTTGTCTGGACGAATTCTAAAAGGTGAGTGTTTATTGCTCACTTTCAACCAGCGTTTAAAACCTTCAAGACCGCGTTCATCGTAAATCTCCTGTGCAAGGGATTGATGCTGGGCTGACAGAGTGCGCCCGTGTTGGTCCATTTGATTATCCCGCCATAGCGCTGTCATTAGACTTACGAGCAAGAGTGCGGATAAGCAGATCAGGAATATGCGGAAGAAAAGCCGTAACATGCTATGCAGTCTCGTTAGGTGTATAGCGATAGCCGATGCCGCGAATTGTATCAATGGCTGAGGCGATAGGGGCGGGTAGTTTCTTTCTTAGATTGCTGATGTGCATATCCAGACTGCGATCGTAACTGGAGAGGGGTTTGCCCAATACCTGAGTAGATAGTTGTTGTTTGCTGAGTGTGGTGTCTGGTTGCGTGAGTAGGCATTCAAGCAAATCATATTCTGTTGCCGTCAATTTAATCTCATTTCCCGACAGCAGAACACGCCGTGCCTGGTGTTCAATTTTGAATAAGCCCAGGTCAGGCAGCTCAAGTTGAAAGTGTTCTTCGTTTTGAAGCGTTTGCTTGCCTCGAGTTCGGCGCAAAATAGCTTTCAGGCGAGCAACAAGTTCTCTTGGGTTGCAGGGTTTTGGTAAGTAATCGTCAGCTCCCAGTTCAAGGCCAAGAATGCGATCCATATCTTCTCCTCTGGCAGTCAGCATCAGCACCGGTATATCGTTTGTTTTACGGATCTGTTGCAACAGATCTATACCACTGATGTTTGGTAGCATGATATCTAATACAATGGCGTCGTAGTTGTGTTGCTCAAGCTGAGGTAAGGCTAGGGCCCCATCGTGCACGCTTTCAGCATCAAATTGTTCGATACAGAGGTATTCTGTTAACAGCTGACAGAGTGTTTTGTCGTCATCAATAATGAGAATCTGGTTCATACCACGTGGCCTTATGACTATTTAGTACCATTTTATCCTTTAAAGTGGCTTTAGTTACCATTGAGTGATTAGAATTTACAATAGATTTACACAACGCCCGATGATTGGATTGTAATATCGGGTGATATTTTTTTAGCATTTTGCTAGTACACTGTTGTTCAAGGTTTTTTTAGTGAATAGTCGAACATATTTGGTTAATTGGGTTGTGATGTTTTTGGCCGTCATAGGGGTGTTGATTGCAGCAGTTTACCTTGAGTCGACCCTTCAGAGGCAGCAGCAGCAAGAGCAAGCGTTGGAGATTCGTTCCCGTCTGTCAGAAATATCTGCCCGCATAGAAAGTAATGTTCACTCCAATATTGTTAGTGTCAGGGGGTTGGCTGCTTATCTATCTGCAAACCCGATGCTTGAAAATGATGAGTTTCAGCAAGTCGCGCGTTTGTTTTTATCTAATAACCCTATGATCAACAATGTTGGTGTATCCGATTCGAACTTTAATATGGTGCGTGTCTACCCTGAGAAGGGGAATCAAGCGGTCATCGGTTTAAACCTCTTAGATCTACCGGCTCAAGCAGTTTCTGCCAGGGATGCGATGTCTACTGGTCAGGTTCAGTTCTCCGGTCCTATTCCGTTGGTACAGGGAGGGGAGGCTTTTATTGTGCGTTTGCCTATTTTTGATTCCCACAGTGGCGATGTTACTGGGCTGCTGTCCTTCCCGATTCTGCTGAATAAACTGTATCGACAGGCTGGTATCTCCCGGTTGGCAGAGGAATACCAGGTGGCTATTCGTACCGTGCATGAATTTTCGACTGGCGCTGTTTTTTTAGGGCTGGAATCTCTATTTGATCAACAGCATGTGGTCTATAGGGTTGATCTACCTGGCAGTCGATGGCAGTTAGCTGCAACGCCTTTTGATCGTTTTGATTCTGCGTTGGGTACCCGTATCTGGGTGTATGTGCTTGCGGGCTTGGTTATCGCTGTTATCTCAATTATTCAGTGGCTAAGGATGAAGGAGCTACGCTCGGTCAATTTGATCGAAAAACAGCAGATGATGTTAGATCAGGCGCAATCTGTAGGGCGTATTGGTAATTGGTCCTGGCATATCCCTTCAAACGATATTTTCTGGTCTGACGAAGCTTTTCGCTTATTTGGTCTGGAAAAAAATGATCGCTTGTTAAGCGAAAGTGGCTATCTGAACTTTGTTCATAAAGAAGACCTGGCCCAGGTGCGTCAGGTCACGAGTCATGCAATGAATGTGGGTGGGCGCTATCAGATTGATTTTAGAATTGTGCGTGCTGATGGTGATCTACGTTGGGTGCACAGTGAGGGAGTTGTTGAGCTGACGGCAGCCAGAAAGCCTCTTAGGGTGTTCGGTACGTTTCAGGATGTGACCAGTAGTAAGCGTATTGAGCGGCAGTTAAAGCAGCGGGAGTCTCAGCTGACTGCGGTAACTGATGCGGCGCAAAGTCTAATTATGATTGTGCGTGTGGCGGATGGTGTTGTGCGCTTTTCTAATCCCTCGTCGAAGCACCTTTTGGGTATCGATCCGGATAGCCTGACTGGGCGTTCTTTTTACGACTTTTTTGTTGATGCGAGCAGTTATGAGGATCTATTTAATCAGGTCGGTCAGCAGGGCTATATCAGAAGCTATCAGTTGACACTGGAGAGATTTGATAATCAACAAACCGTGATCTTTCTGGCTGGTTTGCAGAAAATCAGTTTTGATAATGAAGCCTGCTTTGTAGTCGATCTGGTGGATATTACCGAGACCTATTTGGCCAGCCAGGATCTTAAGTTAGCAGCTTCAGTATTTGATAATACCGCTGAAGCGATTGTTGTGACTGATGCGAATAACTGCATCATCTCTGTTAACCCAGCTTTTACACGAATTACTGGCTATGAGTTAGACGATGTTAAGGGGCAGAATCCAAGTATTTTGAGCTCTGGTCGACAATCTGGCGTTTTCTATCGAGAGATGTGGTTGGCGTTAAAGGAATATGGCCGTTGGCAGGGTGAGGTTTGGAATCGAAGAAGAGACGGTGAGCTCTATGTCGAATGGCTCTCTATTACTGCGCTGAGAAGTGATCAGGGGGAGATAGAGAACTATGTTGCGGTATTTACTGATATTACGGATCGTAAGGAGAAAGAGGAGTTAATTCAGTATCAGGCGAACTATGATGCCTTAACGGGGATTCCAAATCGGGTTCTTTTTCATGATCGCTTGAATCGGGCGATCTCCTCAGCAAATCGTCAGAATCAACGCGGTGCTTTGATGTTTATCGATCTGGATCGGTTTAAAGAAGTTAATGATACTCTTGGTCATGAGGCTGGTGATGAACTGTTGAAAGAGGTGGCGTCCCGGTTGCAAGGAACGGTGCGCGAGTCAGATTCTATTGCGCGCCTTGGTGGCGATGAATTTACTGTCATGATTCCTTTCTTTAATCATGCAAATGATGTGGGTGTTATTGCAGATAAGATTATTCACAATCTGTCTAAGGTTTATCGTTTAGGCCAGAATAGTGCTCATATCTCAGCCAGTATCGGTATTACGGTATTTCCGGATGATGGTTCTGAATTAAAACGAATTTTGCAGAATGCTGATCAGGCGATGTATGCAGCGAAATCTGCAGGTCGTCATACCTATCGCTATTTTACACCTGAGATGCAGGTTGAGGTTGAGCAGCGTCAGGGGCTGCAAAACGATATGCGCCAGGGACTTGAGAAAGGTGAGTTTGAGCTGTTCTTTCAACCTATAGTAGATGGTGAAACTAAACCGGTGAAATTTGAAGCGCTGGTGCGCTGGATTCACCCGGAAAAAGGCATGATTCCACCTGATCGTTTTATTCCGTTAGCGGAAGAGACTGGTTTTATTATTCCTCTGGGGAGTTGGGTGTTTCAGCAGGCTTGTCGTCAGCTGGCGTTATGGCGCAAGTCTTATCCTGAGTTGTGTATGGCAGTCAACTTGTCTTCAAAGCAGATCGGTACAGATGAGAGTCATACCGAGCATTTTATCGATATTCTGCATCAGTATAATTTACCTTCTGCTGCGGTAACTCTTGAAGTGACTGAGTCCTTGTTTCTGGATCCTACCGGAGACTCAGTGCAGAAGTTGGAGTTGTTACGAGAGCAGGGGTTCAGAATTGCTATTGATGACTTTGGTACAGGTTATTCCTCCTTAAGTTATCTCAAGAAGCTGCCGTTAAGTATTATTAAGATCGATAAAGCCTTTGTTTCTGATCTGGATAAGGATGAAGGTGATCGTGTATTGGTTGATGCGATTCTATCGATTGCTCAGAGTATGAAGCTTGAGGTTGTGGCAGAAGGGGTTGAAACTCAGCCTCAGGCAGATTACCTCAGAGATAAAGGTACTGAAATGTATCAGGGGTGGCTGTTTAGTAAGCCTCTTCCGGCCCAGAGTGCCGAGCAGTGGTTGAGGGAGCAAGCAGGAGTTTAATGCCAGTATCGGTTTTATCTGCTAGTGCGCTCATGTAGGTATTGCTGTTTTGGTATTGAGTCTGAGGATTTCACAACAGTTTGGCTAAGGTGTTTATAAGTTTCTTTGCGATATGCTGATAACGGTATATGCTTAGAGCTAGGTTATGAAAAATCCTGTAGATTCAAAGGATAAAATGACTTTCGTAACTGAATTCAGTATATTTGTTGCATTATTTATGCTGGCTAAGCGCTTAGGTAAGAAGTTGATCGCGCAAAATAGAGTTATTCACTAACTTGTAGTTAGTGAATGTTGAGATGCTTTATTACCGGTGGTGTTAGATGTTATCGCGGCATTATAAGTTTTTGGCTTAAACAGGATACAGGAGTATTAAATGAGTCAAGTGAGGAGTCAGGGAGTTACCGCACCTCCCTCAATGGCTGTCTTTGCCGGCGTGGTTGTCGCCCTGATTGTCTGGGGGGCAGGCAACTATTTTGAACTTAATACCCATGCCTGTTTTGTCGTTGCATTGCTCGCTTTTGTAGGTGCTTTGTACCTGGTTAGCGGCCTATCTCAAGATGGAGATGGTGCCGGTAGCAATCAAAGTGTCTCTGCTGAGCAGTTAGCAAAAGATACCTCGGCGACCTTTAATGATTTTTCAATCAATCTTGCAGTGGAATTTAAAGAGTCCAAAGAAGAGATTGAGCAAGTTAAAAATCTATTAGATGAAGCGATTAGTCAGCTGATTGTTAATTTCACAGAAGTGCATAACAAAACTCAGCAACAGCAGGAATTGAGTAACAGAATTACTAATCAGCTGGCTGGTGGGGAAAGCGTTGATTCTATCTTTTCTACCTTTATTCACGATACCACTGAGACATTTGAAGTCTTTATGGATAATGCGGTTCAAGCCAGTAAATTCGCCATGGGACTGGTGGATATCATGGATGAAATGGCGGGAAAAATTGGCGGTATTGTTAAACTGCTGGATGAGATTGATGATATTGCGGATCAAACGAATCTACTAGCGCTTAATGCTGCGATTGAAGCTGCTCGTGCCGGTGAGGCTGGAAGAGGTTTTGCTGTTGTTGCTGATGAAGTTCGTGCCCTATCCCAGAAAACTACTCATTTTAGTGATCAGATTCGTTCTTTGATGTCTGATCTGCATGCATCCTTTAATAGTGCTGATACTTCTATTCAGCGTATCTCTTCAGTAGATATGGGATTTGCCAGTGAATCGAAGAAACGCATTGAAGGTGTTATGGCTCGCTTGGAAGAGATTAACCACGAGTCTGCACTGGCGTTGGAGAATCAAAGAGCCTTGGCTGGTGAAGTTGATGAAAATATTAATCAGGCTACCACCGGCTTGCAGTTCCAGGATATGACTTCTCAACTACTGAATCATACCAATACTCGATTGGAAATGATTCACGACCTGATGGAAGAGCTGGGGCATATGACCCGTGAAGACAGTGCCAAGAGTTCTCATGAAATTCTTGAGCATATTCGTGACCGTCTAAAAGAGACTCGCGAAAAAATTAATAGTATGAAACACAATCCAGTAGCTCATGAAAATATGAACTCTGGTGATATTGAACTCTTTTAATGTGATTTTGGTTGGAGGAATTTATGGCCAAAAAAATTCTGACGGTAGATGATGCAGCCTCAATTCGTCAGATGGTAGCTTTCACCCTGAAAGGTGCCGGCTATGAGGTGGTTGAAGCCGTTGATGGTCAAGACGGCCTGAATAAGGCAAAGACAGCACAGTTCGATCTGGTGCTGACCGATCAAAATATGCCTAAGATGGATGGTTTGACCCTGATTAAATCTCTACGTGCGATGCCTCAGTATCGCAGTACGCCAATTCTGATGCTGACTACAGAATCTGGTGATGATATGAAGGCTAAAGGGCGTGCTGCTAAGGCAACGGGATGGTTGGTTAAACCATTTGATCCTTCCAGGCTTCTTGAAGTTGTTAAAAAAGTAGTGGGTTGATCAAGGCCCCAGTGAAATGGATGGTTTGCCATGTCATTTGATTTAAGCCAATTTAATCAGCTTTTCTTTGAAGAAACTGCCGAACACCTGGCGACAATGGAAAGCTTGATGCTGAATATGGATGTTCAGCAGCCAGATATGGATGATCTGAATGCCGTGTTCCGTGCTGCTCACTCCATTAAAGGGAATAGTGGTACCTTTGGCTTTCATGACATGACTGATGTCACTCACGAGTTGGAAACCCTGCTAGACCTAGTGCGTAAAGGTGAGGCAGATCTTACTGATGAGATGGTTGATGTTACCCTTCAGGCGGGAGATGTGCTTAACGGGCTGCTTGAGGCGCATCAGGAAGGGGGTGAACCAGACCTGGAGCCATCTAAATTGGTTCTTGCAGAGCTGAATGTGCAGCTGGCAAAAGCTAAAGGAGAGGAAGTTGCTTCTTCAGCTCCAGAGGCTCAGTCCTCTCTACCCAGTATTCAAAATAGTGTCGGTACTGACTGTGTGACACCGCCAAGCGACACTGTTGTTGAGTCCAGTCAGACCGATATTAATCAATCCTTTGTTATCAGCTTTCCCGATCCTGGTGATGATACCAGTATGTTGTTTGATTCCCTGCGTGAGCTGGGTGAACTTAACATTATGGACTCGCCAGAAAATGGTGGTGATGGCTGGCTATTTTCTCTACAAACAGATTCTGCAAAAGATGACATCAGAGAGCTATTGGCATTTCTTGTGCCGCCAGAAGGTATCTCTATTGATGAAGAGTTGGCGGCTGACGATGGTAGCTTTGGCTTTTTTGAAGATGTTGGCGATGGCTCTGCTGTTCCAAGTGAGGATGATCTAGGTTATGGCTTCTTTGATGATGTAGAGCTTAAAGAAGATGATCCTGGGTATGGCTTTTTTGATGAGCCTGACGCTAAAGAAGATGACCCAGGGTACGGCTTTTTTGAAGATCTTGACAGCGCTGAAACGGAAAGCGTGGCTTCTGCTGATCTTGGTCAAAAGGGTGATGTTGCTGAAAGCAAGAGTGATACGGCTAACAACGAAGATCCAGGTTTTGGTTTCTTTGATAGTGAGGATGGCGAAGACGAAGATGATACGCCGTCCCATGATGAAAATGCATTGGAAGATAAAACTTCCTCTACGGATTCCATAGAGCCAAAAGCGGGTCGTTCTCCGATAGACGCTAGTGGTACGCCGCCAGCAGCCTCAGCCCAAAAGGGAGAGAGCGAATTCGATGGCTATGGCTTCTTCGAGCCAGTTGATGATAAAAGTAAGAAACAGGAAAGTCCCGCAGCAGAGAAGAGTGCGAAAGAGGTTGCTCCGAAAACGGAAACAGTCCCTGCGAAAGCTGCTGTTAAACCTGCTTCTGCAGATAAATTACCAAGAAAATCAGCCGCTCCAGCTAAAGCGACTAATGTAGAATCATCAATTCGTGTCAGTGTGGAAAAGGTTGATCAGCTGATCAATCAGGTTGGCGAGCTGGTAATTACGCAGGCGATGCTGACTCAGATGGCCTCCGAAGTTGATCCTATTCTGCATGAGCGCATGGCGAATGGCCTAGCTCAACTGGAACGCAATACCCGGGATCTGCAGGATTCTGTGATGTCGATACGCATGATGCCTATCAGCTTGGTATTTAGTCGTTTTCCTCGGGTTGTACGTGATCTGGCTAGTAAGCTGAACAAGAAGGTTAAGCTTGAAATGGTGGGTGAAAACACCGAGCTTGACCGCAGTATGATTGA
This sequence comes from uncultured Oleiphilus sp., assembly GCA_964342385.1. Classification (GTDB taxonomy): domain Bacteria; phylum Pseudomonadota; class Gammaproteobacteria; order Pseudomonadales; family Halomonadaceae; genus Oceanospirillum. The sequence goes on along the minus strand of CAYFGP010000040.1, from coordinate 20,299 downwards.
AAAACTGACCGATCCTCTGACCCACTTGATCCGAAATAGTCTTGATCACGGTATTGAGGCTCCAGATATCCGCACAGCGGCAAGTAAAGACCCCACCGGCACGATTTTGCTTAGAGCATCCCATCAGGGGGGCAATATCGTGGTTGAGGTACAAGATGATGGGGCTGGCCTTAACCGTGAGCGAATCATGTCCAAGGCGGCCGAGAAAGGCATCCCAACATCTGATTCCATGCCAGATAGTGAGGTGTGGCAGCTGATTTTTGCACCTGGCTTCTCCACTGCGGCAGAAGTAACTGATGTATCAGGTCGTGGAGTTGGCATGGATGTTGTAAAAAGAAATATTACATCCTTAGGCGGTCGACTTGAAATTGAGTCCATTGAAGGTATCGGTACTCGTATTAGCATTCGCTTGCCGTTAACCCTTGCTATTCTTGATGGCCTGCAAGTAGCACTGGGAGATGAGATTTATATTGTTCCGTTGACGAGTATTATCGGTTCAATGCAGCCTGAAAACACTGATATTAAGAGCGTTAGTGGGGAAGGTGCTGTAATTGCGATTAGAGATGAGTATTTACCTATTATTCGTCTCAGTGATCTGATGAATATGCCGGGGCAGTTCTCGGACTTCGAGCAGGGCATTATGGTGATTCTTGAGTCTGACGGTCAGAGAGTGGCTCTATTTGTGGATGATCTGGTCGGGCAGTCGCAAGTGGTTATTAAGAGTCTGGAGGCCAACTATCGTAAGGTGGATGGTGTCTCTGGAGCAACCATTTTAGGCACAGGCCGTGTGGCGCTTATTCTGGATGTTGCAGAGATTATTGGCATGCATAAAAAGCGGGCTAAAAAACATTTAAATAGTGTGCTTGCGTAGGGGGAAGCATGGCTGAGCAAGTTGTAGATAGCCAAGAAAGCAATGAATTTGGTCGCCTTTTAGGCCAGGAATACCTGACGTTTTCTCTGGGCGAAGAGCATTATGCTGTTGATATCCTAAAAGTGCAGGAAATTCGAGGATATGGTGCAGTTACAAAGATTGCCAATGCGCCTTCCTTTATTAAAGGTGTGATCAACCTGCGTGGTGTGATTGTGCCGATTATCGATTTAAGAATTAAGTTTAATGTCGGTGAAGCTCATTATGATGAGTTCACCATTGTGATAGTGCTTAATCTTGCTGACCGTGTGGTAGGTATCGTAGTTGACGGAGTGTCTGATGTGGTCAGCTTGGGTGGTGAGCAGATTAAGAATCCACCGGATTTTTCCGCTAACTTTGATTCTGAGTACATTTTGGGACTGGCAACAGTTGATGAGCAGATGTTGATTATCGTGGATATCGAAAGATTGATGTCCAGCGAAGAGATGGCTCTGGTTGATAAAAGTCGGATGCAAGCGGAATGAGCATAAAAGAATTTTCGGATAGAAGACGCGGGTTCAGTTGGAGAACGGGCAAATGAGTAATAAAACTTCGATTCGCTCCAAGTTGCTAAGTGTAGCCTTTTCAGCGGGCGCACTGGTTGCAGCAGGTGCTCTTGTGACCGTTTTAGGTCAGGGTGAAAACATTATATATATCGCATTGGCACTGGAAGCTGCCGCTTTACTGGTTTTATTTGCCGGTGCGCGTTCGGTGCTCAATCAGGTTGATCAGCCCGTGCATCAGCTGATGGCCGTAGCCAAGCAGATGGCTGATGGCAAGACTCCAACAGATACTATGCCTGTTATCGATAATGAGATCGGTGCGGTTATTCGTGTGTTGAGTGATTCTCAAGATGGGCAGCAGAAAAAATATCAGCAAGATCTGGATGAGCAGCTAAAACAGCAGCAGCAAGATCTTGATGAGAAGCTGAAACAAAATCAGCAAGATCTAGACGAACAGCAAAAACAGCGCCAGAAAGAAACGCGTCAGCTGGAAGTATTGGGCCGTATCAAGCGCGGTCTGGATGTGGTCAATACTAATGTGATGATTGCAGATGCTGAGCTGAATATCATCTATGTCAATGCTTCTATCCAACGTATGCTGAGAGAGCGGGAAGCTGATATTAAGGCGAACCTGCCGCACTTTGATGCGAGTAATTTGATTGGAAAGAATATTGATATTTTCCATCGTAATCCAAACTACCAACGCAAACTGCTAGCGGGTTTGGGCAATGCCCATAAAGCTAAGATTAATGTTGGAGACACTACGTTTTCCCTAGTAGTACACCCTATTGCTAATAATGGTGAGCGTCAGGGCTATATTGTTGAGTGGGAAGACTTAACTGATACCTTGGCAAGTGAAGCTAAGGAAGAGCAATTACGCGATGAGCAAGTTCGATTATTAGAAGAAACTCAGCGTATTCGCAAAGGCTTGGATGTTGTTAATACCAATGTAATGATTTCGGATGCAGATCTGAACATTATTTATGTTAATGAATCTATTCAGGTCATGCTTAAACGTAATGAAGGTGAGATTCAGAAGGCACTTCCTCATTTCGATGCATCCGATATCCTGGGGCAGAATATTGATGTTTTCCATAAAGACCCTTCCATGCAGCGTAAAATGCTGGCCAAATTGGATAGTAATTATGAAACAAAACTGACTTTGGGTAACAGTACCTTTGCGCTAGAGGTTAATCCGATCGGTTCTCCTGATAATCGTCAGGGCTTTGTCGTTGAGTGGAAAGATATGACTGAAACTTTGGCAATGGAAGCTAAAGAGGTTCAGTTTAAAGAAGAGCAGAAGCAGATGCTGGAAGAGACCCAGCGTATTCGCAAGGGCTTGGATGTTGTTAATACCAATGTAATGATCTCAGATGCGGATCTGAACATTATTTACATTAACGAATCGATTCAGGTCATGCTTAAGCATAACGAGGCCGAAATTCAGAAAGAGTTGCCTCATTTCAATTCTGCAGACCTTTTGGGGCAGAACATTGATGTCTTCCACAAAAATCCTGAAATGCAACGTAAAATGCTAGAGGGTTTGGAGTCTACTCATAAGACTATTTTGAAAATTGGTGATAGCTCATTTGCTCTTGAAGTTAATCCAATCGGGACTCGGGAGGGCCGTCAGGGCTTTGTGGTTGAGTGGAAAGATATGACTGAGACTTTAGCTATGGAGGCTAAAGAGGTTCAGTTTAAAGAAGAGCAGAAGCAGATGCTGGAGGAAACCCAGCGCATTCGTCGTGGCTTGGATGTTGTTAATACCAATGTGATGATCTCTGACGCAGATCTGAACATTATTTATGTGAATGACTCTATCCAGGAAATGCTTAATCGTAATGAGAGTGAGATTCAGAAGGAGCTGCCTCATTTCGATGCTAGAAACCTGATTGGTCAGAATATTGACGGCTTCCATAAAAAACCTGAAATGCAGCGTAAGATGCTGTCAGGTCTCCAGGATACCCATAACGCTACTCTGAAAATTGGTGACAGTACCTTTGCGTTACAGGTGAACCCAATTGGTACACCGAATAACCGCCAAGGATTTGTAGTTGAATGGCGTGATATGACGGAGATTCTGCGCCGTGAGGCAGAAGAGAAAGAGGCTCTGGAAAAACAGCTGGCTCTTGCAGAAGCAAATCATCGCGTGCGCAATGCTTTGGATAATGTATCCAGTAATGTGATGATGGCAGATAATGATGGCAAGCTGATTTATGTGAACAAAGCTCTGAAAGAGATGTTCCGTGCATCTCAAAGTCAGATCCAGCAAGTCTACCCGCACTTCGATGTGGATAATCTAATTGGTCAGAACTTTGATGGTTTCCATAAAGATCCATCTCATCAGCGTCGTATGGTTGCCGCTTTGACGGGTACGCATCGTGCTAAGCTCTCCATTGCAGGTCGTTATTTCGCCTTTATCGCTAACCCTATTTTCAATGAAGATAATGAACGACTGGGGACTGTAGTTGAGTGGGCTGATACCACTAATGAAACACAGGCTCAAGCAGAAATTGCCGATATCGTTGAAGGTGCAAGTCGTGGTGACTTTAATCGCCGCATTAATACTCAAGGCAAGGATGGTTTCTTTGAGGAGCTGGCGACCGGTATCAATAATGTAATGGAAACCACATCTGATGGTTTGACTGAACTCGCTCGTGTGTTAGGGGCGATGTCTCAGGGGGATTTAACCCAGAAGATCGATAAAGACTTTGATGGCATGTTTGGCCAGCTGAAGGGTGATGCGAACGCAACTATTGATCAACTGTCTGGCATTGTCACTCGAATTAAAGAGGCATCAGACGCGATTAATACGGCGTCTAGTGAAATTGCTGCGGGTAACAATGATCTGTCTCAGCGTACGGAAGAGCAGGCTTCTAGTCTGGAGGAAACAGCAGCTTCTATGGAGCAGTTGACTTCTACCGTGCAGCAGAATGCTGAGAATGCTTCCCAGGCAAATGGTTTGGCTCAGGGGGCGAGCCGCATTGCGCAAAAAGGTGGCGATGTAGTTAGTCAGGTGGTCAGCACTATGCGAACCATTAGTGATAACTCGAAACAAGTTGAAGAGATTATCAGTGTTATTGATAGTATCGCCTTCCAAACCAATATTCTGGCTCTGAATGCTGCTGTTGAGGCAGCAAGGGCTGGAGAGCAAGGCCGAGGCTTTGCAGTAGTGGCTACAGAGGTTCGCAATCTGGCGAAACGTAGTGCTGGTGCTGCGAAAGAAATTAAGGAGCTGATTGTCACTTCGGTTGATACTGTAGATGAAGGCTCCAAGTTAGTAGATGATGCTGGTACTACAATGAAAGACATTGTGGATGCTATTGGTCAGGTAACCAGTATTATGACTGAGATTTCAGCAGCTTCTGAAGAGCAGCGTTCTGGGATTGAGCAAGTTAATACAGCCATTACGCAGATTGATGAGGTGACTCAACAGAATGCGGCCCTGGTTGAACAGGCTGCAGCCGCCGCTGAGTCCAGCGAAGAGCAAGCTCGCTCTTTGGTTCATTCAGTGAGTTTGTTTAAGCTGGATGCTAATGCCGATTACTCTGCAGCAGTTGAATCACCGGTTGTGGCAACTCAAAGTCAGATAAAGTCCGAGCCTGTGATTTCTCCGGTGAATAATGCGCCTCAGGGTATCTCCCCAGGCTCTACCAAACCTGCTAGTTTAGGCGATGGTGACGATTGGGAAGAATTCTAAATAAAAAGTACCTTGTTTAGATGATAAATAGGCTGCGTATGCAGCCTATTTTTTAGGAAGTGTGAGATGCAGGCTGATCAATCAAGTAGAGAGTTTCATTTTACTCAAGATGATTTTCTTACCATCAAGGATCTGATTTATAAGCGAGCGGGTATTAACCTGGCTCTCTCTAAGCGGGATATGGTTTATAGTCGCCTTTCACGTCGCTTAAGAGCAAATCAGTTAAGGACATTCCAGCAATATCTTGCGTTGCTCAACGACCCCAAAAGCCATGAGCAACAAGAGTTTATTAACTCATTAACTACCAATTTGACCTCTTTTTTTCGCGAGGCTCATCATTTTGATATTCTCAAAGAGTTTTTGAGGGACAGAAAGACGCCAGTCAGGATTTGGTGCTGTGCAGCATCAACAGGAGAAGAGCCTTATTCGATAGCGATGGCTTGTGCGGAGCACTATCAGAGCTTTCGTCCACCAGTTGAGATCTGGGCATCTGATCTCGATACAAAGGTGCTGGCTAAAGCAGAAAAAGGTATCTATTCTTTTGATAGAGTAGAAAGGCTTTCAGATCAAAGGCTTAAAGCATTCTTTTTTCGAGGAAAAGGTGATAATTTAGGGCTGGTTAAAGTAAAATCTGAATTACAGAATATGGTTCGTTTTTTCCAGTTAAACCTTTTGGATAAGCGATGGCCTTTTAATGAGCAGTTTGATGTCATTTTCTGTCGTAATGTCATGATCTATTTTGATAAACCGACACAACGTAATGTGCTGACAAAGTTTCTGCCTCATATAAAAGATGATGGTTTGCTATTTGCGGGACACTCCGAGAGCTTCCCGCAAGCGTCGGACCTCTTTACTCTGCGTAAGCATACGGTTTATACAAAAGCTCGCTAGTATTATGCCTGATATGATATTTAGGCAGCTTGGGTGTTGAGGCGGATTCTATGGAAACTTTACATGAAGCGGCACAGCCAAAAATTTACTTTGATCGCCAGTTTAACTGTCAGGTGGCTAAAATCCTGCCAGGTGAGTTCTATGTGACCTCAGCTGATATGGCGATTAGTACGGTATTGGGTTCGTGTGTTTCTGCTTGTATCCGGGATACCCGGTTGAATATTGGTGGCATGAATCACTTTATGTTACCGGGTAATTCGGATGTGTATAATCCTCTAAGTGCTTCTGCTCGTTATGGAAGCTACGCTATGGAAATCTTGATTAATGAGATTCTTAAACGTGGTGCCAGTAGAGAAAACTTAGAAGCAAAAGTATTTGGTGGTGGTAATGTGATGAGCTCTATTACCACAAGTAATGTGGGACAGAGAAACGCAAAGTTTGTTGTCGATTATCTTGGTTTTGAATCGATTCCTATCGTCGCACAAGACTTAATGGAGAACTGTCCCAGGAAAGTGGTTTTTTTTCCTAATACCGGGAGAGTTTTAATGAAACGGCTGCACAATGAGCGTATTGATCGCGAAATTGAGGCTGTCGAGAATCGCTACAGTCAAACCATTGGTGCAGAGCCAGTTTCAAATGATATTGAATTGTTTGACTGATCTAAGGATGAGATGGGTTTAATTATGATTGAGGTTGTAATTGTTGATGACTCAGCCTTAATAAGAAATCTGCTACGGGAGATCATTGATTCTCAGCCAGATATGAAGGTGACTGGTCTGGCAAATGATCCCATTGAGGCAAGGGAAGTTATTCGTCAGGTGAATCCTGATGTAATTACATTGGATGTAGAAATGCCTAAAATGCATGGACTGGATTTTTTAGATAAATTGATGCGTCTACGGCCGACTCCTGTCGTTATGATTTCAACGCTGACGACGATGGGATCAGATACCACCATTCGAGCATTGGAGCTTGGGGCTATTGATTTTGTTGCCAAGCCGAAAGTAGGTGTGGTGAGTGAACTTAAAACGTACACAGAAGAGATCTGTGGTAAAATTCGCACCGCTGCGTCAGCGGGCCCCCGCTTGGCTAAGGTAAGAAAGCAAAGTAAAAAAGCCTTAGCTAGTCCTGTAAAAGAGATTCACTTCAAACCTAGGGCATTGCAGAAATATATTGCAATAGGCTCTTCAACTGGTGGCACAGAAGCGATTAAGTCTTTTCTGATGCCTTTGCCGGAAACAACGCCACCCATTGTTATTACGCAGCATATGCCGCCTGGATTTACGCGAACCTTTGCTGAGCGTATGGATGATGCTTGTCGTCTGACCGTAAAGGAAGCTGAAGAAGGAGATGTGTTGAAGCCTGGTTGTGCTTATATTGCGCCAGGTGATCGTCATATGAAGGTAGTGCGTTGTAGTCGAGGGTTGAAAATTGAATTGGATAATGGGCCTCTAGTTAATAGGCATAAGCCTTCGGTTGAAGTGTTGTTTGATTCAACGTTGCCTTTTGCAAAGGATTTTGTAGGAGTGATACTGACGGGGATGGGAGCTGATGGGGCGGAAGGCCTTAAGCGGATGAGAGAAGCTGGTGCCCGTACTTTAGGGCAGGATGAGAATAGCTGTGTTGTCTATGGAATGCCTAAAGCTGCAGCAAAAATTGGTGCAGTAGAGTTTGTCGAGTCTTTGCAAAATATGCCTGCAAAGATTGCAGAAATTATGAATGCTTAGTGTTTTCGAGATGGAGAGAGTATGAATATTCAAACCTCAATTAATCATGATCAGAGCCTGATGTGTATGACTGGGCGTTTTGATTTTAATGCCCATAAGGTATTTCGTGAAACGTATCAGCAGCTTTTGGATAACAGTGCTGTTAAGAGTTTAACTCTGGACCTTAGTCAGGTTGAGTATCTGGACAGTTCTGCCCTGGGGATGTTGTTGCAGCTTAAAGAAAAAGCAGATGCTTTAAATAAAGTGATTAAATTGCAGAATTGCTCTCAGTTGGCAAAAGATGTGTTGGCTATAGCCAACTTTGACAAGCTGTTTGATATTTCCTGATCAGGATTAGTGTATGCGTATTTTGGCTGTAGATGATACTCGTGCGAATCTTGTCCTGCTGCAAGCAATGCTGAAAAGAGCAGGTCATGATGTGGTCACCGCTGAAAACGGAGAACAATCTCTAGAAGTATTTGAAAGAGAATCTCCTGATCTGGTGTTAATGGATGTAATGATGCCTGGTATGGATGGTTTTGAGGCAGCCCAGAGACTCCAGCAGATGGCTTCACCGCGCTGGGTGCCGATTATTTTCATCTCAGCCGCCGCTACTGAAGAATATTATATCAAGGGCCACCAATCTGGTGGGGCCGATTATCTGTTTAAGCCGATTAATCAGGTCATCCTCAATACCAAGATTGAAGCCATTAAACGTATTGTTGATATGCAAAATACTCTGGCCAATCAAAATACGGTATTGCAGGAGTATGTTGAAAAGGATGAAGAGGAGCGTCGTATATCTCGTCATATCATGGAGCATATGGCGGAGAGTAAGGGGCTGGAAGATCCTCTGATCAAGTATATGCTGACGCCTGCTGAGCAGTTCAGTGGTGATGTATTGTGTGCTGCTCGATCGCCCAGTAACCGTCTCTACTTGTTGATTGGTGATGCAGTCGGCCATGGTCTGGCAGCGGCAATCAATACCATTCCCATTTCAGGTACTTTTTACTCCATGGTCTATAAAGGCTTTGAGTTGGCGACAATTGGTCGTGAGCTCAATCGCCGTATCAAGGAAACCATGCCTACAGGTTGTTTTGTAGCTTGTGGTATTGTCATGGTTGACCCCATGGAGTCCTATGTTGAAGTATGGAATGCGGGCTTGCCGACGTTCTATTGTATCGATTCTTTTGGCAATGTGATGGATACCTTTGAGTCAAGTCAGTTACCTTTGGGTGTGCTTTCTGGTTCGCAATATGAGGTAGAGAGTCAAATTGTGCCATATCAGCCTGGAAATCAGATTGTTGTTTTCTCTGATGGTTTGATTGAAGCAGAAAATAGTGAGCAAGAATTCTTTGGGGTTGAACGCCTGCTATCTTGCTTGCATCACCCAGAGAACCGGTTAGATGATATTAAGCACGCTTTAGAAGAGTTTCTGGGCGATGAGCAGCCCCATGATGATGTGACTTTGGCTTTGGTTGATATGCCATTCCAGGATCAGATCAGTACTGAGGCGATTGAGACAAGATCTGAGCAAGCTACACCGCAGGCTGGTATCGAAGAAACGGATGATATTCAGTGGCAAACTAGCTTCCATATGGGCGTTGAAGAGATTAAGAATCTTGATCTGACACCAATGTTGCTCAGTGTGATCACTCAGTTCAAAGGTGTTGAGTCCCATAATCAGAAGCTCTTCCTGATCTTGTCTGAGCTATTGAACAATGCACTGGATCACGGCTTACTTGAGTTGGACTCTTCCCTTAAAACTGGGCCGGATGCGTTTGAAACCTATCTGAATGCTCGTCAAGAGCGCCTGGCTGCTATTACTCAAGGGTATATCGTAATCAGTGCCCGCAAGATACGTCTACATGATGAGCTTATTCTGCGTTTGACCATTGAAGATAGCGGTAAAGGCTTTGATCATAAGAAGGTGTTAGGTAATACGGACGAGAACGTGCAGATGCATGGGCGTGGTATTAAACTGGTTCAGCAGCTGTGCCGGGGTATGAAATACAGCGAAACCGGTAGTTCTGTCACTGTTGATTATACTTTGGATAGTTCAGTCTAATAATGAAGACAATTGGTTTTATTGGCATTGGTCTCATGGGTGGGCCAATGTCTTCGCGTTTGTTGGATGCCGGCTTCCCCCTTTCTGTATGGAATAGAAGTCCTGAAAAGAGCTTACCTTTAGTTGATAAAGGGGCTAAACAAGCAACTTCTGTAACCGATCTTGTTTCCTCTTGTGATGTTATCTGTCTGTGTTTGACCGATACTATGGCCGTTGAACAGGTATTTGCAGATATGCAATTTGAATTGGTTCAAGGCCAGATTATCGTCGATTTTTCCAGTATTGATCCCATCGCTACCCGTAAGCTGGCGAACCAGGCGCAGGAAAAAGGTGTGTTTTGGGTTGACTGTCCTGTTTCTGGTGGTGTTCCCGGAGCTGTGGCGGGTTCCTTGGCGATGATGGCTGGCGGAGAAGAGCCGATTGTTGATCTGCTTAGGCCAATTTTGGCTCATCTATCATCGCGGGTGACCTATATGGGTCCGAGCGGTGCAGGGCAATACACAAAGATATGCAATCAGATGATTGTGAGTTGTAATGCGCTGGTTATTGCCGAAATGGTGGCATTAGCGGAAAAAGCCGGTGTTAATAGTCAGAAATTAGCGGAAGCATTTGCGGGCGGTTTTGCTGACTCAAAGCCTTTGCAGATTTTAGCTCCAGAAATGTCTGAACGACGTTTTGATCCCATTAAATGGCATGTCAAAACCTTGTCTAAAGACCTGGATATGGCCGTTGAGCACTCTAAGATAGTTGGTTCAAGTACTCCAATGTCTGGTCTGGCAGCTCAACTGATGCGCTTGCATGCCAGTAGGGGGTTTGCGGATAAAGACCCTTCGACGCTTATAAAGCTATATACTGAGGCCGCTAACGATGGATAATCAGCTAATTGCTAACTTATCGATGCTGTATACCGATAGGCCAATGCTTGAGCGCTTTTCTGCTGCAGCTGAGTATGGTTTCTCAGGTGTTGAAATTCAGTTTCCGTATGATTGGTCTGCACGTGAGCTCAAAGAGGCGGCTGATAAAGCGGGTGTTCGTATTCATTTGATCAATGTGCCGGCAGGTGATCTGTTACAAGGTGGCAGAGGTCTTAGCTGTTACGATGAGCAGCAGGATGATTTTCGTAAGGCTTGTGCACTGGCGTTGCAATACGGCAGTGTGTTAGCTGTAGAGAAAGTTAATGTGTTGGCGGGTAATATTGATAATGCTTCTCACCGTGAAGCCTGTTTAAACTGTTATATTGATAACCTGCGTTATGCTGCCGAGTTGTTTCTATCTGAAGGTATTACGTTAAGTTTTGAAGCGATCAATAGTCTTGATATGCCGGGTTATCTGTATAGCAGCTTTGATGAAATGCTGGCGATCTTTCAGAAGGTTGCTCACCCGAACGCAGGCATGCAATATGATATCTATCATATGGCTCGTATGGGAGAGGATATTGCCCATCAGCTTGCGCATTATGGTGATAAAATAGCCCATATTCAATTTGCGGATTGTCCAGGGCGAGGTGCGCCTGGTAGTGGTGATCTTCCGTTGGGTGAATACTTTCAGCTTATTGCTGCCAGTGACTATACGGGCGTTGTTGCAGCTGAATATAAGACTGAGGGTGATGAAAACCATGACTACGGTTGGTTGATTGTCTCTGAGTAGTGTTGGCCTCGTGTGTTAATCATGTTGAGGGGGTGTCTGTTGCCTGTTCAGATACCAACTATATAAAAGCCAGAAGTTATGCCTTCTGGCTTTCGTTTTTCTCTGTCAGTAAATGTACTAGCTTCGCAATAATCTTATCTTTAATTTTTTCCCTGGTCGGCGTAGGTAGTTTATTCATTACCGTCTTGTCGAAGCGGAATAAAATACAGGTCTCCTCAGCAATAACGTTGCTTGTTCTAGGAGTGCCTGTCATAAACGTTGCTTCACCAAAAAAGTCCCCTGGCTTTAAAATGGCTAGTTTTTTGCCATTCTCTTCGAGACAAACAGTGGCTGAACCGTGAAGGAGAATATAAAACGCACAGTCTGTTTGACCTTGTTCTATAATATATTCACCACTTTCAGTAGCTACGAAGCGACTGCGTGTATCTGCAATCATATTTTTTTCGCCGGGGTTAAAGGCGCTAAAGAAGTCTAAGCGGTCCAGAATGTTCAGAATTTTTACCCGGTTAATCAGTCGGATACCTTTCATCTGCTCAATTCCTAGTGATTTTTGCTAGAGTTTAACGTGATAAAAGCTTTACGCACAAACCTAAAATATAAAAAAGTATTATAAAGTCGGCAAATATGCCATGGGTCAGGATTTGTTAGTGTTATGTTGGTAAAATCGCGGTAACATAATGACAGGCAATGTTTTTTTCTCTAATCGGTTGAGAAAAAAACTCAAGATTTGTGAACTAAGATAGGGTACAAAGATGGGCGCAAGTGACAAGGAGGACCTGGTAAAGGTCACTGCAGATGAGTTGATGGTAGGCGATAGCCTTCCGTGGACTGTCTTTGATGCGACTGGTCGTTTGTTAATGGATGTGGGAAATGTTGTATCGTCCCAGTCGAGGCTGAACTCTATCGTAGCTTCCGGTTATCGTAAAAAAGAAGAGGGAAACACCTCTATCGAAGCAACGTCAGATATTGTGATTGATTTACCTGCTCCCCATCAGTATGCCAAAGATACTAACCCCTTTAACGAATTGGAAGAGATGTGTCATGAGCTTGAGAAAGCCTTTGGCGCGATAGCCGGGGAAGGGAACTTTAAAGAGGGGCGTTTGCAGAAGCGCCTTTATGATACGGCTTCTCAGATTCAAGGCTTGTGTAACCTTAATGCCGATGCTTTGCTTGGATCCATTCATTTATCTAATAAATTTAACTATTCAATTAAGCACCCGCTGCATGTTGCTATTATCTCAACGGTAATTGCTAATTCCTTGGGGCTACCTCAGGATAATCAATTAGCCATTGTTGGTGCTGCCATTACAGCCAATGTGGCAATGATTAGTTATCAGGATTCGCTGCAAAAGCACAAAGGGCCTCTGACTCAGGATCAGGCTGATCGGGTGAAGAAACACCCCGAAGAAGGTGTTGTCTTGCTTAAAGCAGCAGGTATCACTAATCAACTATGGTTAGATATTGTGTTGCAGCACCACGAGAAAGTGGATGGCAGTGGCTACCCCGCTGGTCTTGAGGATGAAGAGATTCTGACCGAAGCCAAAATTGTGGGGTTGGCGGATATTTATTCTGCGATGGTTTCCAGTCGCCCCTACCGGGCTGGATTAACACCCCAGAGAAGTCTGAAGCAGTTGTTTATGCAGCGGGGAAGCTTCTTTGATGCGTCTCTTACCAATCTGGTGTTATCCGAACTGGGTATTTATCCGCCAGGGGCAACGGTTCAGTTGGCTAATGGTGAGATAGGTGTTGTTGTGAAACGTAAATCTCTCGATACCAGTAAGCCTGTTGTATCCTCTATTAAAGATCGCTTTGGCGTGCGTTTTATGCATCCCGTCATGCGTGATAGTGGTGACAAGCGTTACGCCATTAAAGGCGATGTGAAGCCTGAACAGCTGGGTAATATCAATCCATCTATCCTATGGGGTCTGAAGCTGATGCGCGTCAGCTAATAGCGATAGAGAGGAGTTTGACCAGTGTTAAAGCATTTTTTTCTGTTGGCAGCCTTGCTGTCGGCAATTGGTGCTGTGCAGGCATCGCAAAAAACTGATACTCAGCAGCTTATACAGGCACGTCAGGATCAGTTTGAAGAGATTAAGTCCACATTTAAACAACTGAGATATGAGGTTGTCGTCAACCCTGCTTTTGATGAGCGTAAGGCCAAACAATATGCGCTCAAGTTGGTTGAGTTGAATAAACCGTTGTTGACGATGTTTAAAGAGCGTTCAGATCAAGGGAAAACGAAGGCGCGTGACCAAATATGGGAAAATTGGTCGGATTTCGTTAAACAAATGGATCGCTACCGCACTGCTTCCAGTAATGTGCTGGAGCCTTTGCGCTATGCTAATCGGGAAGATGCAACAATGTATGTGAATCAAGCGGCCAAAACCTGCAAAGCGTGCCATAGGCTATATAAAAAGCGTTAAGTGCTCTGTTTTGGTCAATCTGTGTTGTCTCCGTTGGCAGAAGGCGCCAGATATTGATGAAGCAGGGTTAGATAACCTGTGTGGTTAGACTATTGTGCTGTAAAAACGGAGCTTGTTGGCTCCGTTTTTTTGTTTCTTAATAATTAAATATGCTGTTATTACTTGTTCATACAGCACTTTTTATATTTTTTGCCACTACCGCATAGGCAAGGATCGTTTCTGCCAGGGCTCTTTTCTGCAGGAGGGGTGTACTCCTTACCATGAACAAAATACCAGCGTCCTTCCTCAAGAATAAATTGTGAATCTTCTGAGTGATTGAAAATGCTGGATTGTTGTCGGTAACGGGCAGTAAAACAAACCCGTCCTGAATCTTCTTCGTGACTTTCTTCGTATATCTTTAAGCCAAGCCATTCTGAATCTTGCGCCCATTTCTTCAGGTCATCAAAGTCATAGCGGGTGCGCATGGAGGGTTGAGTTGTTTGTTCCAGATAATCCATGTTGGCTTGGGTGTATGCGGTGTAGCGGGAACGCATTAACTGACCTGGAGTCTCAGGTATTTGTTCGCCAGTGATAAAAGGTGCGCAACATTGACCAAAAGTTTGTCCTGATTGGCATGGGCAGGCTACCTGACTATCTAACACTAAACTCATTATAACAATCTCGTTTCCAATTTTTTGCAAATCATACTGGAGTCCGATCCATGTTTCACATAGAAAAAACAAAAATGGTAAGCAGAGCAACTGCCTTGTCGGGCAGAGAGGCTTATCCGTTTCAACTACCTGAACATACTATCTTCTCTGTATCTTTATCTGATTTTGAGCATTATCCACATAAATTGCTGGTGGGAATGGGGTGTTTCTGGGGGGCGGAACGTTTGTTCTGGCAGCAAAAGGGAGTGCTGTTAACTGCGGTAGGCTACAGCGGCGGCTATACACCCTATGCCAGTTATGATGAAGTTTGCAGTGGGCAAACTGGGCATACTGAAGTGGTCGCTATAGCTTATGACCCTGATCAGACTTCGCTAGAAAAGCTTCTGGCAATATTTTGGGAGAATCATGATCCTACTCAGGGTATGCGTCAGGGTAATGATGTGGGCACTCAATATCGCTCTGCTATTTATCTGTTTAACGAAGAGGATAAGGCAGTTGCACTTCATAGCCAGCGGCAGTTTCAGGCCAGTCTATCTGCTCAAGGGTATTCTGCTATCAGTACCGAAATAGAATCTGGGGCAGAGTTTTATTTTGCAGAACCTTATCATCAGCAGTACTTGGAAAAGAACCCAGGAGGTTACTGTGGTTTGAAGGGGACAGGTGTTAGCTGTACTTTGTGAAGCGGGGTTATTCTGTGAAAAAAGGCACATTCTCAGTGATGTGCCTTTTTTAATTTTTTGATGTAGTTTTTTTGGCTGTTTTTATATTGTTTAAAAGTCTTTTCTAGTGTGTAGAGGCTTTTTGCAAGCAAATGATGTTTTTCTTGGTTATAGTGTATAAAATGATTTACACAACGAGAAAAAGAGTGATCAACACCTATGCGCCTAGAGATTGTCTGTCAAAACCGTGTCGGTATTATGCGGGATATTCTGGAAGTCTTTGTTGAATTCCGTATTAATGTGGTACGGGCAGAAGCCGGTGGTGAAAAGGTCAATGCGATCTATCTGTATACTCCCGGAATGCTGAACATGCAGCTGCAAAGTGTCCGTGTCAGGTTGGAAAAAATCACCGGGGTGTACAAAGTTCGCCGTATCAATCTGATTCCTAGTGAGAGGCGTCACTTTGAGTTGGATATCTTGCTGCAGTCGCTGGATATCCCTGTGCTCTCTGTGGATAGCGATGGCCGTGTGGTGGTAGCTAATGTTGCGTCAGGGCGAGTGCTTGGTGTTAGGGTTGATGAAGTGCCGGGTATGTCTCTTAGCAAGCGTATGAAGAATCTAGAGCTGGAGACATTACTACCTAAACTGGAATCTCGTTTGAATGGTGTTCGTGTAGAAGTTAGGGGGGATGCTTATCTTGCAGATATCAGCCCGATCTATCTGGAAGATAAGTTGTTAGGCAAAGAAGCTGCCGGTGCCGTGATCTCTCTTCACCCTGTAGAATCACTTGGTGCTAAGCTTTATGCCATCCAGAAGCCTGAAGACTATGGTTTCGAGGCTTTACAAATACAGGCGCCTAAAATGATTACCTTGATTAGAGAGGCTAAGCGAATGGCTCCTCTTGATGCTCCTCTGCTTATTCAGGGCGAAACGGGTACAGGCAAAGAAATGCTGGCAAGGGCTTGTCATCTGAGTAGCCCCCGTGGCAGAGCACCTTTTATGGTGCTTAATTGTGCTGCTTTACCGGATAATTTGGCTGAGAGTGAGTTGTTTGGTTATGCACCTAAGGCATTTGAGGGGGCAAGAAATGAAGGGAAATTAGGCCTGTTGGATCTTTCTAATGGCGGCACAATTTTCCTGGATGAAGTAGGTGAGATGAGTCCTCACTTACAGGTGAAACTCTTGCGTTTTCTGCAGGATGGTCGTTTTCGTCGGGTGGGTAGTGATGATGAGATTCAGGTGGATGTGCGCATTATCTGTTCGACTCAAAAAGATCTATCCGAGTTATGTGATCAGGGCGGCTTTCGAGAAGATCTCTTCCATCGCTTGAATGTTTTGACGCTATCGATCCCTGCTCTTAAGAATTGTAAAGACGGTATTATTGATTTGGCCAATCGTTTTATCGATAGAGCATGTCAGCAAATTGGTTGCGAGTTGCCTGCAATGAGTGATGAGGTTGAGGCGTTGCTGAAAAACTATCACTGGCCGGGTAATGTGCGTCAACTGGAGAATGTACTATATCAGGCGGTTTCGATCAGTGATGGTCAGGAGATCACAACTGCGCATATACGCCTACCTGCTTTGCACTCTAGTATGAACAGTGAGTTGGATATGACGGGGAGTTGGGGGGAGATTACCGGAAGAATTGAAAGGCAAATTTTGGCTTCTCTCTATCCGGACTTCCCTAGTTCACGCTTGCTGGCCAAGCGTTTAGGGGTTTCTCATACCACAATTGCTAATAAATTACGTCAGCACGGAATTGGTAATCAATAGAGACTGTGCAAAAAGAGGGTTCTAATTGATGAGGTGAACTCTCTTCTTTCTGTGGCTTTGCATGTATTTTTGATACAAAAAAGACTCATAATTAGCTTTGATTCACGATTATTTACAAAAAAGAAGCCAACCCCATTGCAGTTCATACGTCTGGGTGTTATCTATAAGCCTATGTTTTCAAAATATTTGTTCCAGTTGAGGTCCGTATGGTAAAGCTGCTAATTGTTGATGATCATCATATTGTCCGAGCAGCTGTGTCAAAAATGCTGGCGGATGAAGATTGGATTGATATTGTGGGTGAAGCGGCGAGTGGTGAAGACGCTGTGCAGATGGTGCGCGAAGCTGAACCTGATGTTGTTTTGATGGATATTAAGATGCAGGGCATCGGTGGTCTTGAAGCAACCCGCAAGATCGTACGCATGTATCCCGAATGTAAGGTTATCGCTCTATCAGCGTTAATTGAAGAAACCTATGCGGTAAGAGCCCTTGAAGTGGGAGCATCCGGTTATCTGTCTAAAGGTACAGATCCTGCTGAGATGGTACAGGCGATTCGTCAGGTAAGCCGGGGGCAGAACTATATCAGCTCCGAAGTGGCACAAAAGGTAGCGCTTAAGCAGATGATGCCGGGTAATCAAAACCCTTTTGATGCCTTATCGGACCGTGAACTGCAGATCGCTTTAATGGTCGTCAATTGCCATAAGGTGAATGAGATCTCCGATAAGCTCTTCCTGAGCCCTAAAACCGTCAATACCTACCGTTATCGTATTTTTGATAAGCTGAAGATTTCCAGCGATGTTGAGCTGACCCATCTGGCTATTCGACATAATATGCTGGATACCGAATCTATCTAGGTATGTCTGATTTTGACGCAAAAGCCTTCCTGAAAACCCTATCCACACATCCGGGTGTTTACCGGATGTATGATGAGCAGGATGAACTCCTGTATGTGGGGAAGGCGAAAAATTTAAAAAATCGAGTCAGTAGCTATTTCCGTACCAGTGGCCTGAGTATGAAAACCCAGGCTTTGGTGCAGCAGATCACTCGTATCGAGTTTACGGTCACTGCCAGCGAAACAGAAGCTCTTCTGCTTGAGCAGACTCAGATTAAGCAGTATCGCCCGCCATTTAATATCCTGATGCGGGATGATAAGTCCTACCCTTATATCTTTATCAGCAGTGGTGATTATCCGCAGATTGAATATACCCGAGGCAAGAAAAAACGCTCAGGCCAGTTTTTTGGTCCTTACCCTAATTCAGGGGCAGTGAAAGAGACACTGAATCTGATCCATAAGGTATTTCGTCTCAGGCAGTGTGACGATAACTTCTTTAATAACCGTAGCCGGCCCTGCTTGCAGCACCAGATTGAGCGTTGTAGTGGTCCCTGTGTCGACTTGATCAGTCAAGAGGATTACCAGCAGGATGTGGCAAAGGCCAAGCTATTCTTGCAGGGGCGTAGTGATGATCTGCTGGAGCAGATTCAGTTACAGATGGATGCTGCCGCTGCTGGGTTAGAGTTTGAATTAGCGGCTCACCTGCGAGATCAGCTCATACAGCTCCGTAAAATCCAAGAGCAGCAATATGTTTACGGTGAACAGGGGGATGCCGATGTCTTCGCTTTGGTTTCCCGTCCTGGTGGTTTGGCTGTCTCGGTGCTCTTTGTTAGAGCGGGTCGTGTATTGGGTTCACGGCATTATTTCCCTAGTGACCAATTGTCTGAGAGTGATTCCGAAACTCTATTGGCCTTTATCAGTCAGTATTATTTAGCCGGTAACAATCGTGAAATACCCTCAGAAGTGATCTGTAATCTGTCCTTACTGGATACGGAAGCTTTAATAGAAGCGATTCAGAGTCTTTATAGCAAAAAAACTCAGATCAGCGGTAATGTGCGCTCACACCGTGCCCGTTGGGTGCAGTTAGCGACTACTAATGCTGAGCAAGCATTAATTAGTCATCTGGCTCGCAAAGGCACTTTAGAGGGGCGTTTTAAGGCACTGAGAGAGACATTGGGCTTGAACTTTACGCCAGAGCGGTTGGAATGTTTTGATATTAGCCATAGCTCGGGTGAGTCTCCGGTGGCATCCTGTGTGGTATTGGGCAGAGATGGTCCTATTAAAAACGAATATCGAAAGTTTAATATTGAAGGTATCACTCCTGGAGATGACTATGCTGCTATGAAGCAGGCGCTAACCCGGCGTTATAGTCGTTTGGAAAACGGAGAAGGTAAAAAACCTGATATTTTGGTCTTGGACGGTGGTAAGGGACAGTTAACCCAAGCGCAACAGGTTTTTGCCGAACTTAAGGTGACAGATGTTATCTTATTAGCGGTTTCTAAAGGTGCGACCCGTAAACAGGGTTTTGAAACTCTTTACTTGGAAACCAGTGATCAGGTATTTGACCTGGCAGGGGATTCGAAAGCACTGCACCTGATTGAGCAGGTTAGAGATGAGGCTCATAGGTTTGCAGTTGCCAGCCATCGGCAAAGGCGGGACAATTCCCGTAAGCGTTCCCGTTTTGAATCGATCCCTGGTGTGGGGCCTAAGCGTCGCCAGGCTATTTTGAGGTATTTTGGTGGTCAGCGGGAAGCGCTGGATGCCAGTATTCAGGAATTGTCAAAGGTACCAGGTATTAGTGTCAGCCTGGCAGAACAAATTTATTATCATTTACACCCGGAACAGTAGTTAGTACATGAAATTGCCCATTCTGCTTACCATTCTTCGAATTTTTCTTATTCCTTTGATTGTGCTCTTCTTCTACTTACCTGTTGAGCACCACTTATATATCTCTGCAGGATTATTTGCTTTTGCGGCCTGGACCGATTGGTTAGATGGTTATCTGGCACGGAAATGGGATCAGACTACTCGTTTTGGTGCTTTTTTAGATCCGGTGGCTGATAAGTTGATGGTTGTTGTCGCTCTGGGGCTGTTAATAGAGGCCCATGGTATTTGGTTGATGACGATTCCTGCATTGGTGATTATTGGTCGAGAGATTGTGATTTCGGCCCTTAGGGAATGGATGGCTGAGATGGGAGAGCGTGCAACCATTGCGGTCTCCTCCATTGGTAAATGGAAAACGGCTTTCCAGATGTTGGGTATCTTAATTTTATTGGCGGTGCCTGCAGGTTGTTATATTGCTTATGTTGGTATGGCTGTACTTTATCTGTCAGTCATACTAACGGTGTGGTCCATGGTTCAGTATCTGCAAGCGGCATGGCCTGCTCTGAAAGAAGGTATGTAAGCTAACCCAATGATTTTTTTTGAATTTTTTGAAATAAAAGTATTGACGCTGATAAAAGGTTCTATATAATACGCCTCAAGTTCAGCGGGAATAGCTCAGTTGGTAGAGCACAACCTTGCCAAGGTTGGGGTCGCGAGTT
>CAYFGP010000039.1:0-41504 GCA_964342385.1 uncultured Oleiphilus sp. | reverse complement strand
TGAGCAAGAAGGGGTCTCAGGCAGGATCGAAATTTAAATCACTGATTCAGGTATATTATTAAAAATAGAGTCCCCTCAGTCCTCTATGTCTCTGAAAGCCTCATGAAATATGGGCTGTAGCCCAATAGAGTTTCCGATCAGTCTATTTTAGTCTCCCGCCGACGCCATCCGGCTTTTAATGCCGGATTGGCTGTCGGGTATAAATGAATCTCTTTTTATCCTTCCTGATACTCTGACCCTGCCCGGCCCTGAAGCCGGGGCAGTGGTCAGCAGATCATCTAAAGACTTGGTATACGAATGTCGTCATTCGGTTGACTGGGGGGACTGGGGGGATCTTTGACTCTATTCCTTTTGGAGTCTTATTTTGTGCTCTGTTCTGGTGATCCTATCATAGGGTTAACCCTTCTATTCTTTTTTTATTTATATTATTAAAAATAGAGTCCCCTCAGTCCTCCATGTCTCTGAAGGCCTCATGAAATAAGGACTGCAGTCCAATGGAGTTCCCGATTAGTTCGCCGCAGTCTCCCTGCCGACGCCATCCGGCCTTTCAGGGGCCGGATTGGCTGTCGGGTGTAAATGAATCTCTTTTTAAATTTTCTTACACTCTGACCCCGCCCGGCCTCAAAGCCGGGGCGGTGGTCAGCTTATTTGCATTGGCTTTATGAAATTACCCTATTACTGGATAGCCCATAAAAGCGCTTTTCCAGCCCACAAAATACCCACGCCAGCTTCGTCGGATCTTAAATCCTTCCTGTCGGCTGTTGGCATAATCTACGGTCTAACCATCAGACCAACATAGCCGTAGCCATTTTCACCAAAAAAAAGCAGGACACGGAGCAGCCCTCAACTGCTCCTGTCCATTCCCGGACTTTTTCCGGTCACTGTTCCAGAGTGGTGTCCACCTTGTAGGCGTCCATCTGGTAATAAGCGATAAAGTTGGTTTCAAACAACTGATACAGCTCTGCGGCATCTGCTAATGGGCTATCCGGCATGAACCGGGTCATACAAACTCCCAGCCCAAAATCAAAGTCCATGTCCTTCGCCAGTTCGGTATCCCAACCACGACCGACATACGAGAAGTCGGTGATGTAGCTCAGATGCCATTGACCCTGTCGATAAGTCAGTCGTATCTCTACGGGATGATAGCCACCGGATTCCGCTGAGTAGTCGGGATCACGGAAGTTAAGGGTGATGGCATCCAGTCCGGCAGCATCATTGGTATTTGATACCGCTTCGGTGATGTGTTGCTGCAGTATTGCCACCAATGACTGATTAACAGGCACTGGGAGGCCGTCGGTCATAATCTTTACCGTCATAATAAAACTCCTGAGTCGTTTAGAAGCCTGCGGTGCAGGCAGTTTTCGGGTATGAACCCAAAGAAGAGAAAAGAATGAAAAATCTTTGAAGACAGTGACTTAACCTGTCAGTGGCCTGCGTTAAATTCAGATGACCATGGTTTTAACAAAGGGAAGAATGAGGTATGAACAGATACCGTTTAGCGGGTTTGGCACTAATCGTAGCGACGATGGGAATAGCCGGTTGTGCTTACCAACAACCTGTTGCAGCACCGGGACATTACCACCCGCATACGCTACACCGAAGCTATGTGATTCCACCTAACTATGTGATAGGTACGCCACGACGGGTCGTGACCGAATCGCATCGTATCTATCACCACAACGGGTATCTGGTGCCGTCGCTCGGTTATCCTTATTCCTATTAAGCACTGTCTCCAGAACGTAAAAGACCCAATAGCCGTTAAGCTATTGGGTCATGTATTGCCTGTTGGTGTGAACGGTTAAGCTATCAGAGTGATACCGTTCCCAGAGTGAAGATAGCAATCAGATCACTCACCGTATTGGCGATGCCTTCAATCACGGCTTCTACTGATAAGCACACGGCACCGGGAATATTGAGCAGGGTATCAATGGGGTTGAACAATGTACCGACTACAATGCCTAACATGCTGTAGGCGATACCAAAGCCCAGTTCCACCAGATTAATGACGATACCGATCAGAGCATCGGTAAACTGGGTGGTTTTACCATCCATCATCCGTTCAATCTGGTAGCCCAGATAACTGAGTTCCTTAGTAATCACATTGAAGGTAGCCGCCACGCCATAGGTAAAATGAGAGGCTCCATCCCACACCCAGAGCGTTGGAACACCCGGTCCTTTGTAGTTGTACGTCAGAAAGTGGAAACCACGGGCATAGACACCCTGCATATAGGCTTTTTCCAGATTATCATCTCCGATATTGAACCATGGACGCTCGGTAGCCCAAGGCTTGTCTACAGATCGATCCAGATAATGATGCTCTGTACGACTTATCCAGATTGTATTCCGCATATGTCCCCCGCCAGATTGCTGTTGAATAACATGCTGGCGTTCACAGGCAGCAGAACCCGTCGTGGTGAAGGCTTCAACAGGATGCCTTACATAGCAGTAACCCTTACCAATCGAGTCGGTAAATGCCTGAGCCGGAAGGGATATAGAGGCCATAAGCAGGCACAGAGAGAGCGCAAAAGACTTCATATTTGTCCTTAAATAATGGGGTTAGAGGTTAATGTCAGGCTGGATAGGGGCGCTGTGTTTCAGCAGGAGAGAATCGTTGACCCACATAGTCATGCAGTTCTGTCAGCAGCCTTTCCTTTAATGTGATTGGGGAAATCACATCCATCTTCGGTACCCAGTAGCGGATCAGTGGCAGTATCTGATTCGGGTGGCTCATCTGGCAGGATAGGATCAGGCCTTCTTCATCCAGATCCCGTACCAGTTCCTGACCGGGTAACAGCTTTCGACGCTCAAAGTAATAAGCCACCTCCGGGGCGACTTTCAGAATTACCTGCTGCGGGTCGGGGTTAAACCAGATGGTGTCGGACTGCTGGATTTGCTCGTTGATAGCGGGGTCAACATCAAATCTCTCGTTAGTCACCGTCAGATTATCAATCTGCGATAACAGATAGGATTTCAGGGTCTGGCCTTCAACCACGGCCAGATACCAGATGCCCCGGAAGTTCACCATGCGATAGGGTTGAACCACTCGGGACTTATGCCGGTAGTCCATACGGCAGATCAGGTTGTCCTGAATCGCCTGTTCCAGTTTGATAAACACCGGACGGTCGGCCTGATCTTTTTCATAGTCATTACCCTTCACCAGATAGCTGTGTTGGGTCAGAGTATGCAAAAAGGCCAGAATAAAGCTGCGACTGAACTCCGGGAACAGGCCATCCATGCCCGTTAATTCCGCAAACTGTTTCAGATCCTGTAGGGTTAACCCACTCTGAAACGGTTTAACCAACCGGTAGTGATTATCAGCCGTGCGTTCGACAATACCCGCCATCCGGTTCATATCCCGGAAGAAGGTACGCTCAACCACACCAAACTCCTCCATATAACCTTCTTTGGTGATGGACTCGTTCTGGTACAGTTTTAACAGAGTGCCTGCGATGCGTTCGGCATAGGCCTCGTAAGTATGATTTCGTTTTACCATTCGTAATTCCTTACTGATCGACCCCGACGTAAAAGACAGGCGCAATGAGCCACAGAATGCAGCACTGAGCACAATCCGGTCGGGGGAGATCAGGTTAGAAAGGAGCACTGACAGGTGAGGTCAGTCCGCCAGAAGAAAGATAAAAAAGGCAGGAAAAAGAGTTGGTTAACTCATCGCTAACAGAGCTTTAGCCTGTTCATCAAAATTATCCACAAGGCGATGCAGGAAGATGCCCTCTGGTGAGGGTTCAATCAGACCAACACCTTTTGACCGCAGGATACCGGCCATAAAGCTGGTGTTATTGCTGCTCTTGCCGACGATCACTGCCTTGAGAATCGTGCTACTGAAGTGGTTGCCCTTATGCTTCTCCAGCAGTTCGATAATATCGGCCAGTGCGACCCACTCACGGCTATGCAGACCGCCACCCTCATTGCTATCAATGCGAACGTAAAGCTGTTCATCGTCATCCTTGCGGGCAATCTGATAGAAGATCAGGCCAGAGGCTTTAGGGCTGATCTTCTCGGCTTCACCTTTTTCTACAATGATGCTGTAATCGGCATCGGGATCAGGCTTAGGTTCAGTGGCTGCTTCAGCAGCAGTACCATCGGTTGATGTATTTGCTTGAGATTCGGCATTAGCTTCTTCCGCTAAGGCCTGTTCCAGAGTCACTTCCTCAGAGATCTCTGTCTTATCGTTGTTGGCTTTTTGTGCGTTTTGGGCGGTGGTATTACGTTTCTGTGCCATTTCGGTCACTCCTTAAAAGGATCTATAAAACAAAAGTAAAACGATGATTGGATAGATAAGATGGGTTAGAGCCTATTCAGAATTTCTTTAGCCCGGTCGTGATGGTGGGATTCGATATAGGCTTTAATCGTGCCTAAGGCTGCCAGTAGTACGGCAACGTCATCGCCATAACCCGCACCGGGGATAAAGTCAGGTACGGCATCAGCAGGATTAATCAGGTAGACCAGAGCCGCGACAATAGCGGCTTTAACCCACTTAGGCGTATCCTCATCCTCAAAGACGGCATAGAGCAGTGCTGCTTTCTCAGTGATGGTTTTCATACCGGGAATTGAACGCAGTTTGCTTACCAGACCGCCAAAGGTTAAATCAGGCATGGCTTAGCTCCTTAATCAGTGGGCTATTACGGTGAATTAATAGATAGATGCCGCCACCGGCATCATTGGTAATACTCAGGATTAGCTGATAGTCATTGGCTAAGGCATCATCGGTTTCGGGGTACTGCAGAGCGAAGCGGATCTGTTCGACTAAGCGATCACTGAACGCTTCCAGCACCTCGGTAGTGTCATCAGGATCAATTACAATCAGTGCCGTACCCAGTTGTCGCCATAAGGCCTTAGCCTCGTTCTCGGTATCAAAGGGTTCGGTGATCAGGTTCATCATCTCCTGCACTGTATTCTTGGGCAGTTCAAAGTCAGTGGCTTCGGGCCAACGGTTGATCAGTCGCATGGCATTTTCTCCAGACGTAAAAAAGCCCGATTACCGCTAAGGCAATCGGGCTGGTTCATACAAAAACGATAAAGGATTAATCAGAAAACAGTTTAGATACCTGTTCACTGGTCTGCTGTAAGGACTTCGGTGTGAGTTTGGCGTAGCGCTCGGAACTTTGAATAGATTGGTGTGCGAGTTGGGCTTTAACGGCACTTAATGGCAATCCGGCAGAGACCATATTACTGGCGGTGGTATGCCGGAGTGTGTGCAGACAGATGTTTTCCAGATCAGTAATGCCTGCAGCTAACAGCATCTGATTAAAGCCGGTGCGGAAGTTCGAGAGTGGTTTGCCTGCTAACCGTCCTGGAAACAGATAAGGATTACCGGGTTTAGCCGGAACAGAATCCAGTACCTCCAGCATCTTATCAGTCAGATAAACCAGCCTGCCCTGCTTATTTTTAGTCTGACTGGCGGGGATAGTGAGTACCCGGTTCTTACGATCGAAATACTCATAGGTGGCTAACCTCAGCTCGGACAACCGACAGCCGGTTAATAGCAGCATAGCCACCAGACCACCTATCGAACGGTTCTTAAACTGACTGGCAGACTCCAGCAACCGCTTAGACTCATCCAGATCCAGAAAGCGGGTGCGGATATTGTTCTCCTGTAGCAATGGAATCTTAGCCGCCTGGTTGGTATCGACTAATCCCAATCTAACGGCATGAGCGCCTAAGGTCTTTAACAGGGCCAATGCCCGGTTACAGGTGGCCGGTGCTAACGGTTTACGTTCTTTAGTGCCTTGGGACAGACTTAACTGCAGTTGTTGGATCTTAGCTACAGAGATATCAGCAAATTGCAGGTGGCCTAAGGTAGGTTCAATCAGGGTGCGAAAACGCTGACTGTCCTGTTTCCAGGTGCGATTGCGGGTTTGGATCAGTGGCAGGTGGGTATCCCAGAAGAACTCACTCAGCGTAGGTTGTGACTTGATCTCTTCACGGGCTTCTAATGGGTCTATACCTTCGGCAATCTGAGCCAGATGCTTACGCGCCACTTTACGTGCAGTTGATACATCAATATCAGGAAAGCGACCTAAGGCGATGCTACGGCGTTTACCTGAGCTATTGCGGTATCTGAGCAGCCAGCGTTTATTGCCGGATTTACCGACCAGGCACTTCAGGCCCATCACATCAGTATCGGAGACCTCAAGATCAGTACCACGGGCATCAGGTGGGTTTGGGGGCAGGGAGCGGATTTTATCGTTGGTGAAACGGAAGCGTTTTTCCATATTACTCCTCCAATATCAAAGTGTTATCGGAGAAGTAATATATGTTTAAATTTTAGGTGATTTCGGTAGCTCTTAGAGTTGCTAGCTTTGAAAACTACAAGTTAACCTGCACAGCACGATAGGGTAGTAACATCTTTACTAAAAGTCTGAGCACACAGCTTTAACCCTTCAACCATAGTGAGATATGGGAATAGCTGTTCAGACAACTCTTTAACAGTCATTTGGTTACGGATAGCTAGCGCTGCGCTCTGGATAATTTCTCCTCCTTCATGGGCAAGTAGCTGTACTCCAATTAGTTTCTGTGTATTAACATCAATTACTAATTTAATAAAACCATCTGTTTCAAAGTTTGCTAATGCTCTTGGGACATTTGCCATTTCTAAAACGCGGGAATCGGTATTTACTCCCAGAGCTATAGCTTGGTTTTCCGAAAGGCCTACCGTAGCTACTTGTGGATCAGTAAATATCACTGATGGCATAACTGATAAATCCAGGGAGGCGTCACCACCAGTCATATTTATGCCCGCACGACTGCCTGCAGCAGCGGCTACATAAACAAATTGCGGCATGTTACTACAATCACCTGCAGCAAAAATGTGAGGAGTAGAAGTTTCCATACGGGAATTTACGATAATGGAGCCATCCTTATCTGTTTCAACACCTGCGGCTTCTAAATTGAGTCGGTCAGTGTTTGCGTGACGCCCTGTGCTCACCAATAGTTGATCGCTGTTGAGTTGCCCCTTATTCGTTTCCAGATTGAATTGTTTACCATCGAATTGTATCTTTGTGGCTTGGGTATAGGGCAGGACTCTAACACCTTCTTTTTCCAATGACCTGGCTAGCTGTTCGCCGAGTAAGGGCTCCTCTTTGTATAGTAGGGTATGTCTTGCTAGCAAGGTTACCTCTGCACCCAAGCGCCGGTAGGCCTGGGCAATTTCCAGTGCAACTATAGATGAACCGATGACAATCAAGTGCTCAGGAGTTTGCTCGGCGAATAGGGCTTCTTCGGATGTCCAGTATGGTGTGTCCGCTAACCCATCAATTGCAGGTATGGTAGGTGTAGAGCCCGTTGCTATGAGGAAGCGGTCAGCAATGATTTCCACCTCTTGACCGCTAGTTTTTTTTATCAGTAATGTCTGCTTATCTTTAAAGCTTGCGTATCCTTTGATAAGGCTTAGCGCGGGATTACTATCCAAAATATTTTGGTATTTAGCTGTTCTTAACTCATCAACACGAGACTCTTGTTGTTTAGTCAACAAGGATCGGTTAAGTAATGGAGCTCGATTTTCCAGTCCTGCAAACGGGTTACTACGTTGTTGTTGAGCTAAGTGTGCTGCTCGTATTAGAATTTTTGATGGCACGCAACCGACGTTCACGCAGCAGCCACCAATAAGATCATTCGCTTCTACAATTGTTACTCTGGCACCGCCTTCAGCCGCTTTAATTGCACAGGCAAAAGCAGCTGAGCCACTACCAATAATGGCAACGTGCAGTTCATCGCTCCCCCTGCACTTAGTTTCACCATGACTGCAACAAGAGGATTTTGATTGATTGACTGCCGCTTTTTCAGCATCAAAGGTAGATTGCTCATTATTCATTTTATTTGTTCCATCCTGTTGTTTGGAGGGGCAACAATCGTGCTTCGGTTATCCCCCATTGTTTTGGTGTAAGACGTAAACGGTCAGGTCAGCAAAGAATGCCAACGCAGGAAGCAACGCGTAATCCAAATATTCCAGTAACCCAGATAAACCAACCATTCCCGGCAATATGACCGTTACAGGGTTAAAACAGTACAATGTGGCAATAGCCACCCCTCGCTATACCCGACCCCAATAACCTGCACTGTCTATTCATGGCAATCTATTCTTTCACTAGTGAGGGATAGCCTGCATTAGTCGTGGCGTCGATCAAGGCTTTTGTATTGGTTATCTCATCGTCAAAGGTGACTTTTGCCAGTCGCTCTTCGTACTTTACCTCCACATCAGTGACGCCATTCACTTTCTCCAGTGACTTTGTCACTGTAATGGGACAAACAGGGCAATTCATGGTGGGCACTTCCAGGGTAATAGTCTGCGGTTTGGCATTTACACCGAAAGTAGTCAGGAGCAGCCCTGTCATAAGTAACAGCTTTTTCATTTTCATCACCTGTTTTATTTAAACTACCCATAAGACCCAGTAATTACTGGTCACTAAAATCAGCGCCACTAGTGCCGCTAGCCAAAACATCACT
This sequence comes from uncultured Oleiphilus sp., assembly GCA_964342385.1. Lineage (GTDB taxonomy): Bacteria > Pseudomonadota > Gammaproteobacteria > Pseudomonadales > Halomonadaceae > Oceanospirillum. Next base: position 33,044 of record CAYFGP010000039.1, on the reverse strand, counting down.
TTTCGGCGCTTTTGCACTCGGGGTACAGCACAAACTTCCCCTGGCTGGCATTCTGTTTGAGGACGATAGAGTTTCCAGCCTGCCCAGCCAAATAAGCTAACGACAGCGAGAATGAAGAAGGGGCGATAAGGTTCGAATAAACTTAAGTTCCCGATCCAGGAGCCACTGATGCCGAGCAATAGTAATACTAGGGGGCCTGCGCAGCATAAACCTGCACCGATAGAGGCGAGCATGCCCCCGATGAGAGGAAGGTTGCTTGCTTTATTTTCCATGACTTACTCCGTATTTCTCTATCTATAAAGTAAGTCTAATCTCCGTACCTGCATACGGAGTCAAATTTATTTTTTATCTTTTGGGAGAATTGTTTTGACAATGGGGCAGGATGATTTGGAAGGGGTACATTTACATTGTGTCACGAGGTCATCAAGTACGCTCTCAAGACGGCATAGGTCTGCTATTTTAGACCTGACATTAGCCAGTTTATTCTCTGCTATTTCTTGTACTGACAGGCAGTTCTCTTCCCCCAATAGCAGCAAGTTGGTGATTTCCTCCAGTGTGAAACCAAGCTCTTGGGCACGTTTAATAAACTGAACTCGTTCAAGAATTGTCCTTGGATAATCTCGATATCCTCGTTCGGGTTTTAATGGTTGATTAATCAACCCCCTGCGCTCGTAATAACGGATGGTTTCAATATTGACATGTGCTGCTTTAGCCAATTCACTAATTTTCATTTTTCACCATCATAGCCTTTCTGGTACTACCTTCTGAATAATATTCTATACGTTGGTTAACCTGTATAGGTTTCATTAAAGGTAGAGCTGCTTTACCAGCTGGCTTAGTGGACGAAAAGAAGAAAAAGACACACCGGACCCGGAGACGACCCGGAAACCCAGAGCTTTCGGGTTAACGGTAATACTCAAGCGATAAACCCCGTTCTGGCAAGTCTTGGTCATTGGTACCGGAGTTGTGGAAATCAATGCGCACAAATTCCGCACACAATAGACAGGGTATGGACCGGAGAGAAAAGGCAGGAATTAATTTCTTGTCGCTAAAAACGACAAAAGCCAGCTAAGTTGCTGGCTTTTGTTCGGAATATGATGGTACCAGTGGCGAGACTCGAACTCGCACGCCCGCAAAGGCAACGGATTTTGAATCCGTCATGTCTACCAATTTCATCACACTGGCACTGATTTATGACTAGCTGCCACAAAACGTGCGATGCATTATAAAAGAATATCCAGTGCCGTCAATGACTTCCTGATGTTTTCTGCTAAATATTACCTCTTTTAGTGCAGTACATTTCAATATTTATCCCTTGGCTAAGTAAGGTATTAGCGCAAACGCGAGAGCTTTTTGATACGGCTCAACAAAGCGTTCTTCATCTCCTGAGTCCGTCAGATAAGGTCTATATTAACTACATAATTATCAAAAAGTGGGCGTACCGGTTTGAGAGCTTGATGACCGGTAGAGCCTGCTATGTGGCATTTCTCTGAGGGGCTTATTATGGAAAAAATCTATCGACGTTTTCCTATTAGACATCGTATCTGGTTTATTTTGTTTTTAGCGTTATTGGGGATGGCTTTGATGCTGTTTTTCACGCTCAAGCAGGAGCGGGAAAGTATGACGGCACTGAAACAATCAGAGTTGACCCACTTGGTGGAATCGACCATTACCATGGTGGACGTGCTGAATAAGAAAGTGGCCAGTGGGGAGATGACTCTGGAGCAGGCGCAAGCTCAGGCAAGGGATCTGGTGCGTGGGATGCGTTTTAATGGTACGGATTATTTTTGGATCCAGAATCCCCAGGGCATTATGTTGATGCACCCTATTGCGGCCAAGTTAGAAGGTCGTGATATGAAGCCTATTAAGGATGTGAAAGGGCATCAATTTGCGGCCAGTGTAGCGAAGCAGTTGCAGAGTAAGGGGGAGGCGGTTGAGTTTTATCATTGGAATCGTCCAGGCAGTGAAGAACACGTACCTAAGATCTCTTACACCAAAAATTATCCGGCCTGGGGTTGGTCTATCGGCACTGGGGTTTATATCGATGATATTGAGGTGTTGTTCTGGGGTAACGCTAAATCCGTTGTGATGTTCTCTGGCGTATTGATGGTGATTTTATTTGTCATTGGTATCAGTTTAATTCGTAGTATCACTAAGCCTTTAACGGCAACAGTTGATGCGATGAAGGATATCAGTGAGGGCAATGGTGAAGGTGATTTGACTGTACGTCTGCCGGTGGAAGGTAATGATGAGATCACAGGCCTAACCCGCTATTTCAATAGTTTTGTGGGCACCATGAATAAGGTGATGTCTCAGGTAAATAATGCGTCTTCTGCGGTATCGAATGCAGCGGAAGAGCTGTCTGCGATTACCAATGAAGGCAGTCAAAATATTGCCGAACAGGCTAATGAAACGGATCAGATGGCGAAGGCGATTCGGGATATGTCTGAAACTGTGCATCATGTGGCAGAAAATGCGGGACAAGCGGCAGCGGGTGCCAATGATGCCGACCGGGAAGCGCAAACAGGTAAGCAGCAGGTTGAGAATGCCATTGAGGCGATCAATACCCTGGTGGGACAGGTGCAAGGAACGGCTCAGGTGATAGAGCGTTTACGTACCGATAGTGAAAATATTGGTACCGTACTGGAGGTGATTCGGGGTGTAGCTGAGCAGACTAATCTGCTGGCGCTGAATGCGGCGATTGAGGCCGCTCGGGCTGGTGAGCAGGGCCGGGGGTTTGCGGTTGTGGCAGACGAGGTACGTACGTTAGCTAAACGTACGCAGGACAGTACCGATGAGATTCAGGCGATGATTGAGCAGTTGCAAAGTGCGGCTAATGATGCGGTGAAATCGATGGATACCAGCCTGAAATCTACACAAAGCACCGTTGAGATTGTTAATACTGCCGGTGGTTCGCTGGACTCTATTCTAGCGGCTGTCGAGTCGATTCGTGGTATGAACGAGACGATTGCTCGTTCAGCGGAGGAGCAATCACTGGTAGCGGAAGAGATTAATCGTAGCGTTGGTAATATTGTCTCCCTATCGCAGGTGTCCGCGGAGTCGACTCAGAGGGTGCACCATTCCAGTGATGAGTTAGCAGCGGAGTCGGAGAAACTGCATAATCTGGTGCAGCAATTTAAGATCTGAGTGGTTACTGACAGCCAGCCGCTACTACTGTCCATCATTTCCGGCTGCACTGGCTTACGTGGTAGCCGCTGTTGTGATGATAGCTTCTGGCGTTGATCTTTTTTATCAGTAGCTGTCGTTGTGATGATGGCTTCTGACGTTGATCTTTTCTGTCAGTAGCTGTCGTTGTTAACTGTTCTAAAGCCAAGGTTGCTGTTTTGTGTGTTTTGCAAAACAGCGATCATTTTTTTGTCGCTAAACAGCCATAAAACTTTAAACAAGCTGTTATCTTTTTGTCAGCAAAAAGGCATTAATTTGAGTAGTGACTCTAGTGGTTTTTGAGTCGCACTTAAATTTTAACCCCTTACTTTTCTACTCATTTAGGGTGCCAACATGCCTTTCAAGCTGAATAAGCTTCTGTTGCCAGTAATGGTGGCGGGTGTTCTTGCCGGTTGTAACAGTTCTGACGACGATAACAGTAATATAGGTTCGACCAGCGAGCCGCTGTCATTGACCCTGTTACATATGAATGACCATCACTCTCACTTGTCTGCTGATGACTTTGATTTTGATGTTTCCGGGCTGAATCTGGCTGCTACCGATGAATCCGGTAATGGCATCTCTGAAGTTAAAGTCAATTATGGCGGCTTCCCTATGCTGGTCAGCTTATTTAATGAGCTGTCGCTGTCTGAAAGTAATGTGCTGAAACTGCATGCCGGTGATGCGATTACAGGTACTCTGTACTACACCCTGTTTGAAGGGCAGGCAGATGCCAGCATGATGAATCAGATCTGTTTTGATGCCTTTGCGCTGGGTAATCATGAGTTTGATGGTGGTGATGCCGGTCTGGCGAAGTTCCTGGATTTCTTTAATGCCGGTAACTGTGGCACACCGACGCTGGCTGCGAACGTCGTACCAGCGGATACTTCTGCGATCAACACTGGCTATATCCAGCCTTATGTGGTTAAAGAGATTGATGGCCAGAAGGTAGGCTTGATCGGTTTGGATATCGCCCAAAAAACCAAAGAATCTTCCCGTCCTGATGAAGGTACCGTTTTTCTGGATGAAGCTACAACGGCTCAGCAGTATATTGATGAGTTAAAAGCTCAGGGTGTTAATAAAATCATTCTGCTGACTCACGTTCAGTATGAAAAAGACCGTGAGCTGGCCCGTAGCCTGAGCGGTGTGGATGTGATTGTAGGTGGTGATTCCCATACGTTGTTGGGTGATGATAGCTTTACTCAGCTAGGCTTCAATACCGCAGGTGACTACCCAACGATTGAGACGAATCTGGATGGTGATACGGTCTGTGTGGTTCAGGCATGGGAATATGCCCATATGCTGGGCAAACTGTCGGTGAATTTTGACTCTGAAGGCAAGGTAACCTCTTGTACCGGTAATCCTGTGATGCCAATTCAGGCTAGCTACAGCTATGAGTTTGCTGATGATGACGATAGAACGTTAGATGCAGCAGATACTGAGCTGGTGTCTCAAGCGCTGACCGCTCATGACGAACTGATGGTGGTGACACCGGATGCCAGCACTGAGCAACTGCTGGCTGGTTTTGACAGTGAGTTAGATGTTCTCAAGCAGGAAGTGATCGGTTCTGTGGCGGAGAATTTGTGTCTGGAGCGCTGGCCAGGTCAGGGACGTTCAACTATCTGTGATGTATCAGACACTTATGAGCGCGGCAGTGATATTTCCAATGTCGTTGCTAAAGCCTTTATGGAAGTGACCCCAACGGCTGATATCGCCATTCAGAATGCCGGTGGTGTGCGTGTGGATGTTGCCAGCGGTGATTACACTATTGCGGATGCTTACACTCTGCTGCCGTTCTCCAATACTCTGGTCACTCTGGAGATGACAGGTGAACAGATTGTCCGGGTATTGGAAGAGGCGTTAGCCAATACGCTGGACAATGGTGGCTCTTCCGGTTCGTATCCTTACGCTTCTGGTTTGCGATACCATGTGGATGCTTCTCAAACCAACGGCAGTCGTATCTCGAATGTTGAGATCAACCCTCGTGTTGCCGGTACCTGGCAGGCGATTGATCTGGCGACTACCTACACCGTGGTAACTAATGATTTTATTGCCTCTGGTCGCGATGGCTACGACACCTTTGGTACGGTGTATAACAATGGCAACTTTGTGGATACCTACACCGAGTATGCTCAGGGGCTGATCGATTATATGAAGCAAATTACCACTGCAAGCCAAACGTTGAGCAAGTTGCCAACTGATGAGTACAGTACCCAGCAGTATATCGGTCGTGATGGTTGTAACCACAGCCTGCAAACGGATTGCAGCGGTTACTAACACTGTTTTAATACGCTAGCGCAAATTTAAAACGCTACTTCAAAGGGCTCTTTTAATGATCTGTCTCGGGAAATGCTTTTGTGAGGCTATTTCAAATGAGATCAGTTCAGATGGAGAGTGCTTTTGAATAAGAGCGTTAATGAGTGTGCTTTTTAACGAGTTGAGAAGCGGGTTTCTGTAGATGCAGAAACCCGTTTTACGTTTGGACCTTGTTTACTTGAGGCTCAAGCTTTTAGGTGCTTCAACCTTCACCGTTTCCTCGTTTTTGCACCTTGGATTCAAGCACTTATATTTTCAAGTTGTTCGATAGGAAAGCAGATTTTAAATAGGGTGCCTTGTCCCGGCAGGCTGCTACAGTGGATATTACCGCCTAAAATCTCGGTAGCCAGGTTATAGGTGATATGCAGGCCTAAGCCCATGCCGCCACTACCTCTGCGGGTGGTGTAAAAAGGCTCAAAAATTCTTTCTACCAGCTCAGGCTGTATACCCTTACCGTTATCCTCAAACAGTAGTGTGAACTGATTGTCTTCAAGGTTGGTGCTGATGGTGATTTGTGCGACATCTAAGCAAGCTGCAGTGTCTGGATTTGTGCCTTTTTCTGCTCCAGGTTTGACGGCAGAAAAAGCATGATCAAGCGCATTAGTGATCAGATTTGTGACGATTTGATCAATGGCCGATTCATAGGTTACACAGTGCACCTCTTCGCCCAGATGTAGTTGTAGGAGGACATTGGCTTCGGTTAGTTTGGGGCCCAGCATAGTACAGCTGTTTTCGATGCTGCGATTAATATGGCAGCTTTGTTTTTTCATACTGCCCTGATTAACAGCAACCTCTTTAAAGTCACTAACCAGATTTCCTACTCGCTGGAGATTACGTACGGTCAGGTTACTACTGTCCTCGATCATGCCGAGAAACTTATCCAGGTTTTTACGGGAAAGGGTTTCATTGTCGAGCAGCTTCTTTAGTTCTTTCAGTTCTTCTACAATCAGGGACGTGGCCGTAATACCAATACCGACAGGCGTGTTGATTTCGTGGGCTACGCCGGCGACAAGAGCGCCCATCTTTTTCGACTCTACCAGCTGATCTTGAGTGGCTTTTAACTCTTGCAAAGAGTGATCCAGCTCGAGATTGGTGTGGGCCAGTTGATCCAGAGCCTGCTGCAGCTCTTGAGTGCGCTGACGTACCTTCTCTTCCAGAGCAATCGTCGTTTGAAAGAGTGAAAAATCACTGCTATCGGTATTAGGACCATGCTCCGCTCTATCCATCAGCACGCGGATTATTTTTTTCAGCCGGATGATCTCTTCCTGAGGTGATTCTGCGTAATCAAGCTGACTCATGGCTATACCCTATTCGCGCTGTTAGCAAAGCTACTGTTTCTATCTTGTTCTCTTCTTTCTAGTTCACTTTGGCCAAGTTCGCCGTTTTCCTGTGTACTTTTTGATCGCTTGAATTGTGTATTTTTGTTTCTGATGTTGTCTTCAGGGTTATCTTTCGACTCAAAGGGCGCGCTAAATAGTCCTCGTTGCTGGGGATTATGGGGGTAGCCGATAGCAATGCCGGTACAGGTTTGATTCACATGCAGACCATTAATCTGTTCACCGTAGGTACTAAAACCCACGCAACGGTGCCCGATGAGCAATTCAGAAGCTTGTTTGAGGAGTTGTTTTTCCTGCAGCTCAACCCGACGCAAAATACAATCAAACAGAATCATGCCCTGAATGGGTGTTATATCCTCTCGTACCTGATTTAGTGTTTGTTCCAGGCTTTGTACCAGATCGATGCTGTAACCGATCCGAATCACAATACCGACATCGATGGCACAGTAGAAGGTCAGGCTGTTATCTGGGTTAACCCGTTGAATGGAACGCACATACTCCGCATCTCCCATAACAACAACCGCAGGGTGAGCGGCCAGGGTTTCAATCGTGATCTGTTCACAGTCAGTAACGCCTAAGTGGCGAGCGTATTCTAACGCTGCGGGACGACCATTAATTTCGGTGATGGTACGTTGCTCCGGGATGGCTTCAGTGACCACCATACGTTTATCTGAAGCGCGAATATTTTGTGATTTAACAATCTGGAATGGTAGAGACGTGGTGATCAGTGCAAGAATAGCGCTGTTGTTGAAGATCTGACCTTGGTGCAGAACAAAGGCTTTATCGTATTGCAGATCATCTCCTGCAGAACCACCAATCAGAGGGATGCCGCTAATGGCATTGGCCAGAACTCGGACCAGAGGTTCTTCGTGACCACTCATGCCATCGACCAGTAGTAGGCTAAAAGTGTTGCTATCATCGTCGAGCTGATAATGACTGTTGTGCTGGCTGTGCAGTTTAACCGTGTTGTCACGCCAGTGTTTCAGCTCAAGATTGCTGAGATTGGGATAAAGGGTATAGCTGATCTGGAAATAATCGGCGGACAGTGAGATGGCACTGATACTGTGCTGCTGATAGCCTTGGCAACCGATCTCTCCCGCTGTAGTGCAGCCGATTACTGTAGTATCGGGAAAGTGCTGCTGCAGGCTGATATTCAGATGGTCAAAGCCATTCGATGTGGGTTGGTCTGATAAGTAGCACGTTGAAAAGTACAGTATCACTAAACTGATATTATCCTGAATCAGCTGCTTGCTAATGTCCTGCAGGGCTGAATCAATATCGGTTAATGACGAGGAGCCGGTTTTTATTCCCTCCGTCATCGATATTCTCCATTGTGTTCTTTTTTATTAGCCTGAGTTAATTAAAAACAGAGGCGTTTATTCTCTGGGAAACGATGGGGATGAGCTGAGATTTCTCTGTTGGCTGTATCTGTGCTGGTTGTTCCAGTCTTGTTATGCACTGCTTCTCTATGTCTGGCTCTTATGGGTATCTGCTGATCCTTAGATCCTTAGATCCTTAGATCCTTAGATCCTTAGATCCTATCTTCTTAAAGCCTATTGTTAACTTAGTCCTAAGATTAAATTTAGCACTTTGTTGGATGTTGAGCTTAACGTATTGCTTTCGCAGTATCATATAGGCAAGAGGTCTTAACCCGCATAGGACATTAGAGGGTGTTCTGTCTTTCAACATGGTTCAGGCTGTCTTGCAACAATCGCTCTGGCGGTTATTACAGACGTTGCCTTGTTGGCTTCGCATCAGCCGTTCAGGTAGCTTTACAGCGGGCGGCTTTTAATGACTTCCCCCGTGCTTTGGGCTAAGATGACGCCCCTTTCCTTTCTGCAGATAATCTCGTTAATCCTGATGCTACGTACCGATTTTTCTTTTGACTTGCCTGATGAGCTGATCGCTCGTTATCCCATGGCGGAACGTACCGCCAGTCGTTTGTTATGCCTGAATGGTGCGGAAGGTGCCATCCAACATAATGGGTTCACCGATATTCTGGATCTGGTTCAGCCTGGGGATCTGATGGTATTTAACGATACCCGTGTGATTCCGGCCCGTCTGTTTGGGCAGAAGGAAACCGGCGGCAAGATCGAGATTCTGCTGGAGCGTCTGCAGGATAACAATACGGCGCTGGCCCATATCCGTTCCAGTCGTTCCCCTAAGCCGGGCGCTAAACTGCTATTGCAGGATGGTACGGCAGTTGAGGTGCTGGGGCGTCAGGAATCTCTGTTTGAGATTCAGTTCCCGCTGGATATGAATCTGTTGGATCTGCTGGACAAGATCGGTCATATGCCGTTGCCGCCATATATTGAGCGCGAAGATGAGCTCAGTGACCGTGAGCGCTACCAGACGGTATACAGCAAAAATGCCGGTGCGGTAGCTGCGCCAACAGCAGGCCTGCACTTTGATGAAGCCCTATTGCAGGCGTTAAAAGACAAGGGTGTTGAAACCGCTTTTGTCACGCTGCACGTGGGCGCAGGTACCTTCCAGCCGGTCAAAGCAGACAATATCTTTGAGCATCATATGCACTCGGAATATATCCAGGTCAGTGATGAGGTCTGTCAGCAGGTTAGAGAGGCTAAGGCTCGTGGCAATCGTGTGATTGCTGTGGGGACGACCAGTGTACGCTGTCTGGAAACGGCATCGGCCTCTGGTGAAATTGAGCCGATGGCTACCGATACCAATATCTTTATCTACCCGGGCTACCGCTTTAATGTGGTGGATGCCCTGGTAACCAATTTCCACCTGCCAGAGTCCACATTGATGATGCTGGTCAGTGCGTTGGGTGGTTATCGTAATATCATGCAGGCCTATCGCGAAGCGGTGCAGGAAAAGTACCGTTTCTTTAGTTATGGCGATGCCATGTTTATTACTCAGAATCCTGAGCCGGATCTGCCGCCTAGTGCGGAGTCTGGTAAGGATAGTACCGTACTGGACGGTAGTGCTGAGTAAGATTTGATCTATTCGAAGCGGCTTTAGGCGAGGTGACATAGCCTAAAGCAACTGCTTTGGAATAATACTTAAAAATACTTCATGTTGTGTTGGCTAGAGGATGTGGTCCTGAGCCATTAAAAACCGGATTAAATTATGTCTCGTGAATGTTTTATGAATTTTGAGCTGAAAGCCACCGACGGCAAAGCCCGTCGTGGTCAGCTGAATTTCCCGCGCGGTAGCGTACAAACTCCTGCTTTTATGCCTGTGGGTACCTACGGCACCGTTAAAGGTATGTTGCCTCGTGATATCGAAGAGATCGGTGCAGAAATTATTCTGGGTAACACCTTCCACCTGATGCTGCGTCCGGGTACCGAAGTGGTTAAAGCCCACGGTGATCTGCATGACTTTGTGCAGTGGAAAGGCCCTATCCTGACCGATTCCGGTGGTTTCCAGGTATTCAGCCTGGGTGCGATGCGTAAGATCACTGAAAAAGGTGTAGAATTCCGTTCACCGGTTAACGGCGAAAAGGTGTTTATCGATCCTGAGCGTTCCATGCAGGTACAGCGTGATCTGGGTTCAGATGTAGTGATGATTTTTGATGAGTGTACGCCGTATCCAGCGACGCATCAGGAAGCAAAAGATTCTATGGAGATGTCCCTGCGTTGGGCCAAACGCTCCAAGGATGCCCACGGTGATAATCCATCAGCACTGTTCGGTATTATCCAGGGCGGTATGTATAAGGATCTGCGTGAGGTTTCCCTGGATGGTCTGACCGATATCGGTTTTGACGGTTACGCCATTGGTGGTCTGTCTGTGGGTGAGCCGAAAGACGAGATGATCAAGGTACTGGACTATCTGCCAGCCATGATGCCAACGGATCGCCCTCGTTACCTGATGGGCGTAGGCAAGCCAGAAGATCTGGTGGAAGGTGTGCGTCGCGGTGTTGATATGTTCGACTGTGTTATGCCGACCCGTAACGCCCGTAATGGCCACCTGTTTACGGCGGATGGCGTCATCAAGATTCGTAATGCTAAGCATCGTCACGATACCGGTCCTTTGGAAGAAGGCTGTGATTGTTACACCTGTCAGAACTTTAGTCGTAGCTATCTACACCATCTGGACAAGTGTAAAGAGATGCTGGGCGCTCAGCTGAACACCATTCATAACCTGCGCTATTACCAGCGTCTGATGGCGAGTTTGCGTGACGCTATTGAACAGGGTAAATTGGATGACTTTGTCAGCGACTTTTATGCACGTCGTGATATGGAAGTGCCTGAATTAGCTGAGTAATTTTTACTGTGCTGTAGCTGATCACTGCAGTACGGGTAGCAAGTTCTGTTTACTTTTATAACGGTATGCCGGGAGAGGTTCTAGTGGTATGCCGAGAGCGGTTTTAGTGGTTAGGCTAGAACGATTTGTCGGATGCTGAGCTGCTAGATCTATGAATGCGCCGGAACTTGTCGATCAGATACAGGTCTTTCTTCTTCAGCGGTTGATTTTTAATAAAGCAGCCCCATAAGGATAGACAGATCCGGATTCGATCAAAAAGATTCAGAAAAATAACTTCATTATTTTGTAGAGGACTCTTCAATGAGCTTTTTTATCTCTCCAGCATTTGCTGAAGGTGCCGCAGCGGCGGGCGATCCTGGTGCAATGAGCCAGATTTTCCTGCTGGTTGGTTTTGTAGTGATCTTTTATTTCATGCTGTGGCGTCCACAAAGCAAGCGTGCTAAAGAGCATCGTGAGCTGGTAGCAGGTGTAAGCAAGGGTGATGAAATCGTAATCGGTGGTGGCCTGGTTGGCCGCATCACCAAAGTGGGCGAAGAGTTCCTGGTGATGGAAATCTCCGAAGGCACCGAAGTAAGTGTACAGAAAAATGCGGTAGTTGCCGTGCTGCCTAAAGGCACGATTAAGGCGATCTAAGAACGCCACTCTATCGACATCCCAGACTGCCGGCAAATGCCGGCAGTCTCGATTTTTACGCGGGTGTTTTTAAGGAAGCTAACAGCTCATGATCAATAAATATCCCCTCTGGAAATATCTGCTGATTTTCATGGTTGTGGCCATGGGTGTGGTTTACGCCCTGCCAAACCTGTATCCAGATGACCCGGCTGTGCAGTTAACCAGCCAGCGCGGCTCGATTCAGGTGACTGATAACGAGCTGAATAAGGTCACTAAGGCACTGGATCGTGCCGGTATTGGCTATTTTGGCCAGATGATTGAAAACAATAACGGTCTGATTCGCTTTAATAGCGATGAAGATCAGTTAAAAGCGAAAACCGTCATTCAGGAAGCCCTGGGTGAGAACTACGTTGTCGCTCTGAACCTGGCGCCAACTACACCGGATTGGTTGGTGAATCTGGGTGCCGGTCCTATGAAGTTGGGTCTGGACCTGCGTGGTGGTGTGCACTTCCTGATGGAAGTGGATATGAAAGAAGCCATCGCCCAGCGTAACGAAGTTTATGTCAGCGAAATTAAGACGTTGCTGCGTACTGAACGTCTGCGCTATCGCCGTATCACCCGTGATGAGGGTGTCATCAGTATTCGTTTTAAAAACGAAGAGCTGAGAGAAAAAGCCAAGTTCCTGCTGCGTAACGAGTTCGGCGATTTTACTCAAAGCGAACGTGAAGCCAATGACAGCTTCTACCTGGATCTGCAGCTATCCGAAGTGGCGGTCCGTAATATCGAGGACTATGCGGTAAAACAAAACCTGACTACCCTGCGTAATCGTGTGAATGAGCTGGGTGTTTCTGAGCCGATCGTTCAGCGTCAGGGGCGTAACCGTATCGTGATTGAGCTGCCGGGTGTGCAGGATACTGCCGCGGCTAAGCGTATTCTGGGTGCTACGGCTAACCTGGAATTCCGTCTGGAAGCCCGTTCCGATAGCAGCAGCCTGGATACCGAAGAGTTCTCTTTCCGTGATAATCCAAACCGTGAAGCCACGCTGGAGCGGGATATCATTATCACAGGTAACAGTGTATCCAACGCCCAATCCGCCTTTGATGAAAATGGTGTACCTCAGGTAAATATTGATCTGGATAGCCAGGGCGGTAAGCTGATGAACCGTGCGACTCGTAACAATATCCGTCGTCGTATGGCGGTGGTGTTTGTTGAGCACAAGGTGAAAACTCGCATCGTAGAAGAAGCGGGTGAGAAGGTTGAGCAGCGTCTACCGTACGTTGAGAAGCATATTATCTCCCTGGCGACTATTCAGAGTGCCTTGGGTAACAGCTTCCGTATCACTGGTCTGGATGCACCGGGTGAAGCCTCTGAGCTGGCCCTGCTGCTGCGTGCCGGTTCTCTGGCAGCGCCGATCTACTTTGTTGAAGAGCGCACCATTGGTCCTAGCCTGGGTAAAGAGAATATCGAACTGGGTGTCACCTCGGTACAGATCGGTATGGCTCTGGTGGTGATCTTTATGCTGGCCTTCTACCGAGTGTTCGGCATTATCGCTAACCTGGCCCTGACTGCTAACCTGATTATGCTGGCGGCGCTGATGTCCATGTTGTCGGCTACGCTTACCTTACCGGGTATTGCGGGTATCGTATTGACTCTGGGTATGGCGGTGGATGCTAACGTGCTCATCTTCTCCAGGATCAAAGAGGAGCTCAATAATGGTATGTCGCCACAGATGGCGATTCACTCCGGCTTTGAACGGGCCTTTGTGACCATTTTTGATGCCAACCTGACCACCTTGCTGGTTGCCGTAATTCTGTTTGCGGTAGGTACTGGTCCGGTGAAAGGTTTTGCAGTGACGCTGTCGCTGGGTATTTTGACCTCCATGTTCACAGCGATCATGGTAACCCGTGCCCTGGTGAATGTGACTTATGGTGGCCGTCAGCTGAAGAAGCTGTCGATCTGATCGGATTGAAACACCGTTCCGGGGTTGAGCTTCAGCCCCGGACATAACGGAAGATAACATTATGTCTCGTATCAATCGTTCCATCGATTTTATGGCCAAACGCAAAATCGCTGGAATCTTATCTATTATCCTGTTGGTGATCTCCATCGGCTCGCTGGCTGTCAATCAGCTGAAGCTGGGTCTGGACTTTACTGGTGGTACCCTGGTTGAGGTGGCGTTTGAACAGGCTCCTGAACTGGAAAGTCTGCGTACGCAACTTGAAGCCGAAGGCTTTGAGGATGTGACTGTACAGAACTTTGGTTCTGATCGTGATGTGCTGGTACGTCTGGCTCAAGGTTTCTCACCGACCGTTGGTGATGAAGTGCTGGCAGCGATCAAACAGAATGATGACTATAACGTTGAGCTGAAACGTGCTGAGTTTGTGGGTGCGCAAGTGGGTGAGGAACTGCGTGATCAAGGTGGTATGGGCATGCTGTTAGCCCTGGCACTGGTGATGGTCTACGTTGCTTTCCGCTTCCAGTTTAAGTTCTCTGTCGCTGCTGTAGCTGCTCTGGCGCACGATGTGACCATCATGCTGGGTATGTTCTCTATCCTGCAGCTGGATTTCGACCTGACGGTACTGGCAGCGGTGCTGGCGGTGATTGGTTACTCGCTGAACGATACCATCGTGGTATCGGATCGTATTCGTGAGAACTTCCGTCGTCTGCGTACCGGAGATTCCGTTGAGATTATCAACGTCTCCCTGAACCAGACCTTGGGGCGTACGCTGATCACCTCCTTAACCACAATCCTGGTATTACTGGCGCTGTTCTTCTTTGGTGGTGAGCTGATCCACAACTTTGCTATCGCTTTGCTGGTGGGTGTACTGGTAGGTACCTACTCCTCCATCTATGTGGCGGCGAATATTCTGCTGGTGATGGGTATCGATCGTGAAGATCTGATGCTGCCAGAGAAAGAGGGCGAGGTGCTGGACGATCGTCCGTAAGCGCTTTCCCTGCTCAGCTATCACTGGATAGATAAAAAGAGGTCGGCTTGGAAGAGTCGGCCTTTTTTAATGCCTGCGATTTGTCAGGCTACCAGGTTCCTGGGGCTGGGTGGTTGGATAAATAAAGGCAGAGATTGACTCGAACTCCATCCAGCATCCAGCCTTTTCTTCAGGCAATAAAAAACGCCCCAGCCGGTGAATTGGCTGGGACGTTGGCTTTCGTAGAGAAGGAAAGCTAAATCGGTCAAATCACAACCGTAAGTGTCGTTTTAACGCTTACAGGTGGATTTTGACAATCTGCAGGATCACCTTGTACATCTTAGGGTTTGCCAGCAGCAGGTTGCCATCTTGAGGTAGGTTCGGGCTACCATCAATTGAGCCTATCAGAGAGCCACTCTCTTTTGCGAACAGAGCTGCAATCTTCATCTCTGTAGCGTCTGCACCGAATACGATACTGGCGTCAGTGAAGCCTGCGACTGTGTTTAACAGATCCAGCAGAGTACAGCCTGATGCGTGCATGCTTTCAGCAACCTGGCCAATCTGTTGGGTCAGTGCCATATAGATCGGGAAGTTACGAGCACGGTTATCCAGCGCTGGTAGTGGCAGAGAGTACTTACCGGCATCCAGAGAGCGCTGTCCACTGGCACGGATACGGCGACCATTCAGCTGAGCACCACGACCACGGGAAGCATAAAACTCATCGCCAGTGATAGGATTCACGACAACGGTATGCTCAAGTTTGCCTTTGATTTCGATGCTGATAGAAACCGCACTCATTGGCAGAGAGCGGCTTAGATTGTTCCACCCATGGGCAGGATGCACGATCCAAACAATCTCTTTGCCTTCACCTTCACCGGTGATAGGACGTTCAAAGTGGCCTTTAAAGCTATGCTCTGGGTGAGCGCGATTTAACTGCTTGATAATGAAGCTCTCTACAGAACGAGCAGAGTCTTCCAGCAGTTGCTCAACCTTGTTTTCTTCACGGGCGTGATCTAGACGCTCGTTGATACGCTGAAAATTTTGCACAGCACTACGCGCAGTGCGCAGCGCCAATTGAACCATTGGATGCATGCGAATACCGTCAGGTGAAACATTGTTAAAGAACGAGGGCGGCAGATAATAACAGAATATTTTTTGAAATCGAGTCTTTTATGAATAAGTTTTTGTAAATATTTAGCGCCGTATTTTTTGTTACCATAGTTGTTGGATTTCACTGGAAGGCAGGCGCTTTTTTACTGCCTTGATATCCTTCTGTTTTTCTTTTTTGTGACCGTTTGGACTATCGGGGAAGCTCGATTTTGCGACTTAATCTGTCACTTACATCACAGCAGGGGTTAATACCTGCTCACATTCACTATTCAATAGGAGGCTCCGTTAAACCCTGCTTGTTATCTCGAATTTTCGATGTGGCTAGGATATATCGTCTTGAGGTCTTTTAAGGTGTCAGTGACAGCTCGCATCTGCTCATAGGGTTTAACCGTAATAATATGCTGGATCAGATTCGTATCGTATTAGTAAATACCACCCATCCGGGCAATATTGGCGGAGCGGCCCGTGCCATGAAAAATATGGGGCTGTCGGATCTGACTCTGGTGGAGCCCAAGCGCTTTCCTGACCCTGAAGCCAATGCCCGCAGTTCCCGTGCCGATGATATTCTGGAGCAGGCGCAGGTGGTTGCAACGCTGGAAGAGGCAATTGCGGATTGTCAGCTGGTGATAGGTACCAGTGCACGTCAGCGTCATCTGTCCTGGCCGTTGATTTCTCCGCGTCAAATGTCGGCGCAAATTCAACAGGATCTGCAGCAGCAATCAGATCTGAAAGTGGCACTTGTCTTTGGTCGTGAAGATCGTGGACTCACTAATGAAGAGCTGGCCCTGTGCCACTACCATGTTCATATCCCGACCGAAGAGAATTTTAGCTCACTGAATGTTGCAGCAGCAGTTCAGGTGCTGGCTTACGAGATTCGTGTTGCTTGGTTGGAAAGTCAATCCGTTGCGGAGCCCGACTGGCAGCAGGAGTGGGATACCGGGTGGGCAGATGGGCAGAATGTAGAGCGCTTTTATCAGCATCTGGAACAGACGTTGATCGATATCGACTTTTATAAACCCGAGCAGTCTCAACAGTTGATGCCAAAACTGCGTCGCCTGTATCAGCGCGCCCGTTTGGATAAGGTCGAGCTGAATATCCTGCGCGGCATTCTGACGGCGGTACAGAAATCTGCACAAGATCCCGCTCAAAATTCAACTTTGGACTCAGTTCTGGTTTCAGACGCGGCTGTGGATAAAAAGGAATCCTAGGGATCAAAATGAAGTCTTTTGGGTGATATTAGGATTTATTTGAGGAATATTTTCCTAAGCTGTTTTTTGGTTGTTGTGTGGCTGTTCTTTTAAGAAAGTGTAAGAGGGCGCAAAAAGTTAAGTGCAAGTAAGTACTTATTTCGTCGCGAAGTTCGATTCTTGCTTATCTGATGAATTAGTTTTTCTTGCTATACTTGACCAAAATGCTTGGTGTTTGCATAATGCCATGCAAGTTAAGCCATTATTACAAGCAATAGAATTATACTGGGGATATCACCATGAGGCTGACAACCAAGGGTCGTTATGCAGTGACCGCAATGCTGGATTTGGCCTTGCACGCTACCGAGGGGCCCGTGAGCCTGGCGGATATTTCTAAGCGGCAAGAGATTTCTTTGTCCTATCTGGAGCAGCTGTTTGCCAAACTGCGTCGTAATGAGTTGGTCAGCAGTGTACGTGGTCCGGGTGGTGGTTATCAGCTAAGCCGTGACAGCCATGATATTTTTGTTGCTCAGGTGATTGATGCGGTGAATGAGTCTGTTGATGCGACTCGCTGTAGCGGTCTGGGTGACTGTAAAGATGGTAAAGAATGTCTGACCCACCACTTGTGGTGTCAGCTAAGCGATAAAATTCATGATTTCTTAAGTGGTATCAGCTTAGGTGAGCTGGTGCTGCAGCATGAGCAGGCGGCTCGTGAGGCGTGTGGTATGAATCAGGATTCGAGCGATAAGATTCAAGTCGCTCTGATGTAAGCCTTTCTGATCGACCCGCGAGTTTAAAGCCAGGCTAGCCCTGGCTTTGTTGTCTTTTAAACTCGCAATAACCTTACTTGGGTTGTTGATTGTGCGCTAAGTGATACTGGTTTTAGTCGGTAGATTCGGTATGCTTCACCTCATTTTTCTCATATAGCGCTTTGCCTCTGTATTCCTATAGATGGCTGGATTGTTGTTCAGATTACCCATGTAGGATTGGCTACACAGTAGGATGCAGATTGGCACAAGCAGGTCCTGGAAAGTATCAGGATAATTGAATTTTTGCTGTACTGAATTTGGTGAAAATAGCCCTATGCAAACGGTTTATCTCGATTACGCAGCAACCACGCCTGTTGATCCGGCGGTTGCTCAAAAGATGATGGAGTATCTGACTCCAGATGGTTGTTTTGCTAACCCTGCATCCCGTGCCCATATGCTGGGCTGGTTTGCGGAGCAGGCGGTGGAAAATGGTCGTCTGCAGATCGCTAAGGTACTGAACTGTGACGCCCGTGAGCTGGTGTGGACCTCAGGTGCGACCGAGTCCAATAATCTGGCGCTGAAAGGTGTGGCAGAAACCCGTCGCAGTCGTGGTAATCATATTATCACCTCGGCGATTGAGCATAAGGCGGTGCTGGATACCTGTGGCTGGTTAGAACAGCAGGGCTTTGAAGTGACTTATCTGCAGCCTAATGCGCAAGGTGTCATTGAGCCGGAGCAAGTCGCAGAGGCAATTACCGAGCAGACCATTCTGGCGTCCTTTATGTTCGTTAATAACGAACTGGGCAGCATCAATGATATTGCCGCTATTGGTGAGCTGCTGCGTAGCAAGGATATTGTCTTTCATGTGGATGCGGCTCAGGCCGGTGGCAAGCTGGCGATTGATCTAAAAGCATTGCCAGTGGATCTGATGTCATTTAGTGGTCATAAGATCTATGGGCCTAAAGGCATTGGTGTGTTGTATGTGCGTCGTGAGCCTGATTTGAAGGTGGCGGCTCAGATACATGGTGGTGGTCATGAGCGTGGCATGCGCTCCGGTACTTTGCCGACTCATCAGATTGTCGGTATGGCCGAAGCCTTTGTACTGGCCGATGAACGCCAGGAACAGGATATGGCGCATCTACAGGCACTGAAAACGCAACTTTGGCAGGGGATTTCTGTCTTAGGTGATATCAGCGTTAATGGTGATGTCGAAGCGGGATTTCCGGGCATCATCAATGTGTGTTTTGGTGGTATTGGTGGCCAGGGTGAGTCCCTGTTGATGGCCATTAAAGAGGTGGCAGTATCCACAGGTTCAGCCTGTAACTCAGCCAATGTGGACCCCTCTTATGTGTTAAGTGGTATCGGTTTAAACAGAGAGCAGGCATTAAGCTCTCTGCGTATGAGTATTGGTCGTTTTACTACGACAGAAGAGATTGAACAGGCAGTGAACACTATTGTCACTGCAGTGACCGCACTGCGTAGCTAAGTTGCGTTTAATGATCAGCTGGCGGTGTGTTTCAACGATTAAGTTTATTCCGAACGATAGGTTGTTCGGGACGAGAGATTTAAGGAGTCTGCTATGGCAGTAACGATTACAGAACCCGCTGCGGCTCATATTCAAAAATGTCTGCAGGAACGGGGCAGTGGTGAAGGTTTACGGGTGAAGGTCAAACCAAGTGGTTGTTCCGGTTACTCGTATGTACTGGATTTTGCCGATGAGATTGCCAGTGGAGACCATGTTTTCCAGCAGCACGATGTGAAGGTGATTATCGATCCGGAAGCATTGGATATCCTAGACGGCAGTGAAGTGGACTTCGTCACTCAGGGGCTGAACAGCTTTTTCCGTTTTAACAATCCTAACGTGAAAGACGAATGTGGTTGTGGCGAGAGCTTTAACGTATAGAGAATATTCGTGTTAATGGCCGTTTGATCCGGTGGTTAAGTGCTCTTTCTCCAGCTCTGTCTGGTTTTATTGAGCGCAAAAACGACAGTCATGAGCCAAATTTGTGCATAAGCCTGCTTTTTTAGCGTTTTTTTTACACTCTAGCGGGCTCTATGCATACTAATTTGCTACTAATCTGCGTATACTGCGCGGGTTTTTAATTTTATCTTTTTAATTCACTGATTTTAGACGCTGGAGATGTTTCCAATGGCTGTAGAACGCACTCTTTCCATCATTAAGCCTGATGCTGTTGCTAAAAATGTTGTTGGTCAGATCATTGCTCGTTTCGAGAATGCTGGTCTGCAAGTTGTTGCTGCTAAGATGGTTCACCTGTCTCAAGAGCAAGCTGAAGGTTTCTATGCTGAGCACAAAGAGCGTCCTTTCTTTGGTGATCTGGTAGCTTTCATGACTTCTGGTCCTGTTGTTGTACAGGTTCTGGAAGGCGAAAACGCAATCACTCAAAACCGTGATCTGATGGGTGCAACTAACCCACAAGAAGCAGCTGAAGGCACTATCCGTCGTGACTTCGCTGAGTCTATCGACGCGAACGCGGTACACGGTTCTGATTCTCCTGCTTCTGCAGAGCGTGAAGTTGCTTACTTCTTCAACGCTGAAGAGATCTGCCCTCGCGGCTAATATCTGATTTGTCTCTGATGCCTTTCAGGCAGCTTTGAACGCTTTTTGCGTTTGATTCAGGGGCTTATCTGCTGGTTTTATACCAGAACACTGGCAGCCACTTTATTGTGGCTGCTTGTGGTTCCGGCAAATGCCTTTCCTGCAATTTTTTTCAGGTTGCCACTTTTTAACCTTCAGCTTGTCTTTTAATGTCTCTGCCTCTTTACGATATGGGCCTTTCACGAGCTTAAAACACAATCTGGGCACCGGTGAGAACTATGAGCACTCAGACTAAAACCAATTTACTCGGTTTAACCAAATCGCAGATGGAAGCGTTTTTTGATTCCATTGGTGAGAAGCGTTTTCGCGCGACTCAGCTGATGAAATGGATTCATCATTATGGCGTGGATGACTTCGATGAAATGACCAACCTGAGTAAGGTATTGCGTGCCAAGCTGAAAGAGATTGCGGAAGTGCGTGGACCCGAAGTGGTCTACAAAGACTTCTCTGATGATGGTACTCGTAAATGGGTGCTGAAAGTGGATGGCGGCAGCTGTATCGAAACCGTTTTGATCCCGATGGATGATAAGCGTCGTACGTTGTGTGTCTCCTCTCAGGTGGGCTGCTCCCTGGATTGTAGCTTCTGTTCTACTGGTAAACAGGGCTTTCAGCGTAACCTGACGCCGGCTGAGATTATTGGTCAGGTGTGGGTGGCGCAGCGCTCCTATGGCCCGCGTACTGATTCTGCCAATCGTCCCGTTACTAACGTGGTGATGATGGGCATGGGTGAGCCGCTGATGAACTTTGAACCCGTGATGGACTCCATGGAGCTGATGCTGGATGACTGGGGTTATGGTCTGTCTAAGCGTCGAGTGACCCTGAGCACCTCCGGTGTGGTTCCAGCGATTGAGAAGATGATCGGTCGTACTGATGTGGCGTTGGCGATCTCTCTGCATGCGCCAAACGATGAACTGCGTAATGAGTTGGTACCGATCAACCGTAAGTATCCGATCAAGCAGCTGCTGGAAACTTGTAATCGTTATTTGGATACCCTGGGCGATAATCGTTCCATCACTATTGAGTACACATTGATTGCTGGAATCAACGATCAGCCAGAGCATGTTCGTCAGCTGATTAAGCTGTTGCGAGGCTTTGATTGTAAGATCAATCTGATTCCATTTAATCCTTTCCCAAATAATGACTATCGCCGACCTAGTCGTAACGCTATTATGCGTTTCCAGAATGCATTAATTGATGCCAACTATGTGGTGACTGTACGCAGCACCCGTGGTGACGATATCGATGCCGCGTGTGGGCAGTTAGTAGGGCAGGTGATGGATAAAACCCGTCGTAGTGCTAAGTATGCTGCACAGGACGCGATGGATAATGGCCAGATTATTGATGCCGTGCAGATTCATGATGCTCCGAAGAATGGATCGGCTCAGGCTTAATCACTGCCGGTTGTATGTCAGTGTGAACTGAAGATTGAGTGGGTTAAAGCGTAGGACAAAAGTGCACTCAGCATGAGTGCGTGAAGATATCCCCAGGCCGCTAGAAACTGTCGGGAAACTTTTGTTAAGGCTATGAGTCTATTGGGTGCAAGTAAAAACGGATCATCGCTATTTGGCATAAACGGTTTGCGTCAATGTCTGGAGTGTAGGAAGGATGAGACAGGTGTTTAAAGTTGTAGGTGCAGCAACAGCTTTGTTGTTAGCCGCCTGTGTGGCCCAACCGGAAGCGCCTGTCCGTAGTCAATCTGAGATCCAAAACAGTGTCACCTCTTATACCGAACTGGGTTTTGCTTATCTCGAACGACAAAATTTAGAACGGGCAAAGCGAGCATTCGTTAAGGCCCTGTCCTTGAATAGCGAAGAGCCTGATTCATTGCATGGCATGGCTTTGGTTTATCAATCAGAGGGTGAAGATGCTCTTGCTGAAGAGTATTTTCGCAAAGCGCTGTCCGGCGAGGAGCAGTTTTCGGTCGCCCGCAATAATTTTGCTGCTTTTTTATACGCAAACAGACGTTATGATGAGGCCTGTCAACAGCTAAAGATAACTGTATCTGATACCTTATACTTCAACCGTCAGTTAGCATTTGAAAATTTAGGGTTGTGTGAACGAAAACGCGCCCAGTGGAAGCAGGCAGAGCAAGCATTTAGTCGGGCTTTGGATCTTAATGAACATTCGGCCAGGGCTTTACTTGAAATGGCTGAAGTAAAACAGATACAAAACAAGCCGTTAGACGCTTGGATTTACCTGAATAAACATTTCAAAGTTGCCAAAACGACTGAACGGAGTTTAATGTTAGGCATTCACTTAGCCGAGATTCTGGGCAAGCGGACAGAGTTTAATCGTCTGTCTGCTGAGCTGGCCCGGTTGAAACAATAAAAGAATAAATCTCAAGGATTTTTCCGATCATGACCGAGACAACAAGCCAACAGGAAGAATTGCAGCAGGATACCCCAACCCAGATGATGCCAGGGGATATGCTGAAGGAAGGGCGTGAACGAAAAAGCATGTCGACGGATGAAGTGGCTAAGCAATTAAATTTGAAGCACAACTTTGTTGTCCAGATTGAAGCCAATGATTTTGCTCAGCTACCAGGCGCCACTTTTATTCGTGGTTATCTCAGAGCTTATTCCAAGTTAGTCGGTGTCGATGCCGAGCCTGTGGTTGAAGCGTATAACAAGATTTGTACTGAAGAGAAAAAGCCGGAAAGTCGTTATAAACCGGTTGAAACCATCAAACCTCAACGTAATTTCTCTGATCCCCTGATTAAATACACAACGATTATAGTGATTGCCGCTATCGTCGGTTTGTCAATTTTGTGGTGGCAAAGCCGCAGTGGTATTGAACCCCTCAATGTATCATTAAGTGATACGGTTACCGTAGAAACCTCAGAAGGTGAAACAGTTATCGCCCAAATGGATCTGGCCGGTTCGGATGATGCTGCTGTTCTTGAGGAGGATACTGTTCCCGAGGGTGATAATAACGCTGCTGAAGTTAGCGACGGTGGTACCGCGGTAGTTGAAGATGAAACCGCAGCAGCGCCAGAAGCTGACGCGATTGAGTCTTCAGAAGCAACTGCTGCTGAAGAAGCTAACGAAGAGAGCAACAATGTTGTTCCGGAGAACAATACTCCTGTTGCTGAAACCGTTGTCGAAGAAGTTGCAGAAGCGACTCCTGCTCAACCTGAAGTGACTGAGGCGGCTCAACCTGTATCTGCCCCAGTAGCGGCTAAGCCTGCACCTGATCTGAAGCCTGTACCGGTTGGTTTAGTACGCTATGTGATCAACTACTCGGAAGAGTGTTGGGTTGAGATTAGCGATGCTCGGGGTCTTCGTGTGGTCAATAATTTGAAAAAACCGGGTGAACAATCCGTTGTCACCGGTCTGCCGCCATTCAAAGTTATGATTGGTAATGCCACAGGTGCAGAGGTTGTTTACCTGGGTGAAGTGGTTGATCTGAAGCCTCATACCAACCGCAATAATATTGCCCGTATGTCACTGGGTAAGGCAGAAGATGTTGATAACCAGTAGGCCTCAGGTTTACTGGTTAACTACGAGATTAAGTAATAACGCTGAGAGACAGTTCTGTGCACTTTGAATCTCCAATTAAACGTCGTAAATCCCGCCAGATCATGGTGGGTGACGTGCCCGTAGGTGGTGATGCACCTATTTCCGTGCAAAGTATGACCAATACCAACACCTGTGATGTGGATGCCACGGTTGCCCAGATACAAGCGATTCAGGATGCCGGTGCGGATATTGTGCGAGTTTCTGTGCCCACTATGGATGCGGCTGAGGCCTTTGGCAAAATTCGTCAACGAGTTAATATTCCTCTGGTTGCAGATATTCATTTTGACTACCGCATTGCGCTCCGTGTCGCTGAATTAGGTGTGGACTGTCTGCGCATCAATCCGGGTAATATCGGCAATGATGATCGGGTACGCAGTGTGGTTGATGCGGCCCGGGATAAGAATATTCCGATCCGTATTGGTGTTAATGCCGGTTCTCTGGAAAAGGAACTGCAGAAAAAATACGGTGAGCCAACACCGGATGCACTGGTGGAATCGGCCATGCGTCATATCGATATTTTGGATCGCTTAGACTTTCAGGAGTTTAAGCTGAGTCTGAAAGCTTCAGATGTCTTTATGACTGTTGCTGCATATCGTAAAATTGCCGACCAGATTGAGCAGCCCCTGCATTTGGGTATTACCGAAGCGGGTGGTTTACGTTCCGGTACAGTGAAGTCTTCCGTTGGTTTAGGCATGCTGTTGATGGATGGTATCGGTGATACTATTCGTGTTTCTCTGGCGGCAGATCCGGTTGAAGAGATTAAGGTTGGCTTTGATATTCTGAAGAGTTTGAAGCTGCGCAGTAACGGCATCAACTTTATCGCCTGTCCTAGCTGTTCACGCCAGAACTTTGATGTGATTGGTGTGATGAACGAGTTGGAGCAGCGCTTGGAGGATGTACGTACACCGCTGGATGTGGCCGTAATCGGCTGTGTGGTGAATGGTCCGGGTGAAGCAAAAGAGGTGGCACTGGGTCTGACCGGTGGTTCGCCCAATCTGGTGTATATCGATGGCACACCAGCCCAGAAACTGGGCAATGATAATCTGGCTGCGGAACTGGAAAGTTTGATCCGCGAACAGGCCAGAAAGAAAGAAGAAGCGGATGAGCAACTCATCGCAAAAAGTGTTTAAACGTTTTTTCACATAGTTAAGTTAACGAGCAGTGTTCACACTGCTCGTTTTTTATCGTCTTATTTTATTGCCTGGTTTTCCAGAGAAGTTAAGCTGTTATCGACAAGACCGCAGCGATAGATAAGCGATTTAAAGTACAGATAAAACAGAAGATTACGGGAATACGACTTTGGCTAAGAAAATCCAGGCCATTCGCGGCATGAACGACATTCTGCCGGAACAAAGTGCCGTTTGGCAGTATCTGGAAGGTACAGTAGCAAACCTGCTGAAACGTTACTGCTACCAGGAGATCCGCACACCGATTGTTGAGCAAACAGCGCTGTTTAA
Organism: uncultured Oleiphilus sp.; assembly: GCA_964342385.1. Lineage (GTDB taxonomy): Bacteria > Pseudomonadota > Gammaproteobacteria > Pseudomonadales > Halomonadaceae > Oceanospirillum. Next base: position 7,825 of record CAYFGP010000039.1, on the reverse strand, counting down.
GCGTTCTATTGGTGAAGTGACGGATATCGTTGAGAAAGAGATGTACACCTTTGAGGACCGCAACGGCGACAGCCTGACCCTGCGTCCTGAAGGTACTGCCAGCTGTGTACGTGCCTGTGAAGAGCATGGCCTGCTGTACAATCAGATTCAACGTCTGTGGTACTTCGGCCCTATGTTCCGTCATGAGCGCCCTCAGAAAGGTCGCTACCGTCAGTTTCACCAAATCGGTGTGGAAACCTTCGGTATGACAGGTCCTGATGTGGATGCTGAGCTGATTATGCTGAGTGCCCGTCTGTGGAAAGAGCTGGGTATCTATGATGCGGTGACGCTGGAGCTGAACTCTCTGGGTTCTTCTGAAGCCCGTGCTGAGTATAAAGAAGCGCTGGTGGCTTTCCTGTCTGAGCGTAAGGATCAGCTGGATGAAGACAGTCAACGCCGTCTGGATACTAACCCAATGCGTATTCTGGATAGTAAGGATCCTAATACTCAGGCACTGTTGGACGGTGCTCCGGTATTTGATGACTACATCGATCAGGAATCCAAAGATCACTTTGAGCAGTTGTGCGCCATGCTGGATGCAGCGGGTATCGCCTACACGCTGAATCCTCGTCTGGTACGTGGTCTGGATTACTACTGCAAAACCGTATTTGAATGGACCACTACGGAACTCGGCGCTCAAGGCACTGTCTGTGCTGGTGGCCGTTACGATGGTCTGGTGGAGCAACTGGGTGGCCGTGCCACGCCTGCAGTGGGTTTTGCCATGGGTATTGAGCGTCTGATTCTGATGCTGCAAACCCTGGATGTGATCCCTGAGTCTGTGACGAACCAGCCGCAGGTCTTTATCGCTGCCGTGGGTGAAGGTATGGCGCAACATGGTTTGCTGGTGGGTGAGTTACTGCGTGAGCAGACTCAGCTCCGTACACAGATGCACTGTGGTGGTGGCAGCTTTAAAAACCAGATCAAAAAAGCCGATAAGTCCGGTGCTGCGGTAGCGTTGATCATTGGTGAAACAGAAGCGGCCAATAAAGAAGTGGCTGTGAAGTTTATGCGTGAGAGTCGTGAGCAGGTAACAGTGGCTCAAGCAGATCTGGTGGCCTTCTTAGAGCAAAACCTGGGTGCTTAAAACTACGCGCTAAAGGTTAAAAGTACAGGGCATCATAGAGGATGTCAGTGGTGATTGCCTGACAGGAGGTCTGGCATATCCGTTAACAGACAGGAGAAGATTCTGTGTCCGAGTTACGAACAGATGAAGAACAGGTCGAACTACTGAAAAAGTGGTGGGCCGAGAATGGTAAAGCGCTGGTTGCAGCGGTGGTGTTGGCGATTGCTGCCGTGGGTGGCTGGAAATGGTGGCAGGCTCAGGAACAGGCGAAAGGTGAAGCGGCATCTGTGCTTTATCAACAGCTGGTTGACCTGATCAATCAGCCGCAGCTGAGTGATGAGCAAAATGCTACAGCTCAGCATCTGGCTGATCAGCTGCAGTCTGATTTCCCTGAAACTCTGTATGCTAACTATGGTGCGCTGTTCGAAGCTAAGCTGCAGGTTAAAGCCGGTGAGCTGGATGGTGCGTTAAGCACTTTAAAAGCGGTGCAAACAGCCGCGGTGAATGAATCCGTATCTGAAGTGGCTGCACTGCGTCAGGCTCAAATTCTATGGCAGCAGGGTAACAGTCAACAGGCTTTAGATCTGGCGAATACGATTAAGGCTAAGGTTTACAGTGGTGATCTGGAAGAGTTGAAAGGTGATCTACTTGCTGAACTGGACAAGCCTCAGCAGGCGAAAGATGCTTATCTGAAAGCCAAAGCGATCTTTGCTGCTGCTGGTGTTAGCCGTCCTGCACTGGATATGAAAATCGCTGATCTGGGTGGAGCATAAGCATGAAGCCCTGGTTCGGCCTGTTGTGTGCGATGACTCTGGTAGGTTGTGGTGGCTTACCAGAGCCTAAGTATCCACCTAAACCGCTGCAGAAAATTGAGCAGCAGGTTGAGTTGGATATCAAGTGGGAAGATTATGCCGCTAAAGGTGCTGGTGAGTTAGGTTATCAGCAGGTGCCTGTGATTGCGGACGGTAATTTTTACGCGATTGATCGTGAAGGTAACCTAAGCGCCTGGCAGAAAGAGAGCGGTGATGTATTGTGGGAGGCGGAGCTGGAGGAAAATATCAGCTCTGGTCTGGCTTTCCATAAGGATCAGCTGTTTGTTGGTACTCAGAATGGTGAGCTGATTTCCCTGTCTGCTCAGGGCGGTGAACGTCTGTGGCGTACCCGTTTGAGTACTCAGGTGCTGTCAGTGCCTCAGGTGAATGACCAGTTTAAACAGCTGATTGTACAAACTGCGGATGGTCGGGTTTATGCACTGGATCTGGCCACAGGGCGAGTAAAGTGGAACTTTAGCAGCCCTGAGCCTTTGTTAACCCTGCATGGTACTTCCACCCCTCGGGTTATTCCTGGTGTAACCTTTGCCGGTTTTGCCAATGGTCGTTTAGTGGCATTGGATAACCGTAATGGTCAGATGCTGTGGGACACTCGTGTTGCGGTTTCTTCTGGCCGTACCGATATTGAACGTCTGGTGGATATTGATGCCCAGCCATTTATCAGCTCTCTAGGCTTGTTGGTCAGTACCAGCTATCAAGGGCGTGTGATGGCAATGGATCCCCGTAGTGGCCGTGCCCTATGGGAGCGCAAGGATTCCAGCTTTTATCCGGTAGTGGAAGCTAAGGGTAAACTGCTCTACGTTGATGAAGGAAGCCGTGTGATTGCGGTGGATCATCGTTCAGGCAGTGTGCTGTGGAATCAGGATGCTTTGGAAGGCCGACGTCTGACTGCGCCAGTGGTCTGGTTAGGTATGATTGCGGTTGCTGATTATGAAGGCTATGTGCACCTGATCTCTGCTGATGATGGCCAGCTTGTGGGTCGTATTCAGGTGGATACTACGGGTGTTGAGCAACAGCTACTGGTTTCAGCAGGCACTTTGTATGTGACTGCCGTCAGCGGCCGTGTTACAGCGATTCAGCAAGAGACTGAATAACGCCTTCTGTCCGTCTTAACTTTGGCAGAGCTATACCCGCTTGGTAGAACTACTCTGTTGGTATTCTGTTTGCCATTGTATTTTATTGAGATGCCCTGGGTCTTAGGCTCGGGGCATCAACGGTTTAAAAATGTGGTCTGAATTTATCTGTTCAGGTCACCTTATTACTTGAAGATATCTAAATGAACCCAGTGATTGCACTTGTTGGTCGCCCAAATGTGGGTAAATCAACGCTGTTTAACCGTCTGACCCGTAGCCGGGATGCTCTGGTAGCTGATTTTGCCGGACTGACCCGTGACCGTAAGTACGGTGAAGGTAAAGTAGGTGGCAAGCCTTACATTGTGATTGATACAGGTGGTATCAGTGGTGATGAAGAGGGCATCGACTTTGCAATGGCAGAGCAGTCACTGCTGGCCATTGATGAAGCGGATATCGTGCTGTTTATGGTAGACGGCAAAGCCGGTCTGACCGCTGCTGACGAGATGATCGCTCAGCACCTGCGTGAGCAGGGTAAAGAAGCCTGGCTGATCGTGAATAAAACGGATGGTCGTGACCCGGATGTGGCCATGGCTGAGTTTTATGCTCTGGGTATGGCCAATGAACCGATTGCTATTGCCGCGGCTCACGGTCGTAATGTCACCGTGATGATTCAGCACGTACTGGATCCTTATCCTGAACTGGACGAAGAAGCTGAAGCGGAACACGAACAGCTGAAAAACAAAGGTATCCGTATCGGTGTCATTGGTCGTCCAAATGTGGGCAAGTCCACTTTGGTAAACCGTATTCTGGGCGAAGATCGTGTGGTGGTTTACGATGAGCCGGGTACCACTCGTGATGCGATCTCCATTCCATTTGAGCGCGATGATCAGGAATATACCCTGATTGATACTGCAGGTATCCGTCGTCGTAAGAATGTGACAGAGGTGGCTGAGAAGTTCTCTATCATCAAAACCCTGGAAGCGGTGCGTGAGTGTAACGTGGCCGTGATGGTGATTGATGCCCGTACCGGTATTGTAGAGCAAGACCTGCACCTATTGGACTTTGTGCTGCAAAGCGGTCGTGCACTGGTCATTGCGGTGAACAAGTGGGACGGTCTTGATGGTGATGTGAAAGACAAGATCAAAGAAGATGTGGATCGTCGTCTGGGCTTTGTGAACTACGCCGATGTGCACTTTATCTCAGCATTGCATGGTACTGGTGTGGGTCATATCTATAAGTCGATCAATAAGGCTTATGATTCAGCGATGAGCCACTGGCAGACCAACCGTCTAACGACCATTCTGGAAGATGCGGTACGTGAGCACCAGCCGCCTATCGTGCGTGGTCGCCGCATCAAACTGCGTTATGCACACCAGGGGGGTAAAAACCCACCTATTATCGTGGTGCATGGTACTCAGACGGATGCGTTGCCGGAGAGCTATAAGCGTTATCTGACCAATACTTTCCGCAAAGTGTTGAAAGTTAAAGGTACGCCGATTCGCTTTGAATTCCGTTCCGGTCATAACCCATTTGATCAGACAGACAAAGATGATCGTCAGAAGGCGAAACAACGTCAGTTGGAGATGACTAAAGAAGCGCGTACTGATCGTAAAAAGCGCCGTAAATAGTAGCCTTCGCCTGAGTATAATTCGCCGCGGATCATGTTGAATTAATAACATGCTGGATTAATAGAACATTGAACTAATGGTCTTGATCTGGCACCAGGCAAAAAATACCCCGCCTCAATTGAGCCGGGGTATTTTTTTATCTTTGCTTTTTAACCTGCTTTGACTCTGAGATGGTCTCTGGTTTAGAAGCTTGAGTCTGTAACAGGTTTTACTTGATAGGCCGATAAGAGAGGTTTAGTAATACTCACCGTTGGGATCAACCAGAGTGATCTGGGTTCTATCCATATGGTCTTCTACGATTTGGAAAAAATCAGAGAATGTTTGTAGAGCATCATTAGGATTGATCGGCTTGTTATATAACACGTCGGTCTCAATAGCCTGTTTGTTTCGCTTGGTTGTGTAGCTCATCAAACGACTTTCCAGTTTGGTACCTTTGACCGTGCGCATCAGGTTAACTAATAGATCCCGTGAGGCAGCATGCATCAGCATCTGCATACTGCGTTGATCCATATAGGTCAGTACTTTCAGCAGATTGCGATACAGGGGAATAAAGTTAGGTTCACCTTGGGACAGTGGTGGGTTTAAACCCAGATGTTCATCCAGCTTAGATAGCAGTCTGACACCGTCTACCAGATCCATAGTCATGGAGAAAAATTCTTTCTCCATCAGGAAGGTGTGCTCGCCCAGTTTTTTTACATCAAAGCTCATATTGACTCCTGTGCGTTACACCAGAACAGGTCCGGAAGGTGGTGGTGTATCGTCGTTGCTGCTTTTTTTGCTCTTCAGGCTTTTAATCACCTCAATAGCGAGTTGACAAGTCTTACGGGCATCAGTCGCCAGCATGGTTTTAGGCTTGGCAGGTTTGAGCTTCTTTTGCAGTGGTGGTGGAATCACCTGATTAAATTTGTCTAGCAGGCTGTTGGCAGAAAACTCTTCCATAATAAACCACAGCTTAGCCAGCTCTCTTGGAGGTAGAGATTTGAAAATTGCCAGTAGAGCTTTTTCCGGGTAGGTATCCAGTTTCTGTAAGACCTGGCGGATAACTTTGGCTTCACCGGAGCGGGTCAGGTTTGGCGCTACTTCTGCAGTGGGTTGAGAGGATGACATCTTAGGCGGGTGAATCTCACCTTCATCACTCAGGCGATCAATGGTGCGTTTCAGAGCACCAATTCTTAGATTCACTTCCCAAAGTGGTTGCAGTGGCAGGCGTTCACCCTCTGCGATCAGGCGACCGATCTCTCGTTTGCCTAAAGCGCCATCCAGCTTCTTCAATAGCGTGGATAAAGGTTTCTGCTGGCACACCCGGTAGAGCAGGGTAAAGTCAAATTCCCGCATCAGCAGAGCCAATTCGTTATCGGCAAACTTCTCCAGATATTCTAGCGTGGGCAGCAGTTGTTTAAACTCTTCGCGGGCCTCATCCCAGGTTGAGGCAGGGTGGCGGGCAAACGATTCCAGATTTTTGGCCAGAGCGTTACGCATCTCCTGGCAATCGGATTCTGTCAGCAGCAGTTTGGTCTGATCCAACTTGATTTCAAGTCGTTGACCTCTGACCGGTTTAACCTTGATCTGCATGTGGTCCATTCCTGAAAGCAGTATGTGTCTTATTTTTTCTGTTAACGCCATTATAGACCGCATAGGCTTTTGATTTCATCGCAAAAGCGTGCTTGTTTCGTTACGAAAGGCAATTAAGCACTGTCAGAGCCGTGTCGGATTGGGTAGAATTGCGCTCTTATATTTTCTCTCTGATCTTTTCTTTATCAAATTGCGAGTTTCGCAGGTATGTTTGAAATAAACCCGATTGTAACCCTTATTAAGGATATGTCTGAGCGGACTGATATCCTTAGGGGGTATCTTTGACTACGCTGAGAAAAAAGACCGTCTTGAAGAAGTAAACCGTGAGCTGGAACAGCCCGAGATTTGGAATGAGCCGGATCGTGCCCAGGCACTGGGTAAAGAGCGTTCTTCTTTAGAATTGGTAGTACAAACTATCGATAATATGGAAAGTGGCTTGGCGGATGCTCAGGATCTGTTGGATCTGGCCGTCGAAGAAGAAGATGAAGGCACCATCACCGAGGTAGAAGAGGAACTGGCCAATCTGCAGCAGCAGCTGGAGAAGCTGGAGTTCCGTCGAATGTTCTCTGGTGAGATGGACCCAAGCAACGCCTTCTTGGATATTCAGGCCGGTTCCGGTGGTACTGAGGCTCAGGACTGGGCCAATATGATGCTGCGTATGTTCTTGCGCTGGGGTGATGCCCATGGCTTTAAAACCGAATTGGTTGAAGCGACTGCAGGTGATGTAGCCGGCATCAAAGGTGCGACGATTCGCTTTGAAGGTGAATACGCCTACGGTTGGTTAAGAACCGAAACCGGTGTTCACCGTTTGGTACGTAAATCACCGTTTGATTCCGGTGGCCGTCGTCATACCTCATTTGCTTCTGTGTTTGTATCACCGGAAGTAGATGACAGCTTTGAGATTGAGATCAATCCAGCGGATCTGAGAACGGATACTTACCGTTCCTCTGGTGCCGGTGGTCAGCACGTAAACACCACGGATTCTGCGGTACGTATTACCCACGAACCGACCGGTGTTGTGGCATCCTGTCAGACAGAACGCTCTCAGCACGCTAACCGTGATCGCGCGATGAAACAGCTGAAAGCAAAACTGTATGAGCTGGAGATGCAGAAGCGTAATGCGGAGAAGCAGGCGCTGGAAGATACAAAGTCCGATATCGGTTGGGGCAGTCAGATTCGCTCCTACGTACTGGATGATTCCCGTATCAAAGATCTGCGTACCGGTGTAGAAAACCGCAATACCCAAGCGGTTCTGGATGGTGATCTGGATCGCTTTATTGAGGCCAGCCTGAAACAGGGTCTGTAATCCTCAATACTCGACCTCTGAGCTGCTGTGCTTGATTGAAGCCTATGGCGGTTTAGTGGCGATAGCAGAGTGATGATCAGATAATGGACTGTCATCGCTCTGCTGTGTTTTCTGTATAACCTGTGCTGTATTTAAGACGTACGGGTTTCATATTGAATTAGTTGGAAATGGTTGAATAACGAATGGCTACTGAACAGCAGCAAGATACTTCAGTTGATGTAGCAGCCGCGGCTGCCGAAGAGAACAAACTGATCGCAGAGCGTCGTGCCAAACTGGCCGCTCGTCGCGAGCAGGGCGTTGCCCTCCCACATACT
>CAYFGP010000038.1:35551-41583 GCA_964342385.1 uncultured Oleiphilus sp. | reverse complement strand
GGCTTAGGTGAGATATGCGTAGTTCATTGAAATAAGAACTACGCACTGTCTAGAAAGCTTTAGTTAACTGTTTTAATTCCATTAGAATTCCCATCCCAAAATGTCAGATTTATATGTCATGATAAGTGGCATAAGTTCGTTGAGTATCAAATCTTCTTCAATACCCCAAATCAGCCGAGTGTTACGTAGAATAGTGGCAGGAGAGGTGACCCAATCTCCGCCTGGAATCAATTGGATTTGATCTCCTGCAGAGGGAGATGTTGGTAAAGAAGCTGAAATACCCGGTGGAATTACCCATGTTTGGTTTGATGTCAGCACACCGCCATCGGTCGCTACTGGGATTTCAAGACTTGATTTAATTGCGGTGATACGTTCTTCAACCCGAGTACTTGAATACACTTTGTTGCTGCCAGGTGTTGTGTCATCAATGATATCTCCAGCAACAATCTGTTGAGCCGCTCCTACGAGTTGCTCGACCTGAGTAACTAAAGTATTCATCTCAGATAGAAGCTGATTTGCCGCATTGATAGTGTCAGACTTTAAATCACCCATTTGGGATAAGCTTAATGACTTTAAGTCATCTATCTGTGAGATTGATGTGCTAGCTTGATTAGATAAATCACTACTATGACCTGCCACTGCAGTATCAATTTGTTGCTCAGATTGAGTAACCAGCGCTGTAAAGTCCGATACCAGAGTATTTAGCTCTATAGCCATCTGATTTGCTTCACCTGAGAAGCGGCTCAGTTCGGTCTGAAAGGCATTAAATTTATTAATAAATTCGATAGTATCCCCAACCTCTACATTGCCTTGTGTAGAGATCTGATTAGGGGCAGTAATAGACATTAAACCTCCTCAAACTCGAACTGAGCTTGTTGGTTGTTTTAGTTTAGATAGTTGTATAGTGCGAAAAGATTGCTAAGACAGGAGTGGGGCCGTGACGCTAGGGCAAAAGAAAAGCCGTTATGGTTACGGCCTATTTCAACGTATCAAAATATGGGGGAGTGTGAGAACTAAGTTAGACTTGCTCCCTTTGAAGAAATACTTACTGGATGACTCCAGTTAAGATTGCCATTTTACGTTTATCAGCCTGGACCTGACCTTCAATTGCTCCAGCTGCGACTAGTGCTGTTAAACACGTGGTAATACCATCTTGAATGGACTGCAATCCCAGATCTACCTGTGTCAGTCTTGGGTCATCGATGATGCCAAGAAAGTCATCCAGAACAGGATCTGTTTTTCTTAGTTCGTTTAATTTAAGACGCTCAGCTGAGGTGAAAAGCAGTTTGAATTCGACGGGATTTAAGATTGGGTATGCCTGTTCAGGGGATGTTGGAAATTCGTCTTCGCTTAGGTCTGGTTCAGGCGGCGCTGACCAGATGCCATCACTCAAGATCCAACCGGAACGGACATTCTCAGGTACAGATTCAAATTGCTCAGCAACAACAGGATGATATTCCGCTGTTGGGTTAGTGCTGATATCTACAGCAATGTTATCAATAATTCGTGCAAACATAATTACCACTCCACCACAACTAAGCCATGACCACCAGTACCAATAAAATCATTTGATGATCTACGTCCACCAAGCCCCACTGTTACTGCAAATGAATCACCTGACGATACATCAAATACACCATGAGCATAGCCACCTCCTGCCCCCCCTGTGCCATCTGCAGAGTGAATATTCATTTTACCACCACCGCCTCCGCAGCCACCGCTTCCAGCAGAACTGTAATACGAGCCACCGCCACCGCCACCATGTCCCCCTTTTGTTGCCGATGAGTTCTGATTATAGGCTCCACCAGCTCCAGATCCCGCATATGAGAATACATTGGCATTACCTGTCGATAATACACAGCTACCGCCGCCAGAAAAGAAATCAAATGGGAAGCGTTCAACTGGATAGACAGGACGATCATATTCTGATCGGGCTGTAACCAAGCCCATGCAATCAGGACCAGGATCTCTGCTCGTATTCATTCCATATGCTGATGCTCCCCAATCAGATGCAGATGTTGAATGATTGTTTCCAACTGCAGCACCACCCTTTCCATATGAGTTGCCTCCGTTTCCTAATTGAGATCCCGCTGCTGCACCACCACCATTGTTGATAGTTGTAAATGGCCGAGCAAAAGTAGAGCCATTGCTAAGCGAGCTGCCTCCTGAGGCCTGATAATTCCCTCCAGCTCCGGTACCTCCGATAGAGACTTGATTCGATCCTGCTTTACCTCCTTCCCCGCCAGTAGCAGATAACAACACTCCAAATGAAGAAGAGCCCCCAGTAAAACCACTGGAGTTACCTTCTGCCCCACTACCTCCTGCACCTACAACACGTACTCGAATACGTGAAATACTGTCAGGTACTGTAAAACTATGAGTTCCTGGAACCATAAAAGCCTTGTATTGGCCGCTGCCAAATACTCCCATCCAGCCAGCTGGCATGGTAATGGCTTGACCGTTATTCATTGTGTCACTCAATACCATCGGCATGACTAAACTCTCCATCCGTTATCAAAAATTAAGATAAGCTCTGCATCCATATCGAACACAAGGCTTTGATCAGATTGATTATTCATTGTGATTTGTTCTCCATCAGCAGCCCGAATAACTGGCTGGGCTGATATTGATTTGGTTAAGCGGATTTGGTCACCAGCTGATGATTCAGATGCGGCGGGCAGGGTGATCGTATGATCGCCTGAGATAAAGTACTTACTGTATCCCGCTGTAATTGTTTGATCAGAGGTGACTGTGACAATTTCATTGGGCTTTCCTGGTAGGGCTGACCAATCGAATAGCTTGTATTCGAGTCCGCTGGCATCTGGTTTTTGGACTAAAACTCCATTGGCTAGAGCAGGCTCTACGGGAAGGTTGAAAGTAGCAGCGAGACCCGCAGCTCGGTTTGCTTCGGTTTGAGCATCAGATGCGTATTGCTGAGCGGAGTCTTTTGCTGTATCGGCTAAATCTTTCAGTGAAGTTGATTGATCAACCAGGCTTTGTAAGATCGTCTGAATATTATCTGCAGCGGCTTGCGCGCTTCCTGCGGCGATACCATCAATCACTACAACGGCTTGCTGTAGATCCGATGAGAAGGTGGTGAGCTGTTGTGAAAACAGCTCAAGGTTTTGCTGGGTGGTGTTGATCTTGTCGATAAACTCAACGCTATCGCCAATTTGAACACGCTGAGCAGTCAGGTCGAGGCTATCAGGCACCTGGATTGTGACGGTTGTCATCTAAACCTCCTCAAACTCAAACTGAGCTTGCCAGTTGTTGTAGTGGTTATGGTTATGGGCAAAGTTGTTGATACGGCGGCAGATCATGGTGTGTTCCAGCTCATGAAGTCCGCCAGATTGTGGGTACAAGCTGACTAGCAGATCTCGTTCCCGACCGGCTTTGGCGAGCTCTGTCACCAGGCGTTGGCGGTCAGTGTCTGCCAACCAATCGAGCTTGAAGTCGAAAGCGCGATAGAGTTCAGAAGTACCCACGGTGCGCATCGAGCCGCCTTCGGTGCGGATATGTTCACTGGATTCCACCCAGCGCACGTTGGTGCCCCAGTTCATATTGACCGAGGGGGCAAAAGAAAGGCCGCTAAAAATGCGGCCTATTTCAAAATATCCGGTGGGCGATGTGTCGCTGCTACTAAGCGTGATTCTGTAGCGGTCAGCGGCGACCGGTGTATCCAGCCAGTAGATGGCCAGTGATGAACCACCGGGGAGTAGTTCGTTATAGGTCGCTCCCCAGGGATCAATACCGGCGCGCCAGATACCGGCGGGAATCAACATGGCCGTTGGCATTTCACCGCTGTCTTTAACTCGCTTGTCATCAGTAAAATCACCCAGGAAACACTCAAAGCGCACCGAGCCCAAAGGGCCAAGGTTGTGTCGTGCCAGAGCGATACAATCGATATAAGCGCCATCTTGCAGCGTGGCTTCAATCACCTGAGTTTGCAGATCGACTGATCGCCAGGTGAAGGGGCGTTCCGAACGTTGAGTATTCTCAACAGGCATCGCTTCACTGGTTGCGGTGAGTGTCGTAGTGTCGTGTATATTGTTCGCTAAAATTCTAAGGTTGCTCATCAGTACCAAACCTCCATTTCAATGCGGTCACTGACCGGGGACATACGGGTGCTGACGATGCGGCCAATACGCCCAGACAGATAGGGGTGATGGACCTGAATAGATGCGCCAACAATGGCTTTTGTTGTGGTTAAGAATGCGGTGATTGACCAGGTGTCTCTGCGTTGGTTACGAATATCTAAACGACGGTTTAGTTCGTTAATTACATCGATATCATTAACCAGATTGGTTTCGATGGTTTCTTCAAGCGCAAGAGGATAGCTATCCAGAGAGCGGCTCTCTGTTTTAATCAACCACTCATTACGCAGGCGTTTTTCCAACACTTTATCATGTTGGGCTATTGAGCCCGCGACCTCGTTAATCGGACTGTGGTTACGGGCGTAATTGACGGTTAGGCTTTTAAAGGGCTCTTCGGTTTGAGCCAGCTCCAGTTGCCCGTGTTCAATATCATCGCTATAAAGCTCGACATCTGTCGGGGCGGCCTGGTCCGGCAATAACAGCCGTTGAATCACTAGCTCGCCCGCTAAATTGATGATCCATTTAGCGCCAATAGAGTGACACACATCATCCAGAACCTGGCGGCCAGTCACCTCGCCATCGTATCTGAGACCCAGAGTGAAATCGGGTAGGGACAGGCCGCTGGCCAAAGGAATGTTGTAATAGTCCGCAACCCATTGGGCGATACTGATCGCCGTAGTATGGGGTTCTGTGACTTCACAAATCACATTCCGTGGCGTATAAGCCGATAAGGTAAACTTGCCGTTGGTTAGATCCGGTGTGTGGGCCATCTCTGGGCCATTGCCATCACGTACCTTAAGAGAGGATACGGGTAACCAGCTGAATTGATATAACAGTGATTGAGTGGAGATCTGTGTCGCCTGAGCGCCAATCACCTGACCAAAAATAACCGGTGGCGGTGGTAGATCATCCGTCATATTAGGACGCTGAAGGGGTTTGTCCAGTAGCGCCGTTTGATCATAGAGATCAAACACAATCTGACCGCGACGATAAGAGGAGAGCCCGCCATTAATCTGGCGGGCAATAATCCTGAAATCGTCATATGACCAACCGGCGTTACCCAGACGCATAACCACCTTATGGCCGCGCCAGGGGCGATCAACCCAGCTGGATAATGAGCCATCGTCTACCAGCTCAATATCACCCAGCTCCAGATTGCCATCAATCCGGGTTGTCACGTCCGATACGGCTTTTAACACATCATTAAACGGTTGATTCGGCAGCGTATCAGTGGGATGGCTGATATAGGGGCGGTTAGCGATATACTCGATACCGTCACTATAATGCAGCTCCACCAACACCACGCGCTCAGTATCGGAACGGTTTAACCAGGCATCGTACTGAGAGTCAGTAATGCTCATTAGACAGTCTCCACAGTTGAGCGGTTAGCACGAATTAAAGATTTAGCTGCGTAAATCTGTTGATCACGCTGCTGGCTTGAGGTGTTATCTGCAGCCTTACGTTCAAAGCGCAGTGCAGCCAGTTCGGTTTCAAGACGCTGATTGGACTCGCGCAGTGCTCTGAGCTCTACCAGCATTTCGGTATGGGATCGCTGACCCGGTGCAGATTCAACAGCATCCATAGAACGGCGGATATGGTTTGAAACATCCGCTGTCAGTACCATCTCATCCTTGTGTAGCTTGGCGCGATAGCCATTGAATGGCACGCGGCTTAGGCCTCTGGCATGTGAGCCATCATCGCGATAGTTTTTTAGCTGCTCAAAGGACGTTACTCCTAGAGTAGCCGCTGCGATAGGTAGCAATTCTGTTGGTACCGCAAGGCCGTTCGCAAAATTTTCAATTATGGTTTCGGCTTGGCTGCTACTCATACCTTCATCAGATGATGGGTTGTCTACTGAATCGGTATCTGTGTATGTTGTGCCAGTGCCAGTGCCAGTGCCAGTGCCAGTGCCAGTGCCAGTGCCAGTGCCAGTGCCAG
>CAYFGP010000038.1:0-35451 GCA_964342385.1 uncultured Oleiphilus sp. | reverse complement strand
TTGATACGCCTGGATTGATCGTTGGTCGATCAGGTGTGGTAGGAATGGCAGCTGCGACGCTAGAACTGATATCATTCGCCAGATCATCAAACATTTGATCAAATTTTTCTGGCCAGCTACCTAGAGCACCTTCAATTCCCGTTAATGCCAGTGCTTCTTTTTCTGCCCAGTGGAGTTCTGTCTTGGCGTAGTTAGATAGAGCTTGTAGCTCGTCTTTCATCTGCTGGTTAAGACGAGTGATATCGTCCTCGCCATTTTCGTCCAGGAACTTAATTCCTAATGCATCCAGACTATTGGCTACATAGTTAAATTCATGGGTGTAAGCATCAGAGCGACCATAATAACTATCGGCTTGATTCAGGTACGCATCAGCAGCACCTGTTAACTGACCGGCAGCTTCGAGATCTCCTCCCTCTGCGGCTGTAAGCAATTCCGCGAATGAGGCTTGGGCTTGTTGGAGTTTCTCAGCAGGGCCATCGGGGCTTAATTCTGACAGCCGGATTTGATCAACATAATCACTCAGGCCCTTGGCAACATCCTGCCACTGTTCCATGATTGCGATTTGATCGGCAGTGTTATCTTTGATGAACTGAGTTTGGTCATCAACGTAGTCAGATACAGACTGCAGGTAATTGTTTAAGCCCGCATCTTCAACTAATTGCTCTGCTGTTTGCTGGGTGTATTTATCTGCAATCTCTGCGCGTCGAGCCCAGTAAAGCTCATCCACTTTGATCAGATCGCCGCCTAACTTCTTGGCATCTTTTACCCACTGATCATACTGCTTATCGAGGTCCGCGTAAGCCCGTTCCTCCTCATTCATGTCGATCTGAGCAATTTGATCAGCAATATCAGTGTCAAAACTCATTCGATCATGAAGCGCCTGGCGAGCTTCTTCCGCGTCTTCATATGTCCAGATCTTCTCTTGTATCTCTACATTCGACAAACCATCCAGCGCTGCCGTGTGTTCTTCTAGAGCCGCAGAAGACGCTCCCAATGATACTAGCTGCATTTGTCTAACAGCATCTTCATTCTTAGTCGCAGAAAACCATGCGCTAATAAGAGACTGTCGCTGTGATTCTGCTGCATTTGAGCTTTGAATTGCATCCGCAGTATCACCGACCACTGACTGACTATCGATTAGAGCCTGATTGTACTGATCTGTCGCTGATTCCAGCCCGATAAGGGAGCTACCCAAGCCTGACACTTCTGGGTCTAGGCCATCAAAATAAACTTTGTAGTCGCCGGTAAGTAATTGTAGCTGCTCGTATGACTTTGCTTCATCTTCTTCTTTAAATGCAGTTCTAACTTGCTCGATAGACATATCGCCGAGCAGTTGATTCATCCAGTAATCGAAGCCATCTTGATCGGGTAGGCGACCTAATACTTCTTGATATAGTGCGATCAGCTCATTATTTAATCCCGCTCCCGTAACGCCTTTTACTTGATATAGCTGTCCTTCTGTATCAGCTTTTAACGCGGCTTTAACATCATCAATTGTTGCACCGTTTTTAATCTCATCCAGCCAGAAATCAAGGCCATTCTGATCAGGAAGACGCCCTACAAATTCTTGATACGCCAGCGAGATTTGCTTAGCGACACCACCTGCGGGATCGACAAGCTCCATGCTGTCGAACTGGCTAAAGTAGGCATCATTAACGCCTGCTACCGTATCCGGCAACCCACCTAACTGACTAATTAAACCTGAATATTTTGTTTTTAGTGCGTCAAGCTCTGACGAACCCATATCGCCAAAGACTTCATTGAACTGTTCAACTGTGGGAATTACACCGTTGAACGACTCGTCAATAATATCTGCATACTGCCAAACAACCGTGGTTGCTGCATCGAGCAATGTTTCTGCGGTATCAACAGACATCACGGAGCCCGTCGACGAGCCGCCGGTTATTTCGTTATTACCGTTAATGATGTCCTGAATAGTCGTCTGAATATCATCAAATGACAGACCCAGAGCTTCAGCTAAACCGACAAGTTGAGACTCATCGTATTCCGATAGCTTAGATATTGCCTCTTCATACGACATACCTGTAAGACCGAGGGTGGTAAGTGCAGAGTTGGCGTTAACAAGTGTGCGTTCAGTGTCAGACAGTGGATCTGTAGCATCATCTAGCAGGTCAACAATGCTGCTGAACGATTTATGGTAAGCGATAGTTGATTTCTGTGATGCAATGACTGCATCTGTTTTTGCTTGTGTTTCGCGTTCGATTTCATTGAGATACTGATCCATTGCCGGAGCTAATGCCATTAAGCCGACATATTGCTCTTGGCCTGCTTCGGTAGTGAGGTCTAATCCTTCAACCAGATCACGGAAGCCATCGTGACTACTGACCAGCTCAAGTCCGAGGCTACCCATCGCTGTTGCCATTTGCTCAGCGTAGGTTTTAAACTTCTCTTCTTCGGTAAAGTACAGGTCGTAATATTGGCTTTGGCTCGCAGCTAGATTTTGTAAACCGCCTGCCAGTTGTACGATATTACCTGAAGCTTCTAAAGCACCAGAGGCTAAAATATCGAAGTTCTTATTAAACTCACCTAAGGAAGGAAGCGCAGTTAAGGCTATATTAAGTTGGCCAATAACTGATGTAATATCCAGGTCTTCATCAAAAGCAGATTCAATAGAGTCGTAAATATCGTCGGTAACTGCGCCACCGATGGCATCTCCAATCCGCTCCATTGAGATAACAGATGTAATAGCTGGGATCGCCTTACCTTCATCAAGCTCTAAGAATGCCTGAAATAACTCATTTTCTACATTAGTTACAAGCTCTTCATATTGATATTCGTATTCATAATCTTCGGTATCAGTAACGCGGCGTCCTATCCCTGTTTTCGTTTCTATTTCAGCAGTAACACCATCTGTCAGGCGGCTAGATATATGACTGAAGGCGGCAACATAACGGTCTGTTAGGTTCTCCAGGATACCCTGTGGGTCCTCAGCTGTGTTGTTCTCAATTTGTTGAACAATATCAGCCATATCCTGCAATTCTGAGTCAGACTCAGCTAAACTTGCAACCATGTTGTCAAGCAATGCAATTTTTTGCAGAAACTCTGTAGCGTTTTCAAAACCATCAAAGGCTCTTTTCATGCGGCGAGTATTTTTTGCTTCAAAGCCAACTTGGCCAAAAGCAGATTCTGCAAAAACGCCTTTTTCCTCACGATCAAATTTATAGCTATCATCCCCAACGGCACGTGTACGAAAATCCAGTTTTGGATCTCGATCACCAAACATCGAACCAGCAATCGATCCAAACAAGGCACCAACAACAGCACCAATAGCCATTCCTGGTAAACCTGCCGATGCACCTATTTTGGCACCTGCCGATGCACCAAAGGAGCCGCCTTGACTTGAATAACCTTTCCCATCAAAAAGAGCGTCACCTATAAAGTGGCCTGCTACTCCTGCGCCGATCATTCCAACGTTATTGATAGTCCCTTGGCCCGCCCATGCTCCTGATTTAAGCGCGGCAGTATTGCCTGCTAGTTGTGCTGATCCGGCTGCTCCACCTGTTGCGTAACCTAGGTTTTGGGCTATGCCTTCACTGATTGATGAAGACCAGGCCCAATTGCCCATACTATCGCTGATTGAGGTCGAAGATAGCCAATTACCAATGCCGTCAATGCGATTACTAGCAATAGCTGCTAAGTCAAGTCCACCGCCTTCGGAGCCAGTTGAGGTAATGCCAGATATGACTGATCTTATATCTGTTAATAAGGGGCGAGTGATCGCATCATAGACTGTTTCAGCAAGTACCTGATTAAAGGAGTTCTCAACACTCCTTGCTACTTCATTAAAAGATTTTTCAATTTCTTTTGCTGCTTCGTTGAAAGTATCCTTGACTTCTTTTGCTGTTCCGTCAAAAGCATCTTTAACTTCTTCCGCTGGTCTATCAAAAATAGCTTCAATGTCTTTAGCTATTCCATCAAAAATATTTTCTGCTTCTTTTTCTACACCATCAAAAATACCTTTAGATTCTTTAGCAATACTATCAAAGGTGTTTCCGACCTCCTTCTCTACACCATCAAAACCATCTTTAAGATTTGGTTGAGTATTCGCAATAATCTTATCGAGCTGCTGCATTGCAGCTTTAAATTCTTTTACTACGCTCTCAAAGCCACTTTTAAGGTTGGGTTTAGCATCGGATAGAATTTCATCAAACTGTTGCATTGCGTTTTGAATTTCTTCCCCAACGCTGTCAAAACCGCCTTTGAGCTTCGGTTGGGCGTTGGCAAGAGCATCATCAATACGTTGCATTGAATTTGTGAATGATTCTTGGAACTTTGATATGGGATCTTCTGATGGCTCGAGATCTCCTTGTTGTAACTCTTGGTTTACCTTAGAGATCTCTTTAGCTATTTTTTTATGTTTTTCTAAAGTATTTTGAGTTGTTTTAGCTTCTTTCTGTCGAGCTTGTTGGACTAAATTTAAGGTTTGTACTTGACCATTAAGAGATTCATTTAAATCATCAACCGCTATTTTTTGTTCTTCAATTTTAATGGTTGATTGTTCAGTTCGTTGATTTGATGTAGCTAGATGCTGTTCTAATTTTTGAGTTTGAGACTGATACTTTTGAGTGGCAGTCGAGCTCTCCTGTAAAGTGATTTTAGATGCATTAGCGGCTCTAACTTGTGTATCAAGGGCTTCATTTAAACTAGTAGTAGCTTGTTCTTGCTCTTTAATTTGATCTGTAGATTCTTTATCAGATCGGCTTTTATCATTAATCTGTGTTTTAGCTTCTTCAGTCTGTAGGCTTAATTCTTTTTGTATTTTTTCTAATCTTAGAATCTCAGCACGATGGGCTGCAGCAGCCTTTTCAGAGTTTTCTAATCCAGTTTGTAGTTTTACATAGGACTCAGCCAGAATAATCAAGCTATCAGAGTCATTTTGGTATATACCCGATCCCATCAAGTCCTGAAGATTCTTCATAGCCTCGGGAGCAGATGCTATTCGAGCTTCATGGTCTTCTAAAGCAACTCTCTCATTTTCAAGAGCTTGTGGAATTAAAGTTTCAAGATTTTTGTATGCCTCTTTTCTGGCTTGCTCGATTCGATCGCGAGCAATTTCCATTTGTTCTATATCTTCTCTTAATCCTGCTATTTCTCGTTGGGCAGTATCAAATGATCCATCGAAGAGTCTATCAAAGAGCCCATCATCTTCTATCTTGCTAAATTCATCTATTCGAGCCTTAGCATTTGCAATCTTTTGATTGAGCTCGCCGGCTGAGTATTTTGTGTATGAAACTACTTTGTCTTCAGATCTGTGGTCATAGTACTTGCCGAAAGCTAGATCAACAGCCCCATTGGTTCCTAGGGCCATCCGTCCTATCCCATCTGCTTCCTCTATTGTAGTGGGATCTAGATTTTTGGAATACTTAATCCAGGCACTAAGAGCCTGATCTGCAAGCTGATTCTTGAGGGTGAGAGCTTCTACTACTACAGCTAGAAGCTCCTCTTCAGTATCATTCAGTTCTAGAGCTTTTCTATAGGCCTGTGAATATGAGTCAAGAGCATTTTGTTTTTCTCTTTCAAATTCTTGCGATGTTGATAGGGATTTATTCGTTTGTTTTGTTGATGTAGGTTTAGTTGAGGATGGTTCGGCTGACTCTTTTGGCGGGTTAAACTTTATTATAACTACCTGATCTGATTCATTCCTTTCTATTCTTTCTTCTCTGTGGGAATCATGGGAGGCAATCTTTGCAGTATTGCTAGTATTAGATAGTGTTGCCTCAGTCTCTTGTAGTGTTCGAGTCAGCTTTTTTACTTCTTGATTTACTTCTTTTAGTGTATTGGCGACCTCTTTATGATCGGAGGTTTCTTCAGTTTGTCTATCCATCTTCTTTACCTGCTAGCGTTAAAAACCCACTAACAGCGGGCTTTAGAAATTTAAGAAACCAATGTGAATCAAGAGGCACGATTTGCGGCAAGCCAATTAGACTGGTCGATATGCATACTGCCGTGGTGAATCAAAGCGAGTGTCAGATGAGGAGGTGATTAATCCTCTTTTTGATTAATCACCTCTAATACCCCCCGTTCAATCGTTTGAATATCCGCAAAGACCTGATTCTGCTCTTCTGAGCTCAGGCCGCTGCGGTCAAGTACGATATTCACGCTGGGATATTTCAGCCCCTGATAGAAGCAGCCGCCAAAGCCGGCGACGATCTCCCATTGGGTACAGCACTTTAGGAACCAGAGTAATGACGTCCAATTCTCTGGCATTACGCCAAACTCATCGGGTTGATTATTATCTGGTAGTTCAATCCCTAACCACTGAGCATCGGTTTCCAGGTCGTCTTTTCCACTGGGGGCTACTTTGAAGCCTGCCCAGTAGCGCCCTGCTTCAATAAGTTTTTTTGGCGAAACTTCTCCGCGAACTCTTTGGAGTACAGGACGCTACGTACCAGGTGTTGCAGGGCTTCGCGGTAACAGCGTACGTCCAGTAGTTGATTCAGGAGTTCTTTGTCGAAGGCGAGGGCTTCACCGTCTTCTGTTTCCAGGTCAGGAATATCGCGGATGATATGCAGCATGACTTCTTCGTCGGTCATGACTTCAGTGCCGTTTTCTTCGCATTTGGTGCGGTCCAGTGCATCAATCAGCTCTTCTCGCTCTTTTTCACCGATGTAACGCACCTCTACAGGCATCTGAACAGGGGCTTCCTGATCTGGGTAATACACGTCAACAGATTCAGTTACAGTTTCGATAGCACGTACGATAAAAGTCATAATTTTGATTCCATTAAGTAAAAAAGCCCGCGTTCAGCGGGCAGAAATAAGCAGAGAAAGGTGGATTGCACCTAGGTAGCGAAACAAAAGTTTTAATTGCGAAGGAGATGATTCCCTTACATTCGGGATAAAAATATCGAGTACTTTTGTTTTGCTGTGTATTGCTTCAAGCCAGGCTTGAAAAAGCACTCAGGCGGTTGGCGTATCATTTGTGGCAATAGGAGTGATAAGCCTGTGTCTGATGGGATCAGGGGTGTGGCCTGAGCGCTTTTGGGGAGAAACATCTTTGAAATGACCGGATTTAAGCGAACTTTGAGCAGGCCGCTTAAATCGGTGAGGTCAACTCAGAAGATTAACGAACAGTCAGCATCAGCTCGTCGTTACCCGCGTCGGTTGGGATCAGGCGAGCATCCATCTGGTAGTGCAGAATACCGTCGGAGTCAGAGAAGCTGATACCAGACAGTTGTACTTCTGGAGAATCAAACTCAACGATAGCGCCGTCAGCAGTACCGTGTTGGATCTTCAGAGTTTCTGTAGTTACACCGTCATGGCTGGATACGGCTGCAAAGAAGTCTTTGGTTGCCAGGTCTGGTGCTTCGATAGTCAGCTGACCTGTGGCGGCACGGTCGGTGATTTGTACGGATTCACTGCCGATAACATTGCGATATACCACGTTTACGGCCATATCCAGATCAAAGCTTTCTGCAATACAGTCGTAGGCACCAATCTGGTAAACCGGTGTATTAGCTGCGGTGACTGGTACTGGTGTCTGCCAGGAAGTGTAGTTAGCGGTTGGCGCTGCACCGATATCCGTTGGTGCGTTCCAGATACCTGTCATGGTGAAACTCATGGAAGGCATAGCACCTTTGCTGCCATTAAACTTCACGGTACCACGACAACCGGTCACTTTGTGTTGCTGAGAGCCCTGAACAAAGTAGAAGGTTGTTGAGTCGAAGTTTTCGGAAACCGGTTTGTATTCCACTCGTGGTTGTGGATCTGGCGAAGCGACTACGGTTTCTGCAAAACCACAGGAGCGCAACAGAATGCCGTATGCTGGCGCAGTACCGGCAGTGCCGGAACCGGTCAGTTCTACATCAAAAGACAGAGTGACGTAAGCACCGGTGTTAAATTCCAGGTCGCTACCCAGAGTGGCTCGGTCGATTTCACGACCTACACGGTTGCCTTCGTATGGGTTGATGCTCAGGTTTTTGGTGATAACGGCATTACTACCATCTGGAGTCGGATCAACGCCGTAAGTAGTTTCTTGCTTAGCCAGTAGGATTTTTTTCTTAAATAGCATGTGCAGATTCCTTTTATAAAGATCTTGCGTAGTGAAAAAAGAGGTTGCTGTAATGAACCTCTATTGTTGGTTTCTCGATTGAGATAAGGAGTTAATGTCCAAATTGGAGTAGGGACTTAACGTCCAAACTGAGATAAGAACTTAACGTTCAAATTGAGATAGGGGCTAAATGCCCCGTTTGTTCGTAGCCATCAGGTACCGGTGCTGGTTCCCTATAACTCAGATGTCAGCTTAAGCCTCAGTGTTTTAAGGTATTGTTCTTAAAAGAAAAAAGGCTTGAGGGTGTGCTCGGTTATGGCGCTATTAGTGAAAGCCATAGGAGTAAAGGTGCTGAGTGATAGAGTGGAAGGTGACAGCGGTATATGATGGTTTATTGTTGACGAACCCAGACTGGCAGCGCCCAATATTCGCGCCACCAGATTAAACTTGATGTGATCTCTTCTGCAGCCCCTTTTTTATAGTGCATCGCGCCTGTGGCCGCTTCGGGTTGCCAGCCGAGCAGTGCTGTTTTCAGCTCTGTTCGGGCTTGCTCCTGCTGTGCCTGAGGGCCTAGCACCCAGATACCATAGCTTTGGATAATCTGTTGGCTGGACTGGATAGTGGCTGGCGAGTCTTCTGTTGTTTCATCACTGGCCAGGAACACCAGTGCTGCCGGTGTTTGTGAGCTGTAGCTGTCAGGGACATCTTTAAACGAAGGGATGCCGACAGTGCTGAACGTAGGACATTGCTGTTGAATACGGGCGATTAGTTCATCGGTGATATCGATCATGGCTCACGACCTATTGTCAGTTAACGGGTGGTTAAAACTTACGATTATTCAGGGCTGGTTTTGCTGTGCAGAAAAGCAAACCCCGTAAAGTGCTTCCCAGCGGTTTACGGGGTTCTACCGGGTTTAAGCCGTCCGGTCCGGCTACGGAGAAACTTGAATGCTCTGTAATATGTCCGGTGTAGTTTGAATATCCGACCGAATTACGGATTGAACTAGGTCGCTAGGTCATCCAGCATCTGTTCAACTTTGGTTCTTAGCGTACTTTCTGTTTCATGGAGCAGAGCTTCTGCGCCGCTCATCTTGATCTGATACAGGGCGTGTTTCATTTTGGCTTCACCGCTTAGATTGCTGTGTTCCGATAAGTAGATCGCTTTCTCGATCTCATTTCGCAGGGTGCTATCCATAGCCATTCTGAGTAGCAGTCGGCCAATAAAGGCTAGTAGGGATGTCAGATAATATTTCATGGCAGGGCCTTCTTTCTTTCAGGTCAATTTGCTTTCAGGTCAGTTTGCTCTCGATAAGCGCCCAGACAGTGGCAATGGCACCGGTTACTACGGCAGCCGCAATCCAGAGTCCCGCTTTGGTTATAACGGTGTTGCGGCCCACGCTATCAGGCAGACCGTTGAGTTGGTCCAGTTGCTGCTCACACAGGGAGATTCGGGTCTCATGATTGGCCTTGGCATCGTTCAGTTTGCTTAATTCGTCGTAGGAGCGATCCAGTTGCAACTGATGATCCGATAATTGATGAATGGCCTTAGATACTTCACTGGATATATCCACCAGTTTATTCAGCATATCCTTCATATGAGTGTGATCAGCCTCCAGACGGGTCAGACGCTCGTTAGCGCTCTGATCAGTCATGTCGGCCTCCTGGTTGTTGAGTGATTTGCAGTTGCCAGCGTTCTTGCTGTGACAAACGCTGCATCAACTCACGGAAGGTATGGCGGCTGTTTGTGACCATCAGCCCTTTATCTGCTGTCAGGAAAAAGCTCTGACCCGGCAGAATGCAGCCTTGAGTATCACAGGCCCAATTGCCAGGGTGTAGCATGATAAAGCTGCGGCCGGCCACATTTTCAATCTGCCAGCCTTGAGTAAACTCATTGGCACTGGTGCGTCGAACTATGGGGCTGGTGCGTTGGCCTAATTGGTAGAGGCCTTCTGGAATACAGCTGATCTCAGGTTGGTTGTGACACCAGGGGTTTTCTAATGTCAGGCAAGACCAGCCGCAGGGTAGTGTCAGCCGGCCTAAAGTACACGACTGGTCCGGTAGATATGCGCGATTCAGTATTAACATAAATAGCCTCTATCATACGACAGTAGCTGGAAAACACTTTTAAACCATAGCGAAACAAGAGTAATTCGATAGTATTCTCTAGAAATTCTGGAGAATATGAACTTTACTTGATTTGTGTTTTTGTTTCGTTACTCAGATAAATGTTATTGATGTACTGATTAATAAAAGTGGATTCAGAGGGGAGTAATGTAGAAATAAAAATGCCCCGACATTCATCTTTAAACAAAATATTGCGTGAACTTTTGTTTAAGTGATTGAGTGGTGTCAGGGCGCAGTTATCAGGTATAGAAATAGCTTAACAAAACGGGCCAAAGCTGCAATGGGTTTGTTGATCAAACTACTGTTTTTTATTTTTTTGCCTTTAATATCAGGTGGTTATGGTTGTGTTTTTTGATGTGGTGCTGTTTGAGGGTTGAATAAAGAACAACCCACGCTGAGTGGGTTGCTATTTTATGGTTCATTAACTTCTACTCAATTTTTTGTTTGGCAGCTGGTTATTAATTTCACCTCGATTGGTTTTCTGCTAGGCCGCTTGCTTATATTGGTAAACCAATTTAGCGACAGGTTTTAATGCCTGGGCATCGAGGTCGCTTATACTATTCCATAGGGCTTGCCATGTGGGTTGCCATTCCCGTGTCCAGCGGCGGGTATTAATCTCAACACTGTGCCATTCCGCCAGGTATTTACGAATTCGGGCCGGTGTTTTTAGCCGTTGTTCCCGTCCTAGTACAATATCCTGATAGTCTGCCATCACAGCCATTGTAAGCCAGTAAACCGTATTGTCTTCATGGTCTACTTGAGCTTGAGTAAATACATTATCCTGTACCTCATCCACAATCAGGTTGGCTTGTTCTGTGGTGAGAGGAGAATATAGCCAGTGACCCAGTTGTTGAAGAGGTTCCGGTAATGATGCTATGGCATGTTGTACCTGACCGGCCTGGACAATATGTGCTGCTCTTTGGTTGCTATCAAAATAAGTATTACGTTGAATCGCTTGGCCGAGTTTACCCTGTTCTTCAATACGGGCCAGAGTGCTATTGCCTCTATTATAAAAGGCATCGTGCCAGGCCTGGCGTGCGGTGATAAGTCTCATGCGGCTTCTCCTGTGTGATAGGCTTGGGCGCGGTAGGATGGCCAGTCAAAACTCAGAAACGCACCACCACCTTCCTGCATACGGTCATCAATACGATCACCGATATAGTGTTTAAAGTTGGCTCGATCCAGATTGCTTATCAGAATGCTGGGTTTGCCTGCTTTGTAGCGGTCGTTGACGACTTTGAACAGCGTGGTTTTTTCCCAGTCGGTGCCCAGCTGTACGCCTACTTCATCCAGAATTAAGAGCTCGACTTCGGTAAAGCGTCTACGGGCCGAAAACTCGCTGCACTCTTTCAGGTCAAAAGCCGCTTCTTTGATACTGTCGATCAGATCGTAAACATCAATAAACAGCACGTCTCGACCTTGTTGTAATAAGGCGTTGCCGATTGCTGCTGCCAGATGGGTTTTTCCTGTACCGGGCTTGCCGAGTAGTACTAAGCCGCCACCTTGTTGATAGCGGTCGTCAAAAGCAGCCAGATACTTTTGGCAGGTGGCTAAACAGCGCTGCTGCTGTGGGCTGTAAGCCTGGTAGTTTTCCAGCGTTCGGGATTGAAAGCGGGGAGGAATCTGCGCTTTCAGGTGACGGGCCAGGGACTGTTTGGTTGCCACGGCCTCTTTTGCCTTGCGTCGGGATTGATACTGGTGAGCTTTGTCAGCTTTAGCGATATCCTCTTGCACGCAGATAGGACAGGGGGACCATTGTCCGGATGGCATTTGATAGGACAGGTAAGCACCGTGTTCCAGGCAGCTTTCCTGGCGACTTCTAGCGGATGAAAGAATAGGTTGTAACATGGCTTAAGCCTCCTTTGCCCAGTCAGGTAGCTGCTCTGAGTCCTGATAGTTCATAGTGTCGAAATGATTGATAAAGGGCGTTCTGCCGCTGTTATAGGCAGGGTTTGAATACGTTGTGTTGTGGTTATTGTGTTTCTGGCTAGTTCCGACTCGACCAGGTAGCTTGTTTTTCTGGTGGTACTGCACCGCTAAGCGTTCCCAGTGTTTTCGCAGGGATTTGGGGCTAAGCAGATTGTGCTGCCAAAAGCTGTCCTGGTGCGCAAAGTCCCATAGGGTCTTGATGTGCTGAGCGCTGATTGCTTTGCCGCTGGTGGTTTTCATACCTCTCAAACGTCGGCATTCATCAGCCCAGTTCACGAGTTTCTGATCGCTCAGCGGAGAACTGGACACGCCTTGAAGACGGGCAACGGTATCAGCCATATGACGAGCATTGTTCAAGTCATCCTGTGTGCCCCACTTTTTACCTTCGTTGTCCTGCACTACGGCTGTGGGACGAAGAAG
Organism: uncultured Oleiphilus sp.; assembly: GCA_964342385.1. Lineage (GTDB taxonomy): Bacteria > Pseudomonadota > Gammaproteobacteria > Pseudomonadales > Halomonadaceae > Oceanospirillum. The sequence continues at coordinate 22,969 of CAYFGP010000038.1, read as the reverse complement.
GGAGGGCGTAGTTGAGGGAAGAATTGTTGAGGGGGAAATTGTTGATGTTTCAGTACCGATATCAAAGCTGTTCCCATGAGTTGTATGCTGATCAGTAATTTGTTGTTGGTCAGAATCGGTCTCCATAGAATTTAATTTATTAAATTCGTTAGAGTTGTTTTCTTGTTTAGTGGCCGTTTCATCCAGGTCTTTCTTGGCCATAGTTTCTTGTGTTAATGGCTTGATTACCTTGGATTTATTGATCTGGTGTTCAGTTAGAGCTTGGCCTATTTCAGTTGGCCCTTGTTGGCCCTTTTTTGCTTGAATCGGCACTTTTGACTGGAAGGTTGTTTTTGATATAGCAGCCACTTGTGATACTGCCGAATCTTCAGAGGTCGTAGGGGGATTGGTTTGTGTCGACTCCTGCGGCTGGTTGAGAGAGGTGCTACTGCACTTAGCATCGCCTTCGTTTTGACCGGGGTAGTGAACCACCGTAAACAGAGTGCCAAAGCGGCTGCTGTCTTTACGTAGCAGCCCTTCTTGTTCGAAGAAGTGGATGATGGTACGCATCTCTTTTTCACTGGTGCCAACTTTTTGTGCCAGTTGATAACGGCCAGAGACAAATTGTCCAGGGAGCAGGCGAATCTTTTTCTGACTGCGTCCCAGTAGGGTGTTGATAGGTTTGTGTGTACAGAGCATCAGCATATGCACCCAAGTACTCAGATACTTGGGTTTATCTGCAAAATGGCAGTTCATAAGGCTGCGATAAAGCTTGATATAACCTGATTCCTGATCGGCAATCTCCTGAGAAATCGTTACGGCTTGTTCATCGGCTTGATTAACAGGCACAGCGGGGCCCTGCCCCTGACTGCAATCCCTTGTCCCTATAAGGTGAGTGAGTGCTGACATAATGGTTCTCTACTTGATTTTTTCCTGGTTAAACAGAAGTGTTGTTGTCTTCTTTGATAAGCAAGCTGTTACACACTTACACAAAAATGTTTCGGTATTTTTCAGCCAGCGGCTAAAGAAAAATTTTTGTGTGAGTGCTTAATGTGCTGCTGAATTGATCACTTTTGTTCAGAGTTTATGAGAATGGTCCTGGTTGCTATTGTCACCAGAGTGCTCTTGTACCGGGCTTGACACTTATTTTAGTCATTGCTATTAAGCTGCTATTTGAGGCTCTTCCTCAGAGAAAATATCAGGCCTTAACTGATAGCGTGTTACTTGCTTTTGTGTCAGTTGCTCAATTTCTTTTGCTCTGGCGGGAGGGACGCCTCGGTTACGCCATTGAGAAACGGCCATGGCAGTCACGCCTAAACGGCAGGCTAGTTTTCGTGCGGAGCCTATCTGTTCGATGGCTCGGTCTAAATGCGTTTGACTCATTTGAATACTTCCATTTTCTTAAACGTCAAATAAACAATACGTTTATTTAAAAGGTTGTGCAAGGGGTATAAACTTATTGTTTATGAACAGTCAACATTCCGGCGACCGTTTGCGCCAATATCTAACGGATCATGGTATCAGGCCTTCTGAGTTTGCCGCTCAGCTGCAGGTCGATCCTCAACGACTGAATAACTGGTTTAACCGCGGCGTTGCCAAAGGTGAGCTGCTAAGGGTCACCAGTGTGTTGGGATTGACCCCTGAGTGGTTGGAGTTTGGTACTGGTAGTCCCCACAAGCAATCGAATAACCAGGCCGAACTGGCGGGTTTTATTGAGCCATGGGATAGCGGTACTCCCTTGGATGATGATGAAGTAGAGTTACCCTTTTTCACGGAGGTTGAGTTGTCAGCAGGTAATGGATCTACCCAGGTAGTTGAAAGTCATGGTCCAAAGTTAAGATTTGCCAAAAGTACTTTGCGTCGTGTAGGGGTTCAGCCTCAGCAGGCCGCGTGTGTAACAGTGACGGGGGATTCTATGTCCCCTATGCTGAATGATGGCGTTGTGGTAGGTGTTAATCTTGGTGAAACCAAGATTAAGGATGGCTCCATCTATGCGCTAGACCAGGAAGGTATGCTTAAAGTGAAAATGCTGCATCGCTTGCCTGGTGGCGGATTGAGAATTCGTAGTTTAAATCGGGATGACTATCCAGATGAGGACTATGATGCGTCCTATTTTGCTGAGCATGTAAAAATCCTGGGTAAAATTTTCTGGTACTCCGGACTGATCTACTGATCACTTATTGTTTTCCCTTCCCCCTCTTTTCATGCCCTGGGTATTGGTGTCTTCCGGTGCTTAGGGCGCTGTAAGCTCATGCTCCTCTGCATTCAGTTTTGTCTATATATCTTTTAGTCCTTGCTAAGAAATCTGCCCAGATAGCCATTTCTCATGTGGGTATGTGAGCATTTGTGCGCCTGTCTGTTTACTCTTTTCTGTATTCTTGTGTGTCTTGGGAGCATTTTTGGTGTTTTTATAAACGCATGTGTTGACTTTGCGTCTGGTTTTAGGTTTAAAATAAATAAACGTTATGTTTATCTTTGTGTTACTTGTCGTTTAAGAGCGATAAATATCTAATCTTAATCCTAAGTCTGGAGTGAAGTTTTATGACTAAAAATATTGAATCGTCCTCTGCAAAAGCGCTGTGTCTAAATTGTCAGAAGCCATTAGCAAAGGGGCAGCTAAAATTCTGTTGTCGTTTGTGTGAAAAGCGCAGTCAACGTCGTCAGCAATTGGCTAAAAAGCATCATATTGTGGCTGGAAATATTGAAATTGTTGCCAGGTTAAAAGCGGACAATAAGCCTGAGTGGATCTTGCCGGGTTGTTCTGTCACAGGTGATAGAAGTCAGGCTGAAGCATTCGCTAATCAGCTGTATCGTTTTCAACAAAAGAAAGCGGCATAAATGCCAAAATACACACTTACACAAAAGTGTTTCGATACTTTCGACCATTGGCTAAAGAGAAGCTTTTGTGTGAGTGCTTATAAATATTTCAATGCTGCATTTCTTTTTATGGGTATAGATCATGCCTGTTTAAATAAAAGCATTTCAATATTCTTCAGTCAGTAGCTGGAGAATACTCTCCTTAATTGTAGAGAGGATGCTGTCTGAGAGAGATTTTCAGGAATGGCCTTGTACTGTTTTCTAGTGCTTGGGTTAATTGGTTAAGAAGATATTTTACTTTCTATCTGCAGGAAGACAGTTTTGATTTTTTGCTGTTACAAATAGATACAGTATGAAATAAATAGAAACAAAACTGGTTTGTTATTTCAATTAGAAGTTACCTAGTCGATTGCTTTCCCTAGAAAATCTCTGCTTCTTTTTTTGTGGTCTAATATTTTGGGTTTTAAGCACTCAAACAAAAGTTATTTTTCGACAGGGTGCGGAAGAAATCAATCGCAGACCTGAAGAATAGTGAAAGGTGTTTGTTTCGTGTAAAGAATAAAGAAGTATTTTTATTGCATGGTATTCAGTATCCAGTTCTCGTGTATTTCCTGGTGTTTTAACGCAAAACTCAGGGTTATACCTAGTATGCGTAATCAGCTAACTCATTTAAAATTAGTATTAATATAAATAACCTAAGCGCTCACACAAAAGCTTCTCTTTAGCAAAAAGCTCCATTCTCCAGCTGTTGACTGACTAGCTGCTAACTGAGCTGCTGTTAGCTAATAGAGTATCGAAGCATTTTTGTGTAAGTGCGTAAAAACAGTTTCTGCCTGCTATGTCAATTTCTAACAGAGAAAAGTCGAAGGAGTGTGTTATGCAGCAAGGTGAGCAGCAACCTTTGCCTCTTTGGGTCAAAGTTATTTGGGTGATCTGTACTTTGGCTCTCGTTTATCGAATGTTTGCAGCTTCTGAGTGGTTCTGATTGAGCGCTTGGGATTCATTGATATGGAGCATGCCAACTCGATTGATAGCTATCGTATCTGAAAAATACTGTATAAATGAACAAAAGGGTTTCTTTTGTCGTCTAAAGCAGATAACGTATAGGTAATTTTTTTGGTTTTGTAGAGTAAGTCATTGAAATATGGCTGATTTCGAATCTTCACAGCTTTCCCTAAGCATCGGTTTAAGAGACGATGCGACCTTTGCAAACTTTCTGTCAGCAGATAATGCACCTGCTATAGCTGCGCTTCAGGCTCAAATAAGAGGATGCGGCGAGAATTTTCAGTACCTATACGGTGGCGAAGATTCTGGCAAAAGTCACTTATTGCAGGCCGTATGCCATCTATCAGATGAACTGGGCTTAAGATCTGTCTATTTACCTCTAGAAGAGTTGGCCTTGCTATCACCTGATCTGTTAGATGGTATGGAAGACTTGGACCTGGTTTGTATAGATGATTTACATTTGGTTGCCGGTCGTAAAAAGTGGGAAACCGCGTTATTCCACTTCTTTAACCGTATGAGAGATGCAGGACGTTATCTGGTTATCTCTGCTGATGCTGCACCTGGACAGTTAGGTGTTAAGTTGCCTGACTTGGCTTCTCGCTTGGCTTGGGGCGTAACCCTATCATTACAAAATCTGACAGATGAGCAGAAAAATGATGCGCTAAAGCTTAGAGCCAGAGAGCGTGGACTAGAATTAACAGATGAAGTAGCCCGTTATATTCTTCATCGAGGACCGAGAACTCTGAGAGAGTTATTTGATATGCTGGCTCGATTAGACCATGCGTCCTTAATGGCTAAAAGAAAATTAACAATACCTTTTGTACGGGAAACGCTGCAATGGTAAGTTAAGGTCAGTGTTCCTGATTTCTACGATAAACCATGCCCCTTGGATATGGGGCGGTCATTAGATAAAGGAGGGTGCTATGAGCGCAGTATCCGACCATTTGATTGGTGCGGTGATGGCTCAGTCCAAAGAGCTGTTACTGCTGTTAGATCCCGAGAGTCTACAGTTTATCTATAGTAACTCTGCAGCAGAAACATACCTGGGTTATGCCTCAGGTGAAATCTGTGATCTCCCTCCCCATAATCTCCTGCCTGAATTTCTAGAGCCCGAAGTGGCTAATTTAATTGAAAACTTAACATCTCAACCCGATAAACCTATTACCATGAATACTGTGCTGGTATCTAAGCTATCTGGGTTGCGTGATTATGTATTGCAAATGCAGTATGTGGATGTTGAAGATAAGAAAATGGTGCTGATTGCAGGCCATGATGTCACTGATCGTATGGCCGAAGCAGACCAGATGCAGGAGATGCTAGCGGATGCTCAGATGAGTACTATGCTGGACCCTGGTACTGGGTTAATGCAAAAAGTATTTTTCTTGCCTTATCTGCTAGCGACTATGCATAAAGCTGCAGAAACGAAACAGCCCTATGGCTTGATGATGCTGGATATCACCAATATTCCTGAGATAAATGAAAAGTTTGGTCAGTCTGCCGGCGATCGGGTGCTGTTGCATGTGGGACAGATTGTAAAACGCCTGGTAGAAGCCCCTGAGTTTGCAGCGCGCTTTTCTGGTAAGAAAGTGTGTTTGTTAATGTCTGAAGCAAACCGAGGGAGTGTCCAAGAACTAGTTAAGCAATTGATGCGCGCCATGGGGCGCCTCGCTTATCCTAATTATCCAGGCCTATCCATTCAACCAAGAATGGGAGTATTCTTTGGTAAGCAGGAATTTGATCCTGAACGGATGTTGGATCTAATTGGTAAAGACTATAAACAGAAACGTGAAGAGAAGTCTGATCTGTTAGTATTGATGAGCCCCGAAATTCCAACTGTTGAAGTTGCTGAAGATGATTAATCTATATGGCAGCAAAGGGCGTTGCGGTGATAGGAATAGCACTTATTATCCGAAACCGCGCCACACGGAATGGCATAGCTAAATGGGCAAGGGCACAAGGCCCCGTTATAGAAAATAAGGCGTGAGAAGATCACGCCTTATTTCTTTTCTACGTTAAAGTAACATTAACCCGCCACTGATAATCAGCAAGCCATTGGCGATATGCTTAAATTGTTGTTTGCTGATCTGCTCTAATAATTTCTTGCCGATACGATTACCGATGATTGCGCCACCACCTAAAATAAGGCCCATCATTAACCAGAACTGGGCTTGCTCCAGAAAATAGAAATACCCCACCAGCTTGGCTAGCTGCATCACGCAGGAACTGACCGCTTTAGTACCCAGCATCTCTTCTTTATCAGCACCGTAGTTTAGGTAAAACGGATTGAGAATGGGGCCTACTGCGCCGATCACTGCAGAAAGCACTGCTGTGATAAAGCCAGCGGCAGAAAAATAGGGTAGACGCATGGTAAAGCTGGCTTTTCCCGGCCAGAGGTAATGTGATAAACCATTACCGATTAAGAAAAGAGCGACCAGAGCGCTCAGCCAAGGAATACTCAAGCGACTAAACAACCAACTGCCTAAGAGCGCGCCTGAAATAATGCCGGGCATTAACCACGCCAGAATTTGCCAGTTCACCTGTTTGCGATAGAGCCAGGCGCGGTGAAAACTGCCAATCACTGAACCCGTACACAGGATAGGAGCAACCATATTCAGTGGTAGTAGCGCATTTAGCAGTGGTACGCTGAGTAAGGCCCCGCCACCTGCTGCCAGTGAGCTGAATATCCAGCCTAGTACACCGGCAATAAAAATACCGGCGTAGGCCAGCAAAGAGAGATCTGTGGTTAAATCCATCGGATGATGTCCTGGTTTTTCGAAAACAATATTTGGTTAAGAAATAGGTTTTAACGTTTGCCAGAGTGTTTGTGCGAGCTGGCTGTGAGTCGCTTCCCTTAGCCGAATCAGATAAATCGGCACTTCGCTCTCAGAAGCAAAATTCTCGACGATCAATGGCTGCAGTGAGCCATCTTTCAAATCATTTTCAATCATATGCTGAGGGATTCTGGCCCAGCCCAACCCCGCCTTAATCAGCGCCTGTTTTACCACATAATCGTTAACAAACCAGCGTAAACCGCCCGGAATCACATTAACGTGATCAAAAGGCTTAGAGCCACTATCAGCGACCAGAATATGAGGTTTCTGTCGCAGTAGCTCATGACTTACAGGTTGAGATGTGCCTTCAGGTAACAGGCCAGGAGCCATCACACATAACAGGCGGATCTTAAAGATCTCAATAAACTCATATTGCTGAGTCAAACCGGTATGGGGGCCAATTGCCAGCTCAGCCTGATGGGTATCCAGCTGTTCCAACAAACCGGAGAGATGTTGAGTGCTGAGATTCATCTGCAGTTTGGGGTATTGTTCGCAAAATTGCTTCAGCTGGCTTAATCCTTCCGGCAGTGCGCTCATGGTACTCAGTGCAATAGAAAGGCTGGGTGGTGTGCCGTCAGTCAGTTGATGCCCCAGGCGTTCCAGAGCCTCAGATTCCTGTAGTAGGCGCTTTGCCTGCTGATAAAAGCTTTTGCCCTCAGGTGTAAGAGTAGGGCGATAGCTGGAGCGATCCAGCAATTGCAGTGAAAACTGGCTTTCCAGATTGGCGATCGCGGCACTGATCGTGGATTGAGTTTTATGCAGTTTGTCTGCTGCAGCACGAAAGCTGCCACTTTCAACCACGGCGGAAAAAGCTCTGAGTTGTTCATAGGTCATAACAGTGGCCGCTATAAAGAGAATTTCCTGAAGAGCAAAATAAGCACTCAAATAAAAGTGTCTCGGTAAACACATCAAGTACTGATGTGAAATATAACGATCGTTTTTATCATTCATTTTAATAGAAAATGCTCGTTATTTTTCGATTATTTGACTCTGTATGATCAGCTGAAAAGTAGGCTGATAGGGTTGGTAAAAGAAAATGTTTGAGACCGGCATGTTTGATATAAGAGTGTTCGAGATAAATGTGTTATGGATCACTCTGGCGGCAGTGGTGACGGGTTTTTCCAAATTCTCTACTGGCGGTATGGGTATGCTGATTTTACCGCTGATGATGCTGGCTTTCCCTGGGCCGGAAGCACTGGGGGTGATTATCCCTCTGTACGTGATTACAGACCTGATGGCAATCACCCGTTATCGAAAAGGACTGGATTACAAGGTGTTAATCAACCTGTTACCGTTGGCAATGATCGGGATCTTGTTAGGTGGCTGGCTATTAGCGAACACCAGTGCCGCTCAATTTACCGGTATGTTAGCGCTGTTAATTATTGTCATGCTGGGGTTGAGTGTCTGGTTGGAATACCGTCCCGCAAAATGGATGCGTTACCCCATGATCGGTCAGTTGACGGGCTTGATATCTGGTTTTATCAGTACCATCGGTAATGCTGCCGGACCGTTTTTAAGTTTGTATCTGATGGAACAGAAGCTGGAGAAATCCGGCTACGTCGCAACCCGGGCCTGGGCGTTTATGCTGATTAATCTGGCTAAAGTACCTGTGTTACTGGGTATTGGTTTACTCAATAGTGAAACCTTTCAGGCTGGATTAGTCGGCATTCCCGGTGTACTTTTGGGGGCATTTATCGGAGCCTGGTTTATGCAGCGGATGAATTTAAACCAGTTTCGTTGGTTGATTCGGGCCATGGCTATGCTGGCAGTGGTGAATCTATTAGCGTTTAAATAATTGTGATTTTTAGGCGATCACAAAGAGGAGCTCAATCAGCTCCTCTTTGTGATGCTCAATCAGGCCAATGGGCTTTTAATCCGGCTTATGACCTTTCAAGCAGTCTTATGAGCAAGGCATTAGCTATCAATCAAACCGTACTGATCACGCAGAATTTCAATAATCTCTGCTTTCGGGTTGTCAGACAGTACCAGCTTTTCACCGATAATCTTTTCTGCGATACCCACGTAGGTTTCAGAGACCTTCATCATGACCTCTTCAGGCAGGGCGTTGTCACGGGCCAGGGCGTAACGCTCTTCCATACGGTTTTTATTCAGCAGAATATCCGGATCAGGGAAGTGATTCAGCAGCATTTGACGGAAACCCTCTTTGGAGTTTTCGATCACCTTGCCTTCACGATAGTTCGGGCCATCCCAGATACGGGAGGAGTCTGGTGTACCCACCTCATCCATATAGATCAGCTTCTCGTTGCCCGCAGCATCGGTGACGTAACCAAACTCAAACTTGGTATCAACAAACACCTGATCCAGTTTAGCCAGCTCTTCGCTGATGACGTTAAAGCCTTCTTTCAGCAGTTTTTCGTACTGAGCGATATCGTCTGCAGACTTAAACTTAAAGGCTTCAAAGTTATTGGCGATATCATCACGGGTGATATTGACATCATCCACTTCAGGCACGCCAGGCACGCCAGAGATAATACCTTTAGTCGAAGGAGTGATCAGCAGTTCAGGCAGCTTCTGATCTTTTTGCAGATTATCTGGCAGTTGGATACCGCAGAATTCACGCTCGCCTTTATCGTAGGCTCGCCACATAGAACCTGTGATGTACTGGCGACAGATCGCTTCGATCATTACTGGCTTAGCTTTCTGTACGATCCAGATAAATGGGTGTGGAATATCCAGAATATGGCTATCGGCCAGACCTTGCTCACGGAACAGTTTAAACCAGTGATTAGAGATAGCATTCAGCGCTGCGCCTTTACCTGGAATGCCTTGCATGCCGCCTTCACCCTGCCAGATGCACTCAAAGGCTGAGATACGATCACTGATGACCATAATCGCCAGTGGAGCATCGGCTGCGACATCGTAACCTTTTTCCTGAATCAGGCGGCGGCTGTCTTCTTCTGTCAGCCAGTAAACGGAGCGTACTTTACCGCTATGAACCGGAACGTCGGTACGGATTGGCAGATCATCGTTCACTGCCAGCACTTTATCAGCAAGACTCATTGCAATATGTCCTGTAGGGTAAGCTAAATTTGTTTCAGCGCTTAAGCACTCACACAAGAGTTTCTCTTTAGCAGATAACTTCATACTTCAGCTGCTGGCTGAAAGTATCGAAATACTTTTGTGTAAGTGTGTATGGATTAATGCTTGGCATTAAACTCATCGGGGTTGTTGGTAATCTCAACGTCTACGTTTGGCGCTGGAATGTCATAGTCGTGTACTCGTTCCCAGCCATCTTTCTCTGCACCTGGTACGCGTTCCCAAACGGTGCCTGCGTTGTATTCCACCAGCTTAGTCAGGGTATCGTCCATTTTACACATGCTTTCAACAGGCACTGTCATCATGCTGTTAAGCTCATCGGCTAGAAACTCTTCGCTTTCATAGCCGGAATACATGCGCCAACCAGTGTCATTCAGGTGCTCAGGTACCGTTTTGTACATAAAACGAACGGGCAGACGCTCTTCAATCACCATTTTAGAAACCAGGCATAAAAAACCATTTTTGGTTTGGTTGGTTTCCAGTTCAGGGGTTTTCGGATCATCGAGATGAGGCGTTTTCATGTCCGCTCCGGTCTTAGTGAATTAAGGCGGGGTATTGTAATACACGGAGCGGTTTAGGGGAATTTTTACTGTGTTTCTGGCTGAGGGGCTGACTCAGAGAGTTGTCGTTATAGCAAGATAATATCAGTGTGAAACAAAATCAGCCGGCCTCTATAACCGGCTGATTTTGTTCATGCTTCTTTAAAAAGAAACGTCATTTAACACCAACTGGCCATCTTTAAGGCGGGCTTTTAATACCATGTCTTCACCTACTTCACGGTAGGCACCGCGTTGGTTTAACTGAGCTGCGAGGGCTTGTAGAGGAGACATCTTTTCAACCAGTGATTTGCTGATATTAAGATCGCTGTTGACCATCACAAATTGAGCCAGCAAAGGTGCAAAACTAAACGCTTGCAACAGTTCTTGAGTATTGGCATCCAGGCTGAGGTTTAAGTTGCCGTTGATACTGCCGTCAGGGGTAACCAGGTCCAATGTGTGAATATCCAGGTTTAACATCTGCATAAAGTCGGCAAACAGGGGGAATACCTTCTGGGCGTCCTGCTGAGTCATTTGATCAGCCTGCATCTGTTGGCTGGCTTCGATCAGTGCTTCGGTAGCGCTGACCGTAGGACCTGACAACACATAGGATATCTCGCTGGGTTTCAGCTCCAGCATCGATTGTTGATACTGACTGGCTGAGAGTGAGTTCAGAGTAATCGTACTGTTGTAGTTGATGCTATCTGCACCTTCACTGTTTTCCTCAATATCGAAATTATCGCTCAGTTGTAGCTTTTGGCTATTGAGGTTGATGGTATCGTTACCAAAATCAAACTGTGCCAGATTGATCTGGCTTTGATAGCGCCATATATAATCGCTGAGCTGGCTACCGGTTGCCTTCACTTTTAGACTGCCCAACGTCAGATGATCACTGTTGGCGTTAAGATCCGCACCGTTCCAGGTGCCTTGCAGCAGATATTGCTGTTGATCGATCTGATAGGTGAGGCGAATATTAGCGGGTCTTACTTTAATCTCCCCGCCTTGTGGACCCTCTGGTGTGAGAGTAAAGGCATCCAGATAACTATTTACAACAGCTTTGTCCATGGAGACTTCGCCATCAAAGTGCAGAGGTACTTTGCCGTTAAAGTCTTTATCGACAATTTCCTTAATATTCTCGGTCACGACAACTTCGGACTTGAAGGTTGCACTGCTGATGCCATGATCAATCTTATGCATCAACTCAAGATAATCGTCAGGATGAGTGGCCGCTCCGGTTTGATCCTTCAAATGGATGCGAGTGATTACCTCGCTGGAGTAGGCGGACTTTTGATAATCAAGGATCTCAATCTGGAAAGTATTACCGGGCTGGGTGTTGGCAGATTGTACAGCCTGTTGTAACTGGGTCTGTACCGTATCTCCCACTTTGATTGGCATATAAGCGGCCGCTCCGCCTGCAATGACAAGCCCTGCAACGCTCCCTGTGATCAATTTATTCATGGTTGGATCCTTGTTTTATTATTTGCTATCGGTAACCGCTATACACGCTTATGCAAAAGTGTTTCGATATTCTTAGTATGAGACATCTGAAAATGTGAAATGCCTGCTCAGCAAGCTTTAATTTCGCTGTTCAACAAGCGCTCACACAAAAGTTCCTCTTTAGCATATGGCTTAATTATTCAGCCCATGGCCGAAAAATATCGAAATGCTTTTGTGTAAGTGTACACATAATAAGTAATTGCAGCCGTAAGGTTAAGTTTTTCATTTTTGCTGCGATAATAAGATATTGAAAATTATCGTAAATACATTGAAAACTGACATGTTACTCTAGTCGGTCTTATTCTCTTATTTTGCACCGCGTTGCGTGGTGCCACGAAGCCACTCTTTATCAGGAAGCCACTCTTTATGATGATCAAAGAGTTTTTACAGCAAAAGAAAAAGATTGTTATCAGCATAGCCGTTTTTGTACTGCTCTGTGTTGTCTTGCTGAGTCGCTGGGTGTTGACTCCTCTGACAAATCATTTTGTCGAGCCTTATCACGCCAGATTTGAGCAAGTAAAACTGAATTGGTTCCCGCTGATGGTGCAGTTAAAAGGGCTTGAGGCAGGGCAGGGGGAATCAGCTCTACGTCTTGATCAATTAGAAGCTCAGGCAAATTGGCGCTTTTTGATTGGTGACCCTATTACTCTGCAGATCCGTGGTGGTGAGCTTCAGATCGGTTACCACGGTGAAGAACAAACGGTTGCAGGTTTTACTCTGGAAGAGTGGCAAGGGATGGTTGAGGGTAATCCTGCACAGCAAGAGTCACCAGAAGCATCAGAAGAAAATGCTGTGGGAAAACAACCTGCTGTGGAAAAACAACCAGAGAAGGCTGAGAAAGATCCTAATCAGCAACCCGTTAATCTGGTATTGAAACAGCTGACCTTTGATCGTATTCAGGTAAATGCAGAGCAAAAAAGCTGGCCAACGGTGGCAGTGAAACAACTGGATTTTGGCCCTTTGGCACTGCGTGATCCTAAAGCTAAAAGTGATTTATCTTTATCTATCGATGTTGCTGAAGGGACCGTCGGTGTTCAGGCACAGGTCGCTCCCTTAGCACTACAAGTGCCCCAAAAGTTACAGCTGGATTTACAGCAACTGAAGTTAAGTCCTGAATGGTTTGTATTGCTGCCTGCCCCGTTTGCAACAGAACTGAGTGCTCGGCTGACATTGGCTTTAAATGAAAAGTCAGCAGATCAGGCTACTGTGGCAGGTAATATCGAGTTGCAGCAGTTTAGATGGCAAGACAAAACCAATCAGGTTCAAGTGAGTAAGGTGCAGCTAGATCAGATTGACCTGGCCTATGATTTGAAAGGTGAGCTGGTTCTACCCGCAAAGATCCCTCTAAAAGGTGGTTTAAACTTATTGGTTGAAAAGATTAGTTTATCCACAGCCGAGCAACAGCAGGTGCAGTTACAACGCTTAAACCTGGATCGTATTAGTTATGATGGGGTGGCCAGTGTTAAACACTTGATACTGAACAAACTCCAGGTAGCCGACGCTGGCAATAAACTACTGTTGGCTAAAGTGGAACTGGATGATGTCGCGGCCGATCCTGCTTTATCTAAAGTGGATTTTAAGCGTTTGAGAGTGGAAAAAATTGAAGCCAATGCAGATGCAAATCAAGCGCAAATTGCCGCTGTTGAACTCAATAATCTGAGTGCTGATCTGGATAAACAGCAAGTTGCACTTAACCAGTTACAGTTAAACGCTCTAAATGCTGCTAGTGAAAGTAAACAGGCTCGTTTCAAGCAACTCACAGCAGAGCATATCGTTGCTAAACTGGATGGAAAGCATGCTGCCATTAATCGGGTTGAAGTGGCAAACCTGGCTCTGGACGATGGTAGTAACCAGCTAGAGAATGAGTTACTGACAGTTAGAGAAATTCTATTTGAACAAGCTTTGGATATTGAAAGTATCGATCTGGCCAAAGTGAGTGCCAAAGCAGAAGGACAGGATTACCAGCTGCAGCAGTTGCTGGTAAAACAAGTGAGCTTTGATCCTACCAGTAAGCCGATGAATGCTCATATTGCTGAGGTTTTGCTTAATGATGCCAAGGCTGAGGTTCAAATCCCAGAACAGAAAAAGTCTGAGCAAGCTACATCAGTAGGTGAAGAGCTCAAACAGAATAATACTGAAGCAGAGCCGGAAGAAAGCACTGAGGTAGGGGGAGATAATCAGGATAAGTCAATTCAAGAGCCGCTGTTGTATCTGACGCTGGACCTGTTACAGGTGAAGCAGCATCAGATTCTCTTTCAGGATCATAATTTAACCAAGCCCACACTCAGTGAGTTGAAAATGGAGCAGTTTGAGCTGAAAAACCTGCGTTGGCCCAGTGCTGAGCTGGCTGAATGGAATCTTAATGCCTGGTTAGATGGGCAGAGTCAGTGGTTATTTAACGGTACGGTAAGTACTCAGCCCATGACCTTGGCCGTGAAAGGCAAACAGAAAGGCTTAAACCTGCCTGCGATCAGTCCTTATAGTGAACATTTTGCTGATGTCTTTTTCTATCAGGGGGTGATGGATAATGATATTGAGTTGGATTGGCAAGGCCAGCATCTGAAAGGTGAAGTTGGCTTTTTGATGTATGGCCTGGATCTTAAGTTGGACGGTGAGTTTTCCAGTGAGAATACTCCTTTGCAGCTGGCGCTATCGGTATTAAGAGACAGTCAAGACCGTATTGAATTGGGCATTACCGTGGATAAAAGTGGTGATGAGTTGAACGTGGGAGCAGGAGAGATTATCCGTGAATTTATTTTCAGTGCTAGCCAAAAAGGTGCCTTGGCCTATCTGAAGTACTCATTACAGCCTTTTGGCGCTTTGCTGACACTGGCGGATATCGGTGGTGAATTGATGAAAGGTGGCGCTATGCCACTGGAAGGCTTGGTATTTGATAATCAGCAGGCTGAATTGAAACCGACTCAGTTGGACTATGCCAATAAACTGTTGGCTATGCTGAAAGAGCGCCGCAAGATGAAGCTGCAAACCTGTGTCCAGCCGGGCACCGAGGAGCGGGAGCTCTTTACGACTCAGTTAAAAGGTGATGAAAAGAAAGTAGAGCAGGCGATGCTGGAGCTAGAGCAGGGGCGTATTCGTCAATGGCGGCACATATTTGCTGAAGGTGGAGTTGCACGACAATTGATGGAGTGTCCAGAAGCTCAACAGGATGCTCCCCAGATGACCTTTAACTTGATGTTGGTACCCCAGTAATGGCTTCTGGGCTAATTAAAGCCAGTAGTCATATCTATGCGTAATAACAGGGGTTTTTACTCTATGAAAAAAGAGAATATGATCTGTAACTATAAGATTATATTGTTCTTTTGAAATATGTATATTAGAAGCAATATTCTTTGTGCGGTTATGTTGCTTTGTGTAGAATTGGCTAGATAATAATCAATAAGGTGATCCATTGTGCTAACGACTCTAAAAAGCAAAACGGTTGCTTTTGCGACTGTCAGTATCTTATTCCTGGTGGCGCAGATGATCTTTCTGCGTCAGGACACCTCCTCTGTAATCAATAGCGTAGAAAGTCTGGCTAATGAACGTTTGCCTCAGCTGGAAAAAGCGCATGATATGAAGGTAGCGGTCATTCAAGTCCAGCAGTGGTTGACGGATATCAGTGCGACCCGAGGTTTGGATGGCCTGAATGATGGTTTTGATGTCGCAGAGGAAAATGCGGAGCTGTTCCGTAAACGGTCAGAAGAACTGATTCAGTTAGATCCTGCTAACGCTAGCTTCTATAAAGAGCTGTTGCCCGTTTTTGAAGATTATTATTTGGCTGGTCAGGTGATGGCTGAAGGCTATGTGGCTGGCGGTCCCTCTACTGGTAACCTGATGATGGGAGAATTTGATACCGCGGCTGAGGCTATTTATGGCCGTATTGACGAGCTAATGGAGAAGCATAATGCCAGTACACAGGCCGCTCTGACAGCAGCAATTGCCAGCGGTAAAAATGCCCAGAATAGTAGTATGTTGTTTACGGCCCTGTTGGCAGTCTTAATGCTGTTACTCATCAGTGGCCTGCACTTCTTTGTCCTTAAGCCTATTTTGCGTATGCATGAACTGGTTGAGGAGTTGGGCAAAGGTGATGGGGATCTGTCTAAACGTCTACCAGACAATGCGAAAGATGAGATTGGTGCTCTGGCGGCATCTTTTAACCACTTCCTGGCAAAAACCGACCAGACCGTCTCAGATGTGATGAAGTCTGTTGTGCGTTTGATTCCTATGGCTGATGAGCTGGAAACGACTAATACGCATGTACAAGATCGTATTATGAAGCAGAACGAGCAAAGCCAACGTGTACACGACTGTATGGATACCACTCGTGAAGCGGCTGACTCTGTTGCTAACGCGGTAGAGCGTATCTCAACAGCCAGTTCTCAGGGTTATGAGCGTGTACAACACGGTGTCACCATCGTCGTTGAGTCCAGCCAAACAATGGAGCAATTGGCTTCCCGTATCGGTAATGCAGAAACCACTATTGAACGCTTAAGGGAGAGTAGTGAGCGTATCGAAGGTGTGATTGATGTCATCAGCAATATCGCTGAGCAAACTAATCTGTTGGCGTTGAATGCGGCAATTGAAGCAGCTCGTGCCGGTGAGGCCGGCCGAGGCTTTGCTGTTGTAGCCGATGAGGTACGTAGCTTGGCGGGTAAAACCCATGAGTCTACTGCTGAAGTACAGGCAATGGTGGAGTCTATCCGTAATGAAACTCGTGAAGTCGTTACTATCATGCAAGAAAGTGCCGATGCAGCCCGAGCCAGCCAGGAACTGGTAGAAGCCAGTCGTGGTAGTCTGGATGAGATTAATGGTGCGATTGGCCATATTCGCAGCTGTTCCGAAGAGATTTTGGAAGCTATTAGCTTGCAGGGCGATAATTTTACTAAAGTTGAAAGTAACTTTGAGCTGATGGATGAGTACTTCCGTGAAACATTGCAGTCTGGTCAGATGACTTTAAGTTTCGGTGATGATCTGAAAAAGATGAGTGCTAAGCTACAGGAAATGATTAGCACCTTTAAGGTAACAGACAGTGATTGGAGTATGGATAAGCGAGTAGAGCCTAGGCAGGGCGAAGAAGTTGAGTTGTTCTAGTTCAGCTTATTTAACCTTACTTAGGTCTGGTTTGTCGTGGTCAACTAATACCGGACAGTACGGTGAGATTTGAAATAAGAAAACCCTGTTCGACGGACAGGGTTTTTTTACGGCTCAAAAACCTTTAACTAGCAGAAAATGAACAGTGGAGTTGTGATACCAGACACTTTTGAGACTCTGTTTGTCCTGTTTTTTACGTTTTGTTACAAAATAGACTGTTAAGATGGATTTTTTTCTCTGGTCTAAGGGGTATCTTAGTGGGCATAAAGTAAACAGGCCTTAAGGCCAGGGAGCTTCTTCTATCACCCCACCGGTAGAGACTTCTTAGGGTTTAGCGGTACTAGAGCGTTTGAAAACATTTTTCATAACTCCTTGTGGATCAGTACATACTACCGCTAAATGGATTTTGGCTGTTAAGCATCTAAGGTGACCCCGTGTTCTCTTCTCTTAAAAGTAAAATAGTAATCTTTGCCGCCGTCTGTCTGGCGTTTCTTTTAACACAAATGATTTTCTTGCGTCAGGATACGGCTCTGGTTATTACCAGTGTGCAGAATCTGGCACAAGAGCGATTGCCTCAACAGGAGAAGGCCAGAGAGTTGCAAATGGCTGTGGTTCAGGTGCAACAATGGTTTAACAATATCAGTGCCACTCGGGCCTTGGATGGATTGGATCAGGGCTTTGATAAAGCAGAGGAGCAGGCTGAGTTGTTCCGTACCCGCACGGAAGAGCTAACGGCGCTGGATGGTGCTAACAAAGAGTTCTATGAGGATTTGTTATTCCTATTTGAAGATTATTATCTAGCGGGTCAGGTGATGGCAGAGGGTTATGTTGCAGGTGGTGCCTCAACCGGTAATCTGATGAAGCCCTCCTTTGATGATGCGGCCACTGCCATTTACGATAGTTTGGATCAGTTGATGCAGGCGCAAAATGTCAGTACTCAGCAAGCACTGGCGGCAGCAGTGGATACCGCAACGGTTGCTGAAAAGAGCAGTATCTTGTTTACCCTTCTGCTGGCTGGTCTGATGGTGATCTTAGCTGCAGGTCTTCACTTTTTTGTCCTCAAACCCATTATTCATATGCATGAGTTGGTAGAAGAGCTGGGTAAAGGTGATGGTGATCTGTCCAAACGTTTACCTGAAGAGCGCAAAGATGAGATCGGCTTATTGGCAGTATCTTTTAACCACTTTCTGGATAAAACCGATCACGTTGTATCTGATGTGATGAAAACGGTGGTACGTCTTATTCCTATGGCGGATGAGCTGGAAGAGACCAACACTCATGTGCAGGATCGTATTATGAAACAGAATGAGCAGAGCCAACGGGTGTATCAGTGTATTAATACTACCCGCGGTGCAGCGGATTCTGTATCGGGTGCGGTTGAGCGTATCGCTTCTGCCAGTGCGCAGGGCTATGAACGTGTGCAGCAGGGGGTGGATATCGTACAGGAGTCTAGCGAGACTATGGCGCGTTTATCCTCTCGTGTAGGCAGTGCAGAAGAAACCATTGGCCGTTTGCGTGAGAGTAGTGAACGTATTGAGGGTGTCATCGATGTGATCAGTGGTATTGCGGAACAGACCAATCTGCTAGCACTGAATGCTTCCATCGAAGCCGCAAGGGCTGGTGAGCAGGGACGAGGTTTTGCTGTGGTCGCTGATGAAGTGCGAGATCTGGCAGGTAAAACTCATAAATCCACAGCAGAAGTGCAAACCATGGTAGAGGCTATCCGTAAGGAAACCCATGAAGTAGTGAGCATTATGCAGGAGAGTGCTGAAGCCGCTCAGGCCAGCCAGGAACTGGTTGAAGCCAGCCGTGGCAGTCTGAGCGAGATTAATGATGCAATTAATAATATCCGCAGTTGTTCCGATGAAATCCTGCAGGCCATTAGCCTGCAGGGGGATAATTTCACCGAAGTTGAAAGTAATTTCGAACTGATGAATAAGTACTTTAATGAAACCCTGCAATCCGGCCAGTTGACTTTCAGCTTTGGTACTGATTTGAAAACCATGAGTGGTAAGCTGCAGGAGATGATGGGTTCCTTCAAGGTATCCGATAATGACTGGAGTACTAGGCAGCGTGCAGAAGTGCGTATGCATGAGGAAGCTGAGCTGTTTTAAGGCGTGATTTTAAAAAGGCTACCTTCAAAAGCGAGCTGTCAGTGTTAAAAATGTGCCGGGCTGATTTAGTGTATTCTAATGCAGTTAATAGTCATTAGTTGTGTGAGTGCTTATTAGTGCAGCTCGGTTTGCTTTAAGCATCGTCAGGTGCTTAGAGCAGTGGTTTTTTGATCTAGTCTCTTCGCTATCCAGGGCTTTCCATCTTTCCATCCACCTACCATCTGTATTATCTATCTAGTGCCTTTTTAAAGAGAAGCTAACCCTGTTATACCGTGTAATTTCATACACTTAAGAAATCTGTCAACATAACCAGTGAATTATTTACATGCTTTGATATTTCGATCGATATGATACCTGTCATGAGTCATATCCAGTCTGGCTTGGGAATTATTATTTTGTGGCGTTATTTCGAGACTGTTATATCAAGGCTGCTATCACAGATGAGAGGTTAATCATGTTGAATATCTCCAAAGGCTCTATGAAAACCTGGGCACGGGGTTTAGTTCTTTCTGGCATTGTTTGGGTTACGGTAGGTTGTGCGGGAATAAATACTCAGCCTGGTCATGGTGATAGTCATGGCCACATGCCACCACCCTCGGCTCATGCACCGGGTCATCCTATGCCAGGTCATCATCCTTTGGTGGCTGTGCCTGAAACGGATTGCGAGATCCGTGTCTGGTACAACTATCAGGTAGTGGCAATTCCTGTGATTAATAATCGTTGGATTAAAAAAGAGCTAAGTCTTAAAGAACGCGCAGAGCGGGCTTACAATCTACGTCATAATGCCAGAATCAATGCCCGTTTTATGATGAGCTCTCCGAAAGAGATGCAGGCACTGCAAGCCCGGGATATGGAAAAATATGGTAATCCTGATGGCCCAACATTTGACTATCTGGTAGCTAAAAGTTTGAACTCAGGCCTGACCGAGCAGCAAACCTACGAAAACATAATTACCAGCTCAGCGCGTACGGACAATAGCTATAACGCACAGTGTGAATAGAATTGAACGATTCTCAGAGTATTGACTCAAATAGTTCTTTTATATTGTTTTGAGGGTGAGTATGCTTCGCCCTTGAAGCAGGTTTATGTCGCCACTGTAGCGGGCCTGTTTCAGTTAGCTTTTCATGGAAGACCCATTTGAAATACTGTGCATTCAGGAGTGAATCCATTCTATGTTGTCCTCATTAGGGCTTAGAACCAAGCTGCTTTTGCTATTCTTATTACTCATGGTAATCAGTTTGGCAAACTTCGGCATTATTCATCAAACGGAAAAAAATGCAGCAGAACAACATGAATGGGTTATCCATACTCATCATGTGATCTCGACTAGCGAAGCCATGCTGGGCTTTTTGACCGATGCGGAAACGGGTCAAAGAGGTTTTTTGCTCACTGAATCACCAGAATACCTAAAACCCTACAACATGGGGGTTGTTGCTGCAGAAGGTAGCCTGCGTAGGCTAAGGCAGTTGACCACTGATAATGCCTCTCAACAGACTCGTTTGGTACTGATTAAAGCCTTAATGGTAGAAAAGTTTGCTGAGTTGGCAGAAACCATTCGTCTTACCCAAAATCAGTACAAGTCTCAGGCTCTAAAGATCGTCGAGAGTGACAGAGGGCAGCTTATTATGGATGAGTTGCGCCAGCGCATTAGTGCTTTTGTAGAAGAAGAGTATGGATTATTGGAGCAGCGTGAAGCCAGTTATCAAGCACTGCAGAGTCGCTTGCGTTGGTTGTTCATTATCGAAATTTGTATCTTAGGGGGCATTATTTTTGCGATTGCTCTTTATATACAGAAAATTCTAATTATTCCTCTGCAAAAATTAACCCATAGTGCAGAAAAGCAAGCAGCTGGTCAGCAGGTGGATGATATTGAAGTGTCGTCCAGCGATGAGTTAGGGCGTTTGGCTATGGCTTTTAACAAGATGCATAGAGATGTTGCTGATCGGGAGTTTGAGTTAGCGTCTCAGGCCAGATTCAGCGAATCATTTAGTCAGGTTGTCTCTGCTTGTACTTCTGGGAAAAGACTACAAGTGATGCTCTCAGATGCATTAGCTATTAATGCTCACTATCACTCCGTGTCCCTGTCGGCCATTTATCTCAAAGGGGCAGATGAAGATTTTTTGCATTGTTTGGCTGCACAAGGAAAGACGGGGAGGTTAGCAAAGCAGATGCCTCTTACTTCTGGCCCTTTAGCCCAATGCTATCATGACAATATTTCCCTGACGTTAGAAGATGATATGCTGCAGGCGTTTTTTGCTAAGGTTGATTCAGGTGATGACTTGGGGGAGGGAATAAGTGATGAGACCAGTTCAATAGCGACTACCTTGATGCTTAAACCTATTTTTCATAGTGATCAGGTACTCGGTGTGCTGGTGGCGGGGTATACCCATTCCGTGTCAGATGATGATCTCTACTATATGTCCAATCTAACGACTCAATTTGGCATCAGTATTATCAGTGCTCAACGGTATGATCGTTTAACCCAGTTAACGCAGGCTCTGGAATCAAAGCAGCAAGAACTGATCGTTGAGCGGGACAAGGCGATTAAGTCCTCTCTGACCGATCCGTTAACCCGGTTATATAACCGGAATTATATGCAGGTTGAGTTAGAAAAGCTGATCGCACTCAGCCACCGGAAACATCAGTCTTTATCGGTGATTATGGCGGATATCGACTTCTTTAAACGGATTAATGACACATTTGGCCATCAAAGTGGGGATTCGGTGCTGGTGCAGTTTGCACAAGTACTGCGTGATGGTGTCAGAGAAAGTGACTTTGTCTCCCGTTATGGTGGAGAGGAGTTTCTAATCGCTTTGCCGCAAACCCCTTTGCTGGAGGCGAAGACCCTTGCCGAAAAGTTGAGAAAACAGGTTGAAGAATATCCATTTCAAACCATTGATGATCATCAGGTAACCGTCAGCCTAGGCGTAGCAACTCTAAATGGCCAAGGGTTGGATCAATTGATTTCACAGGCGGATCAGGCGTTATATCGAGCGAAGCACACTGGCCGCAATAAAGTCTGTTTTGCAGATCTAGCCTGAACTAATACGCTTTATCAAACTCGTTGTTCGATATTCTGTTGCTCTGGCATCTCCTTATATTTGCCCGATAAAAGAGAGTTTTACTACTATATGTCCGAATTATGCAATAGTTAATCTTATTCTGCCCGGTTTTTCGAGCTTAACTAGAAATTTATAGTGTCTCCATCAACGACATCAGGAGACGACTACCATGGCATTTTTATCAAACTCTCTATCTTTAAAAACAAATCCATTAAAGACCTTCGCAGCAGGTGCTGCTCTAGCGATATCTTCTATTCTACCTTTATCTGCAGCAGTAGCAGCTGAACTGGAAACTCAGGTGTTTAACCCTGGGGCAAAGAGCCTGTTTCCAGTGTCTTCAACCCTGGTGACTGGCCCTACTGAAGCCATTTTGATTGATGCTCAGTTCCAGCGTGATGATGCACAAGCTGTGCTGAAGATGATCAAGGCAAGTGGCAAAGAGCTGACGACAATCTATATCAGTCATGGTGATCCTGATTTTTACTTTGGTCTGGATGTGATTACAGCGGCTTACCCTAATGCTCAGGTTGTAGCATCACCAGAAACGCTGAAACACATCAAAAAGACTATTAAAGGCAAAGTGAGCTACTGGTCACCAATCCTTGGTAAAAATGCACCTAAGGAAACTATTCTGCCTAAGTTGATCAGCGACGATACTCTGGAAGTGGATGGCGAAGATCTGCACATTGTCGGCTTGGATGGGCCTGATCCTAAGCACACTTTTGTTTGGATTCCTTCTTTGAAGACTGTAACCGGTGGTGTGGCAATCTATGAAAACGTACACGTTTGGATGGCTGATGCTCAGGATGCAGAGTCCCGTGATAAATGGATGGGAACGCTGGATAGCCTGCTTGCGCTGGAGCCAGAAACTATCATCCCTGGCCACTATATTGGTACGAGTCCAATGGATAAGAGTGCTGTTGCCTGTTAACGCCGATGTAAAAATGACCCACTAGCGCCGACTGAAAATTGACCCACCT
>CAYFGP010000037.1:0-41857 GCA_964342385.1 uncultured Oleiphilus sp. | reverse complement strand
GTTGGGATCTGTAAGGTTACGCCCGCTCCGCGAAGCGGCTTAGTTCAACATTTTAATAGTACGCATGCTCGATTCACCGATTTCAATATACCGGCAACTTTGGAGGAAAAGCTTTGATTAGAAAGGGCAAATCCTTTTTTAGTCAGACCGCTTCCCTGCTAAATACGCATGCGGGTTATTACGAATCAACGTGCGCCTGTTATTTAGGCTTTCACCACTGCAACACATTGATTTTCCTTAGTTAGGAAAATATTACACCGGAAAAATAAGCATAGCCATCGAAAAAGTGAGCAAGTTTCAGATCATAGTCTAAAATAATACTGTATTTTTATACATAACTACATAATAGAGTATGTTCTGATGTCAAAAAGTCCTTTCTTGGAGATGATCCGTTCAGAAATCAGGTTGAGAGGTTATAGCCTTAAAACGGAAAAAACGTACATCCATTGGATTAAACGCTATATCTACTTTCACAATAAACGGCATCCCAATACGATGGGGGCTCAAGAGGTCAAAAGCTTCCTGTCGCATTTAGCCAATGAGGGTAACGTAGCAATCAATACCCAGAAGACGGCACTTAATGCGTTGGCTTTCCTCTATAACCAGATCTTATCTCAGCCTCTTGGAGATCTGGGATTCCAACACGCAACAAAAAAGCGCAATTTGCCTACTGTACTGTCTCCTCATGAAGTGAAATCTATTTTGGACCAGCTGGAAGGAAAATATCGGCTTATTTTTTCAATTTTGTATGGCAGTGGTTTAAGGATATCGGAGTGTCTTCGATTGCGGATTATGGATATCGATTTTTCACGCAGTTGCCTGACAGTAAGAAATAGTAAAGGTCATAAAGACCGGCAAACGTTACTGTCTCCGTCATTATATCCTGAGTTGCAATTGCATATTCAACAGGCCATCTCCTTACAACAAGACGATAACCTGAAGGCTATTGGTCCTTCCTTACCCTATGCCTTGGATAGGAAGTACCCTAATGCATTTCGAGAACCCGCCTGGATGTTTATTTTTCCATCGACTACCTATTGTGAACATCCTATGTCGAAGAAGATTTGTCGTCATCATTTGCATGATTCCGTTCCCAGAAAAGTATTAAAGGCTGCTGTCAAACAATCAGGCATTTTCCATAAGCGTGTCAATTGCCATACCTTCAGGCACCCCTTTGCGACTCACTTACTGCAAAATGGACGTGATATACGCACGGTACAAGAGCTGTTGGGTCATAAGGATGTGAATACGACTCAAATTTACACTCATGTTGTCGGACAACATTATGCTGGTACAAGCAGCCCTCTGGACCAGATTTATTAGCGCATAATATTGTCTCCGTTTGGAACAATTCCGATGGCTATTTCTTTCAGTAATACCTTGAGCTTTAGTGAGTTTCCTACCCCGCCACTCTGTTAACAACACTCACGCAAAATGCGAATCCCCACTGAAGTTTGCAATTTTGGAATAGCCTAATCAGGTTCATCTACCCATACAGAATCCAACAAAACCCATAAATAACAGCAAGTTACACATCAACTAGTTTGATGTAATCGAACCCTGGCACGGTCTCTGCAAAATCGTAGATAACGGTTCAAGGGAGATCTGTTATGCAATTAGGTGTACAGGCTCGGTTTTATAAGATTCTGGCGGCGGCGTGGCGTCATCGTTATCTGCTGATTATTCCTCCTCTGCTGATGCCTTTTATCGGTTTGGGGATGAGTAAGCTGGCGCCTCGTATCTATGACAGTCATACCTCTTTTCTAATTCAGGAGAGCGCTAAGCTAAATCCTTTCATTAAGGATCTGTCGGTGGAGACTCATATTCAGCAGCGGATTAAAGCGTTGGATACCCTGCTGCACAGTCGTCATATTTTGCATCAGGTGGCAGAGCAGCAGAATCTTTTCCCAGAAAACATCAGTAATAGTGAGCGGGATCGTGTAATCCGTCGTTTGTCGTCGCAATTAACCGTGGCTTTGTATGGCTCTGATCTGATCAGTATTAAGTTTCGCAGTCCGCAAAAAGAGAATATGGCGGCGATTCTGACCAGTGTGCGTGATGTGTTTATCAATCAGCTGTTGGCTCCTGAAAGAAGTTCGGTCAGTAATTCTGAGCAATTTCTGCTTAACCAATTGAATCGTCAGCGTGCCTTGTTAGATCAGTCTGAGCAGGCGTTGTCCGAGTTTAAGTCCCAAAACCTGCTGCAGTTACCTGGGCTGTTAAATACCAATGTTAATGAGATCAGTACGCTTAAGCGTCAGATTGCGGATAAGGAAACCGAGCAAACACAGTGGCGCCTGAATCGTGATCTTGAGGTACAACACAAGATGTACAGCGAGCTATTAGACCGTTATGAATGCGCGAAGATTACCGGTGTGTTGGGCGCTTACGAGCAAAGGGATCGTATCAAGATTATTGATGAAACCTTTGAACCTTCTACCCCAGTAATCTGCCTACGGTGATCTATATTGCAGCACTTGCTAAAGAAACAGCATTAGCGTCTCTATGTCTGCTCTCACTTTTCCTACATCATTTTTGCTGTCCCAGATAATATTTTCCGGCTAGAATCGCCGCCATCAATTCCACTGTTATGAGTTTCAGGGTATGAAGAACTGGTTGTTTCTATCCGTTGCTATTGTTTCAGAAGTCATCGCTACCTCAGCTCTAAAGCAGAGCGAAGGCTTTACTAAGCTGGCACCTTCAATCCTGGTTTTGGCAGGTTATGGTCTGGCCTTTTACTTCCTGTCTCTGACATTAAGGACCATACCGGTGGGCATCGCTTATGCAGTTTGGGCAGGAGCCGGTATCGCTTTAATCAGCTTAATCGGTTGGATCGTGTTTAATCAGAAGTTGGATCTGCCCGCGTTTATTGGCATAGGGTTAATTGTATCAGGGGTGGTTGTGCTCAACGTGTTTTCAAAAACATCGGCACACTAAATCTATCCATAAGCCTGGCAAAGTGAGATAAAGACCCAGGCTCAATATCCTTGGCGCTATGCATCACTCCTATAGAATCCTCTTAGAAGCAAACAGATACAACAAAAAACCCGCTGATTGAAAGCTCAATCAGCGGGTTTATCTCTTGTTGCCATCGCTGACTTAACGTCGTCTCAATCACATCGTTTAATCCGACAAAAGAGCCATGACTTTCGTTCCAGGCCAGTGGGTTCTCAGCCAATGGAACAAAATCAGCCAGTATGATTCCTTCTTCCAAAGCCTCCACATCAACAATTTTTTAGGAATATGCTTATAGCAGAAAAATATTAAAATATGCTAAATTAGCACCTCTCAAAACCTACAACCAGAGTCAAATCATGTCGGCTACAGAACACCAGGCAGTGAACCATAGTCCCTCGGACTTAACACCAGAAACCAAGTCCCATCCTTTTTATCAACGCCATCCTATATTAGTGGCGATATTTTCTGCTGTAGTGAGCTATCTAATCGCCTCGAGCAATTCTGCTCTCGACCATGGCCTGGCTGTAACCTTTGAAAATACCAGCGACACAGCCATAACATCTATCAAACTGGATTTTGGCAATGTGAATACTCAGTCCAGCATTCAGACTTTTCGAATTAACTCAGGTGAATCCAGAACCTTGCTGCTTAATCACCCGGCAGGAGCAGGATTTAACGTTAAGGTCAGTTATGCCGATGGCAGGGTTAGAGAGTTTTGCGCCCTGAAGGGCGATGAACGGACGCAACCTAAGATTCTGTTAACCCCCTGATATTCAGCGGATCAATGAGAGCAAATTAGCAAAGTAGTCACCAGAGATTAATGGTGACTACTGTTTCCTGATGATAGCTGTAATTTCATTCAAGCAGCTGCGATTTCCTTCGGGTAACGATTACGCCCTTATAGCTGCTACCAAGGTAACTCTTCACCGTTGCTGTGCCAGAAAGTACCTGAATTTTCCAGATTTAGGCCATCAATGCGTGCTACTAAACCTTGTGCCGATTCCTGCGGAGAGATCAAACCACCAAAGTTCACCATGCGGGTTTGCACATAACCAGGGTGCAGAATCGCCACACTAATACCTTGTGGAGCCAGATCAACGGCCAAAGATTTGCCAAAGGCGTTAAGCGCGGCTTTAGAGGCACGATAGCCATAACGGCCACCAGAGGTATTATCAGCCATTGAGCCCATTCGGCTGGTAATCAAAGCGACTTTGCTGCCTGAACTAAGATTATCTAGCAAGGCTTCAGTCACCTTAAGCGGAGCATAAGCGTTAATCTCCATCTGAGTACGGATGCTATCCAGCTCAATGCTACCCAGCACGTTATCATCCAGCAGACCGGCATTGTTGATCAGTAAGTCAACGTTGATGCCCTGAAACTCTTGAGATAGACGAGTGATAGATGCTTCATCCGTAACATCAATACCATCAATCACACGAGTTGCCACTGTATCCAATTCTTCACTGGAAGCACGGCAAACACCAATAATATCGTAACCCTTATTCTTTAACTCATTTGCCAGGGCCAGGCCTACACCACGGTTTGCCCCCGTTATCACTGCTACTTTGGACATATCAACACTCCGTTAGGGAAACATCCCTGAAATACTATGTAAAAATATGAACTCATTATCCATATATTAATGGTGCTGCCTAATGGAGTTTACAAACAAATCAGCCTTGGCGCTTCGAGTTCACAAATCTGTTTCAGCACCTCTGTAAAGAATGGGATATTCAGCTGATTGTTAATACTATGAGAGTGAACAAAGTTAGGAATCGCATTAACCTCAATAAACTGCAATCCCGCATCATTCTGAAGTAGAAAATCGATTCCTAATAGTAGATAGCGGTTATGGGAACTTGCGGATAATACCTCTTGGAACAGAGGCTTCAGGCTTGAAGTAGCAGCCTGAATCGTAGGCCAACGTTGTTCAAAGTCTGTCAAAGATGTTAACAAACGCATCTCAACCGGGCTATCTGCTTTATCGTAGCCTCTGTGATCAACATGTACTTCATAATCAACGCTTTCAGGATCAAAGGGTACACCATGTAGCAACACGAAGCCTTCATCAAACAACCAAAGCTGCTTATTCCACACCAAAACATAAACACGGGTAGTAAACTTACGGCCATCAATCAGGGCAAGCTTTTGAATTCCCTGCTGCAGGATATTCGCACTGGGTAATTCATACTCCGCTAAGTCGTTACTAGCAAGACATTCAATCCCCCTACCACCAGAGAGATGCACGGGTTTAGAGAACCATAGTGTGCAATCATTCTGATATTTCAACGCTTCTGCGGTCGAAAAGCAGCTACGAGGAAACAAGGGCTCCAGCCCTCGTTCAATAACTCGCCGTGCAACCCAGCCTTTATTTTCCAACTGATTAACCACATCTTTTTCAACCAATCGAATATCATCTGGCTGAGCATCAGGATTCACACCATAGAACTCTGACCAGTAACTGAAGCGCCACAGTTTATTGGCAGGTAATAACGGCTCAACAGATTCCGCAGCTTTAGCAAATAATCTGGAAGCTCGATTAGTGAACAGTTGTAGTCGCGGGCTATCGATCACAGAATCGATTTGGTCCATTATTGCTCTCCCTAACAGTGCTCTGTGTATTTTATACGATGGTAGTTTTCAAGATAATTGTTTAGATGCTAACACGAAATAATTTTACCTAGGACTGACCCAAGCCAAGCACTCTAAACACGCTATTGAATAAGCACTTTAAACAAGTAACCGGACAAATAACGAGCCAGGGCTCATCGAAGTTTTATCCGAATCATGGCCAACTGCGGATGGAATTAGAAGATGTTATTAAACAACAGGCAAGAAAAGACCCGATATTTCGGTGAAGTAAAATATCGGGCATAAAAAGACGGCTTATCGCCTAGGGTTTATCTTTGGAGCAGATAATGCAACGAAAGCTTTTATCCTGGACGAGATAATCCGCACCAAGAAGCCCACAACTCAGGCCTTACACCAGACGCTCACTGTCTGGCGCTACTGGCAGTGCCTGATCGAAGAAACCTTCGCTGTGAATCATATCTTCCTGAGCACCCAACTCACGAGCTGCGGCAGCGCAGGCATCCACAAACTCTGGACTACCAGCAATGTAGATGGAGTGACGGGACAGATCTTTATACAGATCACCCAGAATTGCCGGAATACGACCGTGATGGTAACCCTCTTTCTCTTCCTGGGTCAGGGTTGGAATAAACTTGAAACGACGGTGTTTTGCGTTCCAGAATTCCAGCAGACCACGGCAGTAGATATCTTCTTCTTTCTTACCTGAGAACAGCAGGTGTACCTGTTGTTTAAAGCCACGACGCAGCGCTGCATCGGTTAGACCCAGAATCGGTGCCAAACCAGTACCTGCAACCAGACATAGCACTGGGCCATCGGTGCTTGGATCACCAATAAAGGTGCCGTAAGGACCGGACATATTCAGCATGCTGCCTGGGAACAGATTATCATGGGCCCAGTTACTGGTCTCACCCTCAGGTACACGGGTAATCTGCAGCACAATTTCGCCATCATTGGTTGGCGCATTGGCGATGGAATAACAACGGGCGGTTACTTTACGCTCCACATCATTGATCATCACATACTGACCCGGCCAGTAGCGCATCTGTTTACCTACTGGACGAATACGCAACTCCATAATACGTGGCGTACGCTCAATACGGTCAGTGACTACACAGCGAATATTTTCGGTTGGTGGGAACAGCTTAGGCTGAGCGTCTTCTGTACCCCATTCAATCTCAATCTCATCGGTAAGAGGTTTGGCCATACACATCAGGCCATAACCCTCTTCACGCTCTGCTGGTGACAGAGCCATATCCAGTACCATACCCTGGTCAAACTCACCACGGGTGACTTTTACTTTACACTCGCCACAAGCACCGGCACGACAGTTGTTTTGTAGGGCGTAACCTGCACGCTCCAGGGTTTCCAGCACCGTTTCGCCTGCACTGGATTCAACGGCTTTACCGGATGGTGATAAAAGAATGGTTCCCATGGTTCTCTCCTGAAAAGCAGCGAAACAAAAGTTTCCTGAGCAAGTAACACCAACTTCTCTGGTGACTTGCACAGAAAATACTGACTATTTTTGTTTCGTAAAAATTTCTTATGTTGCAGACAGCAGTAAACCAGAGACACGGAAGTGCCTCTGGTTTGAATCGCTCAATCTATTAGAAGATTGGGATGATATCCGCAGCGTCCAGATCTTCCTGAGTCACTTCCTGACCAGAAATACCTACTTCAGGGATTGCTGGGAATGGAGTGTCATACTTATCCAGAACCGCTTTCAGGTTCAGCATCGCACTGCGCCAGTTTTCCTTCTTATCTTCGTAAGTTGGAATACCGAAACCAGCTTCACGGGCAATCGCTTCTGCTTCACGCTGAGTCGCAATAAAGTCTTCTGGCAGATCCCAGAACTCTGCTGGTGGCTCAAACAGCACTGCAGACAGGAACAGGTAACCCGCACGAATCTGCTTGGTGATTACACTACGATCTTCCTGAGACAGGTTCGGGTAATCACGCTCCATCAGAGCCAGACAGATTGCCATGTGACGACCCTCGTCACGACCGATGTTTTTGAATGCTTCGGTGAATACCAGCTCTTCACAGCTCTGAGACATCTGCTTAAAGATAGTCGCAGCTGCAATCTCACCCATCAGGAAGGAGCTGAACAGTACGGCCAGGCTGTACTTAGGTACCGCTTGCTTGTAACCGTTCCAGTATCGACCTCCGTTGTAGTACAACCATGCTGCATTACGCTTCAGACGCTTACCCAGGTCCGTTTTTGGCTCGTATTCCAGTGGGCTGGAGCATTCCAGCAGTTTCGTGATCACCAGACCACACATCTGCTCGTGGTTCTGCTCATCGCGGGTTACAGAGAAGAAGCAGCGACGAATTGCATCTTCTTCATGATCTTCGTAGGTCTTAATGAAAGCTTCTGCGAAAACTGGAGGAGCAGACGCGTCAAATACAGACAGCAGAGTCCACCAGTAAGCCATTGCTTCACGCTCTTCCCATGAGTAGCTTTCTGGGTCAAACGTATCCCATGGCAGATCTTTCGGGTTCCAGGCTTCACGCAGAGAAGCATCCCAGATCTCTTCCGCTTTGGAAGACTTAGTTTCCCAGCTCAGCGGATATACGTTCGGCTGTGGCGTTGCTGGTGGCATGTCCATGGTATGTGCAATTTTATCGTGCATCGTTCTCAACCTCTCAAGCTATGTTTTGTTTTTGTTGTTGCTGTCACTTAGTGTGTTTTTAGATTATTTAAATGACACATAAATGTAAATATAAAAATTATTGCCGTGTCACTTTTGATTGACTTAAATCAAAAAGACACCTCAAACACTCGCCGCAACAACCAACAAAATACTTTAAAATCAAATACTTAAAACAATAAATATAATCACAGGAGAAAAAAACACAAACCAAAAGAGACACAAAAATTACGATCTTTATTTAAATTATGTATCCATATAAAACATAGAATACAGTAAATAATCATGACTTCTGCCTAAATCAACAGGAAAAAACAACCAAAAATATCGACTTTTGTATTAAGTAAAACTACTGAGTCAGTAACCCGATAACTACTTAATTGGCTTGTTTTGGGCTGAGATCTCTTGCTGAGACAGAGGTAAAAACTGACAATAACGCTAGGAATAGTACTTATTATCCGAAACCGCGGGATATAAAGCAGGACACTGACACCTTTAATAAAAGGAAACCTGACCGCGAGAGGGTGAGAACTCAACCCTGGCTTAGTGGCTGACCAACATGACATTAAAAACAAAAATACTCCTCTTGGCCCTTGTACCCTTGGTACTGGTAGCCACCAGTATCACCCTTATCAGTGTGCAGCAGGTAAAAAGCCTGAGCGAGACAGAAATCGCCATTTTTGAGCACAATCTACTTGAATCAAAACGCACTGAACTACGGCACTATGTCAGCCTGGCTATGAGTAGCATTAGCCCTATCGTAGAAGATCAATCCATTAATGATGCCAGTGCCAAAAAGCAGGTTAAAGCGATCCTGGATGCCATCACCTATGGCCCCGATGGTTACTTTTTTGTCTATGATCACACCGGAAAAAACCTGGTTCACCCGGTTCAACCTGAGTTGGTTGGCAAAGATTTAATAGATATGAAAGATGCCCAGGGCGACCCTGTAATTCGTGATCTAATGGGCTTAGCACAAAATGGCGGCGGCTTTCATCACTATTACTGGAACAAACCATCCAATGGTCATGTTTCAGAAAAAATCAGCTATGTGATTGAGCTCCCCCGCTGGGGATGGATGCTGGGAACTGGGCTATATATCGACGATATCGCCGAAGAAGTCGCCAAGATCCGCCTAGAAGTCAAAAATAATATCCGTAACACCTTCTTTACTGTACTGGCGATTACCGCCATTACCGTGGTGTTGATCGTGGTATTTGTCATCCTGTTTAATGTGCACGAGCATCGCCTGGCCGACTCCCGCTTAAAGGAACTGGTTCATAAAACAGTACAATTTCAGGAATCGGAACGCAGACGCTTTTCCCGAGAACTGCACGATGGTATCAATCAACTGATGGTATCAGCTAAGTTCCGTATTGAACTTGCCGTCAACAAATACCGCAAACAGGGTGAGGATGTGGAAGCTGAGCTATCCAAGGCCACAGAAGTACTTAACGAGGCGATTCAGGAAGTACGCCGTATCTCCCATGATCTTCGCCCCAGTGTATTAGATGATCTGGGCCTGATTCCTGCTATGACCACTGTCTTATCAGAGTTTCGTCTACGAACGGGTGTTGAGGTGAAGCAAAATACCCCCCCCTGTAGAATGCGCCTACCAGAACAGATTGAAACCACTCTATATCGTATTACTCAGGAAGCACTCACCAATATTGAGCGTCATGCGGAAGCGGAGAATATCACCGTTGCCACAGGTTGGAATGGCAATACCTTCCAACTATCCATTGCGGATGATGGTAAGGGTTTTAATGTGCGGGAAGAACTTAGCGGACTAGGCATAGGTTTGCGTAATATGCGTGAACGTACCGAGTTTCTGGCCGGTGAATTTATTATTGATTCTGCGCCTCGACAGGGCACACTGATTAAAGCCGTGTTCCCTATGCACAGTTGGCAACCGTTACTGGAACAAGAGCGAGAGGATAAAACAGACAGGCCATTGATTGTCTGATCCTTTGATTCTGGCCTGTGATATTAAGGTCAAAAGTTGTCTCATTTAGCGATGAGAGCAAGACAAGTAATAAAAATAACTCGAACCATGCAGCACAGATTCTCAGACAGAATAGCCAGTGATTTGGCATATTTTGTGAGGAACAGTGAAAATAACCTTGCTGCACGATTAAATGTTTAAGGCTGTCGTTATGATAAATCTGTTACTGGTTGATGATCACCCCCTGGTTCGGGATGGCATGCGTGCCCGGCTTGAATCTGAAGCAGGCATTAAAGTACTGGGAGAAGCGCAAAACGGCCAGGAAGCGCTGGATTTTGTCGCCCAACAGAGCGTCGATGTGGTGCTTATGGATGTCAGTATGCCAGTAATGAATGGCCTGGAAGCCACAAAGGTGTTTAAGCAGGACTACCCGGATATTCGCATCTTAATTCTCAGTATGCATGACAGTCGCGAGTATATTCTGCAACTGATTCAAAGCGGTGCCTCTGGTTATATTTTAAAAGATGTGAGCTCAGATGAGCTGATCAAAGCGATCGAGACCGTTTATCAGGGTGGCACTTATTTCAGTTCTGGGGCATCCCAAAGCCTTTTTGCTGGTGAACAGCAGATCCCTGCTCCAGAAAATACTGCAACGCTGACCCCTAGAGAAGCCACCGTACTCAAGCATCTGGCAGAGGGGCAAAGTAACAAAGAGATAGCCCGTGTACTGGATATAAGTGTTCGCACCGTAGAAACCCACCGACAGAACATTAAACAAAAGCTTAATATCCATACCGCCGCAGGACTGGCACGATATGCCATTGAAAACGGACTGGTTGATTGAGTGTGTTTTGCAGCAACGTGATGGCTGGATAGCGTATTAGTACAGTTTGATAATGTATTTAATACAAATCTGGAACAGCAAAACCTGCATTACCTCATCAATAACTGACCTTATCCGTCTAACTCTTGATTTTTTGCGGACAGATTCTCTGCTGGGTTCTGTCCGCTTCTTTTACCCATCCATCTGTTTATCCTTCTGACTGCCAATATCCAAAATAAATTATCGAGCTATCTAGCACATTGCGTGTCTGGCTGACCGCTAATCTCGCCGATTAATCATCTCTCTAACTTCCTCTTCCATTACTTGCCGCTAATCCATAAACGCCCCTCAATATCCACGAACCAATTTCCATCATCCATTTATTTAATATATTAATTTTTTGTACGCCCTAAACTGGTGCAGAACTAACACTAGGAGTATGCTTGCGGCTTTCTTTTTCATTGAGTGTAATAGGTTTTAAGATATGGCTGCTAAGCGCTTGGATGCTTTGGCAATTACAGTAATGACTGTGCTATGCATCAATTTTGGTCTACAGCAGATCGCGGTTAAGTTTACCCTGCCCGATATCTCTCCTGTAATGCAGGCAGGGATACGCTCTATTGGCGCAACCCTGCTGCTAATGGCATGGATGAAGTACAAGGGTGAAACTATTTTTCAGCGTGATGGGGCGGAAATTTGGGGGATTTTGGCAGGCTTGCTATTTGCCGGAGAGTTTCTGGTGCTTTACAAGGCATTAGATATGACAGGCGCCGCACGGGCGACCATTTTTCTCTACACCTCCCCCTTTATCGTTGCCATAGGTGCGCAACTGTTTCTCCCCTCAGAACGAATGCGTCCTATACATATGGCAGGTTTAGCTGCTGCATTTGTCGGTGTTTTCCTGGCCTTTGCAGATGCTTTTTCAAGCGGAACAGCCACTTTGACCGGTGACCTTTTAGCTCTTCTGGCAGCCGTTATGTGGGGTGCAACCACAGTATTAATTAAAGCCAGCCCACAAGCTAAGATCTCTCCTGCAAGAGTGCTGCTTTATCAGCTCGCGGTATCAGGCCTTACTCTGCCTATTGCATCATTGATTATGGGTGAAGACGGTGTTCGCCAATGGACTATGACCAGCGGCATTGCCATGTTTTATCAGACAGTAGTGATCGCATTTATCGCGTATCTCACCTGGTTCTGGCTGATTAAACATTACCAGGCCTCCAAGATTGCGACTTTTAGCTTTCTCTCGCCAATGTTTGGGGTGTTTTTTGCCTGGGCAATTCTGGCCGAACCGATCAGTTTAAGCTTCTTTATGGCATTGGCATTGGTTGCAGTGGGCATCTATCTGGTGAATCGTGCTTAGCACTTTCTCCAGTACCTACCGAATCAGTTAGAACATAGGCTATATCAACGATAATTCCAGACTAAACCCAGTCAGCAGTAAACACAGATTGCTGATACACAGCAGGGCAAAGCTATTTAAGCTTTGCCCTGCTTGTTTCTAATGAAGTGAATTTCAGACGACATTCGTTTCTAATCGTATAAGAATAACAGTAGCTTTGGGTTTTAATAAGCAGCGAAACAAAAGTTTTCAGAACACCTAGCAACCTGTTCTCTAGAGACTTTCGCAGAAAATATCGAAATACTATTGTTTCGCTATGTATCAAACGGCTAAGCGCATAGTCTCAGCAACATTCCTTGCTGTACGAACAATATTATCATGGGCATGTTCAAGTGCCTCCGGTAAGCTACACACACCCGGCACTACACTGAATACCGCATCGATCCCGTGACCATAAACCTTCTCGTAGCCCTCGCCTAAACTACCTGCCAAAGCAATGACCTTACAACCGTGCCTTTTAGCATGTTCAGCAACGCCGACAGGGGTTTTGCCAAAGATAGACTGACCATCAATCCGCCCCTCACCCGTAATCACCCAGATCGCTTCCCTACTGTACTCATCGAAGCGGTTTAATGCCAAGACAAGATCAACACCACGACGCACCTCCGCATTTAAGAAGCCAATAAACGCAGCCCCAAGACCACCGGCAGCACCTGCACCGACCACCTGATCAATATGGATACCCGTTTGCTTCTCAGTGCACTCAGCAAAGTGTTTTAGTGCCAGATCCAACTCATGTTGTAGTGCTTTATCCGCGCCTTTTTGTGCCCCAAAGATCCAACTGGCACCCTGAGGTCCTGTCAGAGGGTTATTAACATCACAAGCCAGCTCAAAGTGACACTCAGCCAACCGTGAATCCAATTGGGATAGATCGATACTTACCAGATCAGCTAACGCTAAACCACCATAAGCTAATGGTTTACCATGAGAATCAAACAGCTGCGCTCCTAGAGCCTGAAGCATGCCCGCTCCAGCATCATTGGTCGCACTGCCCCCCAACCCAATCACTATATGTCTGATGCCGTGATCCAATGCCTTCAGAATCAATTCACCAACGCCATAAGTCGTCGTAATAGCCGGATTTCGAGCTTCTGGAGCGACCAAGTCCAAACCAGCTGCAGTAGCCATCTCAATCACAGCTGTCTTGCCACTACCTAAAATACCTAACGCCGCATCAACATGACCACCTAATGGTCCGGTAACCTGGTACTCGAACAACTCCCCGCCAGTCGCAGCAACCAAGGCCTCACAAGTGCCCTCACCACCATCTGCCATGGGCAACAATTGAAATTTAGCCTCAGGCATAACACTTTCAAAGCCCATTTTAATTGCAGAAGCGACTTCCGCTGCCGATAAACTTTCTTTGAAGGAGTCTGGTGCGATTAGAAATTTCATATTTGATCCCAAGAGCTTGTGAATAGCGCAGTTACTCAGTACTCTCAACATACTGTCTTTGATGGAATTGTTACAGATGTTTTTGAATCTATTTTGTCAGAAAAAGTTCAATAGCTTGTTGTTTTTGCTTATGTTTATGCTGTTGAGCCCATTCGCCTTTGCAGAGTGTAGCGACTATGAGTCCATGATGCAGGCAGACAAAGGCTCTAAGGCCTTTTTGGGAAGAGATACAGAGATTTTTCAGCGTGCGGTTGTGTTAAAACGTCACCACCCAAGCCACCAAAAAGAAGTGGCCAGCTACGCTAAAGCCGGTGGCCAGTACTACACCATGTTTTTTATCATCGACAACAACTGTAAAGCTTTCTATATCAAACATGCTGGACCACGTTGAACTAGTGACGAGATACACATCTTGCCAAAATCAGGCCTTGCTACTAAAAGAAAGGCCTTTCCACCACTCCTCAATGCATCTTGCAGCAAACTCCTGAGGTAAAAACTCTTGCTCTAACCGACCTTTCTCTTGGCTATACAAATAGCGATAGAGCTCTACCTCTGATTCAGTTAAGCCTGCAGGTGGTTTTTCAGTTGCCCTCGTAGGCTCAACTACGGCTTTGCCTGTAGCATATAAATCAAAAATGCTCTGTTCCATCATCAAGGGAGTCAATTGAGGCAAGTGCTTCCTAACTGTTGATAGCATATCAAGTCCCCAGGTATCCAGATCCCCCCAATACGCGACATTTTTCTCTTTTAGCCACGTCGCAGCTAACCAACTCAGATCTTTTCCAGCTCCCAGAATTACAATAGTGTCTGGCAAAGCAGGCAACTGAAATACACACTCAAAATTCTCAACAATAAGAATATTACATGCGGCCAAAGGCGTTTCTATTAAGTCAATCGTTCTAACTTTCTGCTGTTTAAAGGGTAACAAACCAGGACCTAGCGGAATAACTAGTAGCCAGTGCTCACCATCTTTTGAAGCATCCAAAAACTTTTCCAAGCCAAGATCTAGAACAGTGTCACCAAATCGTACAGAGAGGAATTGTTTCAGTAGCCATTCATTCCTTTCAAAGAACTTACTATCACAACCTTCAACAGACAGTGCTCTTAAAGGCTTACCCTCTGCATAGCCTGGCTCTAGAGCCAAAGCAACATTCGCAGCTAAAACCACTTCCTCAACACTTTTTTTCAGGATCACACTTTTATAGCGAATAACAGTTGAATAGAAGCATGGATCTATCTGTTCAATGATTTGCTCTAAGTGTATGAATTCTCCCTCAACCTCCTGACTATTACAGGCATTAATCCAATCATTAATATTTTCAAGCTGCCAAGCTACTGGAAAACTTTGGGCCCTACCCAATGCCTTGTAATTTTTTTCCTTCCATACTATCTTGCCAACACCACTATCCCTAACGTCCCTCCAGCTATCTAAATAAACCTTTACAGAAGAGATATCAGACTCAATCGATCGCGGAGAAGGCAACTTAATGGGCATTTCCAAAGGCCATACAGAATTAGAAAGCGAGGCCTTTACGGTATTATCCATGGCAAGCCAAGATTTATCCGATAACAGCCTTTCTTCACGAATATTTGTATTTTTCCACTGATTCTTCAGTGTTTTCCTAACTCCATCAGGATGCTTCAATTGTCTTTACCCTTTGCTTCTGAGCCTGCTGCTCCAACTCTTCCCAACTTAGGCTGGTCATGGTGGAGTTCATACCCCGGTTATGGATCAATACCGCAGAACGGGTATGAGAACGCAGCAGTTTGATCTCTTTGTTTGGTGTAATAAACAATGGATGCAGGCCAAACTCCCGAAGCGCGGCAATAATACGACCGGCTACCGCCTGAGAACTCCGAGAGAAAGCCTCATCCAACACCACGGTACCAAACAGCGGTGTTGGTGAGCCGTCTGGACAGAGGGCGTAGCTCAACGAGGCCGTCAGGATATAACTGGCGATAATCTCTTTCTCACCACCTGAGCCACCTTGGGAACCGGTTCGAGATTCGATAGTTTCACCACTCTTACGATCCACAACCGCTACAGAGAACTGCATACGGAAACGAGGATCAAGCAGGGCCTGTGCGCCTTTAGTCTTTTTGCGCTCACTGGCATCCCGCAGTTGATCCACTACCGTTTGCAGCGCTTTATAATGGCTTTCACCACCATCATCCTGAAGTGCGGCATAACGCAGGTGCTGCTGGGCTTTTCTTAACGTATTCAGACTTTCATGAACCACACGTTTTGGTTCCAGACGGATATAGCGTCCGTTCTGATAATCCACCCGACGCATGGTATCGTTTAGCTCTTCGATACGATATTTGATCTTCTCAACTTCATTTTCGATGCTCATCAACAGCTGGTTTACACCCTGATCGGAGCTTTGGTTGAGATAATCGATAAAACGCTGCTGTTTCTCTGGCAGGGCTTCATCGTTAAGGATCTTCAGCTGCGCCAGATACTGAGACACATCTTCCAGCTCGGTCCCCGCTTCGGCCAGCGCACCGGTATCCAATTTTCGGGCATGGATCATCTGCTTACCCAGATTCACCCGGCAGGAGGAGATATATTTGGCACACTCAGCCAGAAGCCCTTGAAGCTCACGACTTTCAGCTTTTTCGTAGTTCACCAAATTTTCCAGATCTGGCACTTTAAAGTGAGCGTTACCAAGAGAGATCTCGTCATCGTTCAGACCATCACCAATTTCAGCAAAGGCAACAGTCTTTTTGTCTTGAGTGTCGCGGACGTCTTTACCGACTACGACCAACTCGGCATCGTAAGCTCTTTGCTGTTCACGCAGCAATTGCAGTTCATCACGGGCTTTTTCCCATTTTTCACCCGCTAGAGAAGCATCAGAATTAGGGTCTTTAATCGCTTCCAGCTGATCCTTCAGCGTATTGATACTTTCCTGTAGGCCTGGGGAGTCAATATCTTCGTAGTCGATCTCGATAAACTGATCCACCAGCTTACGTTCACGCTCCAGCTGAGCCAGTTCAGACTTGACCCTTTTCACCTGGCTTTCACTGTTTTGATAAGCCTCTAAAGCGTTTTGGCGCTCCAGAGCAATCATCGCCACCCGGTCTTTATTATCAAAACCTGTCATCCAGTTTTGATCCAGCCGACTACCATCCTGCTTATCAAAGTAACCATTACGACCCGACATCAAACCCTGTCGTGTCATACCTTTTGGCGTATGCTGCAGATCATCCGGATTATCCACACAGTGACGATCAACTCCGGCTAGCAGATTTTTTACCGCTTCCCGGTACGGGTGATTTTTAAAGTTCAGCTTACGGGTAAAACCATCATTAAAGAAATGGGCGTGAGAGTATTCATTCTCTACCCGCAGCAATTTCACATTGAGTCGGTTATGACGGTTATTCACCCATGCCAATGCCTGACGCATGGCATGAACCGGCACCAACAAACGGGTTCTATGGCCACCAATGGCCCGCTCAATGGCCCCACGCCAGCTGGTTTCTTCGGCCTGAACTTCGATCAGCTCAGCAACAAACGGTAGCATACCCACATCAAGCCCCAGCTCAGAGGCCAGTTCACGCTGGAACTCCAGATAGGCACTGGGAATATTGGATTGGCTGCCAGAGGCCTTTCTTAACTCACTTTCCAGCTCTTCCAGACGATCCTTATGATTACGACTCTGTGCACCGTGGCTAAAGACCTCTTCCCGCTTCTCTTCAATATTGACTTCATACTCATCAGAACGGGAAGCGGCTTTTAAGCGATTCTGGCTAAAGATTTCATGGTCAATAACCGCTTCAAAACCCAACGCACTGGCCAGCTGGATATAACCATCAACCTTCTTGCTAAAACGCGCCAGCTGTAGCTCTTTGTCTTTGATCTGCTTCTCGATATTTTCGATGGAAGCACCGCCGCTCTCCATATAGATATCGCGTAGGGTATCAACGTTATCTTCTGCCTTTTCAACCACACGTTTAATATGCTGACATTTCTCTTCACAACTGGCTTGCTCAAGGGTCAGCTCACGCTCTTTGGCATCCCACAGTTGATAGGCATGAGTAGCAAACCAAACCGGCAGAATCTCTTTTAGCTTGTTTAATTCATCCAACTTATTCAGGTACTGATTGAGCTTTTCATACTCGACGGCAATCGGCTCTAAACTGACCTGTTGCTGACGAGCGGTTTCCAGCTCTGCATGAATGGTGGCCAGATCATCAAACTCAGCGGCTACTTCAGCTGCACGGCCAAAGGCGGAACAATCATCCAGCACCAGATCACGGAACAGATCATCAATGCTGTTGATCTGTTTTAGACCTGCGGCACGGTTTAACAGGGTGAAGGCATTATCACCCACATCAAAGAAACGGCGCAGAATGGCAAGATAAGTATTTTTACTATCGGAGATGCGCAGTCCCGGCGTATCTTTTGCCAGTTGCTTCAGAGCACGCATACCGCCCTCTTTCTGCACCTCCAGATAATCATCAATGCCGTATTGAGAATTATCGGAGAAGATCCAGGCACGTTTCAGATCCGACAGCGCATTACTGGTGCTGTCGATCCAAAGCAAAGCCGAGATCTTTACCTTGCTCTCTCCGTTAGTGAAGCAGGCCTCAATACCCGTAATTGTTTTAGCAGGGCGGGCAATATGATCCGTACCTCCGCTGGCATTACCAGCACCGGAAACGCCACGCACGTAGGACATTAGATCCCGGTCACTTTCATGACCACCAGTCGATGCCAGATTGTATTTTGGTTTCGGACAGATCAGGGTCATAAAGGCATCTACCAGAGTGGTTTTACCACTACCGGTCGGGCCAATAATGGCAGTACCGCTGGGATCGATCTCCGCACAATGTCGGCGGTTAAACGGCCCCCAGTTATAAACATTAATCTCTGATAGTGAGTAGGTATCCGGTAATAGATCCTTAAGTTGAACTTCTACTGAATCTGTCATGGATTAACCTCTACTTCTGTCTTATCTATTAACTCTTGATCAGGGATTTCATTATTCGCCCCCATCTGTGATGGCTCTGTTTTTTCTATCACTAAACCCGCTTTTCGCTTCATCAGATCCAATAGACGAGACAGGTTTTCCGGGTTCGCCAGGTGGGTAATAATCGGACGGACCGTAACCTGATTGTATTTATCCACTTCACTGACCACACCGTGGCTTTTCAGCTTTTCCAACAGATTGCGGGTTCGTTTCTCTTCCGCATTATCACTGCCTAACTCACCCAGATAGATCCGCAGGCGTGGGGTTAACTCTTCTACAGGAATCACCGCATTGGTGCTACCGACCCCATGTTCCAGTTCATGAGCCACATACAGCTCACGCAGGATAGCCAACAGCAGGGATTGCTCCATATTCAGGCGCTGCTTACGGATCAAAGGGTGAGACCATTCATCATCACCATCGGTAAAGATCCCTTCGGAGACAACGACATAGGCCAAACCACGGACATCATCGATTTTTAGTGTCAGATCAAACGGCTCTAAAATATCGTTAATGGCTTTATGATGAGTGGCTGCTGTTTGATACAGCTTAAGCTTGGATTCCGCATCCAGTAGGCCATAGCGCAAGAGCTCCTGGCTGACCTC
Source organism: uncultured Oleiphilus sp. (assembly GCA_964342385.1). Taxonomy (GTDB): domain Bacteria; phylum Pseudomonadota; class Gammaproteobacteria; order Pseudomonadales; family Halomonadaceae; genus Oceanospirillum. Next base: position 22,516 of record CAYFGP010000037.1, on the reverse strand, counting down.
TTTAATATCCCGGGCTGTATATTGGACAGTTCCAGAACATGGCACACCAGCTGTTGAAACGGCGTCTGTTTGGGCTTCAGCAGCTTGAGATTCAACGGATTCAGATGCGCTGTCTAGTGTGCAGTCTGGTTCAACAACACCAGACCCAACCCCTGATTCGCTTTGGATGGCATCGTTATCCTGGCCATTATCAGCCATCTCTTTTGGCTCGGTTAGCCGATCAAATACACTGCTCATCCTTCAAGGTCCTCAATATTTACATGTTGTATCGCTGCGGCACTAAACATCACTTTCGGCACGCTGTACTTAAAATACTTGCCATCACCGGCGGCCATATTAAATGACTCACGCTCTTCCGGGATGGGCACCCCCGCCTCTCTGGCAACACTGATCCACAGTGCAATCGCTTCCAGATCATGCTCAGGGGAAAAGTGCTCAGCCAGCGCCGATATCGGTACAGAGCTGGACTGAGAGTTAAGATAAGTTTTGGTGTCATCCAATAAACCCTGACGATCAAGACTATCAAAGGAAGACCAGAAGTCCGGATCCAGATCATCAAGGTTGGCGTACTGATCACTGAGATCCAGCTCGTGGACCTCTTCATCTTCAATCTCTTTGATCCGCAGACGTTCAATCACCGGCAGATTGGAAACAGATACACCTACCGGGGGAATTGGGCTATCGGAACGGCGCTCGGCCTGACTGGACCAATCGATATCCACTGCCACGCTAAGGATTTCTTGCAGCAGCTGACCCACACGGTGATGTTCCGCCGCCAGGCCTGCAACCAGGAAACCTTTTACATCACGTTCACTACGGGCACGGGCCTTAATCACCGCTTCCGATTCGTCTACCAGCTGAGTTTTCAGCCAGCGCAGTTCCTGTTGCTGATGAGGCTCCAGCGCAGTACGGGCTTCAGGGTGGCTCAGAATCGTCTTTAGCCGCTCACTCATATCTTCCAGCTCGATGGTCCGATTCAACTGTTGATGGAAGTTATGGAACACACGGCCTTCAGGGGTATCCAGCAACTGATCATGACTGTCCAGCAGCTTATCAACGATATCTCCGCGATTTTTACGTTCACTGATAATGGATTCACGCAGTTTGCGGTCCGCTTCGCGGTAGGAGTCTTCAACCCGGCGGAAATCCGACTTCAGACTGGTGGCCAGGTGATAGATATCACGAATACTCTCAACTGCATCTTCCCCTTCGAGCACGTCGAAGTGGCCGGCTTTTACTGCCTCCAGCTCATCTTCAAACTGACGGATTTTACGCTCGATATGGCGCACCCGGCTTTCGGAATTGGGATTTAGATTGGCATCAACGTTCTCAATCTCACGCTGTACCGTCGATAGGCGAGAGGCAGTCGAGGTCATTAACTGATTATTCAGACCGTCAACAAAGTTAAACGCTTTTTGCAGAGCATCGGTAGCGATCACCTTGCCTTCACGCTCAACCACCAGACCTTTACGAATCCACTGACGCAGTTCTTTGTTGGCTTCTGCTGTGAAATCACTGCCTTCCACTTCAAAATCACTGGCCTGAGATTGTGCCTGCAGTACATCAGATAGGGTGGCAATAGCAAAATCCAGCTCGACACCATCATGACGCTCTTCAAACAGCCCTTGCAGGGCACTTAACACACTGGGAGCGGTATTGGAGGCCAGCAGTTGCCAGGCAGGATGCTCTCGCCTCAGGCTGATATAGCCCTGCATTCTCCGTTTATTATCTGATTCCAAAACCACCTCACCGAAAACTTTTCAACGACTGCCAAGTATCCTGCAGACAAAGATATCATACATGGACATATATACAGCTAACGATACTAGATGGTTATTAATATTTCATCAACGGATGAAATGCAACTTTATCTACCTCCTGTAAGGGGATAAATCTATTGAGTAACAGTAAGTTACTTGACGGAAGGTGCACTAAAGCATGCCATACACAATGATTCCAGGAAGTAAAAGATAGGCAGAAAGAGTCCCCTTCTGACTGACCGTAAGATCACATCGATTGCACCGACTGCTTAATCAAATCATCCTAAAGAGAGGCGGTGCTACATAATGACGAGTGGAAATTATTGCAAAAGTGAAGAGTTTTCTAGCGAGCTTTATCTGACTGATTATAAATACCTTGAACTAAGAATTTAATTGCCAAAGCATCAACATCCAGCCCTAAATCCCATGAAGAATAGCTAATCACTGTCAAAATGAAAACATTTTCACATTGTAACGCATTGAATTTGCAAACTATTAACAGATAAACAATACCAATATTGTTGACCAAACACGGTCGACAAGTAGAATGAGGGCAAATCAACTTTTGATTGCGGACCCAACAATGAAAACATCCGACAGCAATTACCGTCTAGAGGAACTCTTAGGTTTTAATCTGTCTATAATTTCCAACACAATGGCCAAGTTGGTGGGGAATTATTATGACCGCGAGTTTGATCTTGGTATTACCGAAGCAAGGATTATCGGTGTAGTCGGTCAGGATGGACCTGTTTCTATTCGGGATATCACTGATAAGACACGCATTGATAAAGGCTGGATCAGCCGTTCCGTCACCAACTTGCTTAAGCGCGAGCTAATCACTAAACAAGGTGACAAAGTCGATGCCCGAAAAGTGCAGCTTCTACTTACTGATGAAGGCCAGGAGATTTTCCATCAGCTGATGGCAACCAGTGTCACTCGTAATGAAAAACTGACATCAGTATTAAGCCCTGGTGAGCGTATTTTGCTTATGGAACTTCTATCTCGACTACAATCTCAAGCTGATCAAATGCTATCGGAAGAGTTACAGACTTCAGAGCAGAAAGAAGATCTTTAACTGGAAAATAGAAGTTGAGATTCAAGGGGCTTAGCCATTAAAGGTAAGCCCTCTGACTGTACAGAGTACAGCCTGTAGAGTTCAGGTCTAGGCTCTTTGAATCTTCAGGGTTTGAATTGTGGTGCACTCTTCCAGGCCATAACGACCAAATTCAACACCTACACCAGATTGTTTTACACCACCAAAAGGGGCATTAGGCTGAATATTGCCATGGGAGTTCACCCATGCTGTACCGCACTCCAGACGCTTAGCCAGTGCCGCAGCTGCCTGTACATCAGCGGACCAAACCGAACCGCCCAGACCATTCTGGTTGTCGTTGGCTAGAGTCAGCGCCTCTTCAGCTGTATTGTATTTAACCACCGGTAGAATAGGACCAAACTGTTCTTTATCCACCAGCTCACAGCCATTGGTCAGATCGGCGACAATGGTTGGTTCGAAGAAGAAGCCTGCACCTGAGATACGCTGACCACCAGTCAGAATACGACCACCTTCATTTTTAGAGATATTGACCAGATCTTCAACCACTTCCAGCTGCATCTTATTCTGCAGCGGGCCCAGCTCAATACCGGCTTCCAGACCATTACCCACTTTGGCATTCTTCGCCAACTCAGTCAGTTCAGCACACACTTCATCGTAGATGCTTTCATGCACATACAGACGCTTCAGACAAGCACAGGTTTGACCATTATTGTGGAAAGCCGCACCAAACAGCTGTGGCACCACGGCTTTAACATCTACATCAGGCAATACGATGGCGGCATCATTCCCCCCCAGCTCCAGCAGCAGACGCTTTAAATTACCGGATGCGGTGGACATGATTTTCTTACCCGTTGCCGTTGAACCGGTAAAGATCACTTTATTTACATCGTCATGGCTGGTCAGAGCATGACCCAAATCACCATAGCCGGCGACCAGATTTAAAACACCCGCAGGCAGTACCTGATTAGCCAGCTCGACAAAACGTGCTGTCGCGATTGGCGTATTTTCTGATGGCTTAATCACTACGGTATTACCTACGCGCATTGCAGCCACAATATGCCAAATAGCAATCATCAGCGGCCAGTTCCATGGTGTAATAGAGGCCACCACACCGATAGGTTTACGATAAACCTCAACCAGGGCTTCCTCGTCATCCTGAATCAGATCCACTTCCAGATCGAGATCCGCTGTCACATGACTCCAGCCAATCGCCCCCATCAACTCCATATTGGCACCGACACCATTTAAACCTTCCAGCGGCTTACCAGTTTCCAGTGTGATCAGTTCAGCCAATTCAGCCATATGGGTTTCCAGCAGCTGACCCAGTTGATGCATCATACCTTTACGATCTGTATCCGATAGGCTACTCCAACCAGGAAATGCCTGACGAGCAGCAGCTACGGCAGCATTCACACTGTCAGCATTACCCTGAGCACAGCTGGCAAATGCCTCGCCTGTTGCAGGATTCAGCACTGAAATCTTGTCTTGGCTATCTACGGCTTCACCGCCGATGGTCATTAAATAATGCTTCATCTTATTGCCCTTTATTGTTCGTCACTTCTTGTTGTTTTGAACTTAGCTTCAAGTGGTAAAAAATCATTTTTCTAAGACCCAATAGCATGTAGAACACGGTGTTTCGCCGCTTAACTAAACTGACAACAATGCTTTATCAGATAAGCCATTTGCTCAGTCCAGCAGGAGTTCTTTTCTCATAATCATGAGAAATCGGCGCTATCTGCTTGGCCGTGTTCCCATATAAGCCTATTTCTCACACGGCTTATTTCCCATGCAGTCTTTTGTTCATATGGATAAACTCCCATGGGGAGGTTTCTGAACCACGCTCTGAGACCACTTCGATCAGTGCCAGACGGTTATTATTGATACAGCGCTCCAATACAGGGCGCAGCTCGGCAGGACTGGTTACGCGGTGAGCTTCAACATCGCAACTTTCTGCCAACTTAACGAAATCAGGTGTCTTCAGCTCAGAGCCACTGTAACGGCTGCCAAAACCCATCTGCTGATCACGGCGCACATTACCATAAGCGTTGTTATTGAATACTAGGGTGACCAAACCAATATTATTTTCAGCAGCGGTAATCAGCTCCTGAACCCCAAACATAAAGCCACCGTCACCACATACAGACACCACAGCTTTATCCGGATTAGCCACCTTCACACCTAAAGCCGTTGGGAAACCGTAACCCAGGGTGCCCTGAAAACCACCTTCCACAAAGGTTCTAACATCCAGCACAGGCAGACCACCCGCCCAGGTGGCAAATCCCATCTGGGATAGCTCCGGTACATAAAAACCATCACGCGGTAACACATCACGAATCACGTTAAGATAGGACAGCTGAGGTTGTACTTTTTGAATCGCATTCCAAGCTACTGCTTTAGCCGTGGCTATCTTGTCCAGGCGGGCTGCTTTATTGGGCGAAACCTGCGTAGAGAGTTTGTCCACCAGTAAACGACAAGCAGTGGCAGAATCCGCAACAACCGCCACATCAGGCTGGAAAATCTCCATCTGCTTAGGATCAATATCAATACGAATCAACTTGGGACCCGAGCTTGGCTTCTGCTCATAACTCATATAATCGCCCCAACGCATATAAGGCATCTCCAGACGGGAGCCAACACCGATTAAGACATCCACATCATCCCATAGCTCACGGGCAGCTACTGGCGGCACACCCAGAGGGTGATCCTCGGCAACCACACCACGACCACTGCGGAAACCGGTCACGGGAGCAGTTAACAACTCGGCTAATGCGCGCACCTCTTCTGACGCATGCTGTGCGCCAGAGCCACACATAATCATTGGATTTTTGGCATTTGCCAGCAGCTTAACGGCGGCATTGACCTCATCCAGATTCACTTCCGGTTGATCAGCTGCTTGTTGCGGGGCTTCAAAGTCAAAATCAAACTCTGTCGCCATGGTGTCCCAACACATCTCTACGGTGACAGGACCAGGGCGACCACTTTTCGCTTTATGGAAGGCCTTGTTTACTTGGTGAGAGGTTTGGCTGACATCGTCAATAGAGATGGCATCTTTGATCAAGGTCTTCAGCGTACCGGCTTGATCTTTCAGTTCATGAAGGTGGCCACGACCTTTACCAACAAAAGGCGCTGGCACCTGACCTGTCAAACCGACAATCGGGCTGCAATTCCCCATAGCAGTACAGAGTGCAGCAGTCGTATTTAAAATGCCCGGGCCAGGCACCACAGAAAAAACTCCAGTTTTGCCGCTGGACTTGGCATAACCCATCGCCATGTAACCGGCACTCTGTTCATGGCGAGGTACGATTAACTGAATAGATGACTTGTAGATACCATCAAACAGAGGATAAATCTGGGCACCTGGAATACCAAAAACAGTATCCACACCATTGGCAACCGCCGCTTCGATAATGGCTTCACCGCCAGTCATACGCTTTGTCATTGTCACAACCTGTCTCACTCTTTGATCCACTGCGCCTCGAGCAATACCTTTAGCGCCAACCCAGCACTGATGCTATGACAACAAAAAAGCTAAAAAAAATATAAAGAATATGGATAGGCTATAACACTTTCATTATATCCATTAGGACTAACAACCCATAAACGCTACTAAAAGCCCTGAATAAAAGGGCTATACCCTATGCAACCATATTCACCAATGGCTAACGACCAACAGTAAAATCGACTTGATTGATGCTCAGTCAACCAATAAAATACTTAACAAGTTAAGTAAAAGCAGATACAGGGCGCTGGAATGAATACCAAGCAACTCAACTATTTCTTACGTGTTGCAGAATGCAAAAGTATTGCCGCTGCTGCGCGGGATCTGAAAATTGCCCAACCTGCTCTCAGCCTGCAAATATCCAAACTGGAACACGAGCTGAAAACCACTCTATTTAGTCGCGGGCCTAAGGGCGTTCAGCTCACCGAGTCGGGTAACATCCTGGCACAACATGCACGTCTGATGCTGAATCAGTTGGAAAAAGCGATGACAGATATCACGGAGCTGGAAGCCACCCCTAAGGGGACTATCGTGGTTGCAATGAATCAAGCTACGGATAATATTCTGGCACTGCCTTTATGTCGGGCCATCGAACAAAAATATCCTAAGGTGGACCTGGACCTTCGAACAGGCCTGTCTTATGAAGTGATTGAACTATTAAAAAGAGGCGAAGCGGATATAGCAATTATTTATGAAGATGGCCTCGAGACCGGCCATATCAATAGGGAACTGCTGATCAGGGAAAACTTGCTATTTACTGCCAAACCTGAGCCTCATAATGAGAACCTAACAGAGATAGCTTTTGCTGAGCTGGTGAATTATGAATTAGCCATCACCTCTGGCAAGGAATCTCTGGGCTATATCGTCAATGAATATGAAGAGAAAACCGGCATTACGCTTAAAAAGCGTCGCCCCTATGGTCAACTGCTCACCAGTTTAAGATTTGCCTGCGAAGGCCAGTGCCATCTCTTACTACCCTCCTCGGCATTTTTCCATCTGGAACAGAAACAGATGATTAAAGGCATTAAAGTGGTCGAACCCGAGATATTCCGCAATGTCTATATTGCGACCGATGCCAACCGTCCTATGCGCAATATCAGTCTTAAAGTGATTGAGCTGATCAAGCAACTAACCCAGGAAGCCCATCAGCAAGGGATCTGGCAAGGCATCTTATCCTAAAATAGTTGCGGATAATCTGATACCCGCTTTAATCGTTGAGTTTTACCACTTTTTAACATCTAACTCTTTTCCAATTCATACAACGAATCGGCCACTTCATCCATCTTGCGGGATAACATCGCCTGCGCATCATACAGGCCTTGATTATAGAAACGAGGACCTATCTCATGGGCAAAAAAGTTAACGAGAAACTCAGCATCAAAACCACCAATCTCCTGATCCAGCTCTTGTTCAAAGTAGGTTTTGACTTTCTGAACCAGATCTTCCATATCCCGAGCATTAATTTCAATATCAGACATTAATTTGCATCCTTCCTTTTATTTTATGGTTGATCCATCGATATCAGATTATCTGCGATATATCCGCTACAAGTCAGCCTAATACGGATAACCTTTATTGCGTCGAGGTCAGCAGCTCATACAGAGCCAGAGCTTTTTCGTGCCCTTGATCTGCAGCTTTCTTATACCAGGCGATAGCTTGTTGCTGATTTTTACCAGTACCCCGGCCCTCTTCAAACAAAATCCCCAAAATATACTGTGATTCAGCTAAACCCTGTTGTGCTGCTTTTTGGAAGAAGGTAAAGGCTTGTTGATAGTCTTGCCCGACACCTTCACCTAAAGAGTAGATGCGCCCTAAATTATGCTGAGCATTGGCATCATCTTGTTCAGCGGCCTTTTCATACCAGTAAATAGCCTTACTTTGATCCCTTAGCTCACCATCACTTTTCTGATACAAACTGCCTAAACCAAACTGAGCTTTGGCAAACCCTTGCTCCGCAGATTTTTGAAACCAGAAGAGTGCTTTATTTAGATCCTGACTCACCCCATGGCCTTTCTGGTACATGACTCCCAGATTAAACTGAGCCTGAGCATAACCCTGCTCGGCAGCTTTCTGCAGCCACTGCGCAGCTTGTTTTTGATCCTTGGCCAGACCTTGAGCCTTCAGATACAACTGGCCCAATTCACTCTGCGCCCCCATATGCCCCTGCTGGCCCGCTTTCTGATACCAGGCTGCAGCATGCAAGAAGTCCTGCTCAACACCGAGCCCCTGCTCATATAAACGCGCCAGGCTGTACTGGGCTTCCATATAACCCTGCTCTGCCGCTTGCTGAAGCCAGTATGCAGCCTGCCCATAATCCTGATCGACATACAAACCTTCAGCATACAGTCGGCTGAGGTTAAATTGTGCTTCAACAATGCCTTGTTCCGCGGCTTTACCCCACCACTGATAAGCCTGCTCCAGATTCTGGGACAGCTTCTCACCTTGAAAATACCAATTACCCAGGGTGTATTGCGCTTGAACATGGCCTTGATCAGCAGCCTGTGTATACCACTGCGCGGCGTGAATAAAGTCAACATCAACCCCTTCACCTTTCTCATACATGGAAGCCAATCGATATTGAGCCTCTAACACGCCTTCAGCAGCCACTTTCTGATACCACTCAGCCGCCTGAGTAAAATCCTGATCAATTCCCTGTCCGTTATCGTAGCTAACAGCTAAACGGTACTGTGCATTCACATGTTGCTCATCCGCAGCTTTTTGATACCAGAAAACCGCTGCAGCAAAGTCTTGATTCAGCCCATATCCCTGTTCGTATAGACGACCCAAGCGATACTGCGCTTCAACATGCTGTTGATCTGCAGCCTTTCGGTAGTATTCTGCCGCCTGAACATAATCCTGATCGACACTCTGACCTTGCTCATAAAAATCAGCTAAGCGATATTGCGCATGCATATAACCCTGCTGCGCTGCCTTTTGATACCAATCCATAGCATGCTTGATATCTTGATCAATACCTAGGCCCAACTCATAAAGACGCCCTAAATGATACTGAGCCTGGATATTGTTCTGATCTGCTGCTTTGTTATACCAGTTAGCCGCTTGAACATAGTCCTGCCCACCGCCATAACCCAGCTCATAGAATCGGCCCAAATCATACTGAGCCAAGATATGCTGCTGAGATGCTGCTTTAGCAAACCACTCCCTAGCCAATAGATAATCCTGAGCAATAGCCTTACCACTTTCATACAATCGGGCAAGATGATATTGCGCCTCCCGATGCCCTTCTTTAGCCGCCTGCAGGAACCAATCCCGTGCCACCTTATGATCAGCTTCAACCCCCATGCCTTGCTCATAAATGACACCCAGATTGTACTGAGCCTCAACATAGCCTTGTTCGGCTGCTTTACTGAACCAGTCCTGCCCCTGCCGATAATCCTGAGCAACCGATAATCCACGGATATGCATTAGACCAACATTATATTGCGCCTCAGCCACTCCCTGCTCCGCAGCCTGGCTCCACCAATGATGAGCTTTTGCCAGATCCTGTTTAAAGCCTTGCCTATCGTCGCCTTTAAAATACAAGCCGCCTAAAATCAGCTGGGAACGACTGTGTTCCTGTTCCGCAGCCTTCTCTAGCCACTCAATAGCCTTAGGGTAACTCTGTGCATCACCCAGCCCCATACTAAACATAAGGCCCAAACGACTTTGTGCTTCCGCATAACCACTCTGAGCGGCTTTGCTTAGCCATTCCATAGCCTGCTCATAGCTTTTGGCTACCCCCTGACCATTAAAGTACAGGATACCCACATTGTATTGAGCCTTTACAACGCCCTGCTCCGCAGCCTTCAGCCACCATTGATGGGCTAGCTGAAAATTCTGCTCTACTCCCTGACCACTGAAATACATGACACCCAGATTAAACTGTGCAGTTGCATCACCTTTCTCAGATTGCTGCTGAACTTTGTTAAATAGAGTTTTATCACCCTGCTCAGCGAAAGCAGGATTAGCAATCAGTAACGATGTAGTCAGAAGGATTGGCAGCAAGGATTTATTCATCATTGTTTTTCAAATCAAAATAGGTGGTATGGAAAGACTGACAATATAAGCCAGCCAGATAGCTCATACTTTATTTAGCTGTCTAGGGTATAAGGTTAGCTCTGACATCTTATCAATTCCATCAAATAATTCCTGTTAATTCAGACAGTAACGATAATTTGATAGAAAGAGAGGGCCAACTTAATGATATAGCAGCAATAAGGCTCAATCTTAAATGCGGCTTAAGTTAGAAGTGTTTTTGATTTGAGCAATACGCAGTGCAACTCTGGGCATCGAGTGCCGTAATATTTTCATCCTGATGAACCATTAAACAAAAACCCGGTTTAATCATAGCTAAACCGGGTTCTTAATATTCAAACCAAACTGTGCAGGCCCTTATTTTTCAGGCCTCGGCACTCAATATTACATAGATCTTAATAGTGCAAAATCTTAATAGTGCAGCAGGGACTCCAAACGGGATTCACCATTAGGCAACTCATCTGGGTGTTGCTGACGAATGCCTTCAACACTATCAACAATGGATAGGAACACCTCTGTTAATTCTGGATCAAAGTGGTTACCCGCTTCTTCACTAATTAACTTACAAGTATCTTCCTGGCTCCAGGGCTGTTTATAGGGGCGCTCGGAACGCAGTGCATCATACACATCACATAGTGCAACAATGCGGCTTTCAAGAGGGATATCAGCACCTTTCAGGCCATTTGGATAACCCTTGCCATCCCAACGCTCATGGTGTGTTAATGCGATCTGTGCCGCCATATGCATCAGTGGCGTATCCGTATCACTCAGAATCTCATAACCGATACGTGCGTGAGAGCGCATAATATCCCACTCACGGTCATTTAGCTTACCCTGCTTCAACAGCACGCCATCAGGGATACCAATCTTACCCACATCATGCATCTGAGATGCCATCTGCACCTGATTGGCAAATTCACCATCACCGGTCGCTGCTAAAGCCAAAGCGCCGCAGCTCTTACTCATCCGTACAACATGGGCACCGGTCTCATTATCCCGATACTCTGCAGCACGACCTAAGCGATATAAAATCTCTGATTGGGTGTTTTCCAGCTGTTCTGTTTGACGCTTCACTTCCAGATGCAGGTTATCACGCTCATCTTTCAGTTCTTTTGATAAGGCCACCAAGCGAAGACTGTTACGAACCCTTAACAGCAGCTCATTGACATCAAAAGGTTTCATCAGATAATCCAGAGCACCTAGCTCCAGAGCCTGCATTTTGTCTTCAGTTGACGTCAAAGCGGTCAACACAACCACTTGTGGTGGATGCTCCAGATCACGCTGCATCATAGCCATCAACTCCAGACCATGGAGCGAAGGCATGTTCAGATCTAGCAACAACAGATCGACTGGATGAGTGCTACACCAATCGATCACTTCCTTTGGATCGGTTAAAGCAGACACATTAAAGCAACCTGCTTTTTTAAGGGATGCAGTGACTATGCGAATATTCATCTCTTCGTCATCCACCACTAACAGGCGGGCTTCACGCAGAGCCTCGTCAAAAATCATAGACTGCCTCATATCATCGTTCTTATATTCAACAACCAACAGGTAGAATTAACACAGTGTTATATTAATTTACACCCTGTAACCCTACAACTCATTTCGACCCAATCCATAGCCAATTACCATGGCAACAGTGCCGCCAATAGCCAGGTACCCATTATCCAGACTGATAATTTCAGCCCAGTTTACAAAAGCAGTGGACAATAGCAGCAGGCCTCCACCATTTAACAACACACGACCCAGTGCTACCCGATCCATACTTCAACCTTAATGGTAAATAATCCAGAAAAAAACAAGATACCTGTTTTTAACTTATATCTCTATAAAATCAATAAAAAAGAGCTAATTATATTGCTTTGGCGCAGTATTCTGTCGGTTGAAAAATCCAGCCATACACGACGCTAACTGACTCTCACATATCCCATTAACCCAGTCTTCATATGTTCAATAACATGACAGTGGTACATCCAACCGCCTGGATTATCTGCGACAAAAGCCCCTTTGGCTCGGCCGTTCTTACCAAGAAGTATTGTATCCGTATGAAATGGTGTCACAGGTTTGCCATCCATCTCCAGGACAAGGAAGGTATGACCATGTAGATGAATTGGATGGTGGTACTGGGTATTATTTCTTAAATCAAAGATATAAGTTTTCCCCAACTTCAGGTCTGCCACAGGCTCAGGAATATTGCCCGGACTCATCCCTTCCCATGCCCGACGATTAATCAACCAGAATGTTGGATGGGTATTACCAGCAGCATCTGTTGGACTGATCGCGCCTTCCCACTCAAAAACAAAATTGACGGTTTCAGCATTAGCCAGATCCGGTACAGGTATAGGATTTAATGGCAGCTGAGGTAACCGACCGTTATTTTTAACCGCTGGGTCTTTAGCTTCAGATTTAAAACTGGCCAGTGGGAAACCAAAACGCCCCCGCAAAAACTCCAGTGCAAACTCAGCACCTTCTTCTGGCATGATAAAACCCAAGTCTAAGCGCATACCCGGGCCGATCTTGTGCCGCTCTAACGGATAGTATTCTTTAATGGCGTTACCATCGATTGCAATAACCTGAGCCTCAATGCCCTTCATATGCAAGTTATAAGTCATCGTATTATCGACATTGGCAATACGAAGACGCACCCGACTGCCAGCCGGATAGTTCAGCAGAGGATTGTTAACACCATTGGCCGTCCCCCACTCACCCGGTGTCCCCATACGCGCCGCATAACGAGGTCGGGTCAGTGCTTTCCATTGCCCTTGCTTATCCAGATGCCAATGCTTAAGAATCAGCACCTCATCCACATCAAAATCAACGGGCTCGGCTTCATCAACAATGATCGCCCCCACTAAACCGCGGCCCAGTTGCTGAGTACTATTCATATGGGGGTGATACCAGAAAGTACCGGCATCGGGTGGTGTAAACTCATAAACAAAGGTTTCACCAGGCATAATCGGCTTCTGACTTAACAGAGGCACGCCATCCATCTCAATAGGAATACGCAGACCATGCCAATGAATCGTAGTGGGTTCGTCCAGCTTATTGGTAAACTCAATACGCACAGGCATGCCCTGACGAGCACGAATCACAGGCGCTGGAATCTCACCGTTAAAACCTAATACCTCGGTTTGATAACCCGGCACTAGCTCTGCTGTGGCAGGTTCGGCCGTTAAACGATAGTGGTAAGGGTTTGCTCCCTCAACCTGAGCCAAAGACCAACGCGGTAGAGCCATAGCCGCTACGGACAGAGTACTTAGCTGCAAAAATTCCCGACGATTCAATGAGATACCCTCAATATTGACCTTTTTCAGGCATAATAGACTATTTACTACAAATAGGAAGTATTATTATTTGAGGTAGATCAAGAGAGATTTGAACAACCACGAAACTCCTCTTCACACTTATCAGTCTGACATATGCTGTCGGAATAGCTGAATTAAAGTGCGATTAAACAACTCAGGCTGCTCATAAAATGGAAAATGTGCGGAATGCTCAAACCAGATTAATCTCTTGTCCTGAGCCTGTAACAATGAATAGTAATCAGCCACTAGAGTCACAGATGTAGCCTGGTCATATTTCCCCATCAGAAAATAAATCGGCACCTCAACACTGGTAAGATCAGTTCTAAAATCAAACTCCCAAACCTGATCATCATAAAACAGAGCTTGTGATAGCTGCCAACCCTGCAGCCATTTTTCCTGTTGATTGAGATAAGGTTGATGACTCAGAATAGTTTCTTCAATAGCTCCCGTATCGGTTTTGCCTACCAACTCCCCGCCAAAAAATGCCACCCATTTAGCGGTAATCTCATAACCGGCATCATCCAGATATTCGCCTTCTTCATTTGGTCGCCCTACGACTACTAACTCATTAATCGCCTGCATATGAGCGTTTAACTGGGCCTTTTCCAAAGCAAAGTCATAGCTCAGTTGTTCATTTTCAACAACACTCACTACCTGCCCGGCACCGGCATAGGCGTAATAATCGGAGGGCTGCTGTTCCAAGAGATACATGGCAATGACAGTACCAAAGGAGTGTGCCAGAAGATAGATTTTATCCCGCTGAAAGGTTTGCTTAAGTGCTGACGTTAAGACATGAGCATCATCCACTAGCTGAGCCAGAGACAAACTCTCTTCCGAGATAGAGATATCAAACGACAAACCGGCTCCCCGCTGATCCCAGTTCACCACTATAAAATGTTTTTCTAACTCGGTATTTATTTGATGCAACAGAGGCATCATCGCAAAACCCGGTCCACCATGGAGCATCAACAGGATAGGCTTAGAGAAGTCATCTCCTTGAATATAAACCGCCTGGGGCTGATCATTGATTAACAGAGTTTGCAGGCCATTTTCTGCTTTTAAAACGGTTGATGGGTCAGATGGGGTGTTGTCAGGTAAAGTGCTATCCGTCGAAGCTAAGCTCATAGAAGCTAGGTCCGTAGAAGCTACGCTTACCAAAGTGTCAGGCCTCTGGTTCGCAAAAACCTGCAAGGAAACAGTGGAATAAGCTAATAATGATGAAAAGAGTAAATATAAAACCCCAGAACGCATCCATGCATACATTTTTAGCCCCTCCTTGGAGCAATTAGTATTAAATGGTCTGCTTTCTATCCTTACCGCTATTACAGAATATGCCAATAAAAAACAGTTCGCCCATCATCACTTATAAATGAGACGAATATCATGATCTGAATCAGGCATCAGCCAGAGATTGGGTAGCAACAGGCATCGCTTTCTTTGCCTTAAGACTTTCATGCTCAAGTGTAGGTGTTGGCATGGGCTTAGGTTCAAATTTGGACTCAAGCTTAGGTTTAGCCTGGCGGTAGCGACCCAATACTGAGCTTACCGCCACAAAAGCTACCATTGAATACAGAACAGTCATCGGCGGAAAGAAAAACAGTGCAGTAGCCAGAATAGCAATATCTGCTGCCAGTAAAGTTTTTGCAGCAGCTAAACCATACTGACGCTCCAAAAAGACAGCCAGAATAGAGGTACCGCCTATAGAAGCGTTGTTACGCATCAAAACGGTTAAACCAAAACCGATCAACAAACCACCTGAAATTGCGGCTAGCAGAGGATGAGCCATATCCAACACAAAGCTATGCTCAATCAAATCGGATAACCCTGATAACATAGAGACCGCAACAAAAGTGCGTAGCGTAAAGCCAAGGCCTAAGTATTTCAGGGAGATAAGATAAAACGGCAGATTGATAACAAAAAATACCTGACCAAAAGTCAGATTAGAGAAGATTTTAAGGGTAATTAAACCCATACCAGCCGTGCCACCCACAAGCAGATCAGCAGCGTTAATCATCTGCACACCCAGGGCAACCAGCAAACAGGCTTCCATAATAGATAGCCAGTTATTGGCGCGTTCTTTCATTGATAAACTCTCCAAATAACATAGGAGCCAAAATCTTGTTTTGAAACTCCGAAGTTCAACTTGTGGTTGAACCTTCAGTTAGCCTGCCATGACACAATGCGTGACAAAGCAGCTGATACCTAGCCGACCCGTGCCCATCGTCAGGGCTGAGGAAATATCGCAGGATTGTTGTTATTGGAGAGCGCCACAGAGATCACAATAAGATCAACTGTTAATACGAGCCTTATACAGTTTGTCTTTTGGACAAACATCTTCCTCGCAGCAAATTATACCTAAGTCGAATATCAAAAATAGAGACAAGCCAGGATTGCATCACAACCCAATAGAGACAATCGTAAAAATATAATTACACCCATACAAATAAGACAACCTTTTGATCTGATTAGCTTTTTTGTATGCGTACAATAGACTTAAATCACCTCTTTCTCAGTACGAAGCCTTGCAGCAGTGATCACCGCTTGCCCTAGAGCAATACCGCCATCGTTCGCCGGAATATTGTGATGCTGAAATAGGGTCAATTCTGGTAATTGCTCCTCAAACTGCTGCTCAAACAGTTTTATTAGCAAACGGTTCTGACACACTCCGCCAGTGAGCACCAAATGTCGAACAGAGTATTGAAGTATGGACAGCTGTTTTTGAACCAGTTGTACCCAAGCCAAAACTAAACCTTGATGAAAAGCCAATGCCAAACGACCTGAGCTCTCGCCCTGCCTTTGTCGTTGCAGTAGCTCAAGCAAAGCAGGCAATGCATCAATAGAACTTACGAGATTATTTTCATGATCCGGCTGACCCGAGGCTTTTCCCCTAATCCCTCCAGTCCAATCATCTCCATTGTTTAACGCAAAATCTAAAGGTTTGATATCGCCTATATCGTTCTCCTGGGTCTTTAACTGCTCCTCAGCCAAAGCCTGAAGAGCAATAGCAGCCTGCCCTTCGTAACTGATACCATCACTGTGTAAGTTTAGAGCTGCTGCAAAGGCATCAAATAAACGACCGCAAGAGCTGGCAACAGGAGCATTAAGCCCCTTCTCTATCATTTGCAACACTAAGGGAACGGGTTTATCAACAAAAGCAGGCAAAAACAGATTGGCCAAACACTCTTCTTTGCGGGCAGTACTTAACATAGATAAAAGATTGCGCCAGGGTTCCTGCATTGCTTTTACACCGCCCGGTAAAGCCAGGGCCTTTAAGCCGCCTAGCTTCTGACAATGATGATAATCAGCGAGTAACAGTTCACCACCCCATAATTCGCTACTCTCTTCAATCCCCCCTTCAAGCCCCTCTGCTTTCTGCCCCATACCCAAACCATCCAGGGCAATAGCCAAGACAGAAGAACCGTCAAGCGGATATTGGTTATCGACCAAGCAAGCGGCTATATGAGCATGATGATGTAACACAGGCTCTATCGGAACTGTCAGCTGTTCAGATAACGGCTGAGCATATTTTGATGATAGATATTCAGGGTGGTAATCACAGGCAAGATAGTCCACATCGAACTGATAGAGGTCTAAGAAACGCTCAATCCCTTGCCGATACTGATCAAAGGTACGGGCAGATTCCAGATCCCCCATATGATTCGACAAGGTGGCTCGACCATCAGATAACAAACAAAAGGTATTTTTCAGCTCTGCACCTAATGCCAGTATCTTTGTACCTCTGATATCGGTCAGGGTCTTATCTGAGTCCGTCGTCTCTGAAACGCCAAAGTTAGAATTAATAGTATCTGAGCTTTGCCCAAAACCATCTGGCAACACTATGCCAGATGGCGCATATCCCCTACCCCGACGGATAACCTGGAACAATTTTTCTGACGTTGCGTTAGAAACTTCTGAGTATTCCGTATCAGTCTTTCCACTTTTTCCTTGTCCCAGATCGAAAGCCAAACACTGTACCACCGCATCATCAACACGATTTTCAATACGGCGATTATGCAGTAGGAAACAATCTGCGATACCCGACAATGTATCCAAGGCTTCCTGATTATCAATTGCCTGAGGTTCGCCGGAGGCGTTACCTGAAGTCATCACCAAAGGAACATCCAGCTGATCGAATAACAGATGATGCAAGGGGGTGTTCGGTAGCATTAAACCCAGCCGGTTGTGCCCAGGCGCAACTTCTGCTGCTAGATCATTTGTGCGCTGATCACCTTCTAAGTCTGATTGACTCTGAGAGTCTATTCTATCCAATAACACCACAGGAGCTTGCGGAGACGATAATAGCTGCCAGTGCTGATCATTAATCAGGCACAGTTTCTCGGCTTGCTGGCGATCTTTAACCATCAAGGCAAAGGGTTTATAAGGGCGAAACTTACGCAGCCTTAACGCAGCAACTGCCTCAGCATTATTAGCGTCACAGGCCAGATGAAAACCACCTAGACCTTTAATCGCTACTATGGCACCTGTTTTTAACAAATCGGCAGTTTTCTCAATAATGTCAGCTTGCTCAAGCCTGAGTGGTTCTCCCCAATTATCGGGCTCACCCGGATTATTGGTTAGCCCTTGATTATCAATCAGTGCCAGCTGAGGCCCACAGTCCGGACAGGCAATAGGCTGAGCATGAAAGCGACGATCTGCAGGATTATCGTATTCCTCCTGACATGCCGCACACATCTTAAAATCAGCCATACTTGTGACAGATCTATCATAGGGAATACCGTTGACGATAGATAAACGCGGACCGCAATGAGTACAATTGGTAAAGGCATAACCATAACGACGCTGAGCGGGGTCTCTGATCTCTTCTAAGCACTCAGAGCAGGTTGCCATATCCGGTGTACAACCCGTTTGTACTTTACCTTTATCACTGGCACGAATCTCAAACCCATCACAGAGCAGAAAACGCTTAACAGATGCTACCTCTATCGTTGGATCAATGTATTGATAATCCAACTGTTCGATTCTGGCCAGTAGCGGTAAGCTTGTTTTCAGTTCGACAACAAAGTGGTCAACGACCTCCCTCTCTGCCATCAAGATAATCACAACGCCCTGCCCCGAATTCTGGACAAAGCCTTTTAGTCCAAGACGATTAGCCACCTGCCATACCGTTGGCCTGAAGCCTACGCCTTGCACCTGCCCCTTAACGGTTAACTGCCATGCCATATTTCTAATTACCCACAAACCGGCTTAAAGATAGCCCTTCATACTTAAAAATTTCTTTTTTATGCTTCAAAGCTTTTTCAGGTTTAAAGACTTTTTATGTTAAAGGCTTTTTTAAAGAACTGTGCACACTTGATACCAGTTTCACAGACTGTCTCTTCTTAGCTACTGTTAACCAGCCAAAAGGCCCACCAAACCAAGATTCATTCGATACAGATCCAAAAAACCATCCCCTTCAGATACCAAACCTATCAGCCCCGCCTGAAAGCCCAATGATTATGGTGCTAACCCCCTGTATTACCAATGTTTTTACTGATTCAGACCTGCTTAATTTTAAAATTAGAAAATTCACAGCAAACCATGGCTGAAAGCACTGCACAATGCTACGCTTAGTCTCTTTGCAAGATGGCCAACAGAAGAGTTTGATAAATGAGCAAGTTTTGGAGTGAAGCGATAAAAACCCTTAAACCCTATGTACCGGGCGAACAACCGAAACAGGGTAATATTGTTAAGCTAAACACCAACGAAAATCCTTACCCACCATCACCGAAAGTGGTTGAGGTATTAAGCCATTTCCCAACAGAGCGTCTGCGTCTGTACTCTGACCCGGATTGTTCTCAGCTAAAACAAACTCTGGCCGATCATTTCCATGTGACTACCGATCATGTGTTTGTCGGCAACGGTTCTGACGAAGTACTGGCCCACACCTTTATGGCCTTTTTCCGTCAGCCAGAGCCTCTGCTGCTGCCGACCATGACCTATAGCTTTTACGATGTGTACTGCAACCTGTATGACATCGAGACCAAGCATATCCCTCTGACGGAAAGCTTTGAGATCGATCTGCAACAGTACCGTCAGCCGAATGGCGGCATTATCTTTGCCAACCCGAATGCCCCTACGGGTATTGCACTGCCTCTGGTCGAGATTGAAGCACTGCTGCAGGATAATACTGAAACTGTGGTTGTAGTTGATGAAGCCTACGTAGACTTTGGCGCTGAAAGTGCAGTGACACTGGTCGATAAATACCCGAACCTACTGGTGGTTCAGACCCTGTCTAAATCCCGCAGCCTGGCAGGTATGCGTGTCGGTTATGCGATTGGTAGCAAAGAGCTGATTGATGGCCTGGAGCGAGTAAAGAACTCCTTTAATTCCTATCCGCTAGATATGCTGGCGATTGCTTCAACCAGCGCCGCAATCGAAGATGTCAATTACTTCGAGCAAACCGTCGAAAAGATCATTACTGATCGCGACTGGACAACAGAACAGCTAAACCAGCTGGGCTTTAACGTGCTGCCATCCAGCACTAACTTTGTTTTTGCCAGCCACGAAAGCCTGAGTGGTGCAGAATTGATGCAACACCTGCGTGCTCAGAATATTCTGGTGCGTCATTTTACCAAGCCCGGCATCGAAAACTTCCTGCGTATCACTATCGGCACCCGTGAAGAAATGCAAGCGATGGTTGCTGCACTGAAAACCCATCCAGATCTGGCCAACTAATATTGGGCAAGCCTCTCTTTAGTTAAGTCTCTCTCAATACCATGTTTAAATGACGCTTTTAAATAACAACGAGAGAGACTTTAAGGCCATAAAAATCAAGACATAAAAAAATGGCTCTATCAAATGATAGAGCCATTTTTTTGCTTAGACTTTTTACAGCCTTGATCAACACCTTAACCAGCACCTTGATCAATATGCTGTGGAGCGAACACCGCTAAACAGTGCTCACCCCATATACCACTCGCTTTTTACAAGCAGTGGTATTAGGCCGCTTCAGCTTCACTTGCGTCATCAGCTTGGTCAGCTTCGCTAACTTCTGCTTCAACACCCAGGAAAGCTTTGTACTCATCCAACTTAACGGACTGACCGAAGCTGTCATCGCCATGAGCGGCAACAAACTCAGCCATAGTCGCTTTCAGATCAGCTACTTTAGCGCGACCGCCATGCAGAGGCATCAGATCCAGATTCTCAAAGAATGCAGCTTCAGATACCAGAGCTTCATAATCAGCGCTGTTAGCTACTGAGCTATTCAGACCAGTGCTGTTCAGGAACAACAGAGTCATCACATCATTGTCGATTACAGCACGAACAATGTCAGTGTACTCTTTCTTCGCTACGCCATTAGCTTCAGAATTGTGGTTATCAACAAACTTCAGCGTTTGGAACAGCAGCGCATTAAAGCGGTTCAGCTGGGCGCTGGACTCAGAAGCAACAAATACTTCTTCGCACAGTGCATCAGCAGAAGTGCTCTTGATCTTGCCAGAACGAATAGAAGTCACAACCGCTTTAGCTTCTGCAGCGATTTTATCTTGTTCGTTACTTACTTTATCCAGCAGGTTGAAGAAAGTATTATCGAACTGCTGAACTTTCTGCTGTTGCTCTTGCTTCTGCAGAGACTTAGCCGTTTCTTCCTGAGCGTTTGCTGCATTTACCATCTCTTCACGAGTCATACGCAGTTCTTTCAACTGGATCAGAATCGTCGCGATCAGAGCGATAAAGGTTACAAAAGTCAGAATTGGGCTCAGCATACCGCCGAAGAAGTCACCAAACGTACCCAGGTGCTCAATAACCGAATTGTCAGTTTCCTTAACAATTGGCGCAACAACCTGCATCAGAACGTTGAAGACAAACAGGAACGGAATAAAGAATACTGTAGCGCTTACCGCCATCAGAATTGTTTTAGACAGACCTTCGTCTTTCGCTTCTGGCAGCTCAGTTTTGATAGCTGGCTCGTAGAAAGGCTTCGCTTTTGCAGAAACCCAACGTGCAGAAGAGAAAGCTACCAGAGCACTGATACACAGGAAGAACAGCTCAGACCAGGTGCTAGCGGCACCATCGTCACCAGCCACCAGGCTGTACAAGAAAAAGGCTACAAACCAGATAAAGGCAGATGCAATCCTTTTCTTTTTCTTATCCATATCCAGTTTCGATGAAATTCTGTCAAATGTGAAATACACAATAAACAGATACACCGAGATCAGAACAAATTCATTGATCACTATTTTTATCTCCTTCGATTACAAACAAAATCTAATCACCTAAACAAAAGTTTCTCTACAAAAATAGCCAGTAGCCTCTCTACCGACCACCATAAGCTGAAAGACTTTTGTTTAGCTAATCCGCTTGTCAAACAGTTCCCGTCAACACTCCAGAATAGCCCAGGAAGCTGAAAACAGCGTCAATTTTATCCCTTAGCTACGCCCATATCCGCTACTTGACAAGACAAAGCAGACTAAAGTTCCCACTCAAAAAGCCATCATCTGCCTCTTTTGGACACTACTCAACTAAGCAAAACGATACTTTAGCCCTGCAAAATGTTAAAAATGCCTCTCTAAACAGATCTCTGTCTTAAAAATCAGGCGATTATAACACCTTGTGGCCGTCAGCATACAACTTACTGCGACATGTTCAATTATCCTTTTTTACCAATTGATTTTTCAATAATTTGAAGAGTGCATGTATTTCGCGGCTACCTTATATACGAAGCCTCAGCGCATTTTGGAGAAATCCAAGATTGATTGCTCTAGAACCATCTAAAATGGCCCTAAAAACCACACAAAACCTCTACTTCTTCGCTATTTTTGAGACGAGCTTTTCAAACTAATAAATCCATCAAGTCATTCTGGTAACCGGTAGTTTTCAAGATAGTTGTCCAATGAACAGGTTTCAGTCTGTTTGATTAACA
>CAYFGP010000036.1:0-42470 GCA_964342385.1 uncultured Oleiphilus sp. | reverse complement strand
ACCGTCGGATAACTCCAAGCAACAAGACAGCTCTCAACTGATCGTACTTCCTTTTACTCCCATTTCTTTGAAATACAGTCACTATCTGGTCGCTCCCGAACATCATTGGCAGCGAGATGAGATACAGGCGCTGAGTCACTGGTTGCAACAACAATGCCCAGATACCTGCTAAGACCTTACTCTCCCCTAACAACCGACATTCTGTAGTGGTCAACTAATACCAGATATCCTGCTAGTAGCCTAGTTAGAACAGGTTTGCTTCGTAGCGTGTTAACACTCAATCACGTTAACCGCCAGCCCACCCTGAGAGGTCTCTTTATATTTGGCCTGCATATCATGACCGGTATCTCGCATGGTACGTATCACCTTATCCAAAGAAACCAAGTGACCTGAGGTTTCCCGTAACGCCATCTGAGCAGAATTAACCGCTTTAACCGCGGCAATTGCATTACGCTCAATGCAGGGGACTTGTACTAAGCCCGCCACCGGATCACAGGTCATACCGAGATGATGCTCCAAGGCGATCTCAGCCGCATGTTCAACCTGCTCAGGCGTGCCTCCCATCACCTGTGCCAAACCTGCTGCTGCCATTGCACAGGCCGAGCCCACTTCCCCCTGGCAACCCACTTCCGCACCTGAGATAGAAGCCCCCTGTTTGCACAACATACCCACAGCCCCTGCCGCTAGCAGGAAATCACGAAAATCCTCTGGCTGAACTTGAGTGGCAAAACGGGCATACCAGGCCATCACCGCAGGAATAACCCCTGCCGCACCGTTGGTCGGGGCTGTGACAACCCGACCACCCGCTGCATTTTCCTCATTCACCGCCAGTGCATATAGGTTTAGCCAATCCATACCCGACAAACTGGATGCGATAAGATTAGGTGCCGCTTCTTGTTGCAGATTCTGATACAGATCCGCCGCACGCCGGTTAACACCCAACCCTCCAGGCAATATGCCTCGCTGACCGATACCTTGAGCAATACAGTCCTGCATCGCTTGCCACAGTCGATCTAAACCTTGGTCAATGGCTTGATCATTTTGACTGGCTCGTTCGTTGGCACGCACCAGCTGACTGATGTTCAGTTCATACTGTTCACATAACAGTAAGAGTTGTTCGGCAGTTTCAAATGGATAAGGCACTTCGGGCAGCTCTGAGGCTGAAGCGGTAGACGATTGGGATGACAGATTGGACTGCGCCTGATACCACTGCTCTCGATCCAGAATAAAACCGCCACCAATAGAAAAATAGGTATTCGAGGCTAGTACCGCACTGGTTTTATCAAAAGCTGTCACACTCAGCGCGTTAGCATGCTCTGGCAGAGGCTGATCGTTAAAAACAATATCGTTGCTACGGACAAAAGGTACCTCATGTAACCCCTGAAGCCTAAGCAAAGCTTGTGCTTCAAGTTTTATCAGCAGCTGATCAATCTCTGCTCTCAATACTTGGTTCGGCACTAACCCCGCTAAGCCTGCAATCACCGCTTCATCAGTGGCATGGCCCTTACCCGTTGAGCTGAGTGAGCCAAACAGCTCAACCTGAATACGCTGTACCGAGGTCAGTTGAGCGTCTTGCCGCAACTGAGCAATAAAACGGTTAGCAGCTAACATAGGGCCAACAGTATGAGAGCTGGATGGGCCAATACCCACACGAAATAATTCAAAAACAGATACACTCATGATCATCTTCTCTGCGATTGACTGCACTATCGTCAATGAATGGGCAGATCGGAACTAATGATTGCTTCACCTGTTTAAGTATGGCTTAACTAAGGCGAACTGACCTGCAAGAGAAGTAATAAAAGGTGTAATGCATCCAACACCTCAGAACTTTTCCCCTATACCTATCTCTGTATCTATCCCTGCTTTATCATCCCAATAGTGCATCAGTTCCGAAAATGGCCAGTTTCTACCTCTGAGCTACGTATACTGAAGGCAGATAAAACCCATCCGACAAATAAAGATGCCAGTACTCATGACCCATTCAGTATCAGCAAACACACTTAGTCCAGAGCAATGTCGCAGTGCCCGTTTGGCCAGAGACAGTCGTTTTGATGGTTTGTTTTTTATTGCGGTCAAGACTACCGGAATCTTCTGTCGCCCCGTATGCCCAGCAACACCACCCAAAGAAGAAAACGTGGAGTACTTTTTCCACTCCTCTCAGGCATTACAATCTGGCTATCGACCTTGCCTGCGTTGTCGACCAGATAGTGCACCGGGTTCATGGGCCTGGCTGGGCACCGCCACTACTCTGCAACGGGCGATTCGCTTAATTGAACAAGGGGCATTGCAACAGCAGAATCTGGAAGAGTTTGCCTTGCGTCTGGGCATCAGTGATCGCTATCTGCGTAAACTCTTTACCGAACAGTTGGGCGTTTCCCCAAAACAGTATGCCCAATATCATCAGCTGATGTTTGCTAAACAGTTGCTGCATCATAGCGATATGAGTATCAGTGATGTCGCCCTGGCCAGCGGTTTTAATAGTATTCGTCGCTTTAATGATGCGTTTCAGAAAGTGCTGAAACTAACGCCCAGTACTATTAGAAAAAGTACAAAAAAAGAGATTGAGACAAACCAGTCAGATTGGCTATTAGATCAACACTTCAATTCTGAAATGGCCCAATATTCCCAGCATGGTCAATTCCCTCAACCATCTCAGAAAGAACAGATCCGCCATCAACTGACACTTAGGGTCCGGCCACCTTTCAACTGGCAACATATGCTGGACTTTTACCGTTTACGGGCCATCAAAGGCATTGAATTCGTTGATGGCACCAGCTACCAAAGAAGTTTCCAGCTAGAACAGGCCGAGGGATGGTTTAAAGTCAGTCAGCAGGATGAACAGAGCTTACAAGTGGAGTTTACGTTAAGCAATATTCGGGCACTTAATGCTCTGATGCAGAAGATCCGCCGTATGCTGGATCTGGATAGTGATCTAAGTAGTATCGAACAGCATCTCAGACAGAATGGATTGGCAGGGATGATCACTCCTGGTATTCGAATCCCAGGAGTATGGAATATTTGGGAGGCCGGTATTCGTGCAATTCTGGGTCAGCAGGTATCCATTAAAGCCGCGATAACTCACCTTAACCAGCTGACCCAGCAACTTAATCAGAGCTCAAATGCTCAATCATCGGCACACGATAATCCGTTATTAATTTTCCCTAAACCGGAATGGATCGCTGCCAGTGATTTAAGCTTTTTAAAACTGCCCAATAGCCGTAAAGAGACATTAAAAGCCTTTGCCCGGTATATGCTGGATCACCCCGACAAACATCCCAGCCAATGGCAGCAGATTAAAGGCATCGGTCCTTGGACGATTCAGTATGCCTGTATTCGTGGCTTATCAGAACCGGATCACTTTCTGGCCGGTGATCTGGTTATCAAAAAAGCACTCAGTGTAATCAACAACAGATCAGAACCATTTGATATTAAACAACTTTCTCCTTGGGGTAGTTACGCTACCTTCCAGTGTTGGCAGTACTACAACACACTGGCAGACTCCGGTGCTCAGACGCTTAGCCCTCAATCGATTAACACGCACCAGTACAATATCTCCAATCAGGATAGCCAAACAATGACAACATCAACCCAGACCAATACGGCTAATAAATCCACCAGAAAAGCGACTAAGAAAACTGTAATGAAAACCACAAAAAAAGCCGTACCACAGAGCTACTACAGTCACTGGCAGAGTCCGCTGGGATTATTAACACTACAGGCTAATGACCAAGGGCTGATGGGGTTATGGCTACCCACCTTTACGACTAAACCTGATGATCTTGGTATAGAAAAAGATGATCACCCTATTTTGCAACAAGCGATTCAGCAGTGTCAGGAGTATTTTGCCGAACAACGACAAAATTTTGATCTGCCCTTAGCTGCAACAGGCACCGAATTCCAACAAAAGGTTTGGCATGCACTGACACAAATCCCTTTTGGAGCAACCTGGAGCTACCAGGATCTGGCCAACGCCATCGGCAATCCAAAGGCGGTACGTGCAGTAGGCTTAGCCAATGGCAAAAACCCGATCTCTATTATCGTGCCTTGCCATCGTGTAATCGGGAAAAATGGCAAATTAACCGGTTATGCCGGAGGGGTCGAGCAGAAAGAGAAGTTGCTGAAGTTGGAAGGAGCGCTGTAAAAACAGCCCTCCTATTTCCATTTATACTTCTATTTCTCTTTCTCTTTCTCTTTCTCTTTCTCTTGGAATTAGAATTGGAACCTGAACTGGAATTAAGCAATTAACCGGCTAAGCCAGAACTAAACTTACACGCTAAAATGCGCCACTTGCTGACGCAGTAGATTGGCATGTTCCGCAATCATACGGCCCGCTGAAGCATTTTCTTCCGCTTGACCCGACATCTGCTCAGCAGAGGTTTTCAGGGATACACCATTATCACGAATCTGCAGCGCGGCGGCACTTTGCTCTTCGGTTTCCTGAGCCACATTATGCATGCGGGTGCGGGCTAGATCTGCAGCTTCACGGATCTGGCTTAACACCTGACCCGCTTCACCCACCTGCCCGACACAATGCATCACTTGCTGTACGCCCTGCTGCATCTGCTCGGTGGCGATACGGGAATTGGCTTGCAGCTTGCTGACCACTTCCTGAATCTCCTGAGTCGCTTGCTGAGTGCGTAATGACAAGGTACGTACTTCATCTGCGACTACGGCAAAGCCTCGTCCCTGATCACCTGCTCGCGCCGCTTCAATAGCCGCATTCAGTGCTAATAGATTAGTCTGTTCGGCAACCGCAGAGATCACATCCACCACTTTTCCAATCTCTTCGCTGTCTTTTTCCAGCTGATCAATACGAGAGGAAGCCTGATTAAACTCTTGCTGCAACTCACCAATCACCGATTGGATATTATTCATCACCGCGCTGCCATTGGCTGAGAGTTCAGCCGTCACGCCGGTATCCTCGAATACCGCAACCGCATTCGCCGCAACACTTTCCACCGATAGCGCCATCTGATCAATTGCAACAGAGACCTGAGAGGTTTCATCACGGCTGGTATACACTACGTCCTGCATCACCGAACTGGTGCTGGCAACCTGCTGAGAAGTTGCGGCCAGTTCATCCCCGGTATTACGCACTCGGGCAATAATGGAAGAAAATTGCTCCAGCATCTCGTTAGAACTGCGCTTGAGCTGATCCAGCTCATTACGGCTGTTATCTCCGCCTTGCAGCTGGAAACGCAGTGTCAGATCTCCTTCACCGATACGATGCATCAGATCGCGCATCCTCTTCACTGGTTTCAGAGTTAAATTCAGGTAAGCGCTCAGAATTAGAACCAATCCCAAGGCTGCAAATAGAGCACCAGCCGCGATCTCAGCCAATAACGTATTTAACGGTCCAGCAAACTCATCCTGATAACTCACCGAAAAGATCGTCCAATCACCGCCACCAGTACTGGCAAAGGTCATAAAGGCGTGACGACCATTAATATCAAAAGCCATCTCCCCAGAGTTCTGCTCTACCAAACGGGACAGCTGACCACCTAATAGAGTCCCATACTCCTGCTTTAGGGTTTTATCCTGCGCGGTTTGGTGGGCTAATAACTTACCCTGATTAGCCCCTGCTTTACGGTATGCCAAACCGACATAACCGGTTTCCCCCAGAGTTAACATATTCAGGTTTTCTCTAAGTGCCTGCATCACATCAGAGATAGGCAAACCAACGTATAAAATTGCCTGCACCTGACCATTACGCCCAATCACAGGCGTGTATTTCGTCATATAATCCGTGCCAAACAGATGGGCTTCTCCCATATAGGCTTTACCCGCCATCAGCTGTTGATAGCCCGGATGTTTCTTACCCAACAAAGTACCGATCGCCCGTTCACCCTGAGCATTTTTCAGTGACGTGGTCACGCGTAAAAAATCATCCCGATAGCGAATAAATACCGTGGCATTACCGCCGGTCATACGGGCAAATTTATCCACCTGATCAAAGTTCAGATTGACCAATTCGCCATTATGAGTAATGACAGGTGCATCATAACGCCCCACTTTTAGTGTCTGATTGCGATTAATATCCAGATTATCGGGATACAGCTGTTGAAAGGTCGAAGCCAAACGTTCCGTATTTTTCAGGATATTGGCATAGGTCCCATTAAGCTGTGCGGCCAGAGCATGGGTCTGATTACGCTGCCCATCATGCACCGTCTCATTCATGATCGTACTGGTCTGTTTTCCCAGCACTAACAAAAAAACAGCCATAATGATTGAAATAAGAATAAAGGTACCGGCACTCAGTTGTCGTGTTAGAGACCAGCTTCGTATCCCAGAAGACATCGCACACTCCTTGCTGATTTCAGCAATAAAACGTTAGAAACAGTTCTTCTAATCATAAGAAGACCAGACAATATAAGGGCGGACATATGACGTCATGCTCAATAATGGGGCACAAGATACTTTTAACGAGAATGATTATCAATAGCTTGTTTTGTAAAAATTGTAAGCAACTGCTGATCAAAAACTGACACACCTGATGTCCACCTCTCCCTCCATTTCATTCAAGGCTTATAACATCTTGTTTCTGTGCATAATCACTTGCCAAGGCCTGATCTTAAGAGGCAAAAAAATCTCCTGATAGTACGGGGCTCTGTTTTAAATATTTATTTTGATTATCAAACAATCTATTATTTAGTTTGATAATCAAAATAAAAGGACACTGTTTACAATGCACTCTCATTCCATGAATAAATGGCAACATCAGCACGACTTTATTCCTCATAATCATCAAGGTGAAAAAAGAACCTGGTATGTGCTGATTCTGACGCTGGTCGCCATGGTGGCAGAAATTGTTGCGGGTACTGTGTTTGGTTCTATGGCTTTATTGGCCGATGGTTGGCATATGGCAACACACGCAGCAGCCTTTATTCTGACTCTGTTTACCTACCGTTATGCCCGCCGTCATGCTCATGACAAGTCATTCTCTTTTGGTACGGGAAAGGTCAGCGTTTTAGGAGGTTTTACCAGTGCGATCGCTCTGGGTTTAGTCGCCTTGATCATGATGGCGGAGTCTGTACATCGCTTTTTTTCACCCCAGCCCATTCACTTTGATGAAGCTATTATGGTGGCGATAATCGGTCTTATTGTGAATGTGATCAGTGTTTTCCTGCTTAAGGATGACCATCACCATCATGGTCACCACCACGGACATTCTCATCATCACAATCATCAAAACCATAGGCATGATCATCACAGCCATGAGCATCACGAACACTCGGAGAAACATCAGGATTACAACCTAAAAGCCGCCTATTTTCATGTTATGGCCGATGCACTGACTTCTGTATTGGCGATCTTTGCCCTGCTATTAGGCAAATACTACGGCTGGAACTGGATGGATGCTCTGATGGGTATCGTCGGCGCAGTAATTATTACCCGCTGGGCTATGGGTCTGATTCAGCAAACCAGCCCTATACTGTTGGATTGCAATATCGCCCCAGGTTATCAAGATGATATCGTGAGCACATTAGAGCGCGAATCAGATCTCAAGGTTAGTGATATTCATATCTGGAAGATCAGTGCTGATCATTATGCCGCCATTATTTCTGTCGTCAGCCATGAACCACTGGCAACAGATGAATACAAGAAAATGCTGAGGAAATTCGATAAACTGCATCATCTCACCATAGAGATTAATCAATGCCATGATACCTGAGAGATGATGCCAAACTGGCTAATAGAGTGCAGGGTCATAGGAGCAAAATGACAAGTCCGGGATAAATCGTGCAGGATAAAGAACCGCTCAACCGTGCCATTATTGAGTTTTACGACAGGCTTTCTGCTTGGGAACATGGGGTTGTCAAAAGCCAACCCTATTCCCTCGCTCAAATCCATACCCTGGAAGTACTGGGTACTTTTGGCGCGATGCGAATGAAGGAATTAGCAGAACGACTGGCCATCACTACTGGTACGTTAACGGTACAGGTGGATAAACTGACGGCGGCTGGTTTAGTTGAACGTCAACCTCATGAATCAGATCGACGCTCCTTTTTGATCCGACTAACGGATCAAGGCCACGAAATCTATCGAGAACATGATGCTAAACATCTGGAATTGACCCAAAGCCTATGCAATCAACTGGATGATAATGAGCAACAGACACTGCTCAAATGCCTACAAAAGATGAACCCTGTTTTTTGATTTTAGCAAACATATACCGCTTGCTTTTAATTGTAACCAAAGGAAAAACCCACCATATTACAGCCAGGCTTCTCTTTGGCCACAGATACACTCAATTATTGAGCACTGCCCACAATATCACGCTGATAGTTCAGACGCTTAGCAGCATCCAAGGTCATTAACTGCATAAAGGCTTTCACTTCACCATCTGCGCCAACTGGGGCACCGCCTTCAGCGCCACCAAACACTGTAGTCGGGACCTGACGCTTGGCAAAGGCTTCAGCCCACACTTTTTGGATTTCGATCTCGGCTTTTAGTTTATCCGCCAAGGCATTATCGGCTTCCAGAATGACCCGCTTCTGATAGGCTTCCGCATCCGCCAGCGTTCTTTGAGTTTCTGCTTCGATACGCGCTTTTTCCAGATTCACCTGAGCAGTCTCTTTTTCAATCACCGCTTGCTGACGCAGCTTTTCAGCCGTTGTTAACGCCAGTTGCTTATCTGTCTCTGCTTCTGTGGTTTTCTGAATCTGCTCTACCTTGGCCTGAGCTTGGCGCTCTGCTACTTCCCGCTCACCTCGAGCAATCGCCAGTAGACGCTGCTCTTCCTCTTGTACTCTTTGTTCACGGGCAATAGCACGTTCGGCCGAAGCTTTTTGCTTTAACTGCATACGTTCAACAAAGCGGCTATTGGGCGTCATATTGGTGATACGAGCATCCACAACGGCAATACCAAACGAGGTAAATTTCTGCAGCTTACGCTTAGGCGCTCCGGTCTCATCCAACACTTTACGCACCACAAACGTAGTTTTAGACTCATCGCCGTAATCTTCCTGATTCACGCCTAAAGCCGCATTAGCAGTGGATTTAGGACGACTCACTGACACCTTGAGCTCTTCACGGCGCACCAGATAAACCCCATTATTCATCTGATTTTCGAACTCGCTGTTAAACTCCGTACGACCACCGCTGTAATACTCTTC
The DNA here is from genome assembly GCA_964342385.1 of uncultured Oleiphilus sp. Taxonomy (GTDB): domain Bacteria; phylum Pseudomonadota; class Gammaproteobacteria; order Pseudomonadales; family Halomonadaceae; genus Oceanospirillum. The sequence goes on along the minus strand of CAYFGP010000036.1, from coordinate 33,351 downwards.
GGCACTCATTAACGAAGCGGTTGCCTGTAACGTTTCCTTAAAAGCTGGAATCAGCGCCGTTCTTAACAGATTTTCCGGGGTCCGGTATTCATGGGCCAGTTGTAAAAAGCCATCATTATCGGTCGGGATAGAGAAGCGCACGGTGGCTTCTGAGTCCGCATCCACCTGATCCAGAAACATAATATTCAACGGTGGCATACTGACGCTGGTTTCACTCGCTTCCACTTCTGCATATTGCAGGTTTTCCGTACCACCACGTACCGATTGAACCGTTAACGCACGTTTCCAGGCGTTCCAACGACCCCAGAGGTAAAACTGATAACCCACATCAGACACCACATGCTCCTGGCCCGTTAGAGTACGCACGTGATAAACATAACCCGGTTCCGCATAAAAGATTGATTTCTGGGCTACAACATACAATGCCAGTACCACAAAAAAGGGCAGTACTAACTTGCCAGGATGCCAACCACCACCTGAAAACAGCTTTTTGATCGCCCCCGTTTTGCTTTGCCCACCTTGAGCCCCCCAGGCTCCCGAACGGTTTGTTTGTGCTCCAGCTTGAGTCTTGTTTTGTTCATCCATAACGTCGTCCTTATGATCTCCTTGCTCGGTGTCCTTATCCATTTATCACTCCTTTTTATCGCTCTTGTAGCTAACTTGAATTATTCCTTATTCCTTTTCTCTCAGCTCAACAGAGTCCAATAAGGCAATGCTAAGATGATAAACATTATCACCTGGCTTAAATAGCCCGAATCCACTAAATCCTATTGCCATGATCCAAATAGGACATTCCCGCTTATAGAAAACACGCATAAAAATACAAACAGTTAAGACCTGTTCAATCCAATGCAGCGAAGAAAAACCGCGACTTAAAAACAGCTGCAGCTTAAGAATAAAAGTGATTTCAGGATCAAGATAATGACTCAGCTACAATGCTACTCCGGTTACGCCGGACTCATTCCTTTTGTCGGACTCAGTTTGCTGGCACTCAGTGGTTATTCCAATGCCGAACACTGGCTACTGAGCTATGCGGCACTGATTTTTAGTTTTTTAGGCGGGATTTTATGGCAAGCAAGTTTAAAGGATGATCTGCCAGCCCATGTAACCATTATTGCGTTAGGTGCTATGTTATGGGCCTGGCTATGGTTACTAATACCTTTCAGTTACTGGCATCCTATAGCAGCGCTGTCCTTTATCAGCTTGTGGATATATGAAAGTCGTTATTTGCAGGGCAGCTATATACAAGGATTTTTACAACTGCGGTGCCAGTTATCCTCAGGGGCTGCAGCCAGTTTGATGCTCTACTCTGTGTTATAGCCTTCACTGAAAATCATGGCTCTAATCAACTACCCCGCGGCAAGCCTTCTCGCTTAAGCTCGAATTCGCTTCGCGAAGAGGAGTATGTTGATTAGTTACCGCCGCAAGCGGCGGGGAATAGAACCCTTAGAGATTTAATACACAGGCAAGTTATAGTTCTGTTTAAGGCTGACAGGTAACACTTAATCCTATCAGCCCAAACCTGACCATATAGATCAGCAACAGATATCAGTCACGGAAGTTCTGATATTGCAGCGGCACCTCCAGCTCAGACTGACGTAGCAGGGCAATCACCTGCTGCAGATCATCGCGTTTTTTACCAGTCACACGCACTTGTTCACCCTGAACGGCTGCCTGTACTTTCAACTTGGCATTTTTAATCATTTTCACGATCTTACGTGCCGTATCAGCGTCGATGCCTTCCTGTAACGTCACGATGCTACGTGCAGTTTTCCCGCTTTCCACTACATCGCCCACGTCCATACACTTCACATCCACTTCGCGACGGATCAGTTCTGCCTGTAACATTTCAAGCATCTGTTTGACTTGAAATTCCGCTTCAGCGATCACTTCAACTACATTGTCTTTACGAACAAATTTGGCATCAACCCCTTTAAAATCAAAGCGGTTACCCACTACACGGTTGGATTGATCTACAGCATTTGTCACCTGGTGCATGTCCAGCTCAGACACAACATCAAAAGATGGCATCTAATGTCTCCTTTAATAATTTGCTTTGAAAGCATTATACTTGCGCCCCTGTTTCTGCCAACTGGATAAATTAGATGACTCAAACACAATGGACAGTACTGGGAGCCGGATCTCTGGGTTGCCTGTGGGGTGGCTATCTGAGCCGGGCCGGTTTCGATATCACACTGATCCACCGAAGCGGTGTTGCGGCACCGGACAGTCTGAGCCTGACTCGCTTTCAGAGCGAAACAGCAGAACCCTTTCAAGCGAAACTCAGCTGTGCTGAAAACTGTGCACCGGGTTCCATTAAGCAGTTAATTATCGCCACTAAAGCACCAGACGCTTTAGATGCTGTCGCCGGTATCGCTCACGCACTGGCCGATGATGCCACTATTTTGGTTTTGCAAAATGGTATGGGTGCGCAGCAAGCCGTGGCGGATGCCTACAACGATTACGCCATTATTGCCGCCTGTATTACTGATGGTGCTTACCGTACCGAGCCAGGCCATGTAATTCATGCCGGTCAGGGCCTGAGTCGTATCGGTGCCTTGAACGAGAAAGGCAAAGCGGTTGAACAAGATGTGATCGCTCAGTTGATGCAGATGGATCTGGTGATTGAAGCCTGCCCGGATATTAACCAGGCTCTGTGGAATAAGTTGTCGATCAATATCGCCATTAATGGCCTGACCGCACTGGATCAATGCCTGAACGGTGAACTGAACGAACCTCAGCATCTGCAACGTGTGGAACGTTTGTGTCAGGAAACTGAAGCTGTAATGGAAGCGTTAGAGCTGGCCCTGCCGGAGCAAGGCGTATTTGGTCTGGCCAGAAGTGTAATCGATGGCACCGCACAGAATCGCTCCTCTATGCTGCAAGATACGCTGAAAGGTAAAAGTACCGAAATCGAATATATCAACGGCTATCTATTGCAACAAGCCAAGAAACTAGGCATTGCGGCACCAGAAAACCAAGCGGTATATGAAGCGGTACTGGCCCGCTTCCATTAGGTTAGATTTGAATAGGTTCGGTCTGAATGGACTCGGCCTGAACGGACTCGATCTAAAACGAACTTGTCATGAATGGGCTCAGAATAAAGAGATTCACCAGAAACTCTCACTCAAAAGTGTAAGCCCATTCAATATCAGCGACGCTAACCATCCTCATAGGGGTTGCTCTGCTCCAGCAGATCCAGCTGCTGCAATCCCTGTTCAATGATCTGTTCTGCCAAAGAGTAAAGTTCCGGGTGACCTTTCACCAACACCTGTAACATGCAGCGTTTTTCTGGCAGATAGAGTGCTGCAAACTCAGGATCTCGCTCAGTAATAGTGTGGGTATTATCAATAATATCTGCCAACTTGATCGTTTTAGCAGCTGTGCAGGCGGCATGCAGCTGTTCACGATCCTTCTGTTTGCGCTGCTCACGACTGAGATGGGGAGGATGGGGCCCTGTCGTCAACTGCTCAACCAACGCAGCCACTTCAAGGCCAAAGATCAGCTCGATCTCTGTGAGCTCCACCTCAGTATCTTCAACAACATCGTGCAACCAGGCTGCCGCTAACACGATAGGATCGGGTAATACCCGAGCCACCCGTTCCACCACTGCCTGAGGATGCACAATATAGGCTTCATTGGTATAACGACGAACCTGCTCGTGTCGACCATGGGCATCAGAGGCAAACTCCCTGGCCCTCTCAACTAACGGGTGCTGCATCACTGAGTTTGCATCTGACATAACGGCCTCCTGGCCGGGCACAGCCCGGTATACGCTTTTTATTGTCGCAGACAGTCCTTTAGCCTGTATTTCTTAACCCGGCAGCAATACCTGCCATAGTGACCATCAAGGCTTGTTCCACCAATGGATTCCCCGGATGATCTCGGTCTCGCAATAACAGCTCTGCCTGTAAAACATGTAAGGGATCTATATAAGGATTGCGCACTCTGATCGCTTCTGCAATTAATGGCATATGTTCCTGTAGATGTTCCTGGTCACGAATGGTTAGCACTGTCTGCTTCAGCTGATTCAGACGCTGGCGTAATTCATATCCCAAGGGTCTTAAAGGACCTGGTACCAGTTTGAGTTCATAGTACTCTGCCACCTCTGCATCAGACTTGGTCAGTACCATCTCCAGCATATCCATATAGGTACTGAAGAACGGCCACTGGGTCATCATCTCACGCATCAATTCCAGTCCATCATTTTCCAGCGCTTCACCCAATGCCTTATCGCTGCCCAGCCAAGCCGGTAGCATCAGACGAATCTGAGTCCAGGCAAAGATCCATGGAATAGCACGCAAGCTCTCCACACCGCCACTGGCCTTACGCTTCGCAGGACGACTGCCCAATGGCAGTTTCGCCAGCTCTTGCTCCGGGGTAATCGCACGGAAGTAAGGTACAAAATCAGGATCCTCCCGTACCTGAGTGCGATAACTCTTCAGAGCACGCCCAGCCAGAGTATTCATCTGCTCACGCCATTGAGGTTTAACTGCGGGTGGCGGCTGTAGAGTGGCCTCCAGCACCGCAGACACATAGATCTCCATACTACGCTGAGCGATCTCAGGCAGACCAAACTTAAAGCGAATCATCTCGCCCTGCTCAGTTACTCTTAAGCTACCGTTTACTGAACCCGGTGGCTGCGCCAGAATCGCCGAACGAGCCGGGCCACCACCACGACCGACCGTACCGCCACGACCATGGAACAGGGTCAGATGGATACCATGACGACGACACACCTGCACCAGCTCTTCCTGAGCCCGATACTGGCCCCAAGCTGCGGCCAGCTGCCCTGCATCTTTGGAAGAATCGGAGTAACCGATCATCACTTCCTGCTCGCCTTGCGTGCGATCTTTATACCACTCAATACGCAGCAGGTTATTGATCACATCAGCGGCATTATCCAGATCCCTTAGGGTTTCAAACAGCGGCACCACATTGATCGGATGAGGATAACCGCACTCTTTTAACAGTAGCTGCACGGCTAAGACATCAGACGCCTTATGAGCCATGGAAATCACATAACTGCCTAAAGCATCCGGGGATTGTTTCGCAACTACGCGACAGGTATCGATCACCTCCTGCACTTCAGGCGATGCTTGCCAATCCTGTGGTATCAGAGGTCGACGGCTGCGTAACTCCGTTAACAGAAACTGTTGACGCTCCTGTTCATTCCAACAGGCATAATCCCCAAGATCCAGGGCTTCACACAGCTCAATCATCACGGCTTCGTGACGACCAGAATCTTGACGAATATCCAGTTTCAATAGGTTAAGACCAAAACAGCTAACGCGACGTAAGGTATCCAGCAATGGACCATTCGCAATCGTCTCCATGCCACACTCTTTTAATGAGCGATAGCACATCTTCAACGGTTCCAGCAGTTCCTCATTGGAGGTCAGCAGTTTTTTTGGTGGCTGTTGCTCTTTGTTTTCACCCTCCAACTGCTCTTCGATCCAGTCCTGGGTCACCCGTAGCCGTTTACGCAAACGACGTAACAACACACGATAAGGTTCAGAAGTACTGCCAACCTTAGCGCGTAATTCTTTATTACAACGCCACATGGATAACTCATGCAGCAACTGGTCCACATCACGCAGATACAGATCCGCAGCCATCCAACGTGCCAACAGCAAGACCTCTTCGGTCACCTTGGCGGTCACATTCGGGTTACCGTCCCGATCGCCTCCCATCCAGGAGCAGAAACGGATCGGTGAACAATCCAGAGGTAGCTTGCGCCCCGTTGCTTCCTGCAAGGCTTCATCCAGGTGGCGATAAAACTCTGGTACTGCCTGCCACAGGGAGTTTTCGATCACCACAAAGCCCCATTTGGCTTCATCAACCGGAGTTGGGCGTTTATTACGGATCTCGTCCGTATGCCAGGCCTGTTCAATCATCTGGCGGATGCGACTTTTGATCTTCTGCTTTTGATCCAGATAGAGGTCTGAGTTATCCAGCTCATTAAGACCGTCAGCAATGGCATCGTATTTCTGGATCAAAGTACGCCGGTTTACCTCAGTAGGGTGAGCCGTCATCACCAGATCAATACGCATATCACGGATGGTTTGCCAGATATCATCGGGCTGGACATGGCTTGAAGTCAGATGACTGAATAAGGTGTAAAGAGATTGCTGATCAACGGATTGATAATCTTCGGTTTTGCGAAAACGCGCACGGTAGTGCTGTTCCGCAATATTGGCCAGATTCAAAAACTGGTTAAACGCGCGAGCCACGGGCAGTAACTCATCATCCGATAAACCCGAGAGATACTCCTGCAGATTATTATCGGAGTAATCACCCACACGGTCTGCTTTAGCCAATTGACGGATGGTTTCAATCTTTTCTAAGAACTCTGACCCTAGATGATGATCTATGGTCTGACCCAGAGAGTCCCCCAGTTCGCGTACATTTTCTCGCAAGGATTCATGCAGTCGATTCACAGGCTACCTCCATGATAAACAGGACTTACTTACTACATTACCAACAAATAACGCACGTAAACAACACGCTATGGTCAAGCCTAATCAGAAAATCATCTTGCGGAATCAATCCTGCATCGATCAATTCAGAGTTCAAACTCTAGTTTTTACTGCGACAACCCTTAGTATTGCCCCCATATGTACGGGCGAGGTGCGGGTAAGCTGCAGTTAAGTTACGGGCGAGTTTGCTAAATTTTGACCACATTTAGGATAAAGCCACTAATTTGTTGCTACAGTGTTAAAAGGGCCCAACGAAATGGGGCTCAACAATGACTGTGGCAGGTATCGATCATCTTGCATCATCAGGTATCTGCTGATTTTTCGGGGGATATGCTTATGCGCTTTAATCAACTCGTCCATGAGTGGAAAACAAAAGAAGCCGGAGAGATAACAGAAGAGGAGTTCAGTGTTCATCTGCCAGTCGAAGATGCCGCTCGTCTGAAAGCCCTGGCTGATCTTTTCCCACGACGGCCAACCGAACTGATACTGACCGACCTGATTAAAGCCGCCCTGGATGAGATTGAAAATAGCTTTCCCTACGAAAAAGGGACCAAGGTTGCGACACTGGACGAAGAGGGCGACCCCATTTATGAAGATGCAGGCTTAACGCCGCGTTTTTTGGAATTAAGTCGTAAACATCTGCAAAATGCGACTAAACTAAAACAGGTAGGTTAGCGTTTTCAGATGCTTCAGGTATTCGCGTCTGCTTAGCCTAAGTCAGATGCCAAAGGTTACCTGTTGGCGCCCGTGGTTATCTTGTTAACTGTTAATGTGCTAACCCGGTTAAAAGCTTGTTGATCAGCGTTTGAAAGGACTCGGTTACAAGACCCTGTCTGCCATCTTCAGGGCCAAAGCGTAAAGTGTCATTTCAAGTACTGTCTTCATTGTGGTACTGGGTTCGTATCGAGTACTGGGCCATCGCTGGCAGTGCAGCTCTTCTCTGCCAGTGTTTGTTGTAAGCTGTTGAGACACGATAGTGGAAGATCACAGCTGTGAAGCTGAAAAATTGCGAGAAAGTTTATCTGTACATCAGATAAGCCGTGACGTTGCTAGGATGAAGTACTGGGTTCGTTCCAACTCCCTGGGAACGGCGTAGTCTCCCTGTATAAGGGAACTTGCCATGTCTGGCCGCCTTGGCGGCCTCTTTTTTTGCCTATCGTTTTAGTTTTCGACTCTATCTATCCATGCCATTTTTGCCTCTGCTATTTCCTCTTCTTTTCTAACTGCTTCTTAGCCATATGCCTCTATTTGTAAGAGAGAGCCAAACCAGCGCACAAAAAAAGCCCGCATCCTAAGATACGGGCCAAAGTTTTACCGCTTAACATAGCAGGGTGATACAAAAGACAAAGCAGACAGAAATCAGTATTTGTACCCCAAATAGCACTGATTAAAGCAAACATGCTCTACCCGAGCAGGGTAGAACAGCCTGAAACAGGTTCAGTAACTTGAGCCAATCTTAATTCGCTTGTGCGACACTCTGATCAATCTGAGTCAGGTATTTACCCAGACGCTTTTTGTTACGTAAAAAGCTCGATTGCAGCGCGGCAGAATCAGATTTGATCCGTTCCAGGTTGACAGGTTTCCCCGCTACCACAACCCCCACCATTGCCATAATGGAATGAGGATCACACTGGTAGACGTAAACACCTTCCTTATCCACAGTGATCGATACCTTCTGGTTCATGCCGCCCTTCCACGGGGTTGCACCCTCAGGAATCAGGCCAGCCACAGAAGCAGAATTATGAGCAGGTTGAGTCGGTACAAAATGAACCGTATCGCCCACATCCACATGCAATACAGCCGGTTCAAACACCATAGAACCACCCTCACCGCGATTCTTCATTTCAACCGTATGCTCAGCCGCCCAACTTAGGCTGGACACCAAACACAGGGATGCAGCCAACAGCTTAACCATCAACATATTCATTCTCTCCAGTCACTCTGAACTAAACGCTATGATATAGGGATCAGGCAAGGGGCTATATCGTCAGATGGAGGCAAAGTCACACACTCCAACACCGACCAACAGAAGTAAGCCAAAGGGTTAGCAACCAAAGACCTATAAAAAGCAAAGGACCAATAAAAAAGTAAAGACTAAAATAAAGCCACTGATAAAGGCGCAAACACGGGCCTTTATCAGCAAGCACAATAGAAAAAAAGAGGAGAGAAAGTGAGGAAAAAAGAAGAAGCCCAGACCAAGGGGAAAAAGGACTACACCTGATCTGCGGCAGCTACGGAACGCTGACGACTCTGAGGCAAGCAGATCGTCATACACAAACCGCTCTCAGCTTGATTATGCGCTTGAATACTACCGCCCACCGCTTCCAGATGACGTTTGGCTAAAGGTAAACCCAGGCCAAAGCCCCCTGCGTTGCGATCCCGAGCCTTATCGACCCGGACAAAAGGTTTAAAAATATCCTTTAACAAGCTTTCTGGAACACCCGGCCCTTGATCCGCAATAGAGATAACAAAATCATTATCCATCGCCTGTAAACGAACCTGTACCTCACCATCATCTGGTGTATGCCTTAAGGCGTTACGAATGCAATTTTCTACCGCCTGGCCAATGGCCATATTGCTACTGGCCTGAATTAAAGCGCTGACCGGTTGCTGCAAACTCAACTTTTTATCCGGATATTCAAACTGCGCATCTTCGACAATAGAGTGCAGTAGATCACACAGATCCAACTCTTCCTGATCCAACTGCGGATTAGCCGTTTCCAACCATGCCAGCGTCAACGTATCTTCCACCAGACGCTTCATTAAACCGGCTTCCCGTTCAATCCGGGCACACTGACCTTCCTGCAGCTTCTGACAGTGCTCATTGTTGACTGCCATACTGATCCGGGCCAGCGGAGTCCTCAGTTCATGAGACAAATCTGTTAACAACAAACGCTGAGTCGTCAGCAATTGCTCCGTTTGATTGGCCATATGATCAAAGCTTTTTGCCAACGCGGCCAACTCATCATTGCGCTTACCAATACCCGGTTGAGTGCGGCAACTGTAATCGCCTTCACTAAAACGATCCGTAGCTTTCTGTAATTGATACAGCGGTTGCATCACATGACGATAGATGTAGGCCGCAATAATCGCCATCAGGGTTAACGGCAGAATATAAGACAATAAAATATGGCTGATTAACCAGAACTGTCCGGGGCGCATACGTTGTGGTAAACGCAGCACAAGACGCGTACTGACATTCGAGAAGGGGATATCAATCAAGGGATTTTGTTGGTAATGCAGATGCACGCCCCACTCCATTCGATGACCGATGGTACGACGCTCAACAAAACCTGCGGGCAGCCCCTGAGGAGCAGAAGTCGCTTCCAGCTCCATATTGATGACCGCTACCCAGGTATTTTCTTTTTGCTCCAGCTCGGTAAGCCACTGTTCCAGCTCAGCATGATCACCCGCCAGATAAAGTGCCTCCGCCTGTTTACCGTACTCTCGCAGTTCCTGCTGATGAATATCTGAGATCTGGCTCATCTGCTTTTCGATCACAGTATGCAGTTCTGTGACCAGCCAAAAGATCAGTACCGTCGATACCGCCAGGATAGCGATCAGTTTCCACAGTAAACGCTGTTTCATTGAATACGATATCCTTTGCCGTGCACCGTATGAATCAAGTTCTCTTCCATCCCCGCTTCAGCCAACTTACGTCTTATCTTGCTGATATGCATATCCAGGCTACGGTCATGACGGTTATAACTGCGTTCCAGTACCAACTGACACAGATAGGGTTTACTCATCGTTTGCCCCTGATGATCCAGCAGGGTCCACAGCAATTTAAACTCTATCGGTGTCATCACAATATCAGCGTGTTGATAACTCACCCTAAATTGATGACGCCACAGAGTTAATCCCTGATGTTCGATATATCGGGGCTGACTGGAATAATCTTTATGGCGTAGGGTCCGACGCAAAATAGCATCAATGCGCAGCAACAACTCTTTAGGATTGAAGGGCTTAGCCAGATAGTCATCGGCTCCCTGGCTATAACCGATAATACGATCTTCCTCAGCGCCACAAGCCGTTAACATCATCACAGGTGTCTGGCGATTCTTACGCAAACGACTCAGCAGACTAATGCCATCCAACCCAGGCAGCAGGACATCCAATAAAATCAATTGAAAAGAACCGCTGATAGCTGCGGTCAAACCACTTTGACCATCTGCACAACGCTCAGTTTGATAGCCCTGTTGAACCAACAACTCAGAGATCTGGCTGCTCAGAGTATCATCATCTTCAACAATTAAAATTCGAGTCGCCTGAGTCGTGGCATTCATAGCGTATAACCTGATTGTCTGCGCAGTGCGTTGTGGGGTGGAATTACAAAAAGCGAGCTAGCCTATATCTTTTTATAAAAAACTCAATACAAACAATAATAATTATCAATAAATTTATCAAACCACATCACCTAGAGCTGATTATCTAACCTGGATGAACATTGGCTTTAGATGATCTCGGTAGGTAAAAGCAGCCTCTATCAACTATCAATCACAAGCAGAACCAAGAGTGAAAAGCAGAACGCTCCTATCTACCTTTGCCTTCCTTTACTTTCCTTAGGTTTCAGCCCACATTCGCAACAGGTTGGCATGGCTTTTTGTTAAGCGATCAAAGCTATCTGACTTGCCCTGATGCTGTAGTACATCCCGGCGGGATTGGTCCAGATCAAACAAGATTTCCCGTTGGCTGGCATGGCGAATATAAGACTCGATCCAGGTTACTGCGACTTCACGACAACCTGCCGTAACCGGCTCCACGCGATGCAGCGTCGTACTGGGATAAACGATGGCTGAACCAGCCGGTAACTTAAACTTCAACTGTTCACCGGCAAAGTCCATTACCAGATCACCGCCTTCATAACTGTCTGGTTCAGACAGAAAAATCGTACAGGAGATATCCGAGCGAGTGATTTGCTCGTGGCCCATCAAGGCATCATCGATATGATTGCCATAGTGACCACCCTGTTCACTGCGACTGATAATAAATGGGGCCATATATTTGGGATAAGTCGCAGCAGTGAATTCACTGTGTTGTGCCAGTTGAGCCGACAGCCAGTCATTCACATCCAACATATGCTCACTCTCTGCATGCCATTGCAGATTCTGTTTTACCTCTTGGGCATGCCAGCCCGCAGTCTTGCGGCCATCTTCAAACTGACCAACCGCCAGAAATTGCTTCAGTTGCTGCTGTTGTTCTGGATTAAGGACATTTGCCAGCTTTATAATCATTTGATTTCTCTATCTTTATCGCTATCTTGGCTATCTGTAGCTCAATTTTTATAGCCATCTTAACTGTCAGCACCTTAACCTTTATCGCCAGATCCTGATCCCTAAACAAAAACAGGAGAGCTCCCTAGTCACAACCTGAGAACTCTCCTAACTAGCGAATAAAACACCTCGCCGCTATTCTATGATTTAGCTCTAAAGCACAACTCAAAGCTCGACTCTAAAATTTAGCCTTAAAGCCCAGTTTCAGAATGCAGCAGGGTACACTGCTAAAAGCCGTAATTTTAGAAGCTATAGTTCATGCTCAAATTCAGCGAGCGTGGCTCATTTGGCAGTACGATGCTGTCGCCATTAGCGCCATCTTCGGTACGCACCTTGTCAAAGGCATTACGCAGTACCATGGATACATCCCAGTTGTCCTTGGTGTAATAAACACCCAGATCTGCTTCTACGTAAGAAGGTAAAGTATTGTCACCGTCTGCACGCTTGCTTTCATGACGTAAACCTAAACCCAGTTTAAAGGCATTCAGATCACCACTCAGACGGTAGCTATTCCAAACTGCCAAGCTGTGACGCGGTGTATTATCGGCCTGAACACCTTTGTCTTCACCTGACGTATTAGCAGCATCCGTATAGGCATAGCTCACCATCATATTCCAGTTTGGCGTTGGCATAATCAGCGCATCCAGCTCAACACCTTCAGAGACAAAGCCGACGCCATTCTTCTGTTCCAGCTGCCAGGCACCATCAACACGTACATACTCGGTATTGTTCTTACGCTCCAGACGGAACAGAGTAATACCCGGTACAACCTTGCCATTCATCAGAGACGCTTTGGCACCGATTTCGTAGTTATCACCTTCAACCGGCTTATAGCTCTGACCATTACCATACTGAGCCGCAGAACGGGCACTGACCGGATCATAAGAGCGGCTGTAGTTGGCAAATACATTCACATCTTCAGTGACGGCATAGATAGCACCCAGATCCCAAAGAGTCTCACTGTAGGAATCCTTATAAAGAGTACCGCTGCGTACCTCTTCCTGCTCTTGTTTCACATGAGCCAGGCCCGCCACCAGAGTCACATCACCCAGAGTGATACGGTCTTTCAGATAGATATTGGTATCTTGCTGCTGACGATCACTGTATTGAATATCCCACTCAGGCACAGCACCTACAGTCTGATCATTAGGATTAGCGCTGTTCACCAGGTTCATGCCCAGCGCTTCATCTGTATTCTGGAAAGAACGGAAGAAACCGACATTTGAATCCAGATAGCTCACACCAGCAATCACATGGTGTTTCACGCCTGAGGTATTAAACTTACCTTCAATATTGGCATCAAACGCCTTGTACTCATCACGACCGGAAGAGCGTACGTATTTACGGTCGATATAACCGTCCTCACGGGCTTCAAAGCTGGTTGAGGTGTACAGATCCTGCGCATCACTGTCACTGTCGTTTTTACGCACTACCGCACGCGCTTTCCAGCTATCGTTAAAGGCGTGATCCAGTGTCAGACCCAGAGTCTGTGATTCAAATTTACCGTAGTCATCACGGCTACCGTAATAACGATCACGATCGCCTGGATCACTGTACTCACCCACCAGACCATCACCGTAACTACTACCGCCGGTACGCTCCTGGTCACGATGCTCCAGACGAGGTGTCAGAGAGGTTTTATCAGACAGCTTGAAGGTCAGCGCCAGATCCAGGAAGTTTTCATCTTCCGTACGGCCATGCTGGAACATATCGCGATCCGGAGCCGTAGACGCCAGTACACGGTACATCACCGTCTCATCACTGTTTACTGCGCCTGTACTATCCAGATTGAACGTCAGACCATTTTGCTCAAAGGAACCCACATCACTGGCCACATAAGAGCGAGATGATACGCCAATAGAGGTTTGTTTCTCGGCTTCAGGCTTTTTAGTGACAATATTCACCATGCCGCCGGCACTACCGGAACCGTACAGCAGACCCGCAGGGCCACGCAGGAAGGTCACGCTATCCGCGTTAAAAGTGGATGGCATACGGGAACCTGTACCACCTTCACCACCCTGCAGGGTACGCATACCGTCGATCATAATATTGCTGATCGGCGTTCTGACACCACGAGCGGTAAAGGTACGATCGGCCGCACCATTACGACGGAAAGATGCAACGTAATTAAACGCACCATCCACATCTTCGATCGCCGCCTGATCCAGAAACTCCTTGGTGACACTGACAACAGAACGGCTGGTGTCTTTCAGATCAACATCCATCTTCATCGCAGTGCCGTCTTCCGTGCGCATAATCTCCTGCTGATTACCCACAACAACCACTTCATTCATATTCTCGGTAGCTTGAGCACCAGTCGCCGCCAGAGTGGATACCAAAGCAGCCCCCAGGGCGTGGCGTTTATGCAGACGTTGTGAGTGTTTCGGCATTGCAATTATCCTCCAGATAGAAAGCCAGTGGGCATTTAGCCCCTACAATTCATCGAACAAGATGATCAAAAACAGCGATCGGGTTACGCAACCGATTACCAGATGTGCAGACAATAGTTGGTTTGCACCAATACCTGTGTCAGCGTTCAGTAGAGAAAGGAAACTGAATCAGACTTTAAACCACAACAACACCCAATCCCCCTTGGCTTAAATGCTCAGGATGATAGGTGATGAAGCGTAAATAGGATTACATTACAAATGATAACCAGTCGCGTATGCGAGGCATGATCATCCAGAGGTAGGGGTTTTGTTAATTTTTATTTACATTATTTACATATAATTGACACTTGATGTCGCGAGTCAGACTAATTATTTCGCGGCGGTAACTGTTCCAGTTCCAGTAAGCCCGCTAGATCCACCACCTGGAACTGGCCGCGCTGACCTTCAATCAGGCATGCAGAGCGATATTTATTCAGCAAACGGGACAAGGTTTCCGGAGCGATGCCTAGTTGAACCGCCAGCTGTTGACGGGAAATTTGTAATTGGCAGGGTGGCTCTTGCTCTCGGCAGCGATCTTCAATCCAACTGACCAAACGCCGCCCGGCACTGCTGGCCGATAGTTGATCCACTCGATTGACCAGAGAAAACAGACGCTGCCCCATCGACTCAATCAGCTTGAGGGCGACTTCCGGTTTATCCAGACAGATCTGGTGTAATGCCGCTCGGGGAATAGCGTAAACAGAAGAGTCTTCATCACAGCGGGCATTCATCGGATAACGGCCATGACGCATAAACATCGCCGCCTCGGCCACCAAACGGCCTACACCAAAGACATGGAAGACTTTTTCATCCCCTTCCGGGGTCCAGCGGTACACAGTAACCTGCCCCGAGACCACCAGAAAAGAGTGTTCCGCCTCATCTTCAAAGCAAAACAGATAGTCATCTTTTTTATAGTGACGCAGCTCAGAAACCTGCAACAAGGGCGCTAAGTCCTGCTCGGTCAGCTCATTAAACAGATAACCTTTTTGTAGATAACTCAGCAGTAATTCCTGGGTCATGGTGTGCTTGTGCTCTCTGTTTACAACAAATATTAGTGACAAATCAGATGACCAATTAGACGACAGACAGCCAGACAATTTTGACCGATGTGACAAATGTCATTGGGTTTTACAAAGGCTTATCGAATAATAACGCAAATAGTAAATATTATCATTTCACAACATATAAATAGAATCTGATAAACCTTATGCGCAGCCTGATCTTATGCTTACTGGGCCTATGCTTCGGCCTCTCTGGTAATCTCAATGCCAGCAGCGATAAACCCTTGCCAGAACTGGTACTGGCAGGTCCTGGAACTTTGGTCAGCTATCCTATGTTTCGCATGATAGAAACCAAGGCTCTGGCTCCTTATGCTGACAAAGTGCGCTTTCGTCACTGGCAAACCCCGGATCAGATGCGGGCCATGGTGGTCAGCGGTCAGGCGCATGCCAGCGCAGTACCGACCAATGTCGCGGCTATGTTTTATAACCGGGGGCAAGAAGTGCGTCTGCTGAACGTCTCTGTCTGGGGCCTATTATGGCTGATCAGTAGTGATGCTGACAAAAACAGTCTGAAAGACTTTGCCGGTAGCGATCTGATGGTACCGTTTAAAAACGATATGCCGGACCTGATGTTTCGTACCCTGAGCGAAGCCCAGCAGCTGCCAGCAGATTCCAGCTTTAAGCTGCATTATGCCGCCAGTGGTATGAATGCCATGCAGATGTTACTGGCTGGTAAGGTTGAACATGCCGTACTGCCGGAGCCCGCCGTCTCTATGTTGCTGATGCGCAATCAAAAGAAGGGCAAACGTCCTTTATATCGCGCTTTGGATCTCAGCCAAACCTGGAAAGAGAGCTTCCCGCAAGCACCGCGCATTCCTCAAGCAGGCATTATGTCCACTTCCGCTCTGGCCGATAAGCCCGAGTTACGCCAGGCCATCACTCAGGCTTACCAGCAAGCGACTCAATGGTGTCGTGACAATATTCAAGCCTGTGCACAACTGGCCCATCAATATCTCCCTCATATTCCAGTGGCCGGTGCTGCCGAAGCGCTAAAACATTCACCGCTCAATAGCCAACCGGCGCATCAGGTACAGCAGGATCTGGAAGCCTTCTTTACCAAGGTGGGCAAACTGGATAAACGCAAAATTGGCGGCAAGCTACCTGCAGATGAGTTTTATCAGCCATGAAACTTTCTAATCCAAACTCAAACCAGAGTCAAAACTCTAACAAAGGCCTAATAAATAGCTGGCAACAGAGTCTGCTACTGGGTTCCTTAGGCGTACTGCTGCTTCTTGTAGGCTGGCATATCAGCACCCAGCAACTGGGCGAGCTGATTATGGCAACTCCGGCTCAGGCGTTTGAAGCCATGTTGCACCTGTTAGCCGACGACAGTGCTCAAGCCCATCTGTGGTTATCCGTGCAACGGATGCTGCAGGGCATTCTGCTCGGTTGCGGTTTGGGCTTTCTACTGGGATTAGTGGCAGGCTTCTATGCCTGGGTGCGCTTTTTACTCGCGCCACTGCGCTGGATTCTGATGTCGGTGCCACCCGTGGTCCTGGTGGTACTGGCGATGCTGTGGTTTGGTCTAGGCAGTCAGATGGTGGTGTTTATCGCCTCTGTCTTGCTGGCACCGGGTATTTACATCAATACCGAAAAAGCGGTTCGCATGATAGACCCCAAACTACTGGAGATGGCCCGGGTTTATCGTCTATCCACGCTACAAAGGCTGTTTAATCTCTATATCCCCGCCATCGCTGCACCGCTGACGGCAGCGATGTTGATCGCCCTGTGTAATGGCGTGCGTATTGTCGTACTGGCCGAGGTATTGGGTAGTGAACAAGGCATAGGTTATGCCCTGTCCGCCGCACGCAGTAACTTCGATAGCCAGGAACTGTACGGCTGGGTGCTGATTATTCTCAGTCTGGTCGCCGTGATGGAATGGTTGGTACTCCAGCCACTGCAACACTACCTCACACGCTGGCAAAAGGAACCTGCATATGCTGCTGCTTGAACAAGTCAGCCTGAACCAAGGCCAAAAAATCATTATTTCCGGCTTTAACCTTAGCCTGCAGGCCGGGGAACGTATCGGTCTGATCGGCCCCAGCGGTGTCGGAAAAACCAGTATTTTGCAAACCGTTGCCAATCTATTGCCCACCGCAACCGGCGTGCATCGTAATCAGTTTCAACGTATCGGTTATGTCTTTCAGGAACCGAGATTACTGCCGTGGAAAAGTGCATTGGATAACGTCGCACTGCCCTTAATCGCCCGAGGTGAAAACAAAAAAGCCGCCCGCGCTCAAGCTAAACAATGGCTGCAACGTCTGTATCTACCGGAACAGTGTTTTAACCAATATCCCGCCGCACTGTCGGGCGGTATGGCACAACGGGTGTCTTTGGCTCGTGCCTTTGCCCTGCAACCGGATCTGTTACTGCTGGATGAGCCCTTTAGTGCCCTGGACCCAGCCCTACGCAAGGAACTGATCCAACTGTGTGATCAACTGCTGACCGATCTGAACTGTGCGCTGATCTATGTCTGCCATCACCCGGAAGAACTGTCGGCCCTGACCCAGCGCTGCCTAATCCTGGAAAGCGAGAGTCAGCATCATCAAGTGGATTTAACGGATGCTAACACCATCCCGGAACAGTTGATTAACTCAGAAGCCTTTATGGCACAACGGGAACTCTTGGGCTGACAGCCTGACGTTATTTGGAGAAAACATAATGAATTATGCCCTAGGCCATATCGCCCATCTGTTCTGTGCCTTTGTCTTTATCGGTGCCGTCTTTTTTGAAGTACTGATACTGGAAAGCGTGCGTAAAAAGGTCCCTAAAGAAGCCATGGTCGCCATTCAGCACGGCATAATGCATCGCGCCCGCCGTCTGATGCCGCCTGTGATACTGCTGCTGTTTGCCAGTGGCATCTATATGGCGACGATTCACCTATCCGGTTTGGAATCCCTCTTTGCCACCAGTTTCAGCACTCTGCTGACCATTAAGATGATGATCGCCGGTAGTGTACTGCTGCACTTTATTACTGCCATGACACTGTCACTGCGCGGCAAGATGACCTCGTTTCGTTTTAAGTTTATCCACCTGAGCGTCTTTAGCCATATGATCGCCATCGTATTGCTGGCCAAAGGCATGTTTTACATCACATGGTAGACCTCAAGCACAAAACCGATTTTCTATCGCTCTCAATCGCTGACTCTTAACCACTAGCTTTTAATCACTAGCTTTTCACCACTACAGATCTGCTCATTTTCAGGAGTTGAAACCATGCCCCACCCTGTAAAGTCACTGCTATCAGTGGCCATTGGCCTCGCTTTGCTGCCAGAAAGTGCTCTGGCTCAAGATCTCTCTAACCAGAACCAAAGCCAGACCCAGAGTCATAACGATACTCTGGTGATTACCGGTCAAAGCCATGAAGTTTATCAGGCTCAGCTGGATACCATCGCCGGTGGTACCAATCTGATTACCGTACCGGAGACCGGTCGTCTCGCCACATTAAAAGACGCACTGGATTATCAACCCGGCCTAGTGATTCAGGAGTTTTTTGGCGGTATCGATCAGCCACGCCTGAATATTCGTGGTTCCGGTATTCAGAGTAACCCGGTGAATCGGGGCGTACTACTGTTAGAAGATGGCCTGTCACTGAACGAGGCCGATGGCTCTTTTGTTATCGGTACACTGGAGCCCAGAGACAGCCAGAATATTCTGGTCAAACGGGGTGCTAACGCCCGTGAACCCGGTGCAACAACTCTAGGTGGTAGCCTGAACTTTATCCCTCGCTATGGCAGCCAACAGGGTCGCCAGACACAAAATCAGATTCGTCTGGAAGCCGGTAGTTTTGGCCGTATCGGTGCTGCAGCTAACTTAAATAAACAGTGGGATAAGGGTGATTTCCACCTATCTGCCAGTGGCGACAGCTATGACGGCTACCGTAATCACTCCGAAGGTGAGCGCCAGGCATTGCGTACCAATGCCGGTATTCGCATCAATGATCAGGTATTCAGTCGTTTCTATCTGAACCACACAGCACTGGATTTTGAGATTCCTTTTGTCGTGCCCAAAGACCGTATCGACAGCAATCCCGAAGGTGTGATGGGCGATGGCAGCACACCGCAGGATAATCTGCTCAGCGTCTATAAGCGTAAACCACACCGCACCACGGATCAGACCCGACTGGCTAACCGCACGGTATGGCAGCAAGACGATAACAGCCGCCACACCTTTGGTGTTTACGTGCAAAACACCTATGACAGCTTTGTTGATCCGCTCAGTCATGCCGACACTGACAGTAAAACCCTGGGCCTGCAGTGGCAATATGATCTCCTGATGGGTGATACCGAGCTGCAACTGTCCGCCAGCTGGGATCGCAGTGATATGGAGCGGGAATATTTTGCCAATAATCCAAACGATGGCAGCAAAATGCAGCAATTTGCCAATCTGGATATGCTGGCGCAAAACACCAATCTGTCGGTCAGTGTGAACCAACCGCTGAGCGAACGCCTTAGCCTGGATGGCCAACTGCGCTGGAACAACGCCTGTCGTGATGCAGAGAATACACTGAATAACGACCGGGAAGATCACTGCTGGGATCAGGCCAACGCTAGCCTCGGCATCAACTTCCGCCCTAACGACAGCCAGCGTTTCTATGCCAATATCAGCAGCTCCAGCGAAGCCCCAACATTCTGGGAAGTGACCGAGGTAATTGTTGCACCCAATAATCCAAGCGGTGCCATGCTAAACCTGACTGAGCTGGATGCACAAAAAGCCATCACTTTTGAAGTCGGAGGACAAGGTGAGCTGGCAGATAATCACTTCTGGAATGTATCCCTGTACCGTAGCCAGGTCAGCGATGAACTCATTTCTAACGCCGATATGGTGGGTGGCCGCGGCCTGACTACGAACTACACTGATGACACCATTCACCAGGGGATTGAACTGGGCCTGAGCGGCGGCGATCAGCTGCACTATCAACTGGCTTGGAACTACAGTGACTTTACCTTTGATGGCGGCCTGTATGATGGCAACACTATCGGTGGGATTCCCAAGCAGATGATCAGTGGTGAAGTGGGTTATCGTTTTGGTCAGCTTGATCTGAGTACCAACCTACGTTGGCTGCCTGAAGATACCGATATCGATCATGAAAACACTCAGGTTCAAGATAGCTATCAGCTATGGGGCCTAAAAGCAGTTTACCAGCCAGAAAGCAAAGGTTGGCACGCCTTTGTTCAGGTGGATAACCTGGCTGATGAGAAATATGCTTCAGCATTTGTCATTCGTAACCGCTCCGGTGCCACTCAGCCCTCTTTCCTACCGGGTAATGGCCGCAGCGTAAATGCGGGGGTTGCCTTTAATTTCTAAGCCTGACCTTTTCCGAGCCCTTTCTGTTAGCGAAAGGGCTAACCTGACAAGGTTCACTATAAAAAACCGGGCTAAATAACCCGGCTTGAACCAAATACAGTTTAAGGAGAGGGGATAGGCACAAAGACAATTCCACTGTTCCCACCCGAAGGTACGGATACAACAAGACAAGAACTGCGGTTGATCCTTGATCCCCCAACAAACCATAGCTCCCAGAACCGAAAACGCTTACTTAACCTGAGCCAGGTATTTCTCTAAGCGATCTTTGTTCAATACAAACTTAGACTGGAAAGCAGCTGAATTGGCTTTCACATCCGCCAGGTTCACCGGCTTACCAGCAACAATCACACCGACCATCGCCATAATGGAGTGAGGCACACACTGGTATACGTAGACACCTTCTTTATCAACGGTGACAGAAACCTTCTGGCTCATACCGCCTTTCCAGGATGCTGCACCAGCCGGAATCAAACCCGCTACAGATTCAGAGTTATGAGCAGGATCGGTCGGTTCAAAATGAACAGTATCACCTACAGCGACATTCAGTACCGCAGGCTCAAATACCATAGAACCATCTGCACCCGCATTTTTCATTTTTACCGTGTGCTCAGCGGCCCAAGTCAGGCTGGAAGCCAGCAATAAGGTTGCTGCAAAGAGCTTTTTGTACATGTCACACCCTCCTATTAAGAATCAATAATATTTAGATATGATAATCATTAACAACAAGAAAGCCTATAGCAAAACAGTTCAAAAGCGCTCATCCCTTTGATAAGCAAAAAAGTTTAGCCAGCTAGCGACAAAGGTAAGCAAAAATATATCAGGATAAACAGCACATCAGTGCTGCTCTACCTTTCGACTTACTTATCTAACGCTCCAGCAGCTTAGCCTCATCCCACCAGGCATCCATCTGATCGAGATCCACATCCTCAAAGCTTAAACCGGCTTCGTTCAACTTCTGCTCGATATACTGAAAACGGAATTCAAACTTACGATTAGTGCCACGCAGGGCAGTCTCTGGATCTTGCTTTAAGAAACGAGTCAGGTTGGTGGCCGCAAACAGCACATCGCCGTATTCTTTCTGTGCTGCTTGCAAATCATTCTGAGCCAGGGCCTCTTTTACTTCATCCAACTCTTCATGGATCTTATCCAAGACACCGTTAACATCTGGCCAATCAAAGCCCACTTTAGAGGCGCGTTTTTGCAGCTTCGCCGCCCGGCTTAACGCAGGTAACGTCACAGGCACATCCGCCAGAATAGAAGGGTTCTCTTCGGTAATACCCTTCTCGGCTTTTTCCTGGGCCTTAATCTCTTCCCAACGCTGTTTCACCTGCTGCTGGCTGACTTCTACTTGCTGTTCAGCGTCGCTACTCTCATCAGAACTCTTTTCATCATCAGCCGACTGTCCCGGATAAAGCTGACCATCATCAAACACATGAGGATGACGACGCACCATCTTCTCCACCAGACCATGCACCACATCATCCAGCTTAAACCAGCCCTTTTCATCCGCCATCTGCGCGTAATAGATCACCTGAAACAGCAGATCACCCAGCTCATCTTTCAGATGAGACCAATCTTCTCGCTCGATGGTATCTGCCACTTCATACGCCTCTTCCAGGGTGTAAGGCACAATCGTGGCAAACGTCTGCTCCTTATCCCACGGGCATCCGGTTTCAGGGTCACGTAAACGGGCCATCAGATAGGTCAGATCCTGAACAGAATAACGTTGGCTCATGGAAGCTCCAGCAGTCAAAACATAGGGAAGATTAAAGGAGGGGAATCATACCACGGGGTAGAGGCAGACAGCGAAAAGCAACAGACTGCGCAAGGCAACAAAAACAACGACCACTTTTATTGCCTTTATTACCTGCCCTTTACGGCTCTATTAGCCGAATCAGAAAACAGCACCAAAACGAGATTTGGAATGAGGCTTGTGTAGGTCGGGTAGAGCGGCAAACTTAAGCTGATGATGGCTCAGCGCTACCCTCCGCGAAACCCGACGGCAGATTAGTGTACGCCCGATACAGGCTTGCTGGGAGCTTTGCCAATCGCAGCACAGGCTTCAAGATAATCATCCACCGCCACCTGAAAAGCCTCTTCCAGCTCAGCATCAGATTCAGCATGAAAACCCACACGATCCTTGATGCCCGCGATATGACCAATCAAACATCCATCATCATCGCTATATTCAATACAAGCCGCATAGCCCTGATAGCTTATGGTTTTCATGGCATCCCCCCGACTCCAGATTGCTCAACTCCAGATAGACTTTTCCAGATAAAACCAGAATAGCGAATGCCTATCAGTATCGCTATCTCTGCCTAATCCTCACCATCCTCATAAATCAGAATATCCCCTGGCTGGCACTCCAGAAACTCACAGATACTCTCCAGAGTGGCAAAACGAATCCCCTTCACCTTGCCCTGTTTCAGCAACGACATATTCGCCGTCGTAATGCCCACATGTTCCGCCAGCGCCTTCGAGGTCACATTACGTTTGGCCAAAATCTGGTCCAGACACACCTTAATCGGCATTAAATAAACTCCGCATTTTCCATATCAATACGCCGGCCTTCCTGCAGAATGCGCGTAATGACAAAAAACACCACCGCGATCAATGCCACGTACAGGTTATCCCCTTCAATTGACACCACCAGAGACCGCTCACCTACCGGATTATTGATCGTCAACGCAACACTTAAAAACGGCACAATCACAATTTTTAATACCGTACTGGCCAGTAGCCAGGTCGAAAAGCGGTACAGATTATCAATGGCCGGTAGAGAAAAATAGCGCCCTTGAGCAAATTCCTGCATTAGCTGGCTTAAATACTTCAACGCAATCACCAGCGCCAGCATCGGCAACGCCGTTAATGCTATACCCGCCAGCCACTGCCATAGCTCGATATTGTCATACACCACCTTAAACGGCAGCTTCACCTCATACAGGCTTTGTTTGCTAATCGCCATATACCAGCTAAAGGCAAAACCCAGCGGAACAAAACAGACAAACAACCAACAGGCTCTTTGCAACCACAGGCTTAACGCAGAGATTTTCATAACTCACTCCATAAAGTTATTGTTTTACGATAACAATTATCGTAAAACAATAATAACAAATTAGCAAACCCATGCATTTGCAAAACATTGGAGGTTAACAATGAAACATCTCAAATCCTTAACACTGCTTATCTGCCTGCTTACCCTAAGTGCCTGTTCCAGCGTCCCTATAGGTACTTTGGCCAAACTCTCTCAGCTTGATCCATTAAGTTCAGACCCTGAACAAATCCGTATCGCCCTGGTGGCTGATCGCGCTCTACGCTTTGACGATAACGCCGCCCAACTCGCTTTTGGTTATAAAACCGAAGCTAAAAACCAAACCATTCATACTCTGATGCCGGTCAAACTCAGCACTCAGAGCAGCAGTACCGATGATGGCCCCCACCAACAACCCCAGCACTCTCAGTATCACAGAGGCCAACCTCAACCAGATATCGAACTGAAAGCCAATCAACGCATCAGCCTGTTTTATCTGGATAAAACACAAGCCGACAAAATGCGCCAGGCGCAGTCCGCCATTAGTGGACTAAAACAAGCCGGTGTAGAGGGTGAGGGTTACCTGTCTATATCAGTCACCATGGCCTGCTTTGAAAACCCGCTATCTGAAAGCAGCACATCCGAAACCCAAACCTCTCAACCCCAAACCTCTCAACCCCAAACCTCTCAACCCCAAACCTCTCAACCCCAAACCTCTCAACCCCAGACTTCTCAATCCCAAATTTCTCAGCCACAAACACTGGAAACCCTAAACGCAGATCTCTATATGCAGTTTGAGCAACAAGGTGACTTCCTACTGCTGCAATCCGGTCTGGATCTGGTTGAAGTAGCCAAACAAGCAGGCACCTACGAGCAATGGCAGAGCTGTGAATAAGCTATTGCTCAGTTCACAGGCCACATCCAGCCAAGCCATAGAAAAAGATCAAAAAGCACGGATAAATCAGAAAACAGATAGAGAAACAGGGAAAAGCCAAGTGCTAAGAGAAAGCAGATAAACAAGAAAAATCAGTGAAGGGGGGTTATTGGACCACGACAAATAAAGATAGAGAAGGCGAAGAAGATAAAGGAGATAGAGCAAGGCCAACCGGCCTAGCTTACTCCCATCGCTTCCATCAAGAATAACATACCGCAACCCGCCGCCAGCATCGCCAGAGTAAAAGGCAGATTCACCGACAGAATATCCCGAGGTTTGGTATAAAAACGCGCCTGCAAAATAAAGCTTAAACCACTAAAAGTACTGCCCGACATCGACAGCGCCGTCGCTAACACATAAGCCACCGCCATCAGCGTTGGTGTCGTCGTCACATCCGCCAGCAGACCGGCAAAAATCGCCACCACCGCCAGCTGATGCAGACCAATATGAGCCAGAAACACCACCGCACATAACACCACAGACGCCACAAAGGCATTAGTCTCGGTAAACGGCAACGCAATCAAACCGACACTGATACACGCCTTAACACCACCGGCCAGAATACCCGCCGCCAGAAACAGCGAGATCTCCGCACGGGCATCCGCCAGCTTAGTAGTGATATGCCGACCCAAAGTCCCGACACCGGATACCGGCCCCTGACGAAACGACACCAAAGCCAGCGGAGCCAGAATCGCCACACTGGACACCACCGCCACTGTCGGCAAAGCAGGAAACAAGGCCGTCATCAACAGCACACAAGCCATCATTACCACAGGTAAAATCAGCGTCGATGCCTTTAACGGATAACCGTCATAACCGGCCAAATGCTGCGGAAAACGCAGCTTGGCATCCAGCACACACAGCAACAAGCCCAACAGCGCTAACGAAATAGAAAACGGATAGATACTGTATAACTCCGCCCCCGGCACCTGCTCTAACACCAACGCCAGAATACTGAGAAACGGCGACCACAACACCGCCAGACCAAAACCCCGCGAAAGGATCATCTGCGACAGCGCATCCACCCGCTCGTTACGCTTCACCTGATCGCCCACCATAATCACCGATGAAAAATTGGCAATCGCCGAGAACAGATGCATACCGCCCAGCGTAAAGGAAAAGCTACCCAAGCCACGCATCTCACCAGTGCGCTCTAAGCGCGTCGCCAGACTGATAAAGTTCACCGCCGTCAGCAGCATCACCAGCTTAAGATGCTCCCCCAGCAGATCCAGCAATGCCAGATCACTGCCCTGAAACCAAGCCCACAACGCAAAAGCAAAACCGATCCCCGCCAGCATACCAATCTGCTTGCGCTGACCCGGTTTTAAACGCGGTAACTCCAACAGCATAAAGACACAGGCCAACACCGTCGCCAATTCAGCGGTCGAAACCAATTGAAAGGTATTCAACAGCGCCAGCAGACACATGACAAAAAGAATCGGACCGGTGACCGCCACCGACGGCCAGATCACCCGCAGGGTAGAAGTGAAGGAAGACAATAGAGCACCCATTTTAAATCCAAAAACAAATTAACATATTAATTAATATATTAACTTATTTTTGACTAGGTACGCTAATCAGAGGAGTGATGACGAACCATGTGGATAAAAATCTTGCCGCTACGGCCGTTAACAGTCTGTCTCGCTGCTCCGCAACGCTCAACCGCCTGCCACCTTGCCTTGCGGCACTGGACGCCTCCGGCTTACTGGAGTTCAGGACCTAGAGATAAGCGGAAGCCAAAGTCGTAGTCACGGTAGCCAGCCCCGAACCCTCTGCGAAACGCAGACCGGCAGCGCAGGCCGAGGCTGAGCCAGCTACCACCACACAAAGGGAATGCTTGCTCTTTGTCTTGCTCCGTTAATGCCTGGCTCTGGCTGTCCTGCTGCGGCCCAGGCTGGCCTGGTTCCAGTATTGACCGCATTTCATTCTTGGCTTGATAAGGTTCCAAGCACCACTCAAGGACATTACCGTGCATATCAAACAGCCCCCACGGATTTGCGGGGTAATCACCCAAAGCATTTGTTTGCTTTCTGCCTTTATCCTCAACCCCACCATAGTTGGCTTTTTCCAAATCAATCTCATCACCAAACCAAAAAGCTGTGGTTGTACCTGCCCGACAGGCATATTCCCACTGTGCTTCAAATGGCAAATAGGTATTTAATTCGGGATGCAGCTGATTAAGTGCAGAGGTGAATTTCTGAGCATCAAGCCAGCTTACCTTCTCAACGGGTAACGCTTCACTATTCTGCTTATCTTTAAAGTGACTGGGGTTTTCACCTATGACAGCCTGATATAAGCCTTGGGTAACAGGGAACTCCCCTAACCAAAAACCGGTTTCAAAGGTGACTTTTCTCTGCGTTTCATTATCAGGTCGACCTTTTTCATCCTCTGGTGAGCCCATCATAAAGCTACCGGGAGGAATCCAACGAAAAGCATGTCTATGACCTTGATAACTAAACGCCATCCATAGACCGTATTCATCTTCACCCCATTCATTAGCCCAAGAGGCTGGGAAGATCGGCGGGGATTTAGAGTGAAGTTTCATCTGGTATTACTCTTTGAAATTGAATGGAGCATATCTGTAGTCATAAATGTTTCTTATACCAGACTCAATAGATTTAGCCCGATTGAAGACATTGGCTCTGCCGCCTTGCTTGAACTCAGCACCTAAAGATAAGCGAAAACCCGCGTCGACATTGCGGAAGTCAGCCTGGTACCCACTACGCTCCGCAGACCGACAGTGCTGGCCGAGAACTATCCAACCACCGCCACGCAAAGGACACATAGCATCCTCTTCGCCTTCCGGGTTCTCAAGCCACTGCTGACCGGGGTCTGCGATAGACTTATCTGACTGATATTCTCGAAGGCTATGATCCTGACACCATTCCCATAAGTTGCCATGCATCTCATATAAGCCCCATGGATTAACGGGCAAACTTTTAACTGGCACAGTTCTCTCTCGGAACTTGCTTTCTTCACCTTCGTTATAGGGGGCTGTTCCCCGAAAGTTAACCTGTTCAGAGTTGATTTGATCACCAAAGCTGAAAGGTGTGGTCGTACCTGCCCGACAGGCATATTCCCATTGAGCTTCAGAAGGCAAAGTTAAACGCAGGCTAGGGTATTTTTCTTTAAGCTTGAGAATAAATTGCCAACAATCCTGCCAACTAACATTATCTACAGGGTTCTGTTCACCTTTGAACTCACTGGGATTCTGGCCCATTACCACTTGCCAAAGCTCCTGAGTCACACAGGTATCTGCCAGCCAATAACCCTGAGTTAAAGTCACCGAGTGTTGGGTTTCATTGTCACGTCTTTCTGGTTCATCATCTGGCGTCCCCATGAGGAAGGTGCCGGGTTCAATCCAGCGGAAGCGTTGAGTGATACCTAAGAAATTGAGGTCTGCGTAGAGGCCGTATTGGTCTTCTGCTATATCTTGGACGAAATCCTCAGTATTTACATTATGAGCAAAACTCCAACATGACTTATCTGTGCTCAGGTAGTCGTCTAAACTTCGGCTTTGTATAGATTTATCAAATGCTTCTAGTAATTCATCAAGGTTATATCGACTACTATATTTAACTCTATATTGCTGGCCATTTAGGTAAACACTAGCTGAAAGTTTAGAGCTAATCCGTTGAACAGATGCTGCCCAACTTGGCTTTTGAATGGCAGAAAGCTGTATCGTTTGATCACCAATTTGGAGATGTATCGCCTTATCTGAAAAGCGTGATAACGGCAGTGTTATGTAAGCCTCTGATGAAAGGGTCTTGCTTTGTATTCTTGACTGCTTACCTGCTAGAACATAAGTGACTTGATTATAGTCTGTAGAGAAGTTAAGAATCTGGTTCCACACACTATCTAAGCCTTGTGGTAACAGGGATTGATAAGCGCCATCAACGGATAAGATCAGCTCATTCCCTTGAATTCCAATTGCTATATCGTATTGGTGTAAACCTTGGCTATTAACCGCCTGAAAAACGCTTTTATCCACCCAAGAAGGAATAAAAGTGTTTTCACTGTCAGATCGATTTTTATACCACTGAGACCACCAATAGGAATAACGGCGGTCTTTTCTAGTGTTTTCATCTAATCGGCTTAAAATCTGTTCGCTGTAGTCGTGAATACCTCTGTATTCACGATGCCTGCCCCCAGTTTCAGGCACATCAAGAGCCTGAATAAAACTATTAATATACTTTTCTGCTTGATCCAATAATTGTTGATCATCTGGGGTCAAATGAGGCAGATCTTTAAAAAATAGTATCGCTTCGTAGTAATCCGTCGCTAACTGAGTTTTCAGCGTTGCTTTTAATGCCGTAAAGACTTTTACAGCCTGTTTCGGCAGCTGTTTGACCTGATGCTGTAATTGATTTCTAAGCAGCCTATGTATTTGGGGTGGAAAAGCACAAAGGTTACTGCTTTTTTCTATCAGGTTGGATTGCCAAATCAAAACTTCATCAGCAACGGATAAGGGTTTGCCAAGACCCAATCGAACGGCTCTTAGATCATTCTCATCCACTTCTACGGCAGCAGACAACCAGATCAAATACTCTTTTCTCGCTTTATCTTCTAAACAGGCTTCATCACAAGAAAGGAAGCTTTTTACGGGTTGACCAACGTTGTCAGCCTTATCCTGGCTTTCCTTTTCGGTGAAATTACAGCCTAAACCATGGCGTAGGTTTGTCAGCTTTGCTTGAATCTGATCAAGATTAAATCGACCTTTAGCAGGATTCAGAGTACTGCCTTGATCCCAACTTAGGCATTGATAAAGCGAGGTAAACTCTTTGGGTATCAATATTTCTGGTAGAGGGACTAATACCGTGGGGCTAAAACCCGCTGTTTTAAGTTGACGCCCCAACTTTAACCAGTCCTTCACAAGATGGGGGGTACGACTGTATAAACCTAAATCGCTGATAATCAGGATAGGTGTACCCTTCTCGGGCAAACGCCAGCTTTTTGATTTCCAGTTACTATCAACAGGCCCTCGCTGTTTTTTTTGATTCACCCTTTCACTGACCGTGCCACCGGGATGATTCTGAATATATTGCAGCGTTGAGCCTTGCCCACCGATCTGTTTCTCTAGTTTGTCCAACAGATCATGAATATCGCGCCTCAAAGGATGAAGATAATCAGGGATATGCACCAGCACCAACGACTGAGCTGACAAATGCTGTTTTGTTTTAACGGGGATCTTATTGGGCCATTGACCCCTAGAGACTTGTTTTACCAGTTTATCGGTATCAGTTTTTTGATTATTAATCGACTTGCTTAAGGCACCTTGCAGCACGGGCCATAGACGCTGCCAAGCCAGTAAAGGTTTCTTATCTGGCCGTGTTGTTGCAGCGTAAATTTTATCGCCTTCACTGTCTTCATCTGTCAACGGTGGCGTATTAATTAGATCTATCAGATCTTCTGGTACTTCCGGGCCCGATAGCTTAGGAATGTCCTGTGTACTTTTCTCAGTCACTACCCAAAAGCATTCTGGCGGTCTTGGAGAATCATCAGGCTGAATATCATCTTCTGCTACTTCAACCTCTGAGACTCCCTTCTCAAATACTGATGATAAATCAATGGGTTGTTTAGTTAGTATCTGGTCTGTCTCAGGCACTGCTAACCTTTCAAACCATACTGAAGTGGCTAACTGATCTGGATTGATCCCTGCTTTTTTAAAACGCAGTAGATCCGCACGACTATGATCAGTCATCGCGAGCATCCTGCTCACTTAAGTTTTCTTCTGGTGAACGCTTTTCAGAAAGCGGCAGATCCGGGTGCTTTCTTAAGGCAAAGTCCTGTATTTCATTGAGCATTTTGGACTGTTCAGATTTATCAAACTGCTGCAGCACGCGTAAAATATCCAGATACTCCGCTTGCCCCGGTGGTTTATAACCATAGTCATCTGCCAGTGTTCGATCCTTTATCAATTGTTCAGCAGCCTGCAACATTACAGCTGGATCAACCCGATCACCAAAGTGAGCTTTTCCTCGCTCTATCAGTAGTTCCGTCAGTTCCATCTTGTCATCAGGCAGATTTAGGTTAAGCACTAAACAACGACGTAAAAATGCAGGAGGTAATTGACGCTCTTCATTAGTGGTAATAATCACTAATGGCTTGAGCTGTTGATTTTTTCTACCGACAGATTCTTCAATCCAAGGCACTTCAAACTGTTTACAATCCAGTGTTTCCAAGAGACTGTTGGGCAAGTCAGAATCTGCTTTGTCGATTTCATCAATCAACAAAACAATACCGGAGGGGTTAGAGACCTTTTCACCTAAATCCTGATCAGTCATTGTGGATAGATTTTTGTGACCACGAATGGACTCAGGGACATACTGCCTATGTTCTGAGCTTCGACAGTGAGTTAACGCACTTTGCCAATCGTAAGCCCACCACAGTACACCTGGACTTAAGAATTTTTTCGGGCATAGCTCTTGTCTAAGTTTCTCTGACTTATCTTCTCCAGATATATTGCAATACATCGCGCCCATCAGCTGAGCATGGCCTAAACGATTTACCGTATCGAAGTGATACCAGAGATCCTGAATCTCGGTATGGGCCGTGACGACCGAAGGTAAAAACTGCCAATCCAAAGCTTCAGCAGCAGCATGAGCTAATTGGCTTTTTCCTGTGCCGGGATCACCACGAACCAATAATGGGCGACCAGAATGATAAGCAGCGGTTAGCGCATAGAGACTTGAAGGATCAAATAGATAAGTAAGATTAGATTTCGAGTTATAGTCCTGAACCGGCACCGAGGTCTTATCTTCGGTTTTGGCTAACAGGTCGAACTCAGCATTATTTTGTTGTATAGGCATCTCAAACCTCCTTATCTTATTATTTACAGAAACCAAACGTCTTATAGATACTCTCTATTGCCACTTTAATTCCTATATCTCCCTGTAAGAAAACAGTGGCACCATCCTGAGATTTAAAACCTACAGCAGTAAGCGCAGGTAATTTCTTGGATAAATCGCTGCATAGCTCTTGCATTC
Organism: uncultured Oleiphilus sp.; assembly: GCA_964342385.1. Classification (GTDB taxonomy): domain Bacteria; phylum Pseudomonadota; class Gammaproteobacteria; order Pseudomonadales; family Halomonadaceae; genus Oceanospirillum. Next base: position 1,848 of record CAYFGP010000036.1, on the reverse strand, counting down.
TTTCAGCATTATCCAAGCGTTCTGCAATAAAAAAACAGCGAGGAGAAGATGGATGCTTTCGGTAAAAAGCAATTTTTTCATTTAACTCTTCAACCTCACCACTTGATTCATCTAGCTTTTCATTTCGATTTCTTCTCGGAAAACGGCCTTCTGGATCTTCGTGATCCTCTACAGCATTCCAGATATCAATCAACGCATGATCGACATTACTATTCTTAGCCCACTTATCCTTCGAGCGCTTCTGTATCACCGCTTGCCCCTTGAGCTCCACAGTCCCTCTTTGTCCTGATTGAATATCTGGCACAATGAAGCTAGGAGAACCCACTCTTTTCAATAACAGCTCTACACCTAACTCTGTTGAGATTCCTTGAGCAATAAAATAACTATCATCAACTCGCTGCAACCGGTCCTGATCTTGGAAAACGGTTTCATCCAACGCATATAGCGCTAACAGCCCCATAACCTTGCTGATGACTTGAGTAAATCTTTGCTCTTCTGCTGGTGTCAGTCGATCAGATCTTTTTTCTTGTATTAAAGGATCGGTGGAAAGAAAGTATTCGCAAGTTTTATAGATAGGCCCCGGTACGGCATCATGAAAGCCCATAGCAAGCAGCCTATCAGCTACATCATTTATCAGATCATCGGAATCAGTTAAAGGTTTCGGACTCAAATAATTAGCCAATGCTGCCGAAAGATCTTCTAAATCTGCGTCTTTAATAGCAAGCACCAGACTATTGAGCAGTTTGGGCATGAAGTCATCCTGTGAATCACAAGAGATAGAGGACTGTTGCTGGGCACGATTCTCTTCAACATCATCACAAACAATGGGTTTAGGGGAAGTGCTTATATTGTATTTCTGATCATGCCCTGATACTTCTCTTATGACTCTCAGTAACAGATCAACACTGGCATCTTTTTTCGAATTCGGTTTAACAATAGATAGATGATTCCCCGGTACAACATCCGTCTGATCTTTGGGAAATCCAGTTATAGAAGCCTCTTGGTCAACAAATTGGTCTTCAGTGCCAGCTACAGCCAGAAAACGAAAAGGCAATTTATCAGAATTTGAAAAACGGTAATTCCAGTCAGCTCGTAGTTGGCGAATAAAGTCTCCTCCTCTCGCCATATCAGCCACCTGCCCCTTAATTCGCCTCAGAATTGGAACATTTAATATACTGGCTTTTTTTAGTCCAAATGAAGGAGTTCCGAATAAAACAACAGCTTCTGTTCGGCTTGATAATTCTTGATCATCCAACAAGGCTCTTTGTAAAGCTAAGCCACCCATGCTGTGGGCTACAAAAACAATCTTGTCATAAATCGCTATAGACTGGCTTCGGCAAAAGCTGCTTAGTGAAGCAGCAATCATCTTAATATCAGGGTCACCAGACCATATTCCTTTGAGATCAGGGGATAAGCTAGAGCTATAACCAAAGCTCAAAATATCCCAAGCCTGTAGCTCCGGCATCATCTCCAAAAACGATGGGAAACTGCCCCATGTCGTCCCTTCACTTCCCTGAAACCCGTGAATAAAAACAATGCAGCTTCTAATGTTATTTTCTTGACGAGTAATTTCTAACTTCCATTCGGCCATAGCTCCTCCTTATATCAGTTACTCATTCTCATAAACTATATTTATTATTTATTGAAAATATAACAAGGGCTACTTTATATAAAAGCATGCATTAACTGGGGCTAACGATCCTATCCAATAAGATATTGTGGTGATCCAAAAATAAGGCATTTTTATTATGTCAATTCAGGTTTGAGGCAGTTCATTAGAATAAATAGAGGGTATCTGTCAGGTCCCGGATGATCAAATAGCCAAAAAGAGTTATCCTCTATTCGCTG
>CAYFGP010000035.1:0-43142 GCA_964342385.1 uncultured Oleiphilus sp. | reverse complement strand
TGAGCAAGAAGGGGTCTCAGGCAGGATCGAAATTTAAATCACTGATTCAGGTCTTATTTAGCTTTTTTCAGTTTTTGTTATAAAGGGGAGAACTGTTACCAGCATCCCTCTTGTCAGTTACAAACCAGTCGTCAGTACCTGATCTTATTAATCAAACACCTTGCCAGGATTCATAATGCGGTGCGGGTCCATAATGGCTTTCAGGTTTTTCATCACCTCAACGCCCTCGCCATGCTCCTGCAGTAAATATTCTTTTTTACCAAAGCCGATACCGTGTTCACCGGTACAGGTACCTTCCAGCTCCAGCGCCTTTTTCACCAGGCTTTGCGATAACTGTTTGGCTTTGCCTTTCTGCTCCTGATCCTGCTCATCAAACAGAATCAGCATATGAAAGTTACCGTCACCCACATGACCGACAATCGGGCAGGTCAGACCGGTCATTAGGGCTTCCTGCTCGGCAAATAAAATGGCCTCTGCCAAAGCAGAGATAGGCACACATAGATCGGTGGTCAGTGCCGAGGCACCAGGCTGTAGTGACAAGGCGGCAAAATAGGCCTGATGGCGTGCTTTCCATAGGGCATTACGATCTTCGGTACTTTCCGCCCAGTTAAACTGGCTACTACCAAAGGATTCGGCGATCTCCTGCAGCAACTCAATCTGCTCAGCGACAGAAGTTTCGGTGCCATGGAATTCAAAAAACAGCGTCGGTTTAGCATCAAAACCGGTCAGATCAGAGTAATTAATACAGGCCTGCATCTGCAGATGATTGAGCAGCTCAATGCGTGCCACAGGAATGGCGCACTGCATCACAGAAATCACGGTATCTATCGCACTGGCCAGATCATCAAACTGACAGGTCGCGGCTTTAATCATTGTCGGAATGGGATGAAGCTTGAGCTGAACCTCTGTAATCACGCCCAAGGTGCCTTCTGAACCGGTATAGAGACGTGTCAGGTCGTAACCGGCGGAACTTTTACGGGCACGGCCACCGGTTTTGATAATACGACCGTCTGGCATCACCACCGTCAGCCCCATCACATTGTCACGCATGGTGCCGTAACGCACCGCATTGGTACCGGATGCACGGGTCGATACCATTCCGCCGATACTGGCGTTGGCACCGGGATCAATAGGGAAAAAGATGCCTTGGTATCTCAACTCCTGATTCAGTGCTTCACGAGTGACACCGGTTTGCACACGACAATCCATATCCTCTGCATTCACCTGCAGTACCCGATCCATCTCCGACAGATCCAGGCAGATACCACCATGAAGTGCTAACAACTGGCCTTCAACTGAGCTACCTGCACCATAAGGCACAACAGGCAGCCGATAGTGATGACAACGTTTCATCACTTCAGCGACTTCTTCTGTCGAGTGCAGATACACCACCGCATCCGGTGGATAGCAACCGTAGCTGTCTTCACCCTGACCATGCTGCTCACGCATCGGCAAAGCCGTATGAACTCGCTCACCAAACAGCTCAGTTAATTCTGCAATCAGTTCCTGACGCTGTTCTGCATTGGCATATAAAGGATGCTCTAAAGGCTGTTGGCTTTGACGGGATGAAATATTCTGTTCAGAAGACGGGCTAGACATGGTGGACTCCACAGTTCTTATACATCGCAAAATAAAAGTATCTCGATATTCTGCACATCATGAGACAGATATGTCTGGAATTTCTTGTCTTGCAAACTTTTGTTTCGCTGCTTGGTAAGCCCCCGCTATCTCTTGGGCTTAAAGTACAAGGCTCTTGGAGTTAAAGCACGGGGTCAGCTCTCAAAACTATGAACCAGATAATAGAGCTGTAAACTCAGAGAAAAAAATTATTTATTTGAATCCTGTCATTCGTGTGGCGAATGATGCTTTTCACCAGAAAGGTGCACTTACAACAAATGACACGATGAAAAGAGCATTTATCGCTCTAATAAGCAGAAAAAAGCTTAAAAAACGATTTTCTGGCCAGAAAGACCTATTGTCATATATAGTGAGTTATTCAAAAAACAGATAATCAAAAAAATAACAATAAACACGGGCTTACCGCCTTCAAATGATTCAGCACCATGCATCCTATTAAAGACAGTAACTGTTTAAGCAGCCGTTTAAGCCGGGTAAACCTCAACTTATTGGTTGCGTTTTACGCCCTCTATCAGCAGCGACATCTCACCCGGGCTGCAGAGCAGGTAAACCTGAGCCAACCGGCGATGAGCCATGCGCTGAAAAAACTGCGCCTGCAGTTTGAAGATGAGCTGTTTACCAAAACTGCAGAAGGTATGCTGCCAACGCCGATGGCCAAACAGATCTTTCAGCTGATCGAACAGGGTTTGCTGCAGCTGGACCAAGCCTTGGCTAGTGCCCATAGCTTTGAACCGGAAAAAGCGGTGCGGGAATTTCGTGTCGGTATTATGGATTTTATGATTCATGAACTGGTGCCTTACCTGGTAAAAACGGTCAATCAGACCGCACCGGGTATCAGCTTTAATATCCTCTATGCCAAAATCTCCAGCCCTGAAATGGCCTATAAGTTGCTGCAGGAACAATCCTTGGATCTGGCCTTGACCCAGTTTGAATACCTGCCTAACGATCAAAACTGTGAATTACTCTATACCGAAGAGTTAATGTGTATCGCCGATCGAGATCACTATGGCGAAAAAGATGAGCTAACGCTGGAAGATTTTCTAGGTGCGCCTCATGTCGCGCTATCACACCGGGAAGATGAGCCCATTCTGGTGAATAAAAGGCTCGCCTCACTGGGTATGGATCGAAAGGTGATTGTTAAAACGCCTTATGTCACTACTCTGCCATCACTATTATCCGGTACAAATATGGTTACCGTGATTAACCAGTATGCCGCCGATCTGATTATTCCCGGTACCCGGCTTAAGACCTATCATCCACCTATCGAATTTAGCAACCTGCAGATTTGCCAAATCTGGGAAGAGCGTAAAGAGCATGATCCCGGTATTCGCTGGTTAAGAGAAATTATCCAGCAGTGTATGCAAACCCGCATTGCGCCGCAGGCGAGCGCCATGTATCAAGGTGGGAAAGCGTTATGAACAGTTATCTAAAGCCTGTTTCCGCTCCCGCAGCGCAAGAATCATTCAGCATGATTCAACAACCGGACTGGTCTCGGATCACTAGCAAACAGCAACTGGAACAGATACAGGCCGAACTGATTCAACAGCTGGGCTATGATGCGGGGAGTCTGATCTACGCCCCTGTTGGCAAGTTACCAAACAATACTCCAGGGCCTGTTTATGCCCTGATCAATACCGGTTTTGCCGAGAATGAGCTGATTCCTAACTGGAGTGCTCAGGCGGAACAGAACCCGCTTAGTCATGTGATCTCACCCACTTGGCGTATGACTCTAAGCCAAACCCTGCCACGACAGTTTGATCTGCAACAGATGATTCAGGATTCAGAACAGGAACACTCTATTGCCGAACAGCACTGGCTACAAAGCCTGATAGATCAGGGTTTTAAAGAACTCACTGTCACACCGGTACACTTTGCCGACAAACGCTACTTTGCCCTATCTTGTCTAAAGCGTCGGGATAACCCATCACCTACTGAAGCTTTTACGCCTCAAACTCAAGCAGAGCTACTGTTTTGCAGCCATAAACTGGCGCAATTGTGTCAGGATCTGGGTTTAGCTATAGGACTGAATCAAAATACCCTCACACTTACCCCCAGAGAACAGCAGTGTTTGCACTGGTCTGCACAGGGTAAGTCTGCCATTGAGACCGCTGAGATCCTGGGGATTAAGCAGGAAACAGTGCGTAGCTATATCAAGTCGTTTCTAAAGAAGCTTAACGCTGATAATAAAACCCAGGCCGTGGCGATTGGCTATGAGTTAGGATTACTGGGATAGACAACGGAAATCATCTCTTGGCATGAATGTTAGGTTTGAAAAACCGTGGTTTGAAAGGTAGCATCAAATATAGATACACCACTTAAATGGACATATGCCCATGAAATCAGAAAAGAAAAAAGTCACTCAAGAAATGATTTATCGTGCAGTCGCCAGCTCAACAGCCATTGAAACCCGTGCATCTGTTCAGGAAATTGAAAACAAGCTCAAAGCCAACAAAGATAAGTACAACTCATTAGCCCTAGCGGACTAAGATATCCCGCACCAATCTCTCCATATGTTGATAATCATGATTAAGTCCGGCTTGAATAGAAGCAATATAAAAAGCTTTATGTTCATCCCAGAGACTGTAATCCAGCAGCCCCAGACCAGCCTTATTACACATATAGTCCATCAATAAACGACTAATCCTGCCGTTACCCTCACGAAATGGGTGAATCAAGATAAATTCGACATGACTTTGAGCCAAAAAAGTCACCCGCTCTTCCACGCCCATGCTAGGCAGGCTTGAAACCTGGGACAGGTAGTCATCTTCAAACAGATCAATACAATGGCCAATTTGTCGGGGCGACGCAAACTGAAAGCCGCCTTTCCCCATATCCACATTTCTTACCTTACCCGCCCACTCATAAACATTACCCAGCCACTGCCTATGCCAGACGGCTATATCCAGAAAAGAAAGATGATCAGAGTCTAGAGCGTTAGCGACAAACAGCTTTTCATACAGCTTAATTAGCAATAAGGCTTCAATGTCATCCATCTCGCGGACATCAGTAATCCCAAGACGGTTAACGATTACCGTATCATTTGACCCCGGTTGGTATCGGGTCTCCGAAGAGTCCAGCTCATACTTACCCATCGCCATCGATCAGACCTGTATCTTAGGATTTATAAGTAAGCCTAAGAAGCCATCTGCAATAATTCAACTTGATATCCGCAACCCATTTTACGGGGATATTTTTCTCACATGCTCAGGACTAATCTGGTCAATAGAAGATATGAGATCAACTCGCCTTGGCTACCACGCCCGCATCCTTTAACAACTTATTTAAAGCATCCGGCAGATCCCTGGCTAAACGCAGTAACCGGTCCATCGCTTCTGATTGAACCACATCGTCAGACTCATACTTAGAAAACGCCACAGGTCCACCACCAAAGACTTTTGCCGCATCGGCCTGGTTTAGTCCCCAGTTTTTTCTCATCTCTCTCACCTGCAGTCCTGTTAGCAGTCCCTGAGCTTGCTTTTTAAAAGCGATCATAGCCCGTTTATTTGCACGCACATCAGCTGCATCGGCCTGTTCACTGCCGCAAGTATCGCAAATAGAATACTGATTAGAGATAACGCCCTTATGCCCTATATGCTCAACAGCCACCATCTCATGCTGGTGCTGCAAATGTCCCTCTTCACAGACTGGGCACAATTGATCGGTCATAATCGTTCTCCTTATTGGGACATATGACAAGACACTAACAGCAGAATCTTGCCTGTTTTGCTGATTGCAAACTTGACGTAATATTCGAGCGACATCATTTTATTAGCGCTATCGACCCACTCCTGCCGCGACAAACGGTAACTATCGCAGGCGGCCCATGGACCACTGGGTTTCTGTATACACCATTGTGAGTTCACATAAACCCCATCAATAATCGCCAGCCTGACCAACTCTCTGACCTCTGCTAATTCAAAAGCCATATTGGTCACATCTCTGATACAGGCACGGGTCCATAAGCGTGTTTGTTCATCACCTTGGCTTAGAATACGTAACACATCTTCAACTGGGTAAATCGGTCCTGGAAGATAAACTCTCTGCTCACCAGTGCTCGTTGGCGGCTCTCCCTGATAAGCACTGACATTAACTGAATTATTTACCATAATGGTAACTCCTTCCAGTGGATATTGGATTCAAGTAATAAGTGCAGTCCAATTAATAATGTAAGATTCTCTTTAATCTCGTAAATCTGTTATGCCCAAACAGGCTGCAAAAAAGAAATGTAGGATAGGGAGCAACTGAAGCCAATTATTTTAGAATTAGCTGCTGAGCAATGGGGGATATATCAGTAGAGGTCTACCATTGCGCAAGCATGGGGAAAGAGGCGCGGCAGAAAACATGAGAAATGAACAGAGGTTTGAATAAGGTTAAAACACCCAGCCTTCAAGCTGGGTGTTAAAAGAGACGTTAAGCCCCTATTTTCCTCACATGCTCAGGCCCAATCTGATCGATAGATGAGCACCCTGCCAGTATCATACAGCGTTTAAACTCGGCTTCCAGAATCGACAGGGTTTTTTCAGCACCGGCCTGACCACCTGCGGATAAACCTCGAACATAAGCCCTACCCAAGCTACAAGCATTCGCTCCAAGCGCCAGCGCTTTAAAAACATCGGTACCGCGACGGATGCCACCATCAACGATAATCTCCATTTCTGAGCCAACAGCCTGGCGTACCTCTTCTACCAACTCAATCGGTGATGGCGTGCAATCCAGCTGACGGCCACCATGGTTCGATAAAATTACTGCACTGGCCCCCGCTTCTTTAGCACGTAGTGCATCCTGTACCGACATAATGCCCTTAACGGCAAAAGGGCCGCCCCATTGCTGGATCATATGTTCTGCATCAGCCCAGGTAAGATCCTTTTTAAACAGTTTGCTCATCGCTTCCACAAAGGCTTTGGAATCACCCAGTGTTACCTTTGGCATCTCAGGGAAGTTGCCCATATTGGCGCCATCGCCTCGTAGATAATGGAATAACCACACCGGGCGTAACATATATTGCAGAGTTGATCTCACAGTTAGACGTGGAGGAATAGATAAGCCACTGCGAGCATCACGCTCACGGTTACCGCCAACAATGGTATCTATGGTTAGTACCATGCCTTTAAACCCGGCATCTTTAGCCCGTTGATTCAGTCGGGTAGCGAGTTCAGCGTCATCCAGTACATAAACCTGAAACAGCTTATCGCTATGACTGGCCTGAGCGATCTCTTCCAGGGAACGATTGGAAAACGTCGAAGCGGTATAGAGGGTATTAAACTTGGCTGCCGCACGAACTCCTGCCAGTTCAGCATCGGTTGGGCACATCATGCCGGAAAAGCCTGTGGCTGAGATATAAAACGGTAAGTCGATATCACAACCCATTACTCGGGTCTTCGTGCAGATTGAGCTCACATCCTGCAATGCTTTAGGCACAATTTGATAATGACCAAAGCCATCGGAGTTACGTTTCAGGGTGACTTCATCATCCGCGCCCCCTTCCACGTAATCATTTACCGGAAAAGGCACCTTGCGTGCCGCCAATCGGCCCAGATCATCAATATTGATACAGGATTTTAACGTTAGCATTTCCGGTACTCCTTAACAGCACGTCAACCTACAGCTATGGAGCTGTATTACATAATCATTAATGGCATCATACTGTGATCCAAGCACAGGTAGGACTCCCCTATTTGGGGGGAGGAACACTGCTTTTACGGATGCTGACTCTCAAACGTTTAATGAACGTATACAAGAGACTGGCTATAAGCTAAATTTTCAATTGGTTAGATTAAAACTATCTCTGTGAATCACATTCATTATGCTCCAGAGAAGGTGCTTTCAGCGCTAAGGTTGTTTAATGGTCACTTGGAAACAGCCATTGGAGGAGTATCAATGGCTTATCTATCAGGTTTGGTATCTTGAGGTTGAAGAGGGAGATGCTTTACCTCATCAACCCCTATTGATTCCAAATCCTCGCTGTCATTTAGTGATTTCTCCACCGGATCAAACTTACCATTACTCTGGCTCTGCTATGGAGAGTCTGGGCTCGGGTAGTCACCTGCTCACTGTCATTGATCAACCTCTTAAGCTGGGCGATAGTGGGCCGTTAAAACGCTTGGGTATTACCTTTCAGCCGGGGGCTTTATATCGACTCTATAGTGATGCGAGCACGGCGCTAAATCGCTGCGGTTGGTTTCCCTGGCTTGAATCCCTGCTTCCTTCTCCTACTCATGAAATGCTTTTATCTCTGAAGTCTTCTGATCAGGTTTTGCCTGTTTTGCGACAACATCTGGATGGTTTAGTGCTGAATCAACAAGCCGATGGTTATCTTGAATTAACCACAAAGGTACTGTCGATTCTGGAGCAACATGAGGGCTTAACGAGTGAGGAGCTGGCGCAGCAATGCCATTGTTCTAAACGCACCTTAGAGCGGGGCTTTAAGCGAGTAACGGGTCTAACCCTGAAACAATATCAGGTCATGCTAAGGCTGGAGCGTTTGGTATTAAAGCTGTATGCCCTAAACGAAGATGACTTGGACTGGGCTGATTTAGCTCAGGAATATGGCTTTACCGATCAACCCCATCTGATCCGACATTTACGTCAATTGCTTGGGAAAACACCAGGTAGTTATCTAAAAGCCCGAGATCTTACCATCGATATTTATGGTGATTTTGACTGACTCCAGGCTATCTCTTGCCAGTTATTCCAGGTTATTTATCCCAGGCTATTCCCGGTTTAGCCATCGAGAAAACTGTCGCAAAACTACAATCTTATGCTTCTCTGCCCATCTATTCTTCCTAGCAGTAGCTTGTGAAAGCTGTTTGTTTTGATCGCTTATAAGGAATACCGATGTTTGATTTTCAACCCGAAGCACTCCTGCAGCTTAAAAAAGGTCGCAGTATTGAGCTTCAATCAGGGTTTGCTGTAAGACTGATACGATCTTCTGATCTAACGGATATTATTGCGATGTTGGCGGATGAAGAGGTTAACCGGTATCTGTTTTTTGCCCCGGCTTCTGATCAGTTCTATCAGCAGTTTTTTAATCCTATTATTGAGAACACTCAACAGGCTGTTGCCAGTGACAAGTGGCCGGAGCATCCCACGGTTGTGATCAGAAATCCAGAGGGGCGATATATGGGGATGGCGGGTATTACCCGAGTGATGTTTTTAAATGGTAACTTTGAAGTCGGTTATCAACTCCCTGTGCATGCCTGGAGGCAGGGGATTGCAACGCATGCCTGTCAGCTGATGACCCAAATCTGTTTTGAACAACTGTTGGCTCATAAGGTTAGTGCGGACTGTTATGGCAAGAATACAGGCTCCTATAAGACATTGGAAAAATGTGGTTTTGTACGGGAAGGTTGTCAACAGGATTACTATCAGTTGCTTGCTGGAGCTGATGATCAGCAGTGCTTTGATGATAAGTTATATTACGGTATGACAGCCAAGCACTATCAGAGCATGAATGGCTTCAAATAGAGCAGGGTTCCAATAGCATTTCTTTTTCACGCTTGTTGGCTGAAGTAGAGAAGAGTATATTGAGCTTCGCCTGACGGCATCCATGTTCGCGGAAAGGGCTGCGCCCATTCGACATCATTGATTACGATTTACCGAAATCGGAGTGGTCTTTGGCTAATCAGCCTTGGACCTGTGTGCCTGTAATGCGGACGCGGGCATGTTTATTCTCGGAGAAGATTGCTTCTCGGAGAATGCCTATTTTCGGAGTTCGTATGAGCCAAACTACACCTCTTTCAGAATCCATCGTTCAGTTAAGTCGCCCAAAACAGCCACGTAAGTTTTTTAGTGGCAAGTTAAACCTTGAGCAGCAGAAAAAGCGTGCCAAAGAGCTGTTAAAGCAGATGCGTCGGGGTGATGCTGAAGCAATTAAACGCTTTGCTGTGCACCCCAGAGCAGATTCTTTTTTATCAAACCGGGTTGCTATTCATTCCGGCCATTCTGATTCTGCGGCAGAGCGTCAGGGATTATCCGCAGATGGCATTCAGCTCAGCCATTGTCAGCTGGTTTTAGCACGGGAAAATGGCTTTGATAGTTGGCCAGCCATGAAGGCCCATATTGAAAGTCTATCGTTATCTGGTGAGACTCCAGATACTCAAAACACACTGCATATCCGCTGTGGCAGTGATATCAAGCATAGTCTTGAAGTGGCAGGTTTCTGTGGTCAATTTCTGGAATTTAGTGATCCTTTCTGCCAAGGGCCAATAGCAGATCTTCCTCCTGATGAGCTTATCGTTTTACGCAGTCAGTTTATTGCTCAGGCTTATCAATTAGAGCTCAATGATGCCTTAGCTAGAGGTCGGCAAGCGTACGATGGCTTGGCCGCTTGCCTGTCGCCTGATTCAAAATGGCAAAAGATCGTACTCTGGTTTGAGCATGACAGTTATGATCAGCTGATTCTGGCTTATCTGCTCAGCCGTTTTTATCGTTATCAGCAAGCATTCCCTGAGTTCACTTTGCCTCTGGAGATGATCTGTGTCGATCAGGTACCTGGTGTTGAGGATTTTATTGGTTTAGGCCAGTTAACTCCTGAGCTGTTAAGGCATCTTTGGCAGCACAATAAAGCGCCTGTCACCACTGAGCAGCTCGTGCTAGGGGAGAAGGTTTGGCTGGCACTATGTGAAGCAGATAGTCACTCTGGCAGTGGGGAAAAGGGGACTACAGAAAGTGCCACCGATTTGCAACGATTGGCTTTTAGCTCAAAGCCCCTTGCAATCTCCATGATGGCTAAGGCTTTACAAAGACATCTGCAGGAGCAGCCAGATCAAGAAACAGGGTTACGATTGACTGAGCTCCTTACGCTGGAGCTGTTAACAGAATATGAAGATTTAACTGCAGGCTGTCTTTTTGGTCGTTATATGTCAGAAAAAGAACCGCTGCCCTGGCTGGGGGATCTGATGTATTGGTATATCCTACGCCAGATGGCGGAACGTACCGAGCCTCTTATTGTGATTGATCGTCAAGAGTTTGGTGATGAATGGCCAAAATATCCGGTGCAGATTACTCCGGCTGGCTTGCTATGCCTGGAGCGTTCAAAGGCCTAACTTTTAATCTTCGAATTTTTAGCCTTCGAATCTTTGACCTTCGAATAGTTAGCCACACCTCAAGTGTTTTAATTCTCTTATGAACGACTGACCAGGGAAGGTGAGTCGTAATCTCCATCGAAGAGGATACCTTTGTAATATATCCTGCAGTTATATAGTTTTATGACCCTATATCCCTAATGACTAAAGGATTTTTAGTCCTTCGAGTCAGACCTGAAAAATTACTACCAAAGTACTGTTTTTTGCCCTCCAAAGTGCCATGTCGGCATTTCCTCTGATGAACCAAGATGTGTCTACCAAGGCTTGTTAAGCACAAGTTAATTCAAACAAATGCCCTAAAACGGTTTTTCTTGCCAGAGACCGTTTAATTAGACAAAAACAAACAGAGGCTATATACAATGATCTATGCACAACCAGGAACCGAAGGCGCCGTTGTTAACTTTAAAGAGCGTTACGGCAACTTTATTGGCGGTAAATGGGTTGAGCCTGTACAGGGTCAATATTTCGAAAATACCTCGCCGGTAAACGGTAAGGTAATTTGTGAAATCCCACGTTCCACTGCAGAAGATATTGAGCTGGCACTGGATGCAGCGCACGCGGCAAAGGATGCATGGGGCAAAACCTCTGTAACTGAACGTTCGAACCTGCTGCTGAAGATTGCTGACCGTCTGGAAGCCAATCTGGAAAAGATCGCAGTTGCTGAAACTTACGATAACGGTAAAGCAGTTCGTGAAACTCTGGCTGCTGACGTGCCTCTGGCGGTTGATCACTTCCGTTACTTCGCAGGTTGTATCCGTGCTCAGGAAGGTTCTATCGGTGAAGTTGATCAAAACACCGTTGCATACCACTTCCACGAGCCACTGGGTGTTGTAGGTCAGATTATTCCTTGGAACTTCCCTCTGCTGATGGCAGCTTGGAAGATTGCACCTGCACTGGCTGCTGGTAACTGTATCGTACTGAAGCCAGCTGAGCAGACACCTGCTTCTATTCTGGTACTGCTGGAAACCATCGAAGATCTGCTGCCTGCAGGTACCCTGAACGTTGTTAACGGTTACGGTGCTGAAGCGGGTCAGGCTCTGGCGACTTCTACCCGTATCGCTAAGATCGCGTTCACCGGTTCTACTCCTGTTGGTTCTCACATCCTGAAATGTGCTGCTGAGAACATCATTCCTTCTACTGTTGAGCTGGGTGGTAAGTCTCCAAACATCTACTTCAACGATGTTATGGATCAGGAAGACGAGTTCATCAGCAAGTGTGTTGAAGGTACTGTACTGGCATTCTTTAACCAGGGTGAAGTATGTACTTGTCCTTCCCGTCTGCTGATTCAGGAAGACATCTACGAGTCCTTCATCGGTAAAGTAATTGAGCGTATCGGTCAGATCAAACGTGGTAACCCACTGGATACTGACGTAATGGTAGGTGCTCAGGCTTCTCAAGAGCAGTTCGATAAGATTCTGGGCTACCTGGATATCGGTCGTAATGAAGGTGCTGAAGTACTGATTGGTGGTGATAAAGAAGCACTGAGTGATGAGATGGGTGGTTACTACATCCAGCCGACTTTGCTGAAAGGCACCAACGACATGCGTGTATTCCAAGAAGAGATCTTCGGTCCTGTAGTATCCGTAACCACCTTTAAAGATGAAGCAGAAGCACTGGCTATTGCTAACGATTCTGAGTTTGGTCTGGGTGCTGGTGTATGGACCCGTGACATGAACCTGTCTTACCGCATGGGTCGTGGTATCGAAGCGGGTCGTGTATGGACTAACTGCTACCACCAGTACCCAGCACACGCTGCATTCGGTGGTTACAAGAAGTCTGGTGTAGGTCGTGAGACTCACAAGATGATGCTGGATCACTATCAGCAGACTAAGAACATGCTGGTAAGCTACGACATCAACCCTCTGGGCTTCTTCTAAGAATTGCCCTTAATATCGGAAGGCATTTTGTCGCCGCCTTCCGATATCTAGCCAACTGTTTGCTAGAACGCGTTGTCAACTCTCAACGGCCTGATCCTCAGGCCGTTTTTATTTCCTGTTAAGTCATCTTCTTGGGAAGCTTTGCACCGTTTCGGCGGTGCTTTTTTTGTTGAAGCGTGTCTTGGTTTTCAGGACTTAATGCTTAAACAACTGCAGTTGTTGCTGTAACTGCTCTGCCATTTGATCCAGATGTTGGCTCACCTGTTTAGAGTCTGAAGCGTGATTAGCAACATTATGGGCCAGTTCAAGAATATGCTGCACACCTTGATCCACACCTGAAACCGCCTGCTGCTGCTCTTGGCTAATAACCGCGATGGACTGATTCACTTCTGTTAAGGCGGTTAGCTCCTGAATAATACCCTGAATAGAATCTTCCGCTTGTTTGGATAACTGAACACCGGCATCAATCTGGGAACGGTTATGTTCCAGGGATTCGATGGCCTGCTGGGATTGTTGTTGTAGTACTGCCACCATTTGTTGGATCTCATCGGTGGACTGGCTGGTGCGTTGGGCGAGAGTGCGGACTTCATCGGCAACCACTGCAAAGCCTCGCCCCTGTTCGCCCGCGCGGGCAGCTTCAATGGCGGCATTCAGTGCCAATAAGTTGGTTTGTTCGGCAATATCCTGAATCACTTCCAGAACTGAGCTGATTGAGGCACTGTGTTTTACTAACGTTTGTACACTATCTTCCACCTGTTCAAATTGATCGGCTAGTTCTCCCACTGTTTTGGCAGTATCCAGTACATCCTGTTGACCCTTTTGAGCACTGTGAGTCAGTGTTTCCACTCGCTGTAAGCCTTGATCTGTAGTGCGTAAGATATCTTCGGCACTGGCACCCAGTTCCGTCGCGGTAGAAGCGATCATCTCGCTCAGTTGTTTCTGTTCTTCGCTTTGCTGGTGGGTACGTTGGCTGACACCGCGCCCCTTATTCGCACTGGTTTTCAGCTCTCTGGCCAGTTGATCGACATCGTTCAGGGTGATTCTGAATTTTGCTATCAGGTGCTGAGTGGCTTCTGCCATGGTGCGAATCTCATCATGGCCTTCCAGAGTCAGGTCCTGAGTTAGATCGCTCTGTTTTTCGATGGTCAGCAGTTGCTCTTGCAAGCTCTTCAATGGACGAGTGATTGAGCCAATAATCGCTGCGGCAATTAGTATCGATAGAGGCACGCTAACGACCAGAATCATCAGAGTAACCTGAGATATATGCTCAATGCTGTGACTGCTTTGCTGACTGAGGCTGGCAACCTGTTCACTGGCTGCAAAGGTCTCGTCTACTGCGGTTTGTACCTGAAGGTTAGCCTGCTTTAAACGGCCCTGAAATAGCTCGGTCAGGACCATCAGTTGACTATTCATATCTTGTACTACGATATGAGCATCACTGATCTCAGCTCCGGCCAGATTATTCCTGCCCTGCTGATAGTATTGAATTGCGCCATCCATAATCTCACGGTAACTGGACAGATTTTCCAGCATAGGGCGGATCAGGGCTCCGGCTTCTGAGTCCAGTGCTAATGCGGCCAGTTGCTCTTCCAGTTGATCTGCAGAGGCGGCAGCTTGGTTCAGTGATGCGTAATACTGAGTCACACTGCCATCAAAGTACCAGAACAGCATATCTGAATAGCTTCGTTGTACCGCTTGAGCTTGTTGCAGTTTTACTTGGGTATGGGCTTGAGCATCGATCAATTCTGCTTCCTGCTGAATCCAACGATTCTGCTCGGTCACCTGTTCCAACTGCAGGTGGCTGTTTTGTCCAATCAGCTTGAGCTCATGCAAGGTAAACAAAAGTATGGAAACTTTCACCAGCACCAGAAAACATGCCAGAGACATAATCCGGGTGGTGACCTTGATACGACGTAGCCAGCTAATCATGGGGTTGCCTCTTTTTCTTACTTTTATTATGTCTCTCTCACGTTAGAGCTTTGGTTAATAAAGCAAAAGATAACGGGCAAAAAGGCTATTTTGTTTATTTTGTTCACGCCGTTTAGCGAGGTAAGAAGAGGCTGTTTAAGAAGAGATGATGGATATGAAGGAGAGAGCACAGCCAATAATCAATGCATGGCTATTGGCTGTGCTGAGTTTTGAACGTTAAGCGTTCAGGTCTTTATCTTTACCCAGTGATAACAGCCATACCGAGACGGCTGCAACGGCTAAAAAGCCCCCCAGGATAATAACCGGCATGGCACCGTAACCCAGAACGTGCCAAATGATAGACTCAAGTGTGCTCATTTCTGTTCTCCTTACCAGCCTTCAACGCCGTGCATGTTAGGCAGTCGGTGTGCGATACCTTTATGGCAATCAATACAGGTTTTCTCGCCGGAAGCCAGTGCAGTGGAGTGCTGTTTGGCACTACGCGGTCCCTGTTCTGAGAAGTCCATATATTCAAACTCGTGACAGTTACGACACTCCTGAGAGTCGTTCTCTTTCATTCTGTGCCATTCACGGTTCGCCAGGTAAGCGCGTCGTTCCTTAAATTTTTCCTCAGTGCTGATGGTGCCCATCATATAGGCCACCAGTTCCTTGGAAGCCTGAACCTTACGGATAATCTTATCGGTCCAGTTATGAGGTACGTGACATGAGGAGCAAATCGCCCTTACGCCAGACCGGTTGGAGTAGTGCACGGTTTCCTGAATTTCCTGCACAATGGGAGCGTGACAGGAAGAACAAAAGGCTTCGCTGTTAGTGGCTTCCATTCCAGTATTAAATGCGCCCCAGAACAGCAGACCACCCATAAAACCCATAAACAGCACAACCCCAACGGCTGCTTTACTCGGCGTTTTTAGCCGAGTCCAAAATGTTTTCAGTATGTTCATAAATCGCCCCTTAGTGGCTATTACGCAGCCTAGCGGCTAGCGTAAGGAGTCCACCCGTTGGAAGTCGTTTTCAACCAAAGGTTTGGCATCCGCTTGAGGCACATGACACTGTAGACAGAAGTACCGTCTGGGAGACATATCAGCCAGAACCTGATCGTCCCGGTTTTCATAGTGAGTCACGCTGATCTTGGTAGCGCCCATCTCTTTTGCGTTTTTCCAGCTATGACAAGACAGGCACTTATTAACGTTCAGTGAGGTGTGATAACCGCGCACACTATGTGGAATCAACGGTGGCTGATAGACATAATCACTTTCCAGGGTCAGATGATCCCGAGGGTAGCGTTTAAAACTGTCTGCCGGACGCGTGGCTTCCAAAGGTGTTGCACCACGTAGTGAACTGAGTCCACCAGTGCCGCCAGGGTTTTCCAGAGACTCTTCTGCATTAACTGGGCTATTGGGCATAACGGCACTGACCAGTAGAACGCCCGCTGACATCAGCGCAATAAGGAATTTATTCATTGTAAACTCTCCGCCTTGAGGCTTTTTTGTTTAACGCACTTATAGCGATGCGACATCATTAGGCATTAGCTACTTTGGTGATTTTGACCGGACACTTCTTAAAGTCGGTTTGTTTCGACAGAGGGTCGGTGGCATCCAAAATAAGTTTGTTAATCAAAATTCGTGCATCAAAGAAAGGCACAAACACTAAGCCCTCAGGTGGGCGGTTTCGGCCTCGGGTTTCCACACGCATACGAACTTCACCCCGTTTATTGGCCATGATGATTTCATCACCACGACGTAGATCGCGTTTTTTGGCATCCGCAGGGTGGATATAACACAGGGCATCAGGTACCGCTTTATACAGCTCTGGTACACGGCGAGTCATAGTACCGGTATGCCAGTGCTCCAATACCCGGCCAGTACACAGCCACAGATCGTATTCGCTGTCTGGTTTCTCAGGTGGCTCTTCATAAGGTGCTGAGATAATTAGGGCTTTGCCATCAGGCTTGCCGTAGAACTCATAATCCTTACCTTCCGTCACATAAGGATCGGAGCCGCCTTTAAAGCGCCATAGGGTTTCTTTGCCATCAATGACAGGCCAGCGTAAGCCACGTACTTTATGGTAGGTATCGTAAGGTGCCAGATCGTGACCGTGGTCACGGCCAAAGGCGGCATACTCTTCAAATAGGCCTTTCTGAACATAGAAACCAAAGTGCTTGGCATCGTCATTCAGCTCCTGAGCCTCTGATAATGGATAAGCATCGACCTTGCCGTTGGCAAACAGGATGTCGTACATGGTTTTACCGCGGTACTGAGGTGCTTTAGCCAGTAGCTCTTCTCCCCAGATCTCTTCCATAGAGAAGCGTTTGGAGAATTCCATAATCTGCCACATATCTGACTTGGATTCGCCTACCGTGCCGACCTGTTGATACCAGGCCTGGGTGCGGCGCTCGGCATTACCGTAGGCACCTTCTTTCTCTACCCACATGGCGGTTGGCAGAATCAGATCAGCGGCCTGAGCTGTGGCTGTAGGGTAGGGATCAGAACAAACAATAAAGTTATCTGGATTGCGGTAACCCGGCATACGCTCATCGTTGATGTTTGGACCCGCTTGGAGGTTGTTATTACACATCACCCAGTACGCATTCATCTTGCCATCTTTCAGCATACGATCCTGCAGCACGGCGTGGTAACCCGGCTTGGGCGGAATAGTGCCTTCTGGTAATTGCCAGATTTTCTCTGCCAGAGCACGGTGCTTAGGATTTTTAACCACCATATCCGCAGGTAAGCGGTGAGCAAAAGTACCCACTTCACGAGCAGTACCACAGGCAGAAGGCTGGCCGGTCAGGGAGAAAGGACTATTGCCTGGGGTAGCAATTTTACCGGTCAGCAGGTGCAGGTTATAGATCAGACTATTTACCCAGACACCACGGGTATGTTGGTTGGTGCCCATGGTCCACAGTGACATCACTTTAGTATCGGGGTCAGCATACTGTTTTGCCAGTTCGATCAGCTTATCTTCCGGTACACCAGAAATCTCTGATGCTTTTTGAACGGTATAAGTGGCGACAGAGGCTTTATATTCCTCAAACGAGATAGAACTCAGTTTACCGGAGTTAGGATTCTTCGCTTTTTGTTGCAGCGGATCATTGTCTCTCAGGCCATAGCCGATATCGGTTGCGGTCTGTTTGAAGTTGGTGTGGGCATTCACAAAGTCCCAATTTACCGCATCGTTTTCGATGATGTAGTGGGCGATAAAGTTAGCAATGGCCAGATCGGTTTGTGGCTCAAAAATATAGCCCTGGTCCGCCAGTTCAAATGAACGATGGTAGTAGGTCGATAGCACATTCACTTTAACGTGGGGATGGCTTAGGCGACGATCTGTGATGCGCGTCCAGAGTACCGGGTGCATCTCCGCCATATTAGAGCCCCAAAGGACAAAGGCATCGGCGTGTTCAAAGTCATCGTAACAACCCATCGGCTCATCAATACCGAAGGTGCGCATAAAGGCTCCCACGGCAGAGGCCATACAGTGGCGGGCGTTCGGGTCGATATTGTTGGAACGGAAGCCCGCTTTCATCAGCTTAACAGCGGCATAACCTTCCATCACGGTCCACTGACCGGAACCAAACATACCCACACCGGAAGGACCATGGGTCTTCAGTGCCGCTTTCCATTTTTCTGCCATGACATCAAAGGCGGTATCCCAGGACACAGGGGCAAAATCACCGTCTTTGTGGAACTTGCCATCTCTCATGCGTAGCATCGGCGTTTGTAGACGATCCTTACCGTACATGATCTTGGATAGGAAATAGCCCTTGATACAGTTCAGGCCCTTATTCACAGGCGCTTCAGGGTCACCCTGGGTGGCAACAACACGACCATTTTGCGTGCCCACCAGCACTGAACAGCCGGTGCCACAGAAGCGACAAGGTGCCTTGTCCCATTTGATTTTTGTTTGTTCCGAACTGGCAATCAGGTTAGTGGCGGAAGCGGGCAAGCTAACCCCGGCCACAGTGGCTGCAGCAGCAGCGGCGTTGGCCTTTACAAACGCACGTCTGGAAAGTTTCATACGTTATCCTCAGATTGGGTTGTAATTTTTTTAATTATTTTTTTCTTCTAAAACCGTATCGAAAGACTCGAGGTCCGTTTCGATATGGTGGTAAATCAGTGCTGTATTCAGCACATCGGGCAGCTCATTAATGGTGTCGATAATATCCGTGACAAAACCTTGGTTTTCCGTTTCCAACACCACGATGATTTTTCCTTCTTCGCCTTCACCGTAGATCTCGGTTCCCTCAAGGGCCTCAATCTGGCTTTTGACCTTGTCCAGGCATGAGGGCGGGACATGCACGATCAGACTGGAAATATGGACTTCATTTAGTGGCATAGTGATCACTTTCTGTTTGGGAGCGATTTTCTGTTTGAATGGCACTGTCTATCTGGAGAGCACTTTCTATTTCGAGGGTACTGCCAGTTTCGACAGCACTTTCTGCTTGAATCGTGCTGACCTTGATCGCCTGAGTCGGGCATATGGAGACACAAGCACCACAGCCAGTGCAGTTGTCCAGATCTATTTGAGGTTGCGCGACTCTGCCTGCGCTCAACTTGAACTGGATGGCTTGTACTTCACAGGAATCACCACAGCTGCGACATTCAATATTCTGTTGCGACAGGCATTGTTCAGTGATTTTGGCTTTTATCTGCCAAGGCGATTGCTCTTCTTCTAAGAACAGATTTTCAGGACAATTTTTGGCGCACTGATAACAGAAAGAGCACTCATCAATAGTGAAATCGACAGTTGGAAAGCCACCATCACCTTTAATGATGATTTGAGTATCGCAATGAGCCATGCACTGGCCACAGCGGGTACAGAGGTCTGTGAAAGTATCAGGTGAGCGCAGCCAAGGCAGCAGGGGAGAACTGTCATTTTTATTGCGACTTAAAGTGGCTCGTTTAAATAGATTCCGCTTTGCAAGATCTACCATTTCAACCTCAAACCAGCGCAGATGAATAGGCGATGGTTAATAATTAACCATAGTCCAAGATTACCCCTTATCCATACCTAAGGCATGGTTTCTTGAGGCTTTTTTCCAATTATCCACATAAAAACTGACGGAGCTCATTTGATTAGTTTTTTCAAATAAATGTATCTCTAATTTGGTGGGGTGTTTGGTTGTTTTTAATTGAGATTCATAATTATTTGGCAAAATAACCTTTGGTTTTTAGTGGTTATATGGCTTGTTGCTGTTTCTGATTTTTGGATGGGAGCATAGACAAACTTATCTCACCTCTAAGCTGTGGCAATTTGTCTAATGCGACACTTTGCCTACTGTGACAAATCGCCCCTGGGACGCTTTGCCGCGCGACACTTTGCCTAATTTTGCCCCCCATTTCAGCGCGTTAGCATCACGAGCTCGCAATGGAGGAATAATAATGAAAAAACTAATTGCCTTAGGCTTGATCACTTGTACTGGCGCACTGACCGGCTGCCTGGGTAGTAGTGATAACGACAAGGACACTTCTGAAAATACGCAGCAGGATATCACCATCAATTTTGCTGCTGAGGTTAATGGCCAGCCGTTTGCCTGTGATACCACGTTTGGTGGTCTGGGTACGGCAAGCTCTTCGGCTAGCTTTACTGATTACCGTATCTATCTGCACGGCATTAAGCTGATTGATGCAGAAGGGAATCGTCATGATGTTGCACTGACTAATGATGGCGTTTGGCAGACCGATGACGTGGCGCTGCTGGACTTTGAAACCGGTGATGGTAGTTGCACCGGTACCTCTGAAACCAATATGCAGGTCAAGGGGCGTGTCGTATCAGGCAGTTACGTGGGGCTGGAATTTGGTGTTGGTGTACCGGGTCAGCTGAATCATCAGGACTCTGCGGTGGCGGCTTCCCCTCTAAATATCTCGGGTTTGTTCTGGCGTTGGCAGAGCGGCTACAAACACGCCCGTATCGATGTGGATCTGGAAACACCTTACACCTATACAGATGGTGAGGGCGTTGAGCAAACGACTAACAAATGGTTCTTCCACCTGGGTAGCACGGATTGTTCCGGTGATCCGACCGTTGGTGAAGAGGTGGCCTGTGGTAATCCAAATCGTCCAACCATTACCCTGGCTGAGTTTGATATTGAAGCCAATAAGGTGACAGTCGATTACGGTCGCCTGATGTCCAGTTCTGATCTGTCTAGCAGTGTTCCTATGCCGTTTGGTTGTATGTCGGGTGCCACAGATCCAGATTGTGCCGCTCCTATGGCTAATATCGGTCTGACTGACAGCGAGCAAACCTTTTTTGGTAAGGACACGCTGTAATGATGTCGGTTGGAGTTAAGACTAAGACCGCTCTAACTCCACTACAGAAGCCAGCACGTCTGGCTTCTGTGTTGGGTCCTTTAAGTATGATTCTGGTTTCTTCTGTATTTTTGGCAGGCTGCGGTGATTCCAGTGGGCAACATACAGAATACAGTGCCAGTCAAAGTGACTTTGATTTTCGCATTCCCTCCAGTGTGCCTGCGCCGTTTGTGCCGGAAGATAATCCCATGAGCATCGAAAAGGTTGAGCTGGGGCGGCATCTGTTTTTCGATACCCGATTGTCCGGTAATCAGACTCAATCCTGTGCCAGTTGCCACGAGCAAGCATTGGGTTTTGCTGATGGTGTCGCACTGCCATCAGGCTCAACGGGGGAGGTGTTAGCGAAAAACTCTCAGGGTTTGTTGAATGTGGCTTATAACTCAACTTTTACCTGGGCGAATCACTCCCTAACTAGCCTGGCAGATCAGCATATGGTGCCGCTGTTTGGTGAGTTTCCTGTGGAGCTGGGTGTTAACGATCACAATAAAGAAGAGATTTTGCTGCGCCTAAGCACGGATCCAAGCTATCAGCAGATGTTTGCTGAAGCGTTTCCAGAAGCGACAGCTGAAAACAGCTCAGATGGCACTCCTGATGTCATCACGGATGTAATCACGGATGTAATCAACTTTAGCAATATCAGCAAAGCCATGGCGTCTTTTATCCGCAGCATGGTGTCATTTAACTCTGATTTTGATCGTTATGAACAGGGTGATGAAACGGCGCTAACCGACTCTCAAAAGCGTGGCATGGCGATGTTCTTCAGTGAGAAAACCGAGTGTTTTCACTGTCACGGCGGTTTTAACTTCTCACAGTCCACGTTGCATAGCCAAACCGTATTTTTTGAAGCGCCCTTCTTTAATAACGGCCTCTACAATCTGGATGGCAACGGTAGCTACCCTGCAGGCAATCAGGGCTTGTTTGAGCTGACCGGAAAAGAGGAAGACAAAGGCAAATTCCGCCCGGTATCCCTGCGTAATATCGAAGTGACGGCTCCCTATATGCACGACGGCTCTATCGACACCTTAGAAGAGGTGATCGAGATGTATGCCGCAGGTGGGCGCGCGCCGACGACCGTGAACGGTATGCCGACAGGTGATGGTCGTTTAAATCCCAATAAGAGTGGTTTTGTCGGTGGTTTTAGCCTGACAGAACAGGAAAAGCAGGATCTGTTGGACTTCCTGAAATCTCTGACCGATAAGAGTTTTAATCAAGATGCACGTTTCTCAAACCCCCATCAATAATGCTGTTGTAAATTCTGTGCCTTATGTTTCATTAGCTCAAAACAGTCCGGCGAGCAATAAGCTGAGTCTTAGCAAGGTGTTGGCACTCAGCTGTGTGCTGGTTGGTTTAAGTGCTTCAACACAGGCTATTGCCCACGGTTCAAAACTGAATGTGCCGGATTTTGGTTTGGGTGTTGAGCTGGAGCTGGAACAGCATCTGATACAGGGCTTACCTGATGATAGCAACTATCAGGTGATGACGCCTTTGTATCAACCGGCGGAAGCACTGGAAAATGGCTTTAATACTGCTGAGTTTAAACTGGCCTTAACCAGCGCTCTGGACAACGGTTGGCTGATTCATGGTGCGATTAGTAATCATAGCCATGATAGTTCATCTGAGCTTCAGTTAGACCAGGCCTTTATCCAAAGTGAGCGCTCCAAAGAGCGGCCCTGGCAGCTGAGAATCGGTCGTTTCTACTCGGATATCGGTTTTTACAATGCGCAAGGCCATAACGATCTGCTCTACCCAAATGCTCCTTTGGTTTATCAAGGCTTGATGGGTGAGGAGCTACTGGATGAAGGTATCCAGCTAAGCTATCGCTTTAGCAATGGCACGAAGATTGGTGTCGAAGCCTTTTCGGGTGAGAATAATATTGCCGGTCAGCGTCATAAGGATCGTTTGAGTCAAACCCAAGCCCTTTATCTGGATCAGGGTTTTGATCTCAGTAAGCTGGGCCATCTGGATCTAAAACTGGCCTATCTGCGCAGCGATCAAAACTATCAAAGCAGTGAAAGTGATCACTCACATGGTAACAATGATGTGAGCTATCAGCTAAAAGGTCAGTTGGATCAGATTGTTGTATCGGGGCGTTGGCAGTATCAGGACTTGCAGCTGGCTGGTGAACTGATCAAACGTCAGCTGGATAGTAAACTCACTACCTCAGATCAGTTTCTGGATCTGGATGATAGCAGCTACGGTTTTTATGGTTTGATCAGCTATGCGATTAATCCCAAATGGCAGATTTCCAGCCGTTATGACCGTTTGACTCAGGAGATCGATTCTTACGGTCATTCAGCACTGTTCACAACTTTGGGCATCGATAAGCAGGCTACACCAGAAAATATCAGTTTTGTTGTTAATTATTCGCCTAACAAACAACAGCTGTGGTCCGTTCATCTGAGTCAGTTTAAACAGCAATGGCAGGATGAGGACACCGGTTGGTACGGTGGTATCAGTTATCGATTAAATTTCAGTGAAGAGATGATGTAGACTGTAGGCTTTCTTAACTTTACACCTCAAAACAGCAGTTCAAAAATGCGGTTCAAACTGCATAAGCACTCACACAAAAGTTTCTCTTTAGCAAATGGCTTCATTCTTCAACCATTGGCTAAAAAATATCGAATTACTTTTGTGTAAGTGTGTATAAACCTGAGAAAGCAAGCGAGAAAGCCTATGTCACTGGATACAGCACCGGATCATATCAAGCTGGCCGTCGACCTGATTGAGTTACTGGAAACCAATGAGGTCGATCCTTACACTGCTGAGCAGGCACTGTTTATCGTATTAAAGGATTATCAGAATAAGATTGCTGTGCTGGAGAAAAAGCAATCCAATGAAGAGAGCACAGAATAGTCTGTTGGAAGGATTGAGTTGTTCTCTAATCTGATGATTAATTTGCAACATTCTGCATCGTATTGTCTACAGGTAAACCTTGGCAGGCGATGCGGCTTTCCACCTCTATATTGGCCAGTTTATCATAGTTGCCGGCTTGCTTTAGTTTGGCCAAACCACGATTAAATACCTGTAGAAGCTGCTCGTTCTCTGTTTGTTTCTTTGACAGGATGAGATGCACGTTGTTGGAAACTAAAGGGGTTGAATGGCAGCTTAAACTGCTGATATCGACAGCAGTGAAAGACTGATTCAGCTTATAAAGCCCCACGTGTTTGCTGATGGGAAAAAGTTTGACTCTTTTGCCCAGTAGCTTACGAAAGTTAGTTTCGTCATTACCCACTCTTTCTACTTTTATCTTTCCTGCTTTTTCAGCTGCAGCAAACTCTTTTGAATAGCCGTAACCCAAAGTTCCACCTATGGGGATATCTGATATGTCCTCTAGCTCGTTCCAGGTAAAGGGAAACTGTTTCAGATGAAAAAACACGATCTCATTTCTGATGATAGGGTCACTGTAATAAAACAGTTTTTCTCTTTCCGGCGTTTTGGCGCCAGTGAAAGAGCCATGAACTAAACCGTTCGCCACATTCCGATAGGCCCTGGCCCAAGGAAACCAGTTAATTTCTACCCTATAGCCTTCCAGGGCAAATGCCTGAATGACAATACGACTCACCACACCGTAGCCTGGCATAGATTGAGAGTAATAGGGGGCATACTCTCCACTATCCAAATGAACGACTTTGTCTTCACCTGCTGCAGTTGTGCTAAAAATAGCCAAAAGCAGGATTAGCATGGCTTTATGCATGGTGCTGGCCTTGATATTGGAAAACTGTTACATAACTTAAGCACTCACACAAAAGTTTCTCTTTAGCCAATGGCTTCATGTTTCAGCCATTGGCCAAAAAATATCGAAATACTTTTGTGTAAGTGTGTAACAGCGATTACTAAAGCCTAGTTTATGAACGGGTGAGTGCAAGAAAGTTGCTAGAGCGGGGGCAAAAGCCAGCATTGAGCTGGCTAGTCAGGTATTACTATTTTGAGCTTATTTCGATAGGTAAAGATAATCAGATGGAATGTGGTTAGCCCAACTCTTCCAGCACCTGAGACATCGAAGATCGGATCTTATGACCCAATGCCCGTACTTCATCACAAGGTTCAACTAGGTCAGGAATTTGATAGGTGATCATTCCGGCACCAAATGCGGAACGAACACCATTATTGGAATCTTCAAAAGCCAGGCACAATGTCGGATCGATATTCAGTCGACTTGCGGCTAATAAGTAGATCTCTGGATCAGGCTTACCATGACTCACTTCACAACCGGTGGTCAGGCAGTCAAAGTATTGATCCAATCCAGCTAAAGCGAGTTTCTTCTTTGCGACATCGTTCACGGTAGATGTTGCTACTGCTGTTGGAATGTCGTTGCCTTTGAGCCATTCAAGCAGCTCAAGCACACCGGGTTTCACCGGAATGGCCTGATGTTTTACCACTGCATTATAGTTTTTACGCCATTCATCATGTAAACGCTCATAATCAACACCGTATGCCTTTCGGAAGATCTGTTCAATACCTGCTGGATTGCGACCGATAATGGAGAGATAAATATCCTCATAGAAGGGGAGTTCCAGAGTGACACAGGCTTCTTTAAAGATGCGCATGCAAACGCGCTCGGTATCCAGAAGCAGACCATCCATATCAAAAATTGCAGCTTGGTAGTTCATAACGTGATACAGCTTAAGTGTTGAAAGCGGCGCATTATGGCATAGCTCAGAGTCAGACCCCAGCGATTCATCGATTAGCAATTTCCCATGGCTCACTATTGGCTTATCGGCACGGCAGGATGAATAGAATTGCCCTGCTCCACTATGAGAATCCTCCTAAAGTACTATTCGTTTAAAACAGCCTCCTCCTTAGTATGGAAGCTTCTTCGTTTGCAAATCTTGTAGTTCTATTCACTCAAAAGCTTTGAACAGCGGCCCACAACCATTGCCCTAAATCAGGAAACTAATGTTTCCTTCTGAATACAGTGCGTTACCGTTTGTCAGTCTTTTTATCAGAACTGTAATATCAGCATTGCTTTAACGGTCTTTTTCTAAAATAATGGCTGTCCATAATAAATAGGTCCATGGATCAATTTTTTGCATCATACCCGCCTAAACAAAGGTCTTTCGGTGCGCTTTGGCCTTTGCCAGAGCAAAAGGACAATTTCTGGCTGAGAAGCTTTTGTTTAGGTGCTTAAGTATTAGACTATTTCGTTGCTTGAGGACCCCCATGCTGAAATCGCTATATCTGCGCAACTGGCCCATCTTGCCAAAAATTCTACTGACCTCTTTTATAGGGGTGTGCATCATCTTGACGGTTACCTTTGCGGTGTTTATCCCCCATATCGAATCTCGCATTATGGAAGGAAAAAAGGACGCAACTCGTCAGGCAGTAGAAGTCGCCTTTGGTGTCTTTACTCATTACCAAACTCTGGCAGAAAGGCGTGAGCTATCCGTTGAAGAGGCTCAGGAGCGGGCCAAGCAGGCCATCAATGGTCTACGTTACAGTGGCAGGGAATATTTCTGGATTAATGACACTCATCCTCGCATGATCATGCATCCCACTGCACCTAAGTTAAACGGTACAGATCTCAGTGATTTTTCAGACCCTAACGGCACTTTGCTTTTTAAAGAGTTCGTTAATATCACCAATGCTTATGGTTCGGGCTTTGTTGATTATATGTGGCCCAAACCCGGTGAGCAGGCTCCGGTGGCCAAGCTTTCATATGTTAAAACATTTAAACCCTGGGGTTGGATCGTAGGCAGTGGTATCTATCTGGATGATGTCCAGGCAGAAATACTGACTCTGCGTAACCTAGCCATTGCAGGTGGTGTATTTTTCGCTTTGCTGACCATGGCTCTGGCATGGTGGATCGGTAACTCGCTGACAAAACGTCTGGAGAAAGTCATCGATGGCCTGAAGGACGTGGCTCAAGGTAAGGGCGATGTGGATCTACGTAAGCGTATTGCCATTACCTCGATCGATGAAATCGGTGCTCTGTCCACAGAATTTAACGCCTTGATGGAGTCTATCAGTGATCTCACAACCTTCCGTAAGGTGATTGAAGAAGATGATGTGATGGAGGATGTGTATTCCCGTCTCTATGATGTCTTCACTCAGGACCTCAAGTTGCAATCGCCGGTTATCTTCGAAGTTGATGATATCCAAAACCGCATGAAGCCGGTGTATCCCCTCACCCTGAACGAGGAGAATCAAGCCTGTAATCAGGAGATTTTGGATAACTGTAACCTGTGTAAGGCCAAACGTACTGGCCACGGCATCAGCTCATATGACTTCCCGAAAATCTGTAAGCAGTTTGTTGAGCACGGTAACGCCCATCATGTGTGTGTACCGATGACCATCGGTGGTGCAACCATCGGTGTAGTGCAGTTTAATTTCGATGGTGATGAACATATTGAAAGAAGTCAGGATATTGCCGAACAGGTGGATAAAGCTTCTCAATATATAAAAGAAGCATTGCCTGTTATTGAATCTAAGCGTTTAACCGCTACTTTACGTGAATCTGCATTGTGTGACCCGCTAACAGGTCTGCATAACCGTCGTTTCTTGCAGGAATGTGCCACCAATATCTGTTCAGCTGCCCTACGTCGTAAAAAGACTATTGGTCTTTTGATGTGTGATTTGGACTACTTCAAGCAGGTGAATGACACTCACGGTCATGATGCCGGTGATCTGATTCTGGTCGAGACTTCTAAAATCCTGAAAAACAGCGTGCGTGATTCTGATCTGATCTTCCGCTTTGGTGGCGAAGAGTTCTTTATCATGTTGGTCGATGTGGAATCGGGTGAGGCTCTGGCTATTGCTGAGAAGATGTGTCGAACTTTTGAAGATCATCAATTCACACTGGATACCGGTGAACGTATTACTAAGACGATCAGTATTGGTGTCAGTGAATTCCCTGGTGATGAAGAGTCCCTGTGGAAGGGCTTGAAGTTTGCGGATGTCGCCCTGTATCAGGCCAAAGACACTGGTCGTAATCAAGCCGTGCGCTTTACCAAAGAGATGTGGAAGGATGATCAGTATTAACAGTCTAA
The DNA here is from genome assembly GCA_964342385.1 of uncultured Oleiphilus sp. GTDB lineage: Bacteria > Pseudomonadota > Gammaproteobacteria > Pseudomonadales > Halomonadaceae > Oceanospirillum. The sequence continues at coordinate 15,324 of CAYFGP010000035.1, read as the reverse complement.
ATGGGTGAATATCATCAGTAATCACATAGGGTAAGTCGAAGACTTGGCAACATAGCAGGTCCGATGCTGTTGCCATTTTTTGAATAAAAGCTCTGGAAATGTAACTGTTTCCAGAGCTTTTTTGTTTTATCCAGAGATTGGCTAGAGCCCTTGGTGTAGCTGACTATACAGGTGATCGATAGCAGCCACGAAAACCAAACTGTCCTATCTTTGCAATATTTGAGTCATAAAAAACACATTTAACGGTAAACAAATAATCATATTTCTGACCTATGGTGTCGCTTGTCTCAACACTCTTAAGCTTTCAAGTAAATAAGCTTTCAAATAAATAAACTCTCAAACAGAAGTGGCTCAACAAGAAAACACTGCATTCTTTGGCGACTGGTCGAGGAATTTAGAAGCACTTTTGTTTAAACGTGTATTAGCTAAATAATCCATAAAGGGAATCCCAAGAGATGAGTAAGTTCACCAGCAGCGATGTGGTTCACAACAAGAGTGAAAACGCACCGTTCAGTTCAGTTCTGGAAGCCAACCTGTCCCGTCGCTCTGTTGTTCGTGGTGGTATCATGAGCGCCGTTGCCGTGCTGTCTGGCGTTGGCCTGACGGGGTGTTTGGGTAGTGATGATGACGATAAGACTACCGATAACGACACTATGGAAAGTATCGCACTGGCGTTTGAATCGATTGCGGGTTCAAAAACTGACGCTTGTGTCGTGGCTGCGGGTTACACTGCATCTGTACTGGCACCTTGGGGTACTCCACTGAACAGCGCTGCTGCTGCCTGGAAAAATGATGGTACTAATACGCCAGCTGACCAGCTGAACAGCATGGGTATGCATCACGACGGTATGCGCTTCTTCCCAATCGATGGTAGCTCTGACGATGGCCTGCTGGTGGTTAACCACGAATATATTGACCAGAGTGCACTGCACCCGAATGGCGCGACCACTGATGATGCGGGTAACCGTCCGGTTGATGAAGTACGTAAAGAGATCTACGCCCACGGTGTGGCGGTAGTGCGTATCCAGCGCACTAACGGCACCTGGCAGGTGGTTGATAGCGACCCGCTGAACCGTCGTTTTACTTCTGACAGCGTGATGGATATCTCTGGTCCTATGGCAGGCACCAGCCATCTGATTACTCCATTCTCTCTGGATGGTACTCAGACCCGTGGTACCAACAACAACTGTGGTAATGGTTACACTCCTTGGGGCACCTACCTGACTTGTGAAGAGAACTGGCCAAATATCTTTGTTCACGACGGCACCATGACTGAAGAGCAGGAGCGTATCGGCTTCCGCACCAGTAGCCGTTATGGTTGGGAAACAGCCGCAGGCGACGCATCTGAAGTGGATAGCGAGTTTGCACGTTTCAATATCACGCCAACAGGTGTTGATGCGACACAAGATTACCGTAACGAAGGCAGCACCTTCGGTTATATCGTAGAGATCGATCCATTCGATACCTCTCGCCGTGCGGTAAAACGTACTGCTCTGGGTCGTTTCCGTCACGAAGGCTGTTGGCCGGGTAAACTGGAAGAGGGCCAACCGGTTGTCTTCTACTCTGGTGATGACTCGCGCTTCGAATATATATACAAGTTTGTCTCCCGTGAGCTGTGGAATCCAGCGGATGCCAACCCAACGGATCGCCTGGCAACAGGTGCTAAATATATGGACGACGGTACTCTGTACGTCGCACGCTTTGATGCTGACGGTACCGGTGTATGGCTGCCACTGACAGTAAATACCGTCGCTCAGGATGGACAGACACTGGGCGAGAAGTTTGGTGATCTGGCCGGTATTATCCTGAACACCCGTGGTGCAGCAGATGCTGTAGGTGCAACCCCAATGGATCGTCCTGAGTGGTGTGCCCTGAACCCGGTTGATGACAAGGTGTACTTCACCTTGACCAACAATACCAAGCGTGAAGAAGCCAACGCCGCTAACCCGCGTGTTGATAACCCATACGGCCATATCATCCGCTGGGATGAGAAAGCAGATATGACCGGTTTCGACTGGGAGATCTTTGTCTACGGTTCCAACGACTCGGCGGATGCTGATGTAAACCGCTCTGGCCTGACCGCAATGAATGAATTCGCCAGTCCTGACGGCCTGGGCTTCGACAGTCGTGGCATCATGTGGATTCAGACCGATAACGGTTCTGACGTTGCTGACGATACCAACGATCAGATTCTGGCTGTTGTACCTTCTACTGTTGTTGATGCTGAAGGCAACCAGACCGTCATCACCGCCGACAACCAAGAGATGCTGAAACGCTTCTTCGTTGGTCCGAACGGCTGTGAAGTGACTGGTATCACCTTCAGCCCAGATAACACCGCGATGTTTGTTAATATCCAGCACCCTGGCAACTGGCCGGTGTCTGAAACTGATGCAACAGAAGTTACGCCAGAAGGCACCACACTACGCCCACGTGCTTCTACGGTTGTTATTCAGAAAGAAGACGGCGGCCCAATCGCTGTTTAAGCGAATGAAATTCACTAGTTAGTCTGAATTCAGATACACCAAAACCGGAGCCTATGGGTTCCGGTTTTTTTCTGTCTGTAGAAAACTCTGAAAAGATGCTGTCTACCTTTCCTATGTTGTTGTGCTTGTCTTTCCAAAATAAAGTTGGCTTGCGAGTGCTGAGAGGAGGGAGGATAATCATCAAACCGCAAGACAACAGGCCAGTGGGTTTAGCCATGAAAGAAAAGTACATCAACCTGTTTACCGATTTTGGCTTTAAGAAAGCCTTTGGTGAAGAGGCGAGCAAGGAGCATTTGATTAGTTTTCTTAATACCCTATTGCCTGAACGCCATCAGATACAGGAATTGCAGTTTAGTGCTAATGAGCATCAAGGTGCCACGGCACTAGATCGTAAAGCTATTTTTGATTTGAACTGCGTTAGCTCTACCGGTGAGTTTTTTATAGTTGAGCTGCAAAAAGCAAAGCAGAACTACTTCAAAGATCGCAGTGTTTTCTACGCTACTTTTCCCATCCAGCAACAAGCTCAACGTGGTGAGTGGAACTTTAAGCTATCTGCTGTCTATACCATAGGTATTCTGGACTTTATCTTTGATGATGAAGACAGCAGTACCCGCCAGGATGTTGTGCATCAGGTACAGTTAAAGGATCAAGGCAATCAAGTCTTTTATGACAAGCTAACTTTTATCTATCTGACTCTGCCCAACTTCAGCAAATCTGAAGATGAGCTGGAAACATTGCAGGACAAATGGTTCTTCCTTTTCCGTCACTTGCATGAGCTTGACGATATCCCACCTCGCTTACGTGAGAGGATCTTCTTAAGCCTATTTGAAAAAGCCAGCATTTCCCGTTTTCAGCCAGAAGAGCGCCAAGCATATGAGTCAAGTCTTAAACACTATCGTGATCTGAAAAATGTCATCGACACAGCTAGAGAAGAGGGTGTTGAAGAAGGTATCGAAGTGGGCAGGGAGCAAGGACGAGAAGAAGGTCTGGAGGAAGGAATAGAAAAAGGCTATCAGCAAGCAAAAGCTGAGGCAGAAGAGAAAAACAGCCAAGCAATTATTAAAATGCTCAATCGGGGGATGGCTGTAGAAGAAATATCTGATCTTCTTGGACTAACCACTGAGCAGGTTCAGCATATCCAGAAACACTATTGTGGCTAGTAGCTAAAGTAGAATGAGTAACTATCAGTTTGTCAGCTAATACTCTTAGTGTTTCATCTGTAGTTCTTTAATTGCGGCAAGCTCTTGAGTACTGATCTTGGTAATACCCATGATTTGCTCATCAGATAAACCAGTCTGAAGCATATTCAACACCATTTCTTGTAAATGCTGCTGAGCTTCCAGTCTGGCTTTTTGGTAACCTTGCTGTATGCCCTCGGCCCGCTCTCTTTCAGCCCAAATTTTTAAGTTCTCAGTAATCATCGCATGATCCTCAGTTAAGCTATGAACACGTTCCCGGTTATGAGTATCACCCAAACGGTGAGAATGGCGCTTTAGCCAACGGGTAACTACCTTATCAACAAAAAATAGCAGTTGTCTTGATTATCTCGAACTGATCGATGTTGTCGAGAAGATAAGAGAGGCATATTCCACATTACTTGCTGCTAATGCTGCTACGACTTGATATTGACCAGAATGCCTTAGCTCAAAGCAATGCAACCGCAGGAGCTGAGAGTCAGCAGAGCAATAGGGCATATTAAACGACTCAAATAGTTCACCAAAGTGAAAGGGCTCGCTTGGGTATCTTCAGGAAATCAGTTTAAAGCCCTGTTTGTGTGAGTTGGTATTTATTAGCCGTTGTGAGGTCAGTTTCTCGATAAAATATTCGTTGTTTTCCCTCATTCTGAAATACTGGGATGGTGCTTCAGTGTCGTTTTATTCCCTACAAATACCGTAATTGTCAGTTATCCTGGTTTTTAATCCGACAAATATTGTCACTATTGTTTTGTGGGCTTTTTTTCAAAATAATGGATGTCCCAATAATACCGATTTGGCAGGCATTTTTAAAAATAATGGTTGTCCCGGTCTTTGTCCTTGAGGAAATGAGAAATCATAGTTATGGAATATAAAAATGACGAATCATTTGTAAAGTTGAGAGTTGCTAGAAATCTATTGGTAAGTAGTTTTTATAGCCTTAGAAATTCCGCATCACTTTTAGATTACTTTCATGATGAGAAAGACCTGGATAGGGTTAATCATTTATTACATAAAGCAAAAACAAGATTTGAAACTTATAAGGGGGTATTGGAAGCTGCTCCGAAATCTATTGTAAATGATATGGCTGGAGCCTTAATTGAATCGTTTATTGAATATTACCAATCTGTTCGAGAAATAGTGCTTCAGCAAAGCTGGGAGTTCTCAGAGTATGAAGGTATTAATAACAAATACTTCGAAAATTATTTTGGAGCTATTGATTTTGATGACTTTAATTCATACAAGGTCATTTCAAAGAAATCAATGCGGTTCTACCACAAGCTAGCCAATGATACAAATGGTGCAAATGCATATTTTGAATCAATATTAATAGCTGGAAAAGTGCTTAGTAGCATCAGGCTTACTAAGCCTTCTAGCTTAAAGGTTGTGCGAGAAATTACGTTCCCTCCGGAGTTTACTCAAGCTGGTGTGGGATTGCTGAGCTATTTTTCAACGATAATTGATAGAAAATATCCAAATATTGAAGTAGCCGTATCTATTCAACAGAGAGGAAATACGGTCACAATGACAATCACACATCCTGATGGTAAGCAGGAAGAGATAGTTCATACACTGAATAATTATGGACTAGTTCTAACTGGAAAGCTTCAACCTGAAGAGCTATTTGAAGACAATATTCAAGTCTTGGCCCTGAAGCATAAGCTTGAAATGGCAAAGATGGAGGTGTCTCAAGTTAAAGAAATTCTGGAACTAGAGCGCAATGGGTCGAAGTCACGAATTGACGCCCTAGAGTCCGAAGTTGAGAGTCTTAGAAATTTAGTAGGACAGAGGATGCAAGCAAATGAGTCTACACAATATAAACTGATTGAGTTGTTTGCATCACATATTGAAGCTAGTAAAGAAAATGTTTCGCTTTGTGCAATACAAGAGCTTGGTTTTGCCATATCAGAAAGAGATGCAGCAAAAGCAGAGTTGATATTGGATGATATGAATATAAAAGAGCCCGAACTATTTGAAAAATTGAATACTTTAATTACTGAGGGGGCTATCTCCGGCGTAGTAGGAAATTCCGCATTTAGTTGGCTTCAAGCAATTATCGCAAGTTTGCCTAAATAAATTTACTAAAATTGTTGTGGCGGTGTTATGTAACTTTATTTCCGAACAATAATTTTTTCCTCAAAGTCAAAATAATAAAGCCGACACCACGTCGGCTTTATTTTTTCTACATCATTTATCTCAAATCAGACAGTAATCAAGCCGAAGGCTGTGCCTCCAACGAAATACCATCGTTATCCTGATCATCGTCGACACGAGTCGATGTATTATCCTGCTGACGCACCAGTACGTTTTTACCTTCCTGCTGGCAGCGAGCAATTGCTTGTGGTGCCAGGTCTTCACCGAAGTCCTCTTTAGCCCAGCGCAGTAGCGATGCGGCCATAATAAAGAGTACAGGGATCATTGGCAGGGCTACTAGAATGGTGGAGGTTTGTACCGCTTTCAGGCCACCTACCGACAATAGACCCACACCAACCAATGCTAGTAACAGGGTCCATAGGATACGGTTCCAGCGTGCAGGCTCTTGGTAACCGGAGATCTCTTTGGTACAGATCGAGGCCAGCATATAGGCTGAAGAGTCTACGGTAGTTGCCAAGAAAACAAAGCACAGCAGGGTGAACAGTGGCAGTACGATTTCAGCGCCTGGCAGGGTGTTGAGTACGGCGACTACTGTGGCTGGAATACCACCTTCGCTCAGTACCGCTTGCAGGTTTGCACCTTGGTTTACATCCAGATCAATGGCATAACCACCCCAGATGGCGAAGAATGCCCAGCAGCCTACACTACCCCAAACTACACCGTTTACGATCAGCTCTTTGATGGTACGACCACGGGAGATACGTGCCACAAACAAGCCCATCATAGGTGCGTAGGCAATCCACCAGGCCCAGTAGAAGATAGTCCAGCCTTCAGGGAAGCCGCCTTTGTCCACTGGATCGGTCCAGAAGTTGATGCGGAAGAAGTTGTCCATAAACAGGCCGAAGCTGTTAGACCACAGGTTCAGCAGGAATACGGTCGAACCGGCGAACAGGACAAAGATCAGCAGCAGGAAACCCAGACCTGCGTTGATATTGGATAAGGTTTGAATACCCTTGTTCAGACCGTTATACACACTCCAGGCGATCATACCTGTCCAGGCGGCTAGGATAGCCATCTGCAGTAGGAAGGAGTCTTCCAGGCCAAACATATCCTGGAACAGTGCGGATACCAGAGGTACCGACAGACCCAGTGAGGTACCGACACCGCCGACAATGGAGAAGATCACGACAACGTCGATCACTTTACCGACAGGGCCATCCACCAGATCACCCAGTACACCGCGACAGGCTTCACTTAAACGCAGAACATGCACTTTACGGACGTATAGCGCATAACCGATCGGCAGTGCTGGCATCAGGTACAGCGCCCAAGGTACTACACCCCAGTGGAACATAGGGTACATGGCGGCCCACTCTGCAGCTTCTGCACTACCGGCTTCCACGCCCAGAGGTGGTCCGGACAGGAAGTAGAGTGGTTCGACAAACGCCCAGTTGCAGATGGAGATACCTATACCGGCACAGAACAGCATGGCGATCCAGGGGATCTTTTTAAACTCCGGTTGATCTTCCGGTGCACCTAGTTTGATGCGACCGATAGGGCCGTAAGCCAGCCAGCACATAAAGAAGAAACTACCGATACCGGTCAGCAGATAGAGCCAGCCAAAGTTACCGGTAAACCAGCTGAGTAGACCGCTAACGATGGCTTTACCGGCATCAGGGTTAATCGCCAGCGGGATACTGGTGATCAGGATCATGGCCACGGCGGGCCAGAGAATAGCGGGGTCAACCGCTAGATTTTTTTCGTCTTGATTGGTATTCATGGTTTGTACCTTGTTGATTTTATTCTTGTTTTACTACCATTTTTGGCTGCAGGCAGATCAAAAATCACTGCCTGCGGCAAAAAGACTGAGCCTTAAGACGATGGATGTATTTGTCGCAACACATTCGAGGGATGCTTCAGGGCGCTAGCCATACCTCTATATAGAGGGGCTAAAGCCATTTGAAGCGTCGTCTAAATCCGTTACCTGCATCCACCGCCTTAAAGAGATAAGAAGGGTGTTAGTCCGTCACCTCCTGCTGTGTGCGCACCAGAGCATCCACCGCGACAGCACCTTGCCCTTTCGGACGTACCATCAGCGGGTTGATATCCAGTTCGGTAACTTGGTGCCAGTGTTCCATGGCGAAATCGGCAACAGACAGTACGGCGTCAACGGCCGCATCAACGTCGGCGACTTCACGACCGCGATAGCCGTTCAGTAGTTTGTAGCCTTGCAGTGATTGGATGGCGTTTTGAACCGCTTCACGAGTGGTAGGCAGCAGCAGAGTGGCGCTGTCATTCAGCAGATTCACCAGAATGCCGCCGGTACCGACAATCAATGCCAGACCAAACTGGTCATCACGCTTCAGGCCGATAATCAGTTCGCCGACAAAGTTGGACTCCATCGGTTCGATCAGATAACGGGCATCGGTCAGACCTTGTTCCGCTAAACGTGCGGCCATGGTGTTGGCCGCATCTGTTACGGCAGCAGCATCTTTTAGATTGAGTGCGACAGCACCGGCTTCTGTTTTATGGGCCAGTTTGTCGCTAACGCCTTTCATAACTACCGGATAACCCACCTGATCAGCCACTTGGGCCACATCTGCCAGATCGGCAATTTGACCCGCAGGCACCGGTAAACCGTATTGAGCCATCAGCTGTTTCGAGGCCCATTCATCCAACATAACGTTGGTACCCGCGGTCAGATCACCACCCTGACGCAGCAGCAGTTGCTTAGGATTGTCCATCGTCAGGATCTGTTGGCGACGTTGGCTAAACTGAATCACTTTGGCCAGTGCGGCAACGCCGTCTTTCAGGCCCTGCAGTGGTGCAATACCGGCCGCTACTAAGCGATTACGAGCATCTTCTGGCAGTAGTTCAGGCAGGTTGCAGATTACTGCTGCGGTTTTATGTTGCTGGCCGTGAGCAGCGATCATGGCATCAACGGCTACTTGCCATTCGGTGTCGTCACCCAGACCCTGTTTTGGGAAATCCAACGCCAGAATAGTGCTGTCGTATTGGCCGGACATCATGCTGCCAAACACCTGAGTACAGGTATCCAGGTCACCCCAGATCGAGGTGTTGTAATCCAGTGGATTGGACAAGCTGGCAAAATCAGGCAGTAGCTCGGATAGAGTAGAGCTTTGCTCGTCGGTGAGCTGGGGCAGTGGCAGATTAAACTGATCCAGGCTATCAGCCAGCATGGCGCTGTCACCACCGGAACAGGTCAGGACACCCACATGATCACCGGTAGGCAGTTCGCATAGCGCGGCTACTTTTAGGGTTTCCAGCAGTTCACTCAGGGAGTCAACACGCAGAATGCCCAGACGATCAAACATTGCCTGGTACATATCATCGGAACCGGCCAGCGAGCTGGTGTGGCTCATGGTCAGCTGGGTGCCGATCTCGGACGTACCGGCTTTTAGGACTACAAGAGGCACGCCTTTTTCGATCGCTTTTAGTGCGGCCTGGCTAAAGCCTTCGATATCTTTCAGGCCTTCAATATAGAAGCCAATAGCAGAGACACTGTCGTCGGCCAGCAGAGGTTCGATATAGTCACCGACACCCATCACTGCTTGGTTCCCCACGCTGATCACATGGGTGATCGGCAGGGAACGGTCGTGCATGGTCAGGTTCAGTGCCACGTTGCCGCTCTGGCTGATAATAGCGATGCCTTTTTCGGTACGCTGACCAGACAGACGATCCGGCCATAGCGCGACACCCTTGGTGAAGTTCAGCAGGCCGTAACAGTTCGGGCCCACCAGGGCCATCTCACCGGCAGCATCGACCAAGGCTTGTTGCAGATCGTTATTGCCCACTTCGGCAAAACCGGCGGCGTAACAGACGACACCACCGCAACCTTTCTCTTTTAGCTCCTGTACCGCTTGTACGGTTAGCTCTGCGTTGACTGAGATAAAGGCGGCATCAGGAGCGGATGGTAGATCAGCAATCGAAGGAAAACAGGGGATACCGGCGATCTGATCATATTTTGGGTTAACCACCCAGATATCACCGTCAAATCCGATATCTTGCGTATTTTGAATCGGCAGTTTTAGGTTAGAGCCGCCGATTAAGACGATGCTTTTAGGAGACAGCAATCGGCGTAGGTTTTCTTGTCTGGACATCTTATTGGCTCTTATTTCACACCGACACAAAGGTGTTTCGATATTTTTCGGCCAACGGCTGAAGCATGGCGCCACTGGCTAAAGAGAAACTTTTATGTGAGTGCTTAGTTTTATTTTTAGTCTGTCGGTAGGCGTAAAATGTTGTTCCCATTAAAGCGACCAGCCAGGGCATGGCACGGGCGATGACTGGTCGCAGTGTTCCCGAACGGCCAGGGGCAGGCAGTCGGGGATCGGGATAAAAAACAGGGTATGGTTATCGTTCGCACGCAGGCTCAAGTGTGACCGGTTTCCAACGCTCCACTGCATTGGGAAACCTCTTTATTGATAACCACTTTATCTCTGGGGCAGGCGGTGAATGCTGCAGGTTCTGTTAATCTTTATCGTGGTGTTATTGACCCAAAACGTTACCAGTCCAGTCGTTGTTTATCGCGTCAAGCTCTGGTTCTAGCCTCAAGCTCTAGTGTTTAACAACGACTGGTTTGGTATTAGGGAAGCCAGGGACCAGGGAAGCACCGGGATAAAGAGTGGAACAAGCCGCTCCACCAAAAGCCAACCTCAGAGATACCCTGAATCCTTACCAACCGGTATAGATATCCATACCACGTTTCTTGATCTGACCACCGATAATCACACGCTGGATCTCGGAAGTACCTTCCCAGATACGATCCACACGGGTATCACGCCACAGACGCTCAACCGCTTGCTCACGCATATAACCGCGACCACCCATGACCTGAACAGCTTTGTCACATACACGACCGACCATTTCGGAACAGTGCAGTTTCAGTGCTGCGGCGCGGGCGTGGTTCAGTTTACGGTCGTTGTTTTTGTCGATATCCCAGCTCAGACGGTACAGCATGGATTTAGCCGCCATGATGTCCACAGCCATATCTGCCAGCATAAATTCCACGGCCTGGAAATCACGGATGGATTGACCGAACTGGACACGGTTTGCAGCGTATTCATTGGCTTCTTCAGCAGCACGGATGGCACCACCAACACAGCGAGCAGCGATACCCAGACGAGCTTCTACAAACCAGTCTTTAGTCATGTCGTAACCCTGACCGACTTCACCCAGTACCTTGTCATCTCCGACAAAGACGTCATTGAAGATGTACTCTGGGTGCTTAAACGCAAAGTGGTGGGTGTACAGCGGGGTGCGTTTCAGTTCGACACCCGGCAGGTTCTTATCAACGAAGAATACGGTCGGCTTGTTCTTGTCGCCATCAACATGAGCGTGTACCAGAATGTAGTCGGCGATATCACCGATGGTGACAAACCATTTCTCACCGTTGATGCGCCAACCACCGTCTACTTTATCGGCACGGGTTGTACATTGGCTTGGATCAGAACCGGCATCGGCTTCGGTGATAGCGTAAGCATCACGACGTTGACCCTGACAGGTTGGGATCAGGTACTCTTCTTTCTGCGCCTGGTTAGCAAAACGCATTGGGAAGGATGGGTACCACAGGGCATCCCAGATCGCGCCTGTCGCTTTACCCAGCTGTTCGTTCAGAATGGTTTGCTCAAAAATGGTGAAACCCTGACCGCCATCTTCTTTGCTGTGGTTAGGTGCGTTGAATTCATACTCCAGCACCTGACCGATAATCTGTTGATGGGTTTCCTTGCTGATACCATCGTTTTCTTCACATTCCATCTCGTGAGGGAATAACACCTCTTCAGTGAATTGTTTGGCTTTAGCCTGTAGTGCCTGATGTTCTTTAGAAAGACTGAAATCCATCACGATTCTCCGTGGATTAATTGTTGTTGGATACGGTTGTTTTCGGATACGGCTTGTGATGTTCAGGTTAGGGGTTGTTGTTCGTACTACTGGCACTTAGCCCGCATTCCCCTGTCGTGAACGCTTATTCACAGTACGGAAGTGACCAGACGTTTCGTTGCACAGAAACGACGCTTTGCTTCACCCATCCGCCATCCTTTTGTTTTCGTTTTGCGGGCTTTTTGAATGGGTGTGACCCATCGGTCAAGGTAGGCGTTTGCGTGTAGTAAAACGTCGCCTGGAGTCAACGCTGACAAGGCGTTCTGAGGCTAACGTGTCGAGGCATAACGGAGAGGGGCGTAACGGAGAAGGGGATGTATAGAGTGAATGTACACAAGCCTCACTCCGGTTCGATGTCTTAACAATAAAAATGAGATGCCATATGACTCAATCGGTACATACAGAACAACAGGGTTCGGTATTGGTGATTACCTTAAACCGCCCGAAAGCCAATGCCATTAGCTGCGAGACCAGTCTGGCACTATATGAGGCTTTTGCCAGTTTTGAGCAAAACCCTGAGTTACAGGTCGCCATTATCACTGGTGCAGGTGAGCGTTTCTTCTCTGCGGGTTGGGATCTGAATGCTGCTAATGAAGGCGAAGCTGTCGATGCTGATCACGGCCCCGGTGGTTTTGCCGGTTTAACCGAGCTTTTTTCGCTGACCAAGCCTGTGATTGCAGCGGTCAACGGTATGGCTGTCGGTGGTGGTTTTGAGCTGGCGTTGTCCTGTGACCTGATTGTTGCGGCAGATCATGCCCAGTTTTTCCTGCCTGAAGGTCAGATCGGTATCGCACCAGATTCCGGTGGTGTGTTCCGTTTACCGGCGCGTTTGCCTAGAGCCATTGCAATGGAGGTGTTGCTGACCGGTAAGCGTTTAACTGCTGAAAAGGCTCAGAGTTGGGGCCTGATTAATCAGGTTGTCACCAGTGATCAGCTATTACCTGCGGCGCTGGAGCTGGCCGAGAAGATCACAGCCACGGCACCTCTGGCGCAAAGAGCCATTAAAGAGTTGGTCGCTGTCGGTGAAGCAATGCCGGTGGATAAGGCATTTGAAGTTCAGCGCAGTGGCAGCTTAACCCATTACCAGAAGATGCTGATTTCGCAAGATGCTCAGGAAGGTGGAAATGCTTTTGCCGAAGGCCGTGATCCGGTGTGGCAGGGGCGTTAAGGCTTCAGCCACCTCAACGCTTTTGCGTCGGTAAAAGACAGCATCAGCAAGAAAACAACAATAAAACAGGCAGTGAAGATTATGGTTCAGGTTTTTAATCCAGAGTTATATAGCGGTAAAAAGGTACTGGTTACCGGTGGTGGCAGTGGTATCGGCTTAGCCATTGCCCGCTGTTTTGGTCAGTTGGGGGCAGAAGTAATTATTGCTGCCAGGGATCAGCAGCGTTTACAGCAAGCCAAAGAGGGATTGATTGAAGCCGGTATTCAGGTGCAAACCTGTGAGGTCAATATCCGTGATCAGGCATCTGTTGAACAGTTGTTTGCAGGTTTTAGCGATCAGGACATAGGTATCGATATTCTGGTTAACAACGCCGGTGGTCAGTTTACCGCGCCAGCCTTGGATATCTCCGCTAATGGTTTTCGCTCTGTGGTGGATCTGAATCTACAGGGGACTTTCCAGATGAGTCAAGTCTATGCCAAACACTGCCAACAGCAGGATCGTGGCGGTTGTATTGTAAATATCGTTTTGTGTCTGGAGCAGGGTATTCCTGGTATGGCTCATGCGGCGGCGGCACGGGCGGGTGTGGTCAATCTGACTAAGACGCTGGCCTGGGAGTGGGCTGATTTAGGTATTCGAGTTAATGCCGTGGCACCGGGCACGATCGAAACCGATGGCTTGGATAATTACGATCCAGAAAACCTTCAGCAAGGTGTTGATCAGCTGCTGATTAAGCGTATGGGGTCACCGGAAGAAGTGGGGCAAGCGGTGGCCTTTTTAGCCTCACCAGCGGCCAGTTATATCACAGGTATCTGCCTGGCTCAGGATGGTGGTGAGCATCTGACCGGAGCTTCGCCGCAGCGTTAATTTTCATTGCTTGATAAGAGATTCAATTATGCCTTGTTATGAATTTGAAGGTTTAGTGCCTGTTGTACACCCTACCGCTTATGTGCATCCAACAGCTGTATTGATCGGAGATGTGATCGTCGGACCCAATGTTTATATCGCCCCCTTGGCCAGTTTACGTGGTGACTATGGTCGTTTGATTCTGGAGAAAGGAGCCAATCTGCAGGACTGCTGCATTATGCACGGTTACTGCGATATGGATACCGTTGTGGAAGAGGATGGCCATATTGGTCATGGAGCGGTTCTACACGGTTGTGTGATTAAACGTAATGCACTGGTTGGTATGAACTCCGTGATTATGGATGGTGCTGTGATTGGCGAAAACAGTATTGTCGCTGCCATGAGCTTTGTTAAAGCGGGATTTGCCGGTGAGTCGAATCAGCTATTGGTTGGCTCGCCAGCAAAAGCGATTCGTGAGGTGACCGAGCAGGATCTGCATTGGAAGGGGTTAAATACGCAAGAGTATCAGGCCCTGGCAAAACGCTCGGCACTCAGTATGAATGAAGTTCAGCCTTTGAGAGAAATGGAAGCTAACCGGCCCCGATTACAGGGTGTGACGGACGTTAAGCCCAAATAATCTTTAATCAGGGTTAGGTCAGTATGCTGTTAGGTAAGATTGATGCTCAGTTTTACCTAACAGGTACTTTCTCCCTGTCGGTTGATAGAAACTTGCTCCCTGCCGGTTGATAAAGTGGCTCTGGAAATACTTGTTATTTATCAGCCAGTAACATCAAGATAATGCCGCTGTGACGAAGATCTTATTCATGAAACTTATGGTAGTATCGCGCCTCTAAAATTATTCCTAAAACTTTCTACCGTGATTTGAAGAGGCTGAAATGTATCCTATCGCGTTAAAATTGCATTTAGCATTTGTTATTCTGAGTCTGGTTATTTTTGCAATCCGTCTGGTGCTGTCTCTGATGGGCTCTAAGGCGGCGGAAAGCCGTCTGGCACTGATTGCCACACTGGGCTCTATGCTGATGGTGGTACTGACTGCCGGTACATTGGCTGTGACCACAGGCCAGTTCCCATTTGCGGATGGTTGGTTAACTGAAAAACTGTTTGCTCTGATCGGTTATATTGCACTGGCAATTGCTGCACTGAAAACTAAGGCTAAAGCGATGCAGCTGGTACTGGCAGTAGGTGCGATTGGTGCATTTGGTATGGCTATGGCTGTAGCTCATCGTCATGCAGGTCTGTTCCTGTAAGACATCAGGGAGAGCTAAGGCTTAGCTCTCATAGAGTTTAGCCTATTATTGCTTCCGGACAGTGCTGTAACCTTACTTACAGCACTGTTTGTCTTTCTTATCAATCCTTCTCTGTACTGCTTAAACCCTCACCGCTTTTCTTTGATTTCAATTTCACTCCACTCTAACTCTTGTTTCTTGCTCTCATCCATCCAGACCTTTCAAGGTTTAAAACTACTTCACCCTGTCTTCACTGGGGCTGCGGCCAAACTGATTCCGGTAACTGCGGGTAAAGTGTGGGCCAGAGCTAAAACCGCAGGCGCTGGCTATTTCTGCCACACTTAGGTGGGACTCTTTTAGCAGCTGTTGAGCCCGTTCCAGTCTGAGCTTCATAT
>CAYFGP010000034.1:24636-43954 GCA_964342385.1 uncultured Oleiphilus sp. | reverse complement strand
AAAAAGGTGTTGGAGGCGGTTCGGAGAGATGGTATCTACACAAGCCTCATTCCAATTCATTTTCTGTGATAACGGTGAATGCTGGAATAAGGCCAATCAGTGGCTTCGGATACGTAACCGTGTTTGATTGGATTGTTATGTATATATTGAAGGTGGGTATCAAAATCGGCCTCATCTCTGATTAAATGTTCCCAATAACGGCGTTGCCAAATAGCTCTTTCCTGCTTATTTATCCGGCTTTGTGTGCTGGATTCATCCATTGTGCTAATTTGCCGTGAGAAATGAGATTTGATGAGTTTCCAACGTATAGGATAACGGGAGTCATTAGTTGGTAGAGTCCAAATTGTGTGTAAATGATCAGGTAACACAACTATCGCATCAATGGAAAAAGGATGCCTTTCTTTAACCAGTTTGATTGCAGCTCTGAGATGATCAATATGCTCCGTCAATAACGCCCCCTGACGGTTAAACAGGTTAACAGTGAAGAAGTAGCTATGTCCGGGTGCATAACAACGTCGGTATTTCATCATAACACTCCTTGTTATTCAGGATCGTTAGGCGACATCCAATAGCAAATGAAATTATGCCGCACTCCTCTTCGAAGTGAAGTTTGTGTAGGCTGGGCTGAGCGATGCTCAATACCATCAACATACACAAATCCTTGATAACGCGAACCCCAACATCATAACTCGCCAGTTCCAGGGATCGGATAGGTCACGTTGGGGTTCGCGGTAAGCTGCTTCAAAGTGATTGATAACAAATACGTTTCCGCTCAGCCCAACCTACACAAGCCTCATTCCAAATCACTTTTGCTGCAATGAATAAAGCCTAAATAGGATCAAATAGCTATCCCTCCACAAACCAATTTAAAGCACATCTGTAAAAACCGCCCTAATCCAGTGCAACGCTATTGCAGCAAACAATCCAAAAACCTCACAAAAAAGAAAAATATTCTTTTAAATCAATTCATTAACTAAAAACAAAAATATTGGCACCCCTTATGCATTATTAATAGCGTAGAAAAAATAACCCCAAAGATGGGATTATTAAGTTCCACGCGGTTATGGTCCTTACCTTAATTGCTCGGAGTACCGCTCGAGGCAATGTAGCCCGAAATGCTTTCCTTTATTGGAGAGTATTTCGGGCTTTTTTTTGCCTGAGCTTTTGCACGTAGCGTTTAGCCAAGCTAAATAACGCCCATAGACAGGCCGATTACACACGCCACTTAGGCCGAGGGAGCAAGATGATGTCCGATATGATCACAACAGACAGCACGCAACAGACGTCGACCCAAGCCGTCACCCTATGTCAGACCACCTGCCCTTATTGTGGAGTGGGTTGTGGTGTGGATATCAAACAGGAGTCCGAAAACAATGAGCTTGCTCCGGTAGAAGGCCGTAAGGATCATCCCGCTAATCTGGGTCGTTTATGTGTTAAAGGCTCAGCCCTGCATGAAACGCTGGGTGAGAAAGGCCGCGTGACTCACGCTTCTATTGCAGGCCAGCCGGTTGAGTTGGATAAGGCGTTAGATAAAGTCGCTCAAGGGTTCCGTCGCATTATTGATCAGCATGGTCCTGATGCCGTGGCTTTTTATGTCTCAGGTCAGTTGCTGACCGAAGACTACTATGCTGCCAATAAGCTGATGAAGGGTTTTATCGGCAGCGCCAATATCGATACCAACTCCAGACTGTGTATGTCTTCTGCTGTGGCCGCCTATAAACGTGCCTTTGGCAGCGATGTGGTACCGTGCAGTTATGAGGATATCGAGCAAGCGGATCTGGTGGTTATGGTCGGCTCCAATGCCGCTTGGACGCATCCGGTGATCTACCAGCGTTTGCAGCAGGCTAAAAAGCTGCGTCCTCATATGCAGACGGTGGTGATCGACCCAAGAAAAACCGCCACCTGCGAAGAAGCGGATCTTTATCTGGGCATTGCACCGGGCACCGATGCTTTCCTGTTTAATGGTTTATTGGCTTATCTGGCGCAAGAAAATGCGCTGGACCATAGCTTTATTCTGAACCACAGCAACCAGTTTGATGAAACCCTACAACAAGCCTTTGCCGGACTGGACGATGCGGCAGATGTGGTAAAAAGCACCGCGAAAGTCTGTGATATCTCAGAAAGCACCATACTGCGCTTTTTCCAGCTGTTTAAGGAACATCACCACACGGTGACACTTTATTCACAGGGGGTAAATCAGTCCTCTTCCGGTGTGGATAAGTGTAATGCCATTATCAATTGTCATCTGGCAACGGGTCGTATAGGCCAGCCCGGTATGGGGCCGTTTTCCCTGACCGGCCAACCCAATGCCATGGGTGGTCGCGAGGTGGGCGGTTTGGCCAATCAGTTGGCGGCGCATATGGACTTTACCCCGGAAGCCATTGATCGGGTTCAACGCTTCTGGCACAGCCCTAAAGTCGCCAGCCAGCCCGGACTAAAAGCCGTAGATCTGTTCCATGCCGTTGAGCAGGGCAAGATCAAAGCGGTATGGATTATGGCGACTAATCCCGTGGTCAGTATGCCCGATTCCGATCAGGTGATTCGTGCACTCAAACAGTGTGATCTGGTGGTAGTATCCGAGTGTTTTCAGGATTCCGAAACCAGCCGTTACGCCGATGTGATTCTGCCTGCAGCAGGTTGGGGCGAGAAAGACGGTACGGTGACTAACTCGGAACGCCGTATCTCACGCCAGAAAGGGTTTCTACCGTTAGCCGGAGATATCAAACCGGACTGGTGGCTGATTTCTCAGGTGGCTCAGCGTATGGGTTATCAGGAGGCTTTTGATTACCAAGGCCCGGCAGATATCTTTAAGGAACATGCGCTGCTGTCCGGTTTTGAAAACTACCCCGGTTCAGATTCCGCGCGGGATTTTGATATCAGCCTGCTGGCCAAGTTAACACCGGAGCAATACGACCAGCTGCAACCTATTCAGTGGCCGGTGAATAACCGTACACCGCTGGGCACCGCCCGTTTATTTACCGATAACCAGTTTTATACCCCCAATGGTCGGGCCAACTTTCTGCCGGTAGCCCCCAAGCTGCCGGCACTGCAGACGGATGATGACTATCCGTTTGTGTTAAACACCGGACGTATTCGTGATCAGTGGCACACCATGAATCGCACGGCCCGTAGCCAGCGTTTATTGGAACATAGCGCCGAACCCTACGTGGAGATGCACCCGGAAGATGCCCGTCGCCTGACACTTAAAGAGCAACAACTGGTCGCGCTTAAGGGACGCCAGGGGCGCTTTATTGGTCGTCTGAAGCTGACCAAAAATCAGTTCCAGGGCAGCTTGTTTGCGCCGATTCACTGGAACCGTTGTTATAGCGGTCATGCCAATGTGGATAGCTTGGTTAATCCCATTACTGACCCTATCTCCGGTCAGCCAGAGTCTAAACACTGCCCGGTACAGGTGTACGACCCGGCCTTGAATTACTGCGGCTTTGTCCTGACTCAGCAAACACTTGAACTGGAAGATATGCCCTACTGGACCCGTATTCCACTGACACAGGGCGAGCGTTATGAAGTAGCAGATCAAACACCACTAGAGCAACATCCGCTGTTTTACCAACTCGAAAATACCCAAGGTGAGTGGCTGTACTATCAGGATAAGTCTCAGGGCATCTACCGCGCTATTTGTCTGCAGAATAACCGCTTAGTCATCGCGTTAGCCGCCGCCCATGATCTGGCTCATCTACCACCGCGACAGTGGTTATCAGAATCATTGGGTTGTGAGATTGATGAGCAGGATCGCCTAAGCCTGCTCGCCGGTGAACAAGCCAACCAACCAGATAGCGGACGCACCGTGTGTGCCTGCTTCCAGATCGGTGAAAAGACCATTGAAAACGCTATTCAGGAACATACTTTGGATAGTGTTGAAGCTCTGGGAGAAAACCTGGGTTGTGGTACCAACTGTGGCTCTTGTATCCCAGAACTGAAAACGATTTTGCAATCCAGCTTGGCTGTCGAGGCTTAAAAGAGGCTATGCAAAGGATTAGATAACCAGATTAGGAGAGGTTTCGGGCTTCCCATTTGAAGCCCTAAAACAAAAGGCCTGTGTCTATCGCTAGTACTTAAAATTCAGCGTGCCGCTGTTAAGTAGATGCACACCCCAGACTCAGGTTTATTTGCCCCCACGGATGGGGGCTTTTTTCTTCGACACAGAATACGTTTTGCTGTGATTGCTACTTTTACCGGTGGCTTCTACAGCCGAATTTTGAGCACTAAAGGAGAGGCTAGCCGAGATCTCACCACGAACAATCAATCCCGCTTGCCCCACACTTTCACACAGATCTGCAAAAAGCTTATTGTCCATTACTGCTCCCCTTTAAAGTACTTATAGAAAGGTAATACAGCCTATAAATCTCTGCATCCTCAATATTAGAACTGAATATCCTGCGGCAAAACAAACCAACACAACTCTTTCGCCCCTTCAGACAGCTCCAGACTGTAAGTCATCTCACCGCCAGATTGATTCAAACGAGCTTCCCCTTCAGCCATCAATTCCGAGTAATCCACTGTCAGCGTTTTATTAAACTCACCCAATTCCCAGTTCTGAGCACCCTTCAGATCAACCGGCAGTTCAGTTTGCTGGCCCTGATAACGCCATACGCCCTGCTGCGCATCAAAGCGATAATAGGGCAGTAAACGCCAGCCATGTTCCGCAATCAGCTCAATGGCACTGGCCAGATAATCCGCGGTTTGCTCATCAATAAAGTAGTTCAGGTTGATACGCACCCAACCCGGACGCAGCACACCATTACCCGACAGAATCTGCTGCTCCAGCGCTTTGCTGGTCACCATATCCAGCCCCAGTAACTCATGACCATAAGGCCCGGCACAGGAGCAGCCACCACGGGCCTGAATACCAAACAAGTCATTCAGCAGCGCAACGATAAAACCGTAATGCAGCGGCTTGCTCTGCCCCTGTTGATCACGATGCAGCACCTGGAAAGAACAGATCGACAGACGTTCTGCTTCGGTGTTACCCAGCACCTGAATATTGGGTTGATCCGCCCAACGTTGCAGCAGGTTTTGAATCAGACGATGTTCATTGTGTTCAATGACATCCGTACCTACTTGTTGCTGCAGCTGGAATACCAAACCGGCACGGATCGACTCCACAATCGCTGGTGTGCCACCCTCTTCACGACGTTCAGCATCGGCGACATATTGATGATCTTCCGGCGTCACATACACCACAGTACCACCACCGGGGACCGCAGGAACACTATTGTTGATCACCCGGTTATGCACCACCAGCAGACCCGGTGTGCCTGGACCACCGATATATTTATGAGGCGAGATAAACAGCGCATCTGCTTTTGAGGTTTGCAGCTCTATACCCACATAAGGCCCAGCCGCGGCATAATCCCAAAAAGACAGCGCCTGATAGGTATGCAATAACTCGGTCACCGCCAGAATATCGGTTTTGATACCCGTGACATTGGACGCCGCAGAGAAACTCCCGATTTTCAGACTACGGTTCTGATACTGCTGCAGCTTCTGCTCCAACACCTGCAGATCCAACTGTCCCTGCTCGGTCAGCGGAATACGTACGACAGTGGCAATACTTTCACGCCACGGCAGTTCGTTAGAGTGATGCTCATAAGGACCGATAAACACAACAGGTCGATCCTGCTCGGCAATCTGTTGCTGAAAACCGTACTCACCATCCAGCTGAGCCGGTAACGCCAGATTCAGCATCGCAATCAACTTATTGATCGCCGCCGTCGCGCCAGAACCGGTAAAGATCACCTGATAGTTGTCATCCGCCTTTAACCCTTGACGCACCATCTGACGGGCCTGCTCACGCAGCACCGTACTTTGACGACCAGTAAACGAGCTTTCACTGTGGGTATTAGCGTAAAACGGCAGCACCTTTTGTTGAATAAAGTCTTCAATAAACTTCAAGCTACGACCGGATGCCGTGTAGTCAGCATAAACCAGTGGCTTAGTGCCAAACGGGGTCTCTATCTGGGTATTCTCACCAATAATATTGTCGCGAATTTGCTGAAAACTGATCGACTGCATAACTCTCTCCAGGGTGGCATTTTTGCCCAATGCTTTTTTGCTCTTGTTCTGCTTGTTATCTATTGGTTATCCGTCGCAATACCGGATTAGTCCGGTTGCTCGATAACGTCATTTGGATAACGTCATTTGATAGTTGAACAGTGTAAAAGCAGCCCTGAAGAACATTGTTTGTATTTTTACACTCACTATGATCAATTTAGGAATATAATTCCAAAAATGAGACCATTAGAGAAAATTAATTCCATTTAGCAATTTAAAACCAGAACAGATGAAAACAGACCGTACCGATAAAGCGATTCTTGAGCTCCTACAACGAGATGCCACCTTGTCTGTGGGACAAGTGGCAGAAAAAGTGAATATTTCCAAAACCGCATGCTGGCGCAGGATGCAACAGCTGGAAAAACAAGGTGTGATTGAAAAGCGGGTGGCATTATTGAATGCCGAGCAAGTGGGTTTACCGCTAACCGTTTATATCGCGGTGCGTACCAATCAGCATAATGCGAGTTGGGCACAGAACTTTCAGCAGGTGACGCAGAATATCCCTGAGATTCTGGAAGTACATCGTATGAGTGGCGATCTGGACTATATGATCAAGGCGGTGGTGAGTGATATGAAAGGTTATGATCGGCTGTATAAAAAGCTGATCGATGCGGATCTATCGGATGTCAGCGCCAGCTTTGTGATGGAGGAGATGAAACACACAACAGAGCTACCGTTGGATCAGCTTTAACCCCTAAGCAGAGCGCCTTCTGCTTAGGGTTCATGTATCAATCAGAGTTTATGAGCTTAAGCCTGTTCGCGTTTGTTCTTTACAAACACATGCAGCACCAGCTCAATGGCAGCAATCAGAATCAGAGCATAACCCATCAACTCGGTGCCTTCCTCGACGATGTTTTTTACCACGCGGATATAGTTTTCACCCATTACCGCTTCCCAGAAGGAGCGACGGCCAAACAGACGGGAGAAAACAAAGGTCACCAGAATACCGCTCAGCAATACACCAGCACTGGGCAGGCGAGCGTATTCAACGATAGATGGTTTAATCGGCTGAGTCTGTTTTTTCAGGAACACGATAGTGGCAACAATAACCACGGATACCAGCGCCTGCCAGGCACCATCAAATACATTGTGATCCAGGAAGGAATCTGACTCACGAATAAACATCATACCGGTCAAAGCAGCCAACATCACAGCAATTGGGCGCAGTTCGGTGCTCATACGTGCAGCGACTAGGAAAAAGACACAGCTTAAAAAGCCGAATAGATCCTGCATTTTTTCGGTCAGTGAGACTTCGTTATAGGTACTTTCTGACAGCTGAGAATAACCTTCCAGGGTAATCAACTGCGCCACACCTACGATAAAGAGCACATATAAAAAAGCACGACCGATCAGTACTCCAAATGACTGCATTATGGGCTTCCTACATTAATGTAGTTTTGAGAAAAGAGGGTCGCCGGGCAAGACTGGCTTTGCGTCTACCGGCGCTTAAGATTGCGGGCATCTTACCATGTCAGTCCCTTGCACCGTCAGCCTTTGGCCAGAGAAAGCGTTGGATAATTAATTAATCGAGAAAAATTACTCAATAAGTGAGGCGATGTTGGGCCACTGGAGCCACTATTCAACAAAGAGAAATCAATAGCAAAAGGGGAGTAAGAAAGGAAGCAGTAAAAAAGTGCAAAAAGAAGCCCGGCGTTATATCCGGGCTAATATGCTAAATGAATATGGAGTCCTATTCCAAAGCGATTGAGTAGAGACATTCAGCATGAACTCCTTAGGTGAGCCAGGTTGATTCCCATTCGATCACGCGTTGTTGAGCAGAACACCAAAGATCCAATAGTTCGTCAGACATAAACATGGCTAAACCCTCCATTATTCGTAGCCAGTGATCTTAGACTGAACACCCCGCACCACGTGCCGGGCTCACTGTCAGTATAGGTGCTTTTTTTAGCCCGCAAGCCATTTTCAACCGCCTGAAGGCCGCATAAACAAAGGGGTTATCACTTTAGAGGGAAAAAATCGAACGGAAGCAACTACTTGCCGCACAGCAACATAATATGAATTTTTTTGTAACTGAAATCCCCAGTAAAATCAGTGAATTCAGTTACAAAATCTAAACAGTTCATACCAAGCAGGGACAAACAAAGTCGTCTTAGCTCCAGGCTTGCAGGCTAAACCAATCCAACCCTTCTTCCTGGTCAATCGCTGGAATCTCATCGGCAGGTACATTCAACACCGGTTGCAAAGCAGCCCGTGCTAACTCGAAGGTGTTATTTTTATCGCTGATATGGGCAGCAATCACATGCTGGAGCTTGTCGTGCATTAACTCAGCTAATAACACTCTGGCCTGCTCATTACTTAGGTGGCCAAAGTTACCGGCGACCCGACGTTTTAGCTTAGGAGGGTAAGGTCCATGTTGAAGCATCATGGGATCATGATTGGTTTCCAGAATCAGTGCTTCGCAGTGCTGATAACAGTGACGAATATGCGGAGTGATACTCCCCAGATCGGTCAAAATACCGATACGCTGCTGACCATCACCAACCACGTACTGCACAGGCTCTTTAGCATCATGGGGCACAGGCACAGGCTCGATCTCAAGATCACCAATGGCCAATTTTCGATGACTACTGATCAGACGCAGGTCAGGCACATCACCCAAGCGTCCCGTCAGATGAGTTCCCGCGGTACAGAAGACAGGTACACCGGATGCTCGGGCGATACGCCCAACACCGCCGATATGGTCACCGTGCTCGTGAGTAACCAAAACACCATCCAGTTGTTCCAGCTCTAAACCCAGACGTGCTAAGCGGCCCCGGGTGTCTTTTACACCAAAGCCACAATCGATCAGGATACGGGTATTATTTTTTTCAATAAGAGTAGCGTTCCCCCGGCTACCACTGCCGAGGGAAGCAAAACGCAGTGCAGTCAAATGATCAGCC
The DNA here is from genome assembly GCA_964342385.1 of uncultured Oleiphilus sp. GTDB lineage: Bacteria > Pseudomonadota > Gammaproteobacteria > Pseudomonadales > Halomonadaceae > Oceanospirillum. The sequence continues at coordinate 34,982 of CAYFGP010000034.1, read as the reverse complement.
TTAGTTCAGTAAGCGACGAACTGCACCCAGAAGCTGACGGGCTTGTTTGCTATCAGCGGGTTGGCCATTCTGTTTCACTCGCATCTCAACCGGGTTCGTGCCGGTTAACTGAAGCTGATAAACATCTTCGTCGTCAGCACTACCAATCCAGGAAGGTAAAATACTGCCTCGTTCACTGGTCGGAACCCAAGCCAAGGTGAACTCACGCTTTTCAACATCTGAGCTGATCAGCTGCTCATTAGCCTCATCAAAGCGCTCTGCTAACAAGCGCTCCAGTCCAATCCAGATACGGTCAGCATCTAACTGAATCGTCAGTACAGGTTCCTGACCTGCCACAGCCTGCAGACTCACATTTTTACTACGACTGATATTCTGTGCTAACAGAGACACACTCTGATAACCCGAACGAGGAGCCAGCAAACCCTCTTTCAGCTGATTCAGTACAGTCTTAGCGGCATTATCTGTACGTACTTGACCACGGCTATCAATTAATTCCAGGTCGCTATAGCTGCCCCGCAGGCCTTGACGTAAACGCGCCTCAACCGTCTGCCCGTTCAGAGAGTTATCGGTAACAAAGCGCAACTGACCTGTGGATGGATTCGCTTTTTGAACCGTCCAGCTCAAACGCTGAAACTCTTGCTGTAATAACGGCCAAGCAACGGCAGGATTCTCTGAGATCGCTAACCACAGACGAGCTTCAACGGTACCTTGTCCTTCATAAGAGGCGATCTCAGCTGCAGGCAGCTCTTCATCAATCACTGGCAGAGGATCTGGACGAGGCAATTCAAACTCCGCATCCAACTGCTCCAATGCAGCCACTTCAGGCAAAGGCATCAACTCACGAAAACGGGATTTATCTGCATTCGCAGGCAACTCCAGAGGAGGATGAACCGTTTCTTTTACGTAGTCAGTCTTACGATCGTAGTAATAACCAGAAGAGCTACAACCAGAAAGCAGGAAACCGGCGACCAAAAGGCTACCGGTTACCTTTAATAAAGAGTCCTGTCGGGACATGTGTATTCCTATCTATTAATACATACCCAAACACCACATCTCGATAAAAAGCGCTGAGACTCTCCAGCCCTGAGCTGGAGAATGGCGAGAATGTCTGTTTGGTGCTTACCTAGGTCTTCTTAACCGATATCTTTCCGGCAAAAACCGTCTTAACCCATGCCACCCTAGCCAATAATGCCAGCGTGTTGCATCGCTTCCCTTACAGTTGCGTGGTATTGAGGTGAAAGAATAGTCAGTGGTAAGCGAATACCCGTTTCTATCATACCCATCTCATGAACCGCCCACTTCACAGGGATCGGGTTCGACTCCACAAAAAGTGCACGGTGCAGAGGCATCAGTCGTGTATTGATCTGATGGGCCGTGGAAGCATCGCCACTTAAGGCGGCTGCACACAGTTCAGACATCTGACGCGGTGCAACGTTCGCCGTCACAGAAATATTTCCGTGGCCACCCTGCAGAATAAAATCGGCAGCGGTCAGATCATCACCGGAAAACAGTAGGAAGTCCGTACCTTTGAGACGATCCATCAGCTCTTTGCCACGCTCCACATCACCTGTGGCATCTTTAATAGCGACAATGTTTGGCAGCTGGCTCAGGCGTACTACCGTTTCGTTGTGCAGGTCCACCGCCGTACGACCCGGTACATTGTACAGAATAACCAGCAGATCACTGGCTTCTGCTACCGCTTTAAAGTGCTGGTACAAACCTTCCTGAGTCGGCTTGTTGTAGTAAGGCGTCACAGACAGGCAGTAATCTGCACCCACCTTTTTAGCAAACTGAGTCAGTTCAACGGCTTCAGACGTGGAGTTGGCACCGGTACCTGCAATCACAGGAACACGGCCATTCACCTGCTCCACAACCTTTCGGATGACATCAAAATGCTCATCAAATGACATCGTGGTTGGTTCACCCGTGGTGCCCGCCGCAACAATAGCGTCAGTCCCGTTCTCCAGATGGAACTCAACCAGACGATGCAGAGCTTCCCAATCAATCTCTCCTGTGGTTGTCATTGGGGTTACCAACGCAACAATACTGCCTTTGATCATCTGTCGTCTCCGAAAAAAGCGCGAAAAAAATGAAAGCCCAATGTTACTTTTGCCTATGTCCGAACACAAGCGTCGCACCGCTTTTGCTCAGTATTTATGCAGGAATAAACGGCAAAAATCAGTCTGTTAAATCAGGATAGATAAAGTCTGACTAAATCACTAAGAAAATACGATGCAAATGCCTGTTTGCACTACACACCCCCTACGCTTCCCGGCATAATGACTGACATACAATCTACTGAGCATCAGAAGGCTCAGTTTTTACTGCTTATTAAAGGGATAACACTGCCATGACTATTGCTGTCGACATGCCGGTACCTGAATTCACTGCTCAAGCCACCAATGACACCACAGTAACCCTGAGTGGGCTGGCCGGTAAAAATGTCGTGATCTACTTCTACCCAAAGGACAATACACCGGGTTGTACTACCGAAGGTAAAGACTTCCGTGATCATATCGCCGGTTTTGAAGCGGCGAATACCGTGATCTTTGGTGTATCCCGCGATAGCCTGCGTGTACACACCAACTTTAAAGCCAAACACGAGTTTCCTTTTGAGCTGATCAGTGATCCAGACGAAGAGCTGTGTAAACTGTTCGATGTGATCAAGCTGAAAAAGAACTACGGCAAAGAGTACATGGGCATCGAGCGCAGCACCTTCCTGATCAATGCTGAAGGCAAGCTGGCCCAGGAATGGCGTAAAGTGAAAGTAAAAGGCCACGTTGAAGAAGTACTGGAAGCCGCTCAAGCGCTTTAAGTTTTCAAAGGCTTAAAAATAGGGTTTTGGAGCTCCAAAGCCCTATTAACTATCATTTACTTAGCGTCTATCTTCCCTTACGCATTTCTTTATCTAAAACACTCCTTCATTTACCACGTACACTCACCTGTAAACACTTAATCTTCCGAAATACTACCTTTCTTATACAGCCAACTGGCATAAAGCCTGCACCTTCTCCCTACAAACACAAACTACAAGCACAAAAGCTCAGAAACTGCCCCAGTAATGCGCCAGCAGAGTGCACGTTAACGGCCGCCTGCTTTTCGAGCGCCCTAAAACAGGGCAAGTAGAGCTGATGCTTTTGAGCTTTTGAAGAATTTCTTTCTTGAACCTTTTATTTAGAGAAGTGGCTGCTTATGCCTGCATCACAGCGGATTTTCAGGGTTCGCCGCTATTACAATAAGTGGGTTGCGGATCAGACTCTAGAAGACTTTGCCCTGCGCTTTACCGCACACTCTGCCCGTCATATGAGTATTGAGCGGGTTGCAAAAACCGCTCTGGGTGCGACGGCATTTCTCGCCTTAGAAGGCATCGCTGCCGCGGTGACTTTGAACTACGGTTTTACCAATACCCTTTGGGCAATGCTGACGGTTTGCCTACTGTTTTTTATCACGGGCCTGCCCATCAGTTACTACTCGGCCCGCCATGGTTTGGATATTGACCTGCTGACCCGAGGTGCGGGTTTTGGTTATCTGGGCTCAACCATTACTTCACTGATTTACGCCTCGTTTACCTTTATCTTTTTTGCCATTGAAGCCGTGATTCTGGCCTCAGCCTTAAATGCGCTGATGGGTCTACCGCTGGCATTGGGTTATTTTCTCTGTTCAGTGGCGGTGATTCCCATTGTGACCCACGGCATCGCGACCATCAGTCGCTTTCAAGTCGGCACGCAGAATATCTGGCTGGTGCTACAACTCACCGCGCTATGTGTAGTTATCGTTTATGAGTCAGACAAATTAGGTGACTGGACGCAGTTTACGCCTCAACATCTACCGGATTCCGGCGAATTTAATATCCTGTTGTTTGGTGCAGCAGCATCGGTATTTTTCGCTCTGGTCGCTCAAATTGGCGAACAGGTGGATTACCTGAGATTTATGCCGGAGAAAACCGAGCAGAATAAAAAGCGCTGGTGGTTCTGGCTGATTTTAGCGGGTCCCGGTTGGGTAATTCCGGGAGTGATTAAGATGCTACTGGGCTCTTTTTTGGCCTATCTGGCGATCTCTCAGGGCATGAGTTTTGAGCTGGCCACCGATCCAGCGCAGATGTATCAACGGGTGTTTTATTATCTGACCCAATCACCGGGCGTTTCGCTGTTATTAGCAGCGCTGATGGTGATTTTGTCTCAGATGAAAATCAACGTCACCAACGCTTACGCAGGTTCTATTGCCTGGTCGAATTTTTTCTCTCGTCTGACCCACTCTCACCCTGGGCGAGTGGTGTGGCTGGTATTTAATGTCACCATCGCCTTGTTATTAATGGAGCTAGGCATCTATCAGGCATTGGAAGCGATTCTTGGGATTTTTGCCATTGTGGCAGTCAGCTGGTTAGGTTCACTAGCCGCCGATCTGCTGATCAATAAACCTCTGGGGTTAAGTCCAGATTATGTGGAGTTTAAACGGGCTCATCTGTACGACATCAACCCGGTAGGCACAGGTTCTATGCTGCTAGCCACCGGCCTTGGTGTATTAAGTTATCTCGGAGTATTTGGTGAGGTCAGTAAAAACCTAAGTCACTTTCTTAGCCTCGCCGTATGTTTTATCTCTGTGCCTTTGATCGCTTGGCTCACTCAAGGACGGTTTTATATTGCCCGTCAGTCTCCTGAATTGCTGCCTTTAATTGAGGTAGAACGGGAAAAAACATGTTCGACCTTTAAACCGGCACCTCCCCTCCACGCTGTCGGCACTCATACGGTGTTGAAGTGCGGCATCTGTGAGAATGCCTTTGAGGCGGAAGATATGAGTTTCTGCCCCGCCTATGACCTGCCGATCTGCTCCCTGTGCTGCTCGCTGGATGTACGCTGCATGGACAGTTGTAAACCGGAAGGCCGAATATCCCGTCAGGCGATACAGTTCTTTTCTCTGTTTTTACCCCAGCGCTGGAGCCATAGAGTAAATTCCCGTCTGGCTCGTTTTGGCGGTCTGCTGTTACTGGTTAATCTATTGAATGCAGCGTTATTAGCCGTGGTCTACCGGCAGATGCAGCCAGAAACGGCTGCTGAAACCTTACTGCTGGAACAAGTGATCTGGAGCCTGTTTTTTACCCTGTTGATCGCATCCGGTGTCGTATCCTGGCTGTTTCTGCTGGCTCACGAAAGTCGGGTGGTGGCGCAGAAAGAATCCAATCGCCAAACCCGTAAACTGATCAATGAGATTGAAGCCCATAAAGAAACCGATCTGGCACTACAACAAGCCAAAGAACTGGCCGAACGGGCTAACGCTGCAAAAAGTCGTTATCTAACCGGTATCAGTCATGAGCTGAGAACACCGCTACAGTCTATTCTGGGTTATGCCCAACTGTTGAACGATAAACAGGATACACCGAAGGGGCACAAAAATGGCTTGGATATTATCCAGCGTAGCGGACAATATCTGACCGATCTGATCGAAGGCTTGCTGGATATATCCCGCATTGAAGCAGGTCGTCTGGATCTATACCGCACTCAGGTAGAGCTGCCTCAGTTACTGGATCAGCTCAGTAGCATGTTTTCCATGCAAGCCAGTCAGAAAGGTATTCAGTTCAACTGCCAGATCCATAATCCTCTGCCTCAATTTGTGATGACCGATGAAAAACGTCTGCGCCAGATACTGATTAATCTGTTATCCAATGCGGTGAAATATACCGTGCAGGGGCAGGTTGAGTTTTCAATCCGGTACCGCAACCAAGTGGCTGAATTTACCATTAAAGATACTGGCCCCGGTATTGATGACGATTATCTTCAACGGATTTTTGATCCGTTTGAGCGAGTCAGAAATCGCAATACCGCCAGCCAAAGTGGTACAGGTCTTGGTCTGACTATTGTGCGCCTGCTGACAGAGATTATGGGCGGTGATCTGCAGGTCAACAGCAGGGTTAATCAAGGCAGTGAGTTTACCGTAGTGCTTATGTTGCCTTGGGTGAGTCAGGATGATCAGGACATGACCGAGGTGATCAAGCAGAAAACCATTGTCGGTTATGAAGGCTATCAACGTACGCTGTGTCTGGTGGACGATGACCCGGTATTACGGGGACTGTTATCGGACCTGCTCACGCCTCTGGGCTTTATTACTCTAGAAGCTCATGATGGCGAAAGTTGTCTTAAATTATTGGATCAATTGGATGGCCAGCGCTCCCCGGATCTTTTCTTGTTAGATGTTTCTATGCCGGGTATCAATGGTCTGGAACTAGCTCGCAAGCTTAGAGAACGAGAGATCAGAGAACCAATTGTGATGCTATCCGCCGATGCCCAGGAGCACTATCGGGCGGCTGAAGATCAAGCCGCATACAACGATTATCTGGTTAAACCCATCGCCAATCATAAGTTACTGGATAAACTGGCAGAGCAGCTGAACCTACAATGGAGCTGGCGTGAAACCGATGAGCAATCGATCCCTGCACCTAAATCTGCATCAGCATCTGTTCTGGAGCAGGGCTCAGAGCAAGCCCCTGCCTTGTCCCCTCGATCAATTCCCGAATCAGCCTCTCACTCAACTCCCAAACCAACTCCCGAACTAGCTCCTGAATCAGTCCCTGCGTTCATTCCAGACCATCCTCTCATCGCCGAGCTGATTGCCTATGCGGATACCGGTTTTGCGAAGGGTGTACGACAGGTGTTAGAGCAGCTCTGGAAAGAACATCATCTACGGCAAGAGCAGCCTGTTCATCCCAAGGCTCATCACTCTCAGGCCACAGGCACTGTCGTACCAGCGAAGCACCTTGAAGCGCTGCAGCAGATGGCTAATGGTTTCCAGTTAGCCACCATTGCGGATTATATCGCCAAGCATTCTGAACAGAAGGAGTCATCACTATGAGCATATCGGACCTGACTGCCACACAGCCTACAATCGTAGAACAGGCAACAGACTCCTCGTCAGATAAAACAAGTCAAACACCGTTATGCGATATGGTGCTGGTAGTAGATGACTCTCCTGATGCATTGAGCCTGATTAATGACACCCTGGAAAGTGCAGGCATTAATGTACTGGTGGCATTGGAAGGGCGACAGGCTCTGACAATCGCCCGCAAAGTCAGGCCCGATATGATTCTGTTAGATGCCATCATGCCCAATATGGACGGCTTTGAAACCTGTCGGCAGCTAAAAGCCGACCCGGAACTGGCCGCTATCCCGGTGATTTTTATGACCGGGCTGACTGAAACCGATGATATCGTGCGCGGTTTGGAAGCCGGTGGTGTGGATTACCTGACCAAGCCGATCAATCCCAATGAGCTATTGGCTCGAATGAAGGTGCATCTAACCAATGCCAGGTTAACCAATAGCGCCCAATCAGCACTGGACAGCACCGGTCAGCATCTAATGACGGTAAATGATACGGGGCATATTCGCTGGGCCACACCACAAACCTATGCCCTACTGGCACGCTCCGGTGCAGATGAACGCTGGCAGACTGCACAACTGGCGCCACAAATTGCACAATGGTTGACTCATAGACCCGACCTGAATCAACAGCTAAAACTTGTCGGGCCGCCGCTCAATTTAGGTTCAGAGCACAATACTCTTTCAGATAATAGCCATCCGTCAGAGAAACCGAAACATTACCCGCTGGAGATAAAACTGGTCAGCCATCAAGAAAATGGTGAGAAGCTACTCAAGTTAATTGATGGTTTACGCCCGACCGGGGCGGCCATGCTGAGAGAAAAACTGAACCTGACGGAACGGGAATCAGAAGTGTTGTACTGGATTGCTAACGGTAAAACAAATCGAGAGGCTGCGGAAATTCTGACCATGAGTCCCAGAACAGTGAACAAACACCTGGAGCAGATCTTTCCAAAACTGGGCGTTGAAAACCGAACCGCAGCGGCAGGAATCGCACTGCGTTTATTAGCGGTCGAATAGCCGTTTTATCTGACGTTTATTTCGTATCTGACGTTCTTTTATAGCAGATGCTTTTTGTAACAGGAGCTCTTTTATAACAGCTGCTTTGAGGCTTATAGCAAGCAAAAGCCCCGACTGAAAGAGCCAGGGCTTAAGCGTTATACCAAGCTGATTTGCTCGATAGGTTTTATGCAGCAACCATTGCTAAACCAGTAACCGCAATCGCACCACCGGCAACACGTGCTGCTAGTTCAGCTTTAAATTCCATACACAATTTCGACAGAGCAAAACCTGCACCATGCAGAACAGCCGTCGACAGAGCAAAACCTGCACCATATGCCAGACCACTGGCTTCCAACGGCATCTCTGTACCGTGAGCAGCACCGTGGAACAGAGCAAAACCCGCCACTAAAGCAGCACATATCGCTGGATGGAATTTAACCGCAAAGGCCAACAGAACACCCATCGCGATCACAGACAGTACAATACCGCCTTCAACAAAAGGTACTGCCACACCGGATACTGCCAGCAAACCGCCCAGTAACATAGTCACCACAAACGCGGCAGGAACACCCCATTGTGCTTTACCACCCATAAATGCAGCCCAGATCCCGACGGCAACCATGGCTAACAGGTGATCCAGGCCACCCACTGGATGAGCTAAGCCAGACATAAAGCCCGACATCTCATGACTGTGACCTGAGTGAGCCATTGCCGTTGTAGGCACCAGCAGTGCTGCAGCTAGAAGCGTTTTTGCAACAGATGATTTGTTTGAAAATAGATTGAATGGTTTCATCATCAATATCCTTTAAAACACCCAAACAAACACTTCATTATCAGGGTTATCTTCCTGTATATGATCAGGTCTAAATTAAACCTTGTTGTTTGGGCTAAGTAGGTGAAATAACACAGCTTATCACCAGTCTGAAGACCAGCACCTAAGCCTGATTTGTTTGTCCTTAACGGTTAAACAACAGCCTGTGCTGGTGGCAGGGATTTGGCCGTTAACATACCCTCGGTGACAATAAACTCAATAATATTGTCTAAGCCTTGGGCTGCCTTCAGGTTGGAAAAAATAAAAGGCCGCTCCCCACGCATCTTTTTCGCATCTCTGTCCATGACATCTAGCGAGGCCCCTACAATAGGTGCCAGATCCGTTTTATTAATAATCAGCAGATCAGATTTAGTAATACCCGGTCCACCTTTGCGTGGGATCTTATCACCAGCAGACACATCAATCACATAAATTGTCAGATCAGATAACTCGGGGCTAAAGGTCGCACTCAGGTTATCACCACCACTTTCCACAAACACCACATCCAAAGTACCGTGACGATCGACCAGCTGATCAATGGCAGCCAGATTCATAGAAGCATCTTCACGAATGGCAGTATGCGGACAGCCACCGGTTTCAACACCGATAATACGGTCAGCGCTCAGTGCTTCATGTTCGGTCAGAAACTTAGCGTCTTCCTGGGTATAAATATCGTTAGTCACTACGGCGATATCGTAATGATCCTTCAGCGCAGCACATAAAGAACGCAGCAGGGCCGTTTTGCCGGAACCTACAGGACCACCGACACCCACACGTAAGGTTTGTTTTGGTTTATTCATTGTTGTGTCCTTTATCAAATCTGTTCTTTCAAATCTGAAAGCGATTGTTTTGTTATCTATTTAGGTCGGTTATCTGCAGAAGCAGCACGAGAGCCTAAATAACCGCCAGAGTGAAAATAAGGCTAAGCAAGCGTCATGATCTAAGCCCTCTCATGATCTAAGCCCTTTCATGATCTACAGTCATGACCGAAACAGTCGGGAATACATATGTTCATGTCGGGAACTGGCTATGGATAACGCAGGTAAGCCATTACCAATCTGTTGTTCTGTAACGGTGTCCGCTTTATCGATGGCTTCGACCAGTTGGGATTGCAGCTCGGTAAGCAACTGTTGGGCCTGAGTCTGCCCCAAAGGCACCAGTTTGGTAGCGGCTGCAATCTGGTTTTCCAGCCACGACCAGACAAAACCCGTTGCAGCAGAGCGATAGCTGATCTGCCATTGGTTCACTGCAAAGGCAAAGAGGGAAACAAAGCTGGCATCTTCGGATTTTGAAAATGGTACTCTCATATCCAGGTTACGTAACAATCGACCCAGAGCTTCGCCCATGGCGGTATCGGTTAATCTCAGCTCTTTGGTTTCCCGACAGGCCAGCGCCAAATCGTTTAACTCCTGTAAACGCAGCCAAACCTCTTCATGCTCTTCCATTGGGTTATCCATCTGCTCCATTGCCAGCATATTCAGGCGTAATAGAGGCAGATCGGTACAGGCCAGTGAAAACATCAGTTGTTCACTGACCCATTGATTCACCTGATGACTGTTTCTGATCCAGCCCCGGTCAATGGCGTATTCCATCCCTTGTGAAAAGGCATAGCCGCCAACAGGCAAGCTGACACTGCTCAGCTGCAATAGCCTGATCAGGCCTAGGTC
>CAYFGP010000034.1:0-24536 GCA_964342385.1 uncultured Oleiphilus sp. | reverse complement strand
ACATGATCGGGTTTAATACGTAACCAGCGTTCACCCACCTGGATTTTGACGTGGCGATTACCCAGGTGATAACAGGCCCGAGCAAAGGTATGCCAGTCGTCACATTCCGCATGAGTAACTTCTTCTACCGCGCCTTCAACACGGACATATTTACCGCACAGGGATTTCAGATATTCGCCTACCAGTAACGGTTTACCGCGTTCAAGAAACAAACGGATCTCTTCACCACTTTCGCTATGTAGACGCAAACGACCTTTGTCTCTTTGTTCATGGCTGAGGGTGACAGCGGTATGGATATTCTCATGGCCTGGTTCGTGACAGTGAGTGCCCAAGCGCTCGTAGATTTCCAGCATTGATCGTGCCTCCACGCGCTAATCTGGGTATTGTCTGGTCCTGCGAGATTCATCCCTGAATCTAAGCAGGACCTGTCGCCATCCATGGCGACCTGACCGACAATACCTCGTATTGCGCTTTTATTAATCTGATGTAATCGGTTTTTAAAAAGCTCTAAAACAACGCTTTAAAGCAAACGCTAAAACAGGCAATAACGCTGTGCTAATGGCAGTTCAGTTGCCGGTTCACAGGTCAGCAGTTCACCATCGGCTCGTACTTCATAAGTCTGTGGATCAACGGTAATTTCCGGCTGCCAGTCATTTAGAATCATGTCGCTTTTGCGGATATTGCGAGTGTTGTAACAGGCTACCAGTTCCCGTTTTAAACCCAGCTTTTGCTTGAGGTCGTTATCCAGTGATGCCTGAGAAACAAAGGTGACAGAGGTTTTCGCAGCAGCCTGACCATGAGCACCAAACATAGGGCGATAGTGAACCGGCTGTGGTGTTGGGATAGAGGCGTTGGGATCGCCCATTGGAGCCGCAGCAATCATGCCACCTTTGATAATCATCGCCGGTTTAACGCCAAAGAAAGCCGGTTTCCACAGCACCAGATCCGCCAGTTTGCCTGCTTCTATGGAACCCACTTCATGGGAAACACCGTGGGCAATGGCCGGGTTGATGGTGTATTTGGCGATATAGCGTTTAGCCCGCAGGTTATCGGTGCCCAGGTCCTGATCTTCTGGCAACAGGCCAAACTGTTGCTTCATCTTATGAGCAGTCTGCCAGGTCCGTGTGACCACTTCCCCTACACGGCCCATAGCCTGAGAGTCTGATGAGATCATGGAGAAAGCGCCGCGATCATGGAAAATATCTTCTGCAGCGATGGTCTCTTTACGGATACGGGAATCCGCAAAGGCGACATCTTCCGGAATGCTGCTATCCAGGTGATGACACACCATCAGCATATCCAGATGCTCATCTACGGTATTGATGGTGTAAGGGCGTGTCGGGTTGGTTGAGGATGGCAGCACATTGGGATAAGCACAGGCGCGGATAATATCCGGTGCATGGCCACCGCCTGCTCCTTCTGTGTGGTAGGTGTGAATCACACGGTCTTTAAATGCTCCGATCGTGTCATCTACAAAGCCAGATTCATTCAGAGTATCGGTATGAATCGCCACCTGAACATCGTACTTTTCCGCTACGGTCAGGCAGGTATCAATGGACGCAGGTGTTGTGCCCCAGTCTTCATGCAATTTCAGTCCGCAGGCACCGGCTTCCAACTGTTCTTCCAGAGCATCCGGCAGACTGGCATTGCCCTTGCCCAGAAAGCCCAGGTTCATCGGCATATCATCGGTAGACTGCAGCATCTTTGCCAGATACCAAGGGCCTGGTGTACAGGTTGTTGCGTTAGACCCTGTCGCAGGACCTGTGCCACCACCAATCATGGTAGTGACACCACTCATCAGGGCTTCTTCGATCTGCTGCGGACAGATAAAGTGGATATGGGCATCCAGACCACCCGCCGTCAGGATAGAACCTTCCCCTGCAATCACCTCTGTGCCCGGCCCAACAATGATATCCACATTATCCTGAATATCCGGGTTACCGGCTTTACCCACACGCACGATACGACCGGATTTCACGCCGACATCAGCTTTGACAATACCCCAGTGATCCAGAATCAGTGCGTTGGTAATCACCAGATCCATCGCGGCCTGATCTTCACTCATACCATCCTGCGGTGTATTGGTGCACTGACTTTGCCCCATACCATCGCGGATCACTTTACCACCGCCGAACTTTACTTCGTCGCCGTAAGTGGTGAAGTCTTTTTCCACCTGAATCCACAGATCGGTATCGCCCAGTCGGACCTTATCACCGACTGTTGGACCAAACATCTGAGCATAAGCAGTCCGATCCATCGTGGCTGTTTTTTCAGATTTCTCTTCGTCACCTGGCTCGGTTGATGGCCCTTTATCATCAGAAGCCGCTGATGGCTCTTTATCAGCTGATGGCTCCTCGTTACCTGAATTGGCAGGTAGCTGACCCATCACATCACCACGGAAACCATAAATGGTTTTGCTACCGGCGTATTCCACCAGCTCCACTTCACGGCCCTGACCCGGCTCAAAACGCACAGCTGTACCTGAAGCGATATTCAGTCGATAACCTTTGGTCGCTTCACGATCAAAGCTTAGTGCGGGGTTAGTCTCATAGAAGTGATAATGAGAACCGACCTGTACTGGACGATCTCCGGTATTTTCTACCCGAAGCATCAGAGTCTTGCGGCCTTTATTCAGCTCAATCAGACCCTCTCTGGCCTGAACCTCTCCCGGAATAAACATGATGATTCTCCTGCTGTTTTTTATCAGGCCTTAACAAATTGGCTGGTGCACTGTGACTAGCTTGGTACCGTCCGGAAAAGTCGCTTCTACCTGAACTTCATCAATCAGTTCCGGGATGCCTTCCATCACCTGATCAGCGGACAACAGGGTTTTTCCGTAACTCATCAGCTCTGCGACCGTTTTACCATCGCGGGCACCTTCGATAATTTCCATGGTGATATAGGCCACCGCTTCCGGGTAGTTCAGCTTTAAACCGCGATTTAATCGACGCTCAGCTAACAGGGCTGCGGTAAAGACCAGCAGCTTGTCTTTTTCTCTTGGTAATAACTCCATATCCCACCCCTTATCATGTCTATCGATTCGGAGTGCTGCTTGTGTAGGTTGGGCTGAGCGACTCTTCAATTAATCCGGTCACTTCAAAAGCTGATATCGCGACCCCCAACGTCAGGTTTTCATACCCCCGATACATGAATAAAGAGCGCCCTAACACAACACTCTCAATCTGCTTTCGAGAAAACCGATAATTCCCAATGTTGGGGTTCGCGGTTTATATGCCTTAGCCATCAATTGGTACAGTCACACCCGCTCTACCCAACCTACACAAGCCTCACTTCGCTTGTTTATTCCGTGTTTTGCCTAGTTTTAATCAATGGATTTACGTTGCCCAGATACGAGGTTCGCAGGCCTGTCGGCCTAATAATTCTGGTCGGATTAGGTGCCAGCATTGGGTAAAAAACTTACGCCCCTGTTCGGAACAATCGCCCAGATAACGCACCAGCAAAAATTCATCATTCAGAGTGACACCGGATAATGCTGGTTCAGGTAGCCGCTCACACAGTTCGCGTAACGCGTCCACCAGAGCGTCCTGTTCATCCTCGGAGTCAAACGGCCCGGCAACCATGACGCCATTAACCGGGCAATCTCTCAGGCCAGAAAGCGCAGATTGCATACTTAAGGGTGCTGTATCTGCTGACTCGTTCTCCGCTAACTGATCCTCTGCAGGCTCAATCACAAGACGCTCACTCAGACGTAAACGGCCCTCTCTCCAGATCTGTAGCCACTGATTGATGGCACTATGAGATTGATCAGAAAAGCTTTCGCCACTGGCAGGTAACCCCAGACAGGTCACCTCCCAGCCAATAAATCTTGCTCCCTCTGCCAGATGAATATGAGTATCCAGTTGCGTGATGGCACCGGGATAAATGATGCTTTCCAGCGGTAACCATTCCAGAGAGCTGTCAGCATCTAAGCGAAATTCCAGTATCTGACGCTGCAGGGTTTTATCTTCCCGCGCGCGATATACTCGCCCGGCACCAGGTGTCGTGATCAGCCCTTGAGCCTGTTCGCACACGTTGGCCCTGATCTGCAACGTATCGCCAGACACCATGCCACCCGGTGGGTGCAACAGATAAAGATGCGCCAGCTCCCGACCTTCCGGATAAAACGGCTTTTGCACATATAAAGGCCCCTGGTGACTGCAACCTGATAGCACTGATCCCCGCTTGGTACGGGTCAGTGTCAGGTCAAGCCATGCCTCCCAACGGGAAGCCAGATCCAGATTGTTGATTTGAGATAAATCCATCGTCAGTCTTTTTTGGTGCACTTGGTTTTTGTTTTATTTTTCTCCGCACAAAAACAGTGCAGAGAAAACCAGTCATGCTCAACGAACTCAGTGGTCATGGCCTCAAAAGGTATCAGGCCATACCAGCCTGCAGCCCTCCTCTAAGCACACAAAAAGTGCACTAAGAGGTCGCCATCTCAACTTCATATACATCTCTGATACATCTCATAGTGCAATTTCCTGACCAATCGCTTAAACACGATCTAAATCTCAGCCCAGTAACTGCATGAATCAGGCTTAGAGATGCCAATGGGGTTTCGAGTCAGATCAGGTCAACAGCGAAGGTCATGGATGGCTGGAGCCACATGTAGATTCAGGGACGAATCTCATGTGGAACGACCTGATACTGGCGAAGAAGCCTTTGCTCAGATCGCCCACCAGAGAGCAAACTTCAACCCAAAATCACACCGCCAGATACTGTCTGATCAGCTCGTCATTCAGATTAGCCATCTTGTCACTGGCGACCACCCGGCCTTTCTCCATCAGGCGAAACTCTTTGCCCACCCGACGAGCAAAGCCCAGTTTCTGTTCCACCAGAATCACCGTCAGACCTTCCTCTTCGTTCAGCTTGAGAATCACATCGCCGATCTGCTTTACGATATTGGGCTGAATCCCCTCATTGGGTTCATCCAGAATCAGCACTTTCGGTTCAATCACCAAAGCTCGGCCAATGGCCAGCTGCTGTTGCTGACCACCAGACAAATCACCACCTCGACGATGCAGCATCTCTTTTAAAACCGGGAATAACTCAAAGATCTTTTCTGGAATCTCGTTGGAAGAGGCATTAGGCGCTTCACCAGGAAAGCCATCAGAACTGTCACCCACTCGCTTCTTACGAATCGGCAGGCCAATACGTAGGTTTTCCTCCACCGTCAGCATGGGGAAAATATCCCGTCCCTGAGGCACATAACCGATACCCGCAGGTGCACGGAACTCCGCACTACGACTGTGCAATGGCTCACCATCCAGCAGGATTTCTCCATCAGAGATCGGTAGCAGCCCCATCAGGCACTTCAGCAAAGTAGTCTTGCCAACACCGTTACGACCCATAATGCAGGTGCAGGAACCAGCTTCGATCTCCAGGTTCAGATCCCACAGAATCTGAGTACCGCCGTAGAGCTGATTGACGTTATTAATCGAGATCATGCCTCTTCCCCCAGATAAACTTCGATCACATCCTTATTGTTCTGCACCTGATCCATCGTGCCTTCGGCCAGCACCGAGCCCTGATGCAGCACAGTTACCGTGCGGGCGATACTGCGCACAAACTCCATATCGTGTTCCACTACAATCACCGTGTGCTCACCGGCCAGAGAGGTCAGTAGCTCAGCAGTCCGCTCTGTTTCCTGAGCGGTCATGCCGGCTACGGGTTCATCAATCAGTAGTAAACGCGGTTCAGAAACCAGCAACATGCCGATCTCCAGCCACTGTTTCTGACCGTGAGACAGGGCTCCGGCCAACATAAAACGCTGCTCTTTCAGACCGATAATCTCCAGCACCTGATCAATTCGATCCAGCTGTGTGGGTGTTAGTCGGGCCAGCAGTGTCGGCATCATGCCTTTATTGGTTTTAAGGGACAGCTCCAGGTTGTCGAACACCGTATGAGCTTCAAAGACTGTCGGCTTCTGGAACTTACGGCCGATGCCCAGCTCCGCAATTTCCGGCTCGGATCGCTCCAGCAGGTTATGGTTCTGACCGAAATACACCGTGCCGGAATCACACTGGGTTTTACCGGTAATCACATCCATCAATGTGGTTTTACCTGCGCCATTAGCCCCGATCAGACAACGCAGTTCGCCATCATTGATGTAGAGATTCAGATCATTCAGTGCCTTAAAGCCATCAAAGCTTAGATTCAGGCCTTCTACATACAGAATCACCTGATGAGAGACATCTACTGCTTGCTGCTTTGGCATCAGAAATGGCCACACCTGATCCCGACGTAGCAGCTCTTTACCTTCAGCGGTCAGGTTTTCTAATGCACTCATACACTGGCCTCCTTAACAGGTTCCTGGTGAGGGGTGGAACTCTCGTCAGACTTGCTCTTAGGTCGAGCAAAATGAGCTTTTAGTTGGTCATAAACACCCACCAAACCTTTCGGCAGGAATAGCGTTACCAGCACAAACAACGCACCCAGCGCAAATAACCAACCGTCCGGCATAATGGCGGTAAAGCGGGTTTTGGCGTAGTTCACCAGCAGGGCACCGATGATGGCACCGATCAAAGTGCCGCGACCACCCACAGCCACCCAGATAACAATTTCAATGGAGTTAATCGGAGAGAATTCACCGGGGTTGATAATGCCCACTTGCGGCACATATAACGCGCCAGCAATCGCTGCAATCATCGCGGAGTAAACAAACAGCCAGACCTTAAAGTTATCGGTGCGATAACCCAGAAAACGGGCCCGCGCCTCGCCATCACGAATGGCGACCACCACCTTGCCGAGGCGAGACTGCATAATCCAATGGCTGGTAATAAAGGTCAGCGCCAGCATCAGTGCAGTAATGGCAAACAGAGCCACACGAGTAGTATCCGACTGCAGATCAAAACCGAGAATATCTTTAAAATCGGTCAGACCGTTGTTGCCGCCAAAACCCATCTCGTTACGGAAGAAGGCCAGCAACAGCGCATAAGTCAGCGCCTGCGTCATAATAGAGAGATAAACACCGGTCACACGGGAGCGGAATGCCAGCCAACCGAAGATGTAAGCCAGCAAGCCCGGTACCGCCAGCACCATCAGCATGGCAAACCAGAACTGATCCATACCCAGCCAGTACCAGGGCAGTTCGCTCCAATCCAGAAACACCATAAAGTCCGGCAGTTCCGGGTGACCATAAACACCACGGTCACCAATCTGACGCATCAGGTACATCCCCATGGCATAACCACCCAGAGCAAAAAATGCCCCGTGGCCCAGGCTCAGAATGCCGCAGTAGCCCCAAATCGCATCCACCGCTAACGCCAGCATGGCATAGCTCAGATACTTACCTAATAGCGTGATGGTGTAAGTACTGACATAAAACGGTGAGCTTTCTGGCAGTAGCAGATTAGCCGCCGATGCCAGTATCGTCACCGCCAATAGGATCACCACAAAGGGTGCAACACGACCACCGGGTTGCCCCTTGCCCTTAAACAGGTCACTAACAGAGAAGCGGGTGATAGAAGACAAAGACTGACTCATTCCGCAGCCCTCCCTTTCTGAGGAAACAGACCTTTAGGGCGTTTCTGAATAAACAGGATGATAAACACCAGAACTAAGATACTGGCCAGTACGGCACCGGTGACCGGCTCAAGGAATTTATTGGCGATACCCAGCGAGAACGCGGCGACCAGTGTGCCCAGCAGATTGCCGACACCACCAAACACCACCACCATAAAGGAATCGATAATATAGGCCTGTCCCAGATTAGGACCGACATTGGTCAACTGACTCAGGGCCACACCTGCAATACCGGCAATACCGGAACCCAGACCAAAGGTCATCGCATCGACCCAATCCGAACGTACGCCCATAGCCCGCGCCATATTTCGGTTTTGTGAGACCGCACGCACATTCAGACCCAGAGAGGTTTTCTTCAGGATCAGTTGCAGTAGGAAAAACACCAGCAGAGCAAAAGCCAGAATGTATAAACGATTCAGCGTCAGCGACAACACCGGGTTGATCTCAATGGAACCACTCATCCATTCAGGAGACGCTACCTGACGGTTTAACGGAGAGAAAATGGTACGTACCAGTTGTTGCAGAATCAGGCTGATACCAAAGGTGGCTAACAGGGTTTCCAGCGGACGACCGTGTAGGAAACGAATCACACCACGCTCAATCAACACACCCATCAGGCCAGAGACAATAAACGCCAGTGGAATCGCCAGCCACAGGGAATACTCGATATGATTAGGTAACATCAACTGCACCACATAAGTGGTGTAAGCGCCGAGCATAATCATCTCGCCATGGGCCATATTGATCACGCCCATCACACCAAAGGTGATCGCTAGACCAATGGCCGCCAGCAACAGGACAGAGCCCAGGCTCAGGCCAAAAAACAGCTGATCGATAAAGGCGTAAAACTCCACCTTATCCTGAATTTTTACCAGTGCACTGGCCGCAGCTTTATTCACTGCCGGTTCGTAGTTTTCGCTCTCTGACACTCGCGTCAGCAGGTTACGCACTTCGGCCTCTAAGCTACCGGACAGGGCTTCAATCGCCTCCAGCTGATCCACTGCTAAAGCCGCATTGGTCAGCTTATGCATCGCTAGCGCCAGATCCATCATCTCCTGCACGGCCGTGTTTTGCTCATTCACTCGAACGGTTTGAATCGCTTCGATAGTTGACTGATCCAGATCGGACAGCAGATTACGTACCGCTTTTTCGCGGGCAGCAGGATCAGACGACGATAATTGAATTCGGGCGATGGCATCACGCAGATAACCGCGCAGACGGTTATTCACCCGAATCTTCTTAATCTGTTTTTTTGGCAG
Source organism: uncultured Oleiphilus sp. (assembly GCA_964342385.1). Classification (GTDB taxonomy): domain Bacteria; phylum Pseudomonadota; class Gammaproteobacteria; order Pseudomonadales; family Halomonadaceae; genus Oceanospirillum. The sequence goes on along the minus strand of CAYFGP010000034.1, from coordinate 15,753 downwards.
CTCAGGCAGGGCTTCACCAGTAAATACATTGGCAAAGGCTTTACCTGATTCAGCTTTGATAACCGAAATAACCTGACGGCTGGCTTTAATAAAATAGAGATTGCCGCCCAGCATGGTACGGAACAGAGGCAGCATGGCTTCACCACCAGATTGCTCCAACTGCTGTAACACAGGTACCGCCTTGTTCAGGCTTTTTTTCGTCAACTCGGTGAGGAGCGACTGAATTTCTGGTGAGCTAACAACCGATACTTCAATTGAGGTATCCGTATTAGTCTTCTCTGTATTGGCATAAGCCGGATTCAAAGCTGGGTTGAGCAGCAACCCCAACAAACAACAGCAGAGGGCGAGATAGCGTTTCACAACAGTACTCCATTGCGCTTTATCGCGTAAAAAGCGGTCAAATCGAAAGAAAAAAGGGAGATAAAACCGCCAGAAAACCCACAAAGCGGTGCGATTGAAACAGGATGCTTTGTGGGTTTGGTCGCTAGGTGCTTGATCTGTATTGATCAACCACCTAGCTAGAGGTATTAGAAGTTCTGACCAGAACAGGTGCGGGTTACCGTGTTGTAGTTACCGCACTTAATTGGCGAGGTCCAGTCAGAGATCAGATCTTTAGAACCCGGCAGGAAGTCAGACCAGGCATCACCTGGCACCACACCTTCGGTTTCCCAAACAACCTCAAACTGACCATCATCCTGAATTTCACCAATCAGAACCGGCTTACTCAGGTGGTGGTTTTTGTTCATTACTGCGACACCACCGGTCAGGTTAGGACTTTCCTGACCAATCATCGCCTGCTCAACCGCATCAACATCTGTGGTACCGGCTTTTTTCACCGCCTGAGTCCACATATTGAAGCCGATATAGGTCGCTTCCATTGGGTCATTGGTCACACGCTTAGGATTACCGATAAAGGTTTTCCAGTTGGTGATAAACTCATCGTTGGCTTCGTTATCAACACTTTGGAAATAGTTCCACGCCGCCAGATGACCAACCAGAGGTTTGGTATCAATACCAGACAACTCTTCCTCACCCACGGAGAAAGCCACAACAGGGATATCTTCGGATGAGATGCCCTGGTTACCCAGTTCTTTATAGAAAGGAACGTTAGCATCACCGTTAATAGTGGAGACAACTGCAGTCTTCTTACCCTTGCTACCGAACTTCTTCACATCGGAAACAATCGACTGCCAGTCGGAATGACCAAATGGCGTGTAGTTGATCATGATATCGCTATCAGATACGCCCTTAGCTTTCAGGTAGGCTTCCAGAATCTTGTTGGTGGTACGTGGATAAACATAATCCGTACCTGCCAGTACCCAGCGCTCAACACCCAGCTCATTCATCAGGTAATCCACCGCTGGAATCGCCTGCTGGTTCGGTGCCGCACCTGTATAAAATACGTTCTTGGAAGACTCTTCACCCTCATACTGCACAGGATAGAACATCAGACCGTTCAACTCTTCAATCACCGGCAATACCGACTTACGGGATACCGACGTCCAGCCACCAAAGATCACATCCACCTTATCTTTGGTCAGCAGCTCACGGGCTTTTTCAGCAAACAGCGGCCAGTTAGACGCCGGATCAACCACAACCGCTTCCAGCTGCTTACCCAGTAGACCACCTTTTTTGTTCTGCTCTTCCACCATCATCAGAACAGTGTCTTTCAGTGTCGTCTCACTGATCGCCATCGTACCCGACAACGAGTGCAGTACACCCACCTTAATGGTATCTGCCGCCAATGCGCCATAACTAGCCATAGACGCGCCCATCGCTAACGCCATACCCGAAACCAGCTTTTTAATTTTCATGCCGAACCTTCCTATCGCGTGCTTTTTAATTCTTGGGGTTAGGTGCCGAGCAAAATGCTGAACACCGTCCGAAATCTGCCCATTGATTATTGGGAATTGCTCGCGGGTGCGGTATGGGGTGGATGACGCAGAGGGGTACGTCATTTGACGTAGTGGCAAGAAAATAACTTGTACAATAAACCTGCTTCTCAACATTTATTGGTCAGTTATGACTAGGATTTCCTCTATTTAGACAGGAGAATAGGAAGCAAAACAGACTGAATATTCTACAAAGCCAGACCAAACAATGAATAGATTTGATCGGGTAACCTCGCTTTTATTATTGCTACAAACACGATCTGTTATTACTGCAAAGTTTCTAGCCGAGCACTTCAATGTTTCAGAGCGCACCATATACCGGGATATACGCACACTGGAAACTGCAGGCGTGCCAATTGGCTCAGAAGCGGGTGTAGGCTACTTTCTGGAACGGGGATATCGATTGCCTCCGGTATGCTTCACACTTGATGAAGCTGCTTCTCTGTTGCTGGGTGAGAAACTACTGAGTTCAAGCCTGGATACCAATTCATTACAGGATTACAAGCAAGCACTCAACAAAATCAAAGCCGTTATAGACAACTCCGACAAAGACCAACTAAGTGCTCTTGATGCTGATATTGAAGTGCTACCGACAGGCAGTCATTTCCCACTTGATGATATTGATATCTACAGTCAAAGCTCATCAGCAAATATCTCATCTGATCAATCCGGCATTAAACAAACTAAAGCTTCAGAGCAAGAAAATATATTAGATAGCAGCGCTTACAGTGATAACAATCGTGAAGTTGATGGTACTGATAACTGGTTAAGGGAGTGCCGCAGTGCACTACTGCACAGACAAGTTATTGAAATCGACTATGCGGCTTTCAGTAGCCAACAGCATACTACCCGGCAGATTGAACCTATAGGGCTGTTTTACTACAGCTGGCATTGGCACCTGATTGCCTGGTGTCGTTTACGGGCAGAATACCGTGACTTTCGGTTGGATCGCATTCTCTCCTTTTCTCCAAAATCTGAGCAATTTTCCCGACATAGCCGACTCACGCTTAAAGAATATATCCAGCAAGATAACAGACAGGATGAGTTGCTGGAGGTTGAATTATTGTTCACGCCTGAGGCCGCACGCTTTGTTCAGGAACAGCGTTATATGTTTGGTTTTATTGGTGAAGAGCAGCTACCTGATGGTGTCAGGATGCGTTTCCTAACCCATGTGCCAGAATACATGGCCCGTTGGTTACTGCAATTTACGGTTGGCGTGAAAGTGATCCATGGGGAGTCTATAAAACAAGCATTACAAAGCTTGTCAGCTCAACTTTCGGCGCACTGGAATACTGAATGAGAAGACTCCTGACATAGGGTTGTCAGTGCCTCGCCTGATAATTGATTCAACGGCTTAACACCGTCACTACATAAGAAATAAGCACGCCATTATTTAAGCACAAAGCAAAGTTTTCAGGCCATAGGCCCTCCCGTTCCTAGCGTCTTAAAGATAGAAAATATCGCAATAACTTTGTTTTTCTGTGCAATGGCTGAATCAATTGGAGACAGTTATGAAAAGAACGCCGGTTAACCCATGGACATGGTCACAAAAGGTCGGCTATAACCAAGCTGAAATGATCGAAGGGGCGACACGCCACTTAATCTGTTCGGGACAAACAGCGGTAGATTCTGACGGTAATCCTCAGCATCCTGATGATATACGCAGTCAGATTCGGCTCGCTCTAGATAATCTGGAAGCCGTACTCAATGCCGCAGATATGGGGCTAGCCAACATTACGCGACTGAATATCTATACCACGGATGTAAATGAAGCGCTGAAACACTTCGATCTTTTGGGTTCACGCTTCGGACCTGTGAATGTTTCCCCACCCAATACACTGGTTGGCGTAAACGCACTTGCTCTTCCCGGTTTAATGTTCGAGATTGAAGCCACTGCTGCGGCATGAGATCAGTTATCAATCGAGCATAATAAATATAGGCAGCAACACCCTGCTGCCTATATAAATTATGGCAAATATGACTTAGGCTATTTTTCAGGACGGGAAAATACAAAAGGAATGGCCACCGGGCCAAAACAACACTCATTGTTTTTTAAAGCTACTATATCGCCAGATCAATCTGCTGTACCGATCCCACACCACCGGACTCTTTTAGAAATACTCCTGAGCTTCTCACGTAGCCCATATTCTCATTATCAGCTATTCGATTCAGAGCAAACTCTGTCTCAACATGATTCAGGTGAATAGCCCCCACATCCTTATCTAGCAGGGCAAAAAGTTCACTCTCCCCGTCATCACCAGGCACCCAGATTCTGAGTTGGTTGAATACGGAGTCATCTTCATCAATAAAGCCATCGCCATCTTCATCGTACTCGGCTAGATCCGCGAAGCCATTGCCAGATTGAGCACCAAACAGCTCGGAGCCATCATTGATAATGCCATCACCGTTTTTATCCAATGCCAGGAAGCCTGAACCTGCCTTCAGCTGTGCCAGTTGGTCCTCTTCACCATCCATATCGATATCAAACATAAAGGTACGATGGTCATCCAAGGCGACGGCTGGGCCATCAAAGTTCACTACCAGCGGATCTTTGAGAACTTTAATGGACTGAGCCAGTTCAGTAGACTCAAACTTGCGACTCATGCCCACATCCAACTCGATATCAATCTCACGACCATCACTGGTCAGTACCTTACCCTGAGCACTGAAGCGAGTATGTTCCTCTTCCCGGAATATGCTTTCTCTGGATTCAGTAATGGTTGTGGTACGGCGCACCATACCTGGAGGAATAGGTTCTTCATCTTCGGAATCATCTGCCTGGTCTAGCGCAACATTTGTAGCAGTTGCCGTTGCAGGCACTGAGTCAGCTTCAGTATCACTTTGCTGATCAAGTCTATTTTGCAGGGCAGATGCAGCTCGTTGCTCCATTGAGTCTTGATCATCAGAGCTTTGGTCATTAGTCCTACTTTGATCCTGAGATGGCACTGTTGCTGATTCTGCCGGGTTATCACGAGTTGCAGTATTTACCTGTTGCGAATTAACGGACACAGACTCTGCTGCATCAGCATTGCCAGTCGCCCCGTTGGCAGATGAGGTGGGGGCGGTATCGGTCTGTGTATCGGCTTGTGCATTGGTATTGCCGTCGATATTTGATGGTTCCGTGATAAGCGGAGCGGCATTAACCGGGCCTGAAGACGCTGGAGTTCTATCCTGAACAGAAGGTATTTCGGATTCAAACTGGCGGCCCTTCAGCTTGTTGATATCCGCTTGCTGTTGAGCACGTCGGGCATCTTGCTCATTAAAATAGCCGCGAATCCGCATAATGTTGTCTTCCGACAATCCCATCTTGCCAAGCTCTTCCGGCGACATCTCTTTGAGCGAACGACCTAAGCCCATCTCCATAATCTTAATCAGAAACTCTGCCTGTAGATCTCGCACCAGAGCCGATCCAGTTGAGCGATTCAGGGACACCTTACTGAACTCAGAGGCCTCTACGTTCATACGCGAATAGTGCTTTTTCAGTGTCGCCGAGATTTGGCTATTGCCATCAATATCAGATGACCCGGAGCGGAAGGATGCATTGGTTGAGATGGATATTCCCTGGCCACTCAACCGAATCCCTTGTTCTGCTGTAGCCCTCAGTTCCTCGGTATTTACCTCTCGGGCAGAAAGACTCACCCTATCGATAAACTCGCCCTGAATCATGCGCTCACTTTCAAACACATCACCGTCGTGGGTTTCGATTTTATTGTGGATATGGGTCTCTATTTTGACTTCCGATGAGGATTTCAGGTCATGAGAGGAAGAAAGATTGATCTGTCCATTTTCAATACGCATAACAACCTCCTGTGTTAATTGTCTCTGTTACCTATCGGCAGGAAGTCATAAAGTCCTATTGGGAAAATTAATCACAGATTAGCTGCTTGCTCTCAACTATCGGATAAGCCAACAGATATCCATCTATTTATGCCGACTATCTACCCCAAGCCTAGCGTTTCCAGCGATATCTGAGGTGTTAATACGCACTGACACAAAAGTGTTTCGATATGTTTTCCCCATGGCTGAAGCATAAAGCCATTTGCTAAAAAGAAACTTTTGTGTGAGTAATTAATGGCTAACATCATGATTGCGTTGCAGGATATTTTCCAAAATAATGGCAGCCCTATTTTCTTAAGCTTTCTACATCCTGTCTGCTTTATTATTTCGCGCAAGAGGCTAGCTATGCCATTTAAACGGATTCTGTCTGTTATTCTGTTGGGTACTGTTCTGAGTGCCTGTTCCACTCGTGAGGCCTCGGAGCAATTTCGCGGTTCAACTAGTCAACGCTTGTTGACCTACAGTATTAACAATCTGATGGCTCAGCTTCCCGAAAAAGATTTTAAGTCTTTTGCGGGTCAGCCGGTTTACGTTAGAAGCCACTTTATTGAAGCGTCTCAAACACTCAACTATACGACCCAGCGTTTATATATGGAGCTGACCAGCCGCTGGCAAATGAATCTGGTCGATTCACCGGAAAAGGCCCGTTATGAACTGGATTTCTTCTTTACCTCACTCGGCACTGACAACGATGTCTTTGGTTTGACTATCCCCATCTTTTGGGCCAACACAGATCAGCCTTCTTTGGATATTCTGGCGGTGCGCATGTATCACGGTGTGAGCGAAATGTATTACTTCTCGAAGGATAAAGAGACCGGGGTTGTCACTCCTTATGATCGTATTCTGAATAGAGCACGCACAGATCGCTTCACAACGCCTTTCTTTAGCTTCCCTGTGGATGATCTGGATGAGAACTCACTGCTGGATTAATGGAGTGTTTTGAGAACATCTGAGTTGAGAGAAGTCATGCAAAGGAAAGCACTGCACAGAGAAGCAAAGCCTGAAAAACGCTATAAGCTTTTCTATGCTTCTCTCAACTGCATCCTAGCTCCAGCGCCACTCTGTTTGACGATGGCTACAGCTTAATCTGAACTAAAGGCAATAAAGCAGGACACGATCATTCCACCATAGAAAAAAAGACATATAAGATCGCATTCCCAACCTTTACCACATCATAAGATCAAGCCTACCACCCACATGAAGGACAAAAGTGATTAACTCATCAAATCAGTCAACAAGGTAAATCTGTCAGACAATACAGCTGTAACAACTCAACCTGAACACTATTTTATTTTTTCATATCAACCACTTACATAACGTAATAAACTGAAATCGTCTGTAATACTTCGTAATATCTCCCTTTACCTATTTTCAGGACTATAGCGAGTGCTTGCCGCTTTCTTTGCTTCAGACAGATACAAGCCATTGCAATTTACTGTCGGGAAGAAGCGAAGAAACAATCTTTTCACTTTCCAATTTGGTTAATCGAAACAACGGGTTAACCCTCTGAAAAAGGTTCAGACAATGTCAGATAGCACGACTAAGCCTACTAAATTACAAGCCGCGGTTAAAAACCCACACAACGTAGAAGCCACCAAATATTACGTGTTCAACGAAACCGGTAATATCATGATGGCGACTACCGCTAACGCCAGTGAACCCATTCAACAAAGCGTGCAAGACGTATTTAATGAAGTTGCCGTATTTTTTGCCGGAATGACCCGAGCTATCACGACAACTAAGAACCCTGGTACAGGCAAACCTTACTCTTTGTATAACTATGAAGCGTTAGAACGTGTAATTGCCGGTTCTGGCCTGTTTGTGCATGTAACGGAAGAAGATGTGGTTTCTAAGTCTTCCAGCTTTGGTGCAGATTTCAGTAAAGAGCTGCTGGAAAATCTGCTGGGTCTGGCGACAGGTGCGGGTGAGATGGCGTTTGCGTCGGCGATGGTTTCTTCGATCGGTAAAGCTGGCCTGGAAATCAGCGGCAGCAAAGACAGCACCTCCAGCAAAGTCGGTAATATCGTTTTTGTTTGTGAATACCTGCTGGGTATGCCAATTATCAGCGCTATTGTGGTATACGCTGATTTTGAAGAGAACAAACAGACCTTTAAGCTAGGCCCTTGTTTCAGTGAGTCTTCTGTCTCCACCTCTCTGACAATGCACAAAGATACCTATCTGTTTGTAACGCCTAAGTTTATCCATGATTACGCCGGTGACTTGGATTCGATCCAATCCGATCCTAACTACCTACAGATGATTGGCTGGCTGAGCAATCTGGTCAACCAGGTACCTTCCGTAACCATGGTCATGGTGACCTCTTCAGCTACAGAAGTGACGGATAACAAACTGACCATAGGCACCAAGTACACCATTGATGGCCAGTTCCTGGGTGAAACAAAAGGCACTCTGGAAATTGATGGTACCGAGCTGCAGGTTGATAGCTGGGGTGACAACACCATTGAATTTACACCAACAACAGCGGTTACCACGACCAGCCCAATCCTGATCAAGGATAGCACGGGTAAGAAGATCACTTCTTCAACACAAGGCTTTACTATTGCTGCAGCAAGCAAATAATAAACGGATGTTTATCACCCGGTAATATTATTTTGTGAGCTGGTTTAGCCACCTTCTGCGCACCTGCGTTGAGTTTTTCCACGGCGACAAACGGGAAGAACGTCAGGATTACATTTCCATCGTCAATGAGACCGGCAATGTGGTTTTGCAGGTTGCGCCAGATACTGACCCAAATGCGTTAGATCCCAATCTGTGGCGGTCTGCGTTTGGGCGTTTTGCGTTAGCCCTTAAGCTACTTGGCCCCTATGCCAATCATTATCGGCCGGTTACGGGTTATTTAAGCGCCTGTCCCTGGTTTAAGGTCATCGGGACACCCACCCATTTTCGCGAAAAAGTAAAACAGAAAGAGATCACAAAGTACCTCGCTCAGGTGCTCTATGAGAACAGCGATAATCCGGCTCATTTGGATAAAGCCCAAAGGCTATTGATGACCCTAACCACACGGGCGTTAAAACTCTCTGCCTCTGGAAAGACCAAGTTGACAGTTGCACTGCTTAAATGTCGCTATGAAGAGGGCCATACCAGCAGTCAGATCTATATCTATAGCTTTGACCTAGACTCTCTACATAAAACACAAAGCCTTTTTAGCCGCATTTTTCGTGGTAAAACGGTGGAACTGGATATTCAGGAAGAGCGTTTTCTTTTTATACCGCCCAACGGCAATGACCATCAGAAACAATAGAGCACCATCAATTTAAGGCCACTAAATATCACTGGCCAACCCTTGAGTACCACACTGGCTCTCTTAATATCACGCCCCTTTGAATATCAAATAAGACCAGATAGTTGTCGCACTCAATCAGGTTATTTAGCGCCAGATAGGATACAGTGACCTCTTCATTTGATCAGAGTCGAAGCACACTGATCTTCTAACGATAAGTGCAAATGCCTTAACTGAGTGGTTGTCCGTTGCCATGAAACTCTCATATTTAACTCAAGCGATTAGCGATCAGGAACGTTCCGAGCGTTTGTTTACCGGTGAGTTACTGGTCTACCGTCAGATTCCGGCGATGTTCGCGCTTATTGAACAAGCAGACAGTCAGCTGAAATCCGCGTTGGATGGACTCGATCCTGATCAAGCTCAGCATCATTTTGAACGTGATGAGTTTCTTAAGCGCACAGGTACAGTGCAAACCTCATTTCGCAAAGACCCTAAGATGCGCCAACTCTTTTTTGAAGTGCTGAAGCAGTGTGGTGTGGATATCCAACACAGTTATTACGATCACTTCCCTATGCGCATTGTGCCCTTTGCCAATAGTCATGATGGCGCACAAAGAGCCGCAATCGGCCATCACAGAGATAGTTGGGGCAGTAATATTCATTGCCAGCAAAACTGGTGGGCACCACTCTATAGCTTAGAGCCTCAACGCAGTATCACCTTCTACCCAGACTACTGGAGCCAGCCGCTGGCCAATAACACCGCACAATGGCGTTTTACAGATTACCTGGCCTCACGCAAGCAAAGTGCGCCGGAACGCAGTGTCGCTTATCCATCAGCACCGAGCCCGAGCGAAGCCGTAGATGAACGCAATGCCGTACAGCTTATGCTTAACCCCGGTGATGTGCTGAACTTTGCCAGTGCTCATCTGCATGCCAGTGCCATCAATACCACTCAACGCACTCGTTTTAGCGTTGAGATGCGCACTATTTGTCAGGCAGATCTTGAAGCCGGGCGCTTTGCTCACAATGTGGACAATGAAGGCACACCCGCCATGTATTCCTGGTTTAAATCCATCACTACTTTAGAGCCCCTGTCTGTAGCAGAAGTCAGAGAGCCTCGTTGTCAGGCTGAAGCAACTGAGTTCAATATCTGATTTATGCTCCAACAAATACAAATTTTTAGAACAGAAAAAGAGTTGCTGAGAGAAATAGGACAAGGTGAAGATAAAAAGAATGACCGGTCAGCGATCAGCCCCAGTCATTCAATTGAGACTTAAAGAAACTTCTCACCCGCAGCGACCACAAAAGCCATCTCAACCAACAGATTTGGGTTAGCCAGCTCCGCTTTTACGCAGGCACGACTTGGCGCGCAGTCTTCCGGGAACCAAGCGTCCCAAGCTTCATTCATGGCTTCCGTATTGGAGAAATCTGTCAGATAGATCGTCACAGACAAAATACGGGACTTATCGCTATCCACAGTAGCCAGAGAGGCTTCCGCCTGCTCAAAAATCTGCTCGACCTGACCTGTGATATCAGCTTGATCATCAGACTCAGCCACTTCAACAAAGTGAGCAATACCGTTGAATACCGTGGCATCAGACCAGCGTTTACTTGGGTTAATACGATGAATTTTCATAGCGGATGGCCTTTTTAAAAATATACAGAGTCACTAAAAAGCCGGCTAGTGTACTCCTGTTATCGACGACACGCATCGCTTTTCAGCCTATTGAATCGCGTATAGCCAAATGGAAAACTTCCACCTTTCCAAACAAAAATACCCTCAAGGTTGATTGTTCAACGATGAGGGTATTCTAACCACCAAATACTTTTGGCTAGAGATTAGCTCTCTTGCTTCATCTCTATCTGAGCATCCATCGCCTTCGGCCAAGCAAACAGTACTGCTTTCAGTAAGGTTGCCAATGGAATGGCAAAGAAGATACCCCAGAAGCCCCAAATACCGCCAAAGAAGAGTACAGCTAAAATGATCGCTACTGGGTGCAGATTAACGGCTTCAGAGAACAGTAGTGGTACCAGAACGTTGCCATCCAGCGCCTGAATCACACCGTAAACGACCATTAGATAGAGGAAAGTATCGGAGGTGCCAAACTGGAACATACCGATCAGCACCACAGGAACAGTCACCACGGCAGCACCGATATAAGGTACCAATACCGACAAGCCCACCAGCAAACCCAGCAGCGCTGCATACTGTAGGCCAAACACCACTAGACCAAGATACGTTGCAATACCAACGATCACAATCTCAATGGCTTTACCCCGGATATAGTTCGCCAGCTGCTGATCCATCTCCTTCCAGATACCTGTCATCATGACGCGCTTTTCCGGCAGATAACTCAGGAACCAGTTCACCAACAGATCCCGGTCTTTCAGCATGAAAAATACCAGAATCGGCACCAGTACCAGATAGATAATAATGGCAAAGACATTTGGAATTGTGGCAATAGACAGCGATAGCAAAGTTTGACCAAACTGACCGATCTCAACCGCGACAATGCTGACTAATTCCTGAACTTGCTCTTCACTGACCAAGCCCGGGTATTGCTGAGGTAATAACAGCACAAACTGCTGCCCCTGTTCCAACATACCGGGTAGCGCTTCTGCTAAATTGATCAACTGACGCCAAACCAGAGGTAATACAATAAAGATAAAGGCACTTAACAAGCTGACAAACAGTGTAAAGACGATCCACACTGCCAGTTTAAAAGGGACCTTGCGATGCTCAAGCTTACTGACCAAACCTTCAAGTAAGTAGGCCAGCACCACGCTACCCAAGAAAGGTGCCAGCATCTTGCCCCAGAAGATAACAACACTGAAGCCTGCCACCAGCAACAGGAAGAAGATAACCGCCTCTTCATCGGAGAAATAACGTTGTATCCAATAGCGAACAACATCCTTCATGGCCATATCTCCGGCTCCTAGCTGCCTTTTTTAATGCAATAGATATATTCCGAACTCTCTTGAGTTCGTTCCAGCAGCTCATGAGGGCTCTGACGGATAAAAGCTTCAAAGTCATCCCAGGAGCCGGCATCGGTTGCCACAACCCTTAATACCTCACCCGCTTGCATTTGGTTCAATGCCAGTTTGGCTTTTAACAGCGGCATAGGGCAATGCAACCCCCGGGTATCCAGCTCATTATCTATGGTAAAACTCATGACTTTTTCCAATAAATGAATCACTTAACGTCAAGTACATCTGACCGTATAACCGACTGATTAAAGGGTAACTGCGGTTAAAGTGCAATACTTGCGGGTCACACAAGTGTAAAAGTGAAGTAAAAGTACCATTGTGACCTTGTACCGGGAAACAGATCTCTTATCCTGTAGTCTAATATTGCCCGTAAAGTGTTAATGGAAGATGCCTTTGTCCCCTTTTTCTTTTCTCTCAAAGCCTTTTGATAGCCATTGTCAGGGATCTCGACAAAGCTTGGCGAGTTTTACCAAGAGTCGTGGTGCTAACCCTCACGGTCTTAGTACTCGCTTTGTTGGTTCTTATTTTATTAAAAGCAGCTTAAAGGTCCTCTCTTTAACTACTTTACTGCTGGCAAGCACCTTGGCACCGACAAGCGGGATTCAAGCGAATAATGAACTGCCCAGTATCGGCAGTGATCAACCAGATAAGCTCACCGTTAGTCAGGAGTACCAGCTAGGCCGAGCCTGGCTGCGCCAGTTCCGAGCACGCACCTCTGTCATCTACGACCCTATCGTACAGAGTTATCTGGAAGACATGACCCAGAAACTGGCGGTTGAAACTGAGCTATATGAAAGACGTTTAAATCTGGTTGCGGTCAATGCAAACAGTATCAATGCTTTTGCAGTGCCTGGTGGTGTGATTGGTGTGCATAGCGCACTACTGACAGAAGCTCATGACGAAGATATGGTGGCCTCAGTGATGGCTCACGAACTGGCACACCTTAGCCAACGTCACTATGCTCGTCGCAAAGAGGGTGCGGAAGAACAGCAGCTATCCGTTTTTGCCACCTTGCTCGCAGGTTTGGTATTAAGCGCCAATGGTGAAACACAAGCGGGCACCGCTGCAATTGTCGGCACCCAGGCAGCAGTCATTCAAAACCAGCTCCGTTTTAGTCGCTTACATGAACAGGAAGCCGACGCCGTAGGTTTCGAAGTACTCAATAAAGCCGGTTACGACGGCTCCGGCATGGCCCGCATGTTTGAGTTACTACAGGCACAGGCCCGCACTCAAGGCGTGAACGCGCCTGAGTTTCTTCTAACCCACCCGCTAACACAAAGCCGTATCGCCTTTGCCCGAGATAGGGAGCAGACAACAGATCCGGAACGCCAATACGCTAATCTGGAATTTCAGTTGGTACGGGTACACGCGTTATTGCATCAAACACCTGAGAATAAACTGCCATCAGCACTACAAGGTCTACAGGAATCAGTACCTGAAGGTTTAAAACAGGCCGTGAGCTTATATACAGACCTTCTGTTACAGCTGAAACGAGGACAGATTCAACAGGTACAAGAGAGTGCACAAAAATTGGCATTACAGCCTGATCATCTCTATTTTCGCCTGATTAAGGCTCGAGTCTTGGCTGCGAGTGGACAGATAGACACTGCAATCAAATTAGTAGAAGCCCAACTGACGCAAACACCGAATAACTATCCCAGTAGAAACCTATTGGCATCCCTCTACCATCAAAGTGAGCAGTACTTACTTGCGATGGAGGTGTATCGAAAAATGCTGTTGCAGCGCCCTGAAGACCCTTGGTTATGGCAGAAACTGGCGGAATCTGCTCGCGAGCAACAGGATCTGTTAACGGTCTATCAGGCTAAAGCCGAGGAACATCAGCTTACTGGCGACATTACTCAAGCCTTAGCAGAACTTAAGTTAGCCAGGGAGTATGCCCGTGGCGATACACTGGAGTTTGCCCGTATCAGCCACCGCATTCAGGAGCTTAGAGATACCTTTAAGCATATGGACTTTGGCGGCTAGGTTTCAAAGCAAGCGATATCTTCTCCCGAAAATATAAGCACCTAAAAAAGCAAAAGCCTCAAACCGAAAGATTTGAGGCTTTTGAGTGGATATTCAACGGTTAAAGCACCAGCCCTAACCCTTTATTCCCACTTATAACATCTTGATCAGCTAAGATTATTTTTTCATCTGCTGACCAAACTCGAGCATACGAGTCAGTGGCAGCATGGCTTTTTCACCCAGCTCCTGATCCACAAATACTTCCTGCTCACCCGTCTGCAAGACATGCAGCATGGATTCCAGCTCATTCATCGCCATCCAAGGGCAGTGAGCACAGCTGCGACAGGTGGCACCGTTACCTGCCGTTGGAGCTTCCAGGAAGCGTTTTTCTGGACACAGTTGCTGCATCTTGTAGAAGATGCCGCGATCGGTGGCGACGATAAAGGTTTCATTATCCATCTCCTGAGCTGCTTTAATCAGCTGAGAGGTGGAACCGACCACATCGGCGATATCCACAACGGACTCAGGTGATTCCGGGTGTACCAGAACAGCGGCATCTGGATAGACTTTCTTCAGATCCAGTACGCCTTTGGCTTTAAACTCTTCATGTACGATACAGGCGCTATCCCACAGGATCACATCAGCACCCGTTTTCTTCTGTACATAACCGCCTAGATGTTTGTCTGGAGCCCAGATCAGTTTTTCACCCTTGCTATGCAGGTGTTCAACCACTTCTACCGCAATACTGGAGGTCACAACCCAATCCGCACGGGCTTTAACCGCCGCAGAGGTATTGGCGTAAACCACAACAGTACGATCAGGGTGCTGATCACAGAAGGCGCTGAACTCATCTACAGGACAACCCAGATCCAGAGAACAGGTCGCTTCCAGTGTTGGCATCAGCACGCGCTTTTCCTGGCTCAGGATCTTGGCAGTTTCACCCATAAATTTCACACCGGCCACAACCAGTGTCGACGCAGGATGATTGGCACCAAAACGCGCCATCTCCAAAGAATCAGCTACACAACCGCCGGTCTCTTCGGCCAGCTCCTGAATAATATTATCGCAGTAGTAGTGGGCGACCAGGACCGCATCCTGTGCCTTCAGTTCGGCTTTAATACGGTTTTTTAACTCGGCCTGTTTTTCGGCATCCAGGGTTTCAGGCTCACCAAGGTGGGACAGGTGTTCCCGAACCAGATCCTTATCTGCAGTACTCATGGGCTGACTTCGACTCACTCAAGCTACGGACAGTTATGTTATGCATACCTAAAGAAAAGTGCCTCGCTCTCTTCTGGCTAAGACTCAGAGTATGGCGAGTTTTATAGAGAAACTTTTGTTCAGGTGCTTAGGTACAGACAGCATAACCCGTGTTATTACTGAAAAAATTCTGACCTACAATAGTAACACATTTTTGCTTTATCGACTGGACGTCTTACTGGAAGCATCCCTTTCAGACTGTAACTGGCTGAAAAAGAGGAAAGATTTTTTGAGGCGACTAAAAGGCGTCCGGGACACTCAGCACACATGGGAATACTCAGTACGCCAGGGCGTCCGCCAGAACATATCTGCTAAGGCATTATGTTCACGAGATTATCGCGTTACGACAGGTCAAAACGGCTTAACAAAAAAGCCCGCATAGAAGCGGGCTTTTTTAGAATCTGGTGGGTCGTATAGGATTCGAACCTATGACCAATTGGTTAAAAGCCAACTGCTCTACCAACTGAGCTAACGACCCATAACAGGTTAATGAAGCTGAAATAGTGTGTTTTGATTAAATGGTGGGTCGTATAGGATTCGAACCTATGACCAATTGGTTAAAAGCCAACTGCTC
>CAYFGP010000033.1:0-44873 GCA_964342385.1 uncultured Oleiphilus sp. | reverse complement strand
GATCTCAACTATCCGTCAAGATAGCGAATAGTTGAGAGGGGGCTGAATAGTTACAGTAAATAAATTGATAAAGGGTGAACACCTGAAACTCAAGTAATATGATAGAGGTTAATGGCGAAAACCTTTTGGCGACTGACCATAGAAATCAGCAAAGCGACGACTAAAAGCAGAAGCATTTTGATATCCCACCTGCAGGGCAATAATAGCAATAGGGATATCCGTGTGTGCTAATAGTGCCTTAGCCTTTTCCATACGTAACTGCAGTAAATATTGTCCTGTCGAACAACCCACGATCTGGCGAAAAAGGTTTTTATATTGACTCAAACTTAAGCATGCCAATTGAGCCAGTGTATCCAGCTCAGGTGTTACACTCAGATCCTGCTGCAGAAACTCCATCACACGTACGATACGTTCATCCTGCCTACCACTTGACTGTTGCTGCACCAGTAACTGCACAAACAATTGACCAATATCCTGTTCCAATTCAGGATTCAAAGCACTGTTAAGCTGCAGCTCAATAAATTGGCAATAAGCTTTTAAACTCGTAGATAACTGAAATAAAGCTTGCGGCCATTGAGACACAACATCAGGTAACTGATCCAGATCAGCCACTAGAAAACGGGCTTTTTCATCGGCGGCAAATCGGTGAATCAGCTGTTTGCCGATAATCACGCCTTTATCGGGGCCAATCCGCTCCGTCAGTAGCAGATCACTGTTCGTATTCGATAACTCAATCTGGATTGCCCCATGCAGAGGGATCACAATCTGATAATAGTTATGTTGATGGGCCCTGATTGTTTGGCTGTAAGAACGAATGGATAAGCGGGTTCTGATCCGACCTTCTTCGTTGGGCTGATCAGAGGCAGTGAAGTCAGCAATGGTAAGTCGAGAGGGCATAAACGTGATCCATTCCCACAGCGTTTTCTATTATGGGAACAAATATACCCTTATAGGAACAAATATACTCTCTCGAATTAATCAACAGTGATTAGGCCTTCTTATATTCTTCAATCGGGCCATCGGCTTTGCGCCAGGCTGCAAAACCACCGTGCATATGTTTCACCCCCTCCAGCCCCATCTCTGTAATGGCACGACCAGCAAGGGCTGAACGCAAACCACCACCACAATATAACACCAGTGTCAGATCTTGCTGGAAGATCTCTTTAGCATAAGGGCTTTCAGGATCAATCCAGAACTCCAACATACCTCTTGGACAATGATACGCCCCTGGAATAATGCCATCCCGTTGCAGCTCACGCACATCGCGGATATCAACAAACTGAATTCCTTCCTGCCCATGCAGTGCCTGGGCCTGCTCAACACTGATCTCTTTTACAACCTGATTCGCTTCTTCCACCAACTGGTAGATGCCTTTGGTAATGTTTACAGCCATGATGTGCCCTTATTGTTGTTTTCTCTTCTGACCTAATGCTAATAGACGAACTAACTTGCAATCTCTATACATAATGACAAGATATATCGATAGAGCGACAAAAGAGACTCTGAGCAGAACCTAACCACTGATGGAAAATAAAACACACCACCTTAAGGCCGATAAACGCTTATCCCTGCTGGAAATGACTCAACTCCCCCGCAGGGTATTTGTGCGTCAGGAGTCGATGCATCCAGAGCACTATTTTCCTACTCACCAACACCCCTGGCATCAACTACTCTATGCCACATCTGGTGTCTTAACCGTGGATGTTGTCGATAGGCGTTTATTTATCTCACCAGAAAAAGCCGTCTGGTTACCGGCAGGTACTGAACATTCGGTTGCGACACAATATGGTGCTGAACTGAAAAGTCTCTATATCGAGCAGGATTATCAGGCCTTGCCAGATAAAAGCCTGGTGATGACGATGACACCTCTGATCAAGGCGCTGATTATAGAAGCCTCAGGATTTGCCATTGAATATCCATTGGATGGCTACGAAAACGAAGTGATCTCACTGATTCTTACAGTACTGCCCAGACTGGAAACCGATCAGCAGCACTTGCCCTGGCCCAGTCAACCAGAACTGTATCAGCTCTGTTGCACACTTTATGATCAACCGGGGGATAGACGCACCACTACAGAGCTTGCCAATACCCTATCAATTTCCAAACGTACACTTGAGCGCCGTTTTAGCAAAGCCACCGGTATTAGCCTGCAAAGCTGGCGTAACCGTTTGCGCTTTTTAAAGGCGCTAGAGTTATTAAACTCCGGTAAAAATATCACTCATATTGCCTTAGAGCTGGGCTATAGCTCTCCTTCAGCCTTTATCTATATGTTTCGATCACATACAGGAATCAGTCCTAATCGCTATCTGACAACAAAGGTATTAGCTTAAATCCGATAGGCAAAAACAGACCTAAAAAGCGGCAAAGCCACTCCCTTTAAAGCAAGCCAATCACACTTATTGAACAAGTACTTACCAGCGAAAAGTATTCATTATTCTGAAACGTAAGCTTTTTATACTGCGAGGCACAAATATTGCTTGGATACTCTAGCCTCTATGCCAACAGAGCCGAGTATATTTGTTCCACTTACAATACACAGGATGTGTTCACATGCGCACTATTCACTCAGCTACCTCATCTGACAAAAACAAGCCTTATGCGCCTCAAGCTTCCCAGATGGCTGATCGCTTTGTAACGGATAGTTCAAAGAAGACACAGCTCTCCGGTCCTAACCCCATACAGATTTCACACTCAGAACAAGAAGAATCAAGCGATAAGCAGCACGACTTTTTGAACAGTGTATTAACCCCAGAACAACTCCTACAGCATCAGTTGGGCAAAGCGGATCAACGGGATACACACGCTTATATCAAAATGGATAGCCAACTGGTCGCAGTGCTACATACTGATGGCTCAGTCTCCTGCCACGATCATTTGCACCTGGAAGGAGTCAATCACAACGAGCACATCGAATTCTTGCAGCAGCATTATGGCACCAAGGCGAGCATTGAATACTTTGAAGCGGGCAAAGGGCCAAATCATACCGAGGCTTATCACGCCCTATATCACAGAGATTATCGCCAAGATGCTAATGATCAGTATAAAAAGGATGCTCGGGCTCGCTTTGAAACATTACAGGCACAGATGCAAGCTCATAAAGCGCAACAAGCCTGGGAGAACACACCACAAACTCAGGTGTTGAGCCTAGAAGATCAAAGTATTTGTAGCTGGGATCAGGAAGGTGCTATCAGCATCAACTACAACAGTTTGCAGCAACAGGCTGAGGCATGCGGTTATCAGCATGATTACACCCGAGAGATATACCGTCAGCTGAGAGATAGCCAGTCACCTGAGCAGGCACTGGAAGTATTACAACAACACTTCGCTGATGAGGTGAAGCTCACAACCCTAGCCCAAGGGGAAACGCTGACTCGCCGGGACGCCTTGTACTACTCAGAGCAGATTGCAGGCTAAGGCCTGCAATCTGTCTTTATCTCAGCGCGAATCTCATATCTGGATAAGAAAACCTGACTAGCGATCAACTCAGACTAGCTCTGCGACGCCATCACCTTCACACCCAGCAGCACCATAGCACCGCCCAGTACTCGATCGATCCAATGGCTGGCACGTTTAAAGCGACCATTCACTACGGGATTGGATAACAGCAGCACCACCGTAGAGAACCATCCCAGCTGGATAATCATCATCCAGACACCGTAAACCGCTAGCTGATACAACGGCATATCCGGCGACAATACCAGGGTGAACAGAGAGACAAAGTACACCGGCGCTTTAGGGTTCAAAGCATTACATAAAAAGCCGATACCGATGCTTTTAGCAGCGGAGTGTTTTGTTACCGCCTCGGAGGGAGGCGTTTCTGCTTCACCACCTATGGTTGTCGCTTTGGCGCGTAAACCTTTAATTCCCAGGTAGATCAGGTAACTACCACCCAGAATCTTAATCACCCATAGTGCCGTTGCTGAGTTGGCAATCACCGCCGCCAAACCAAAACTGGAATAGAGGATATGCACCGACAGCCCCAGGGCAATGCCCAGGCTACACAGAAAACCGGCTTTGCGGCCATTGGATAATGTCTGCTGGGAGACCATAACAAAGTCCGGCCCCGGTGATGCCGCTGCCAGCAGATGAATCGAACTGATCAGTAATAAGCCCTGCCACAGATCCATAACACACCTCTTGTTTTATCAAGTCTAAAACCAAGCTAAAAATCTCTTCACAGAATAGAGCGATGATCTGTCAAACAAAGTGTTTCTTAGCTGAACTTAGCATATACAATTAACAATCCTATGATTAGACCCCAGCTTTGGAAAGGATTGTTGCACCATGCGCAAGAATGAGCACTACGCCCTGATGTATGAGATGGCGGTTTTTGTTGAAGTGGTCAAACAAGGCAGCTTTACTGCGGCGGCTCAGGTCTTGGGCTGTTCTACCTCTTCCGTCAGTCGCAGTATTACCAAACTGGAAAACGCCCTGTCTACCAGTCTGCTGCAAAGAACCACGCGCAAACTGCGCCTGACCAGCAGTGGTGAAGAGGTCTATACCCGTTGCAAACAGATGGTTGAGGCCTCAGAGCTGGTGTTGGAAACCAGCGATAACCTAAACCAAGAGATCGAAGGGGATATCAGCCTATCGGTACCCAAGGCGGTAGGCAGTACGGTGATCCATCCTCTGATTCCTGAATTTCTGGCCCGCTATCCCAAGGTGAATGTGCATATGACACTAGATGACAGACCGCTGGATCTGATTGACAACCAGCTGGATCTGGCGATTCGCATCACTAATGAGCCGCCACCGGGTTTGATGGGCCGTAAGCTGTTTCGTCTGGATCACCTGTTATGTGCCTCACCAGAATATCTCCAGCGACAGGGGGCACCCCAGCATCCCAGTGAACTGACCGAGCACAGCTGTATATTCCTGGCCAGCAACCCCATTGATGGCCGCTGGCGCTTGAAAAAAGATAATGAAACCGTCGATGTACAACTCACGGGGCGCTATGCAGCTAACCACACCAAGGTACGTTTGGATGCGGTGAAAAGAGGTATCGGCATCGGCACCCTGCCCTTCTTTACCGCTCAGCAAGATCTGGCCGCCGGTAATATCGTACAGGTCTTCCCGGACTGGCAGTTTATTACCAACTACCAGGGTGATGTCTGGCTGCTCTATACCGCAACGCGTCATCTGCCCCAGCGGTTAAGAGTGTTTGTGCAGTACCTGGTTGATGAGCTTAGTTTATGAACTGAATGGTTAGAAAAAACCACCAACCGGTCTGTTTTTCTCAACTTAAATACGGCCTTAACGCTTTATCCAGCGCTGTGGGCTCGCTATAGTCAGATAGCTTAACGGGGGTGCTTTACTCCAGCCCGACATCCAAAAGATAGCGATAAAAATAACGACTATGGCCAGAAAACTCCCGTCTTTAAAATCCCTGCGCGTGTTCGAATCTGTCGCCCGCAATAACAGCTTTAGAAAAGCTGCCGATGAGTTATGCGTCAGCCATTCCGCCGTCAGCCATCAGATTAAACTGCTGGAAGATGAGCTGGGACTTTATCTGTTTCAGAGAAATGGCCGCTCGATCGCCTTAACGGAAGATGGTGAAACCTTATACCCCGTCGTTAACCAGAGCTTTGCTCAGATCATCGATACCATTGAAAAAATCAAAGCCAAAAACGCTACGCGTACACTAACGGTACAAACCTATGTCACCTTTGGTACGACCTGGCTGATCCCTAAACTCAGGCACTTTCAACGCCTGCATCCTGATATCCGAGTGCGTATCTCCATCTCCTTTGTCGATGTGGATTTTGATAAAGATGATGCGGATATCGGCATTATTATGGGCGAACAGGCCTGGTCCCACTGGCATTACGACTATCTATTCGATATGGAGTTATTCCCTGTCTGCTCTGCTGAGCTCTACCAATCCGGGCAACTGACACAACTGAAAGATCTGGCCAAACAGCAACTGATCAATATCGAACTGGCTGCCGATGACTGGCCCATCTGGCTAAAACAAGCAGGTTTAGCCGAAGATCTTAGCGCCCAGGGACCTGTCGTCGACAACTATCTGCAGGCACTGGAGATGATTCACGAAGGCAATTATCTGGTGATGGCACGGGAAGCGTTTGCCAAAAAGGATCTGGAACAGGGATTGATTGTACAGCCCTTTGATCTTCACGTGCCTGAGCCCGGTAGCTGGTATCTGGTGTATCCCAAACAGCAAAATATCAAACCTGAAATCGAGCTATTTAATCAGTGGCTCAAGCAACAGGTGAAAGAGGACGAGGCGTTACTGATCAATAATCAATACTAATTTCCCTATCATCTCTGGATAACAAACCGGCTAAGTGGCCGGTTTTTTTATGCTTTTTCTAATTGGTTATTTTTTTAGACCAGTCCGTTTATTTATATCAATTTACGCAGGATTTGTGACACAGGCAGAATCGACAGCCATAAAGCCACTGACAACAGCGGCTTTACATCCCTTTCCGATTAAGGTGTTGGAAAAATATTATGGCTATTTCTGTAACAAGTATAAAAAAAGGTAAGGTCATGGAGGTGACGTTAAATCGCCCTCCTGTAAACGCCATTGATCTACAGACCAGCTGTGATCTGTTTGAAGCCTTCCAGCAGATCCAACAGGATCCAGAGATCTATGTGGGCATTATTACCGCCGCTGGTGACAAGATTTTCTCAGCCGGTTGGGACCTGAAAGAGTTTGCCGAGAATGGCGATACCATGCTGGAAAACGCAGAGTACGACCTGGGCCCAGGTGGTTTAGGCGGTATGAGTGAATTCTGGGGACTTAAAAAACCCATTATTGCCGCAGTAAATGGTAAAGCCATTGGTGGTGGTTTTGAGATGCTGCTGTCAGCAGACATGA
This sequence comes from uncultured Oleiphilus sp., assembly GCA_964342385.1. Classification (GTDB taxonomy): domain Bacteria; phylum Pseudomonadota; class Gammaproteobacteria; order Pseudomonadales; family Halomonadaceae; genus Oceanospirillum. The sequence continues at coordinate 38,032 of CAYFGP010000033.1, read as the reverse complement.
TTATCGCCGCTGAGCATGTACAGTTCTGGTTACCGGAAGTGAAGCTGGGCTTCCTACCCGACGGTGGCGGCCTGCAACGCCTGCCTAAACGTCTTCCCTACAATATTGCTGCCGAGTTGATGCTCACTGGTCGTCGTATGGATGCACAGGAAGCAAAACACTACGGCCTGGTCAATGAGGTGGTACCCGCCGATCAATTATTGACCCGTGCCCATGAGATTGCCGAGCAGATTGCAGAGAGTGCTCCACTATCACTGCAGGCACTGAAAGAAACCATGGCGGCCATCGGCCCACTCACCATTGAACAATCCTTCGCCAAAACACGCCAGACCTGGCACGGCAACAGCGGCCTACCCGCCTTCGAAGCCATGCTCAAGTCAGAAGATTATCTGGAAGGCTCCCGCGCCTTTGCCGAGAAACGTCTACCTGTTTATAAGGGCCGCTAAGTTATGACTACCGCAATTAATACACCGCTTGCTCAAACCCAGACGCATTATCTGGATCGACTGTTAAAGCCAAAGACCATCGCCCTGGTTGGCGTATCGCCACGAGAAGGTACTGTGGGTCATGATATGTTGCAGGTATTATTGGCTGGTGACTATCAGGGTGAGATCTATCTGGTAAACCCGCGTTACGAGCAAATTCTTGGCAAGCATTGCTATAGCAGTCTTTCAGAATTGCCTGTTACCGTCGATATGGCGGTGTTGAGTGTTGCCAGTCACCGTATGGAACCTCTGATTGACGAGGCCATTGCACTGGGTATCGGTGGTGTCACCATCTATGACTACTGCAAACTGGAACAGGAAAGCTCACCAACCCTGCTGGAACGCCTGCAAGAGAAAGCTCACCATGCCAAATTACCGATTTGTGGCGGTAACTGCATGGGCTATTACAACTTTGCCGACAACACTCATGTTAGCTTCCAATCCGCGGGGAAGCGTAAACCGGGACATATTTCTCTGATCGCTCACTCGGGCTCAATCTTTGTACTGCCGACCAGCAATGATCCCCGCTACCGTTTTAATCTGGTGGTATCCGCCGGTCAGGAGATCGCGACAACACTGGATCAGTATATGGATTTTGCGCTGGAGCAGCCCAGCACCCGTGTACTGGCCGTCTTTATGGAAGCGATTCGTAATCCTGAAGGCTTTATTGAAGTACTGAAAAAAGCCAAAGCCAAAGGTATTCCTGTTGTCGTTACCAAGGTAGGGCGTACTGAAGTCAGTGCCAAACTGGCTGCGACCCACTCCGGGGCCATCGCCGGTGACAATACCGCTTATGAAGCCCTGTTTAAAAAGTACGGTGTCATTCAAACAGATTCTCTGGATGATCTGATGACCACCGCACAGATCCTGTCTCAGGGCGGTGTACTGGGTGAAGGCCAACTGGGCTATATCTCTGACTCTGGTGGTTTGCGTGAACTCTTTGTGGATACCGCTGCGGAATACCAACTGGAGTTTGCTCAGATCAATGCCGATACCGAGCAGAAACTGGCCGCTCGCTTACCTTTGGGTTTAGAGCCAGTAAACCCACTGGATGCCGCTGGTCCTTTTACCCCAGATTACGCCGACGTTTTTAAAGACTGCGTGCGCTATATCATGCAGGACCCTGCCGTTGCCGTGGGTGTATTTGAGTTTGAAGCTCGGGATGAGTTTATCTACATGCCAGAGCTGATTGAGGTGGCCAAAGAGGTCCGCAGCTACTCCAATAAACCCTTTATTGTGCTCAACACCTTCTCTGGTGCACTGAACAGCGGCATTGCCGAAGAGCTGATGGATCACAATATCCCACTGGTGAATGGCGTCGAAAATGCAGTGAAAGTGATTGCCAATTTGTTGGCTTACAGGGATCAGCAACACGCTGACCATACGCAACAGATTACAAACACCAATCCAACTGAAAACGATTCATTACTACGAAAAACTACCGCTAGCCACTGGCGCAAACGTATCAGCACCGGTCCTCAACTAAGTGAAAGTGAGAGCCTACAGCTACTAGCCGACTACGGGATTAAGGTTGCCACGCCTACGGAATGCTGCACCTTAGCAGAAACACTCAATGCCGCAGAAAAAACAGGTTTTCCTGTCGTATTGAAAACCGCTGAGCCGGATATTCACCATAAATCCGATGTCGGTGGCGTGAAGCTCAACCTCACTAACCCTGAAGCGTTGGAAGAAGCTTATCAGGATCTGGCGCAACGCCTAGGTCACCGAGTCACTTTAGAGCCTATGGTACAAGCTGGTACTGAACTGGCCTTTGGCATGATCAACGATCCTCAATTTGGCTCTCTGGTTATGGTCGCCAGTGGCGGCATCTATATCGAGATCTTAAAAGATCGCTGCTTCTCCCTGGCACCTTTTGCTCAGGATCAAGCGCTGCAAATGATCGATAGCCTGAGAACCAGACCGCTGCTAGACGGTGTCCGAGGTGCTGCCGCCAGCGATGTCGAGCAAGTGGCCGCAACTTTGGCGAACTTCTCACAACTGGCTTATGAGCTATCCGATGTGATTGCCGAAATCGATGTCAATCCACTGATCGTGCATGCCTCGGGCTGTATCGCCGTTGATGGCCTGGTGATTGCCAAACAGCCATCGTAAACAGTGACCATAAACCGGTCATAGCGAGAAACTGATCTCCAGGCACTAGCTAACTGCAAACAGCACTTTATTCCTAAAACCCATTAATCGAAGACCCTGTGAGTACTTGTTTGAGACAAGGGGCTAGAGCTTTGTCGCCTCTAAAAAGCACTCACGGGGTCCAAGGAGAAATATAAAACCCTTTACTAACCGAAACCCAAATCTCATGAGAATAAAAACAAGGTAATGGTATGACTACACAAACACCCAATCCTGAACTGGCTATCGCAACCGCCGATACCGGTTTTTATAAAGGCTTTAATCATGCGGTGACACTGGGCTCAAAACTGCTGATTATGGCTCTGGTGCTCTGGGCCATTGTGTTTCCAGAGCAGGCCACCTCACTGCTGTCTCTGGTACACGGTGCTGTACTGGCTAACTTTGGCACCTACTATATCTACGCCATGGCACTGTTTGCTTTCACCTGCATTGGCTTGGCGATGGTACCCAGTATTGGCCGCATCAAACTCGGCGGTATTGATACTCAACCCGAGTTCTCCCGTTTCTCCTGGTTTTCGATGATGTTTGGTGCCGGTATTGGTATCGGTATGCTGACCTACTCTACCGGTGAACCAATCTATCACTTTGCCAATAACCCAGACATTATTCAGGGACTGGTACCTGCCAAACAGGAAGCAACGTTGGATTCTGTCTATCGCTACTCCTTCCTGCACTGGGGTTTCTCTGCCTGGACCGTATATGCGCTAGTCGGACTATCCCTGGCCTATTTCAGCTTTAACCGTGGTTTACCGCTAACCATTCGCTCCGGTTTAACGCCTTTATTTGGCGATAAACTTACCGGTGGTCTGGGCCATGTGGTGGATATTACGGCGGTGTTGGCCACCATTCTGGGCATAGCTGTGACCATTGGCTTTGGTATCAGTCAGTTTGCTTCCGGGCTGTATAACATCACAGGCGCAGAGTGGATGATGCAACAGGGCACACCGACAACTGCGGCGATGATCTCTGCGTTGGTGGTTGTGATGGCACTATCGACGCTATCTGCCGTGAGTGGTGTTGGTAAAGGTGTGAAGTGGCTGAGTAACCTGAATATGGGCCTGTCGGTATTTCTATTGGCCTTCTTCCTGATCTTTGGCTCCACCTGGCTAGCGTTAGAACTGCTGGGTAAAGGCTTTTTCGACTATGTACTGCACTTTATCCCCATGACACTGAATGTTGAGGAAAAAGGCACGCCACTGGGTGACTGGCAGTCGGGTTGGACCATCTTCTACTGGGCCTGGTGGATCGCTTACGCACCTTTTGTCGGTATCTTTTTTGCCCGTATTTCCAAAGGCCGCACCATTCGTGAGTTTGTACTGGGCGCTATTCTGGTCCCGACTCTGGTGTGCTTTATCTGGTTTACCTTTGTGGGTGGCACTGCACTGGATCTGGAATTAAGCGGTCAGGCCAACGGCCAGATTCTGGATGCGAATATCTCGGCACAGATCTACGAAGTACTGAACGTGATGCTGTCAGAAACCGGAGCTAAAGTGATGTCGGGCATTATTGTGGTACTGCTGCTGACCTTTCTGGTTACCTCAGCTGACTCCGCCATTCTGGTGGTGAATACCATTAATGCCGGAGGCAGCACTAACCACGCAGGTCGCAGCCATATTGTGATTTGGGGTGTATTCCTGACCGCTCTGATTGGGGCTCTGCTGATTGCCGGTGGCTTGGGAGCCTTAAAAACTGCCATGCTGATTGGTGCCCTTCCCTTCTCCCTGATTATGGTGTTGATGACTGCAGCCTTAATTAAAGCACTGGTCAAACAACCCAAAGCGCTGCCTGTAGAGTCTGCAGTAGAGGAATAAAATCGGGCAATCAGATAGAAAAACATAGATATACAGGAAAGAATAGAAAACGAGGAAAAGAGTAAAATCAAAGTGTTAACCACCATTATCCACAGAAAAACTGGGTAACCGTGTGCACTTTTTGGCTAATAAGCTGGGGATAACTTTTCCTGTAACGATTACCTATTCACAGAAAACAAGCATCAGGGCCGGTACTTGTAGCCGCAAGTACCGGTTTATGCTGGTTAGCGCGATCCAAGTCTCTTTTAATACGAGTCTTTATTAATGAGTGAGCGGTGATAGATAAGATAGGGATAACGGCCGCAAAAACTGGTTGTTTTTTACGCAAGTTGAGAGTGATACCTATCAAGCAATACGCAGTAGACAACATGACTTCAACACTCGACATGTCTCTAACACCCAACACGCTTCTAACAAGTGATACTCAACATACAACGCTTTAGCGACAAAAATTATCGCAAACCAGTCCTTCCGCTCGAATATTCCTTATTGGCTGCTGCTTACATCTTCTTCCGGCCAATGGTTTTCATAGAGAAACTCTTCCAAAGGGCGCTCCTCAGCCCAATTCTCCTGCACCAGCATCGGCTGCTGGTAAAACTCGGGAACATGACCAATACACAACACGGCAACGGGTTTACTGCCTTCCGGCATGCGCAATAGCTCAGCTAACTTATCGGGATCAAATAGGGATACCCAGCCCATACCAATCCCTTCTGAACGGGCGACCAGCCACATATTCTGAATGGCACAGGACAGTGAAGCCAGATCCATCTCAGGTAGTGTTCTACGGCCAAAAACATGCTTTTCACGACCATCAGGCAAGGCGGCCACCACCAGTTCAGCGCACTCTTTAATACCCTCAACCTTTAACTGTAGAAACTGACTTTTGCGTTCACCCAGCTGCTCTGCCGTATGTTGGCGCTCTTCTTCCACCAGTTGAGCAATTTGTTGTCGTAATGTGCTGTTGGTAATGCGCATAAAACGCCAAGGCTGCATCAACCCCACACTGGGGGCATGATGAGCCGCCGTAAAAATATTGCTCAGGACTTTTTCATCGATAGGATCAGAGGTGAAGTGACGCATATCCCTTCGTTGACTGATCACTCGCTGAATCGCACTCTTATCAGCATCACTATAGGCAAAAGCATTGGTTTTCTGATCGCTCAACTTGGTTTCCTGTGGCTTGTTTTACTGAAAATCACTGTCGCGTCAGCACTATGATAAAGCCCATAGACAGGCTTTCCTACCCATGTTCCTATCTCTGCTGTGTTTTATCCCTGGTTGCTCAGATCAAAAACCACTCCTCGATACAACCAAGCAGTGATAAAAACCTAAAAAACAACTATTAATAGAAAATAAGACCAGACAATCCCGCACAGGAATTACAAACCAATCAACAAAATACCTTTATCCACAGAAAAAGTGGGTAACCGTGTGCGTTTTTCACTGAATAAACTGGGGATAACTTTTGCGATCTCACAACCATGACACCTCAACAGACCAACGCTAAAATAAGGCTACGATGATCAAAGGAGAGTCTTATGAGCCACTTGTCTAAACGTTCTACTGTCTATTTTGATCCTTCAGTACATCAAGCACTCAAACAGAAAGCTAAAGCAACACATAGCTCTGTATCAGAACTAGTAGACGAAGCTGTTCGCCTATTAATGCAAGAAGATCAAGAAGATATCGAGACTCTAGAAGAACGGGTCAATGAACCGGAAGTCAGCTATGAAGCTTTGATTGCTGAACTGAAAAAAGAGGGCAAATTATAAGATCACCTTTAAGCAATCCGTTGCTAAAGATTTTCGAGATATTCCTGCCAATGATGTTAAACGCATTCTGAATCGTATTGATCAACTTGCTGAGCCCCCCAGAGCTGAAGGCTGTATTAAACTGACAGGACAAGATGCCTACCGAGTACGTCAGGGTAATTATCGAATTATTTACGAGATCAAAGACCAAATACTGATCATCAATGTGATCAAAGCTGCTCACCGCTCTAGGGTTTACAAGCCTCATTAGCCCCTTGAAGAAAAAAATTAAAATTCTTACTTTACAATCAGTTATCGAGTCTATAGTATACGCAACCAGCTGGAGGGATGGCTGAGCGGCTGAAAGCACCGGTCTTGAAAACCGGCAAGGGTTAATAGCCCTTCCAGGGTTCAAATCCCTGTCCCTCCGCCACTATTTAGAAAACACCCGCCTAGTGCGGGTGTTTTTGCTTCTACCCTCCAATTTCCTGTACATACCTCCCCATTTACACCTTGCGTCTTCCCTATCCCTATGTGGATAATTCTGCTGAATAACTTTTGTACTCTACAAACTCCCTGTAGATAATTTATTCACAGCCCCATGGTTTGCAGGAGATTTCCTTGTCCAGTCGCGGTCTTGATCAGGATTACCATCGCTTTGCAGAATTACCTTATCTGGAATTAAGACGCACAGAGTTCAGTCGTCAGCACTATAAACCTCATAGTCATCACCAACTGTCTATTGGCGCGATTCTGGCCGGCTCCACTCAGGTCCATTATCAGGGCAAGTTTCAAACCGCTGAGCAGGGTGATCTGGTGATTATCAATCCAGAGCAAGTGCATTACTGCAACCCTGCAGCAGGTAATTTTCGCAGTTACTATATGCTCTATCTGGATAGCCAATGGTGCAGCAAAAAACTTGAGATGTTGTTTTTCAAAGAAGAGAGTCACCAGGAAGAAAGTAGTTATGAAGGAAGCATTCATCCATTGGGCTTAGAACAAAATGACCCCGTCTTCTGCCCTTCGATGACACTTAAAGATCCCGAGCTGTTTCAAAATTATCTGGATGCTGTAGATGCCATACTGAATCAACAATCACCCCAAGCAGAACAACAATTGGAGCAGCTGGTATTTAAGCTATTTAGCCAATATTTCACACTACCAAAAAAACAGCAGCCGGAACATATTTTAACGCAACAGTGTCGTCAGATACTGTTAACCAATCTGGCAACACCACTGAGTATTGAACAGATTGCGCTACAATTAGGTTGTCGTGTTGAAACCCTAATCCGTCAGTTCAAACGGGATACAGGGATCTCTCCTAAGGCATTTCTGAATAACGCCCGTATTGAGCAAGCCAAACTGTTGCTTAAGCAGGGAAACTGTCAGGCCGAGGTTGCACTGGCCGTAGGCTTTAGTGACCAAAGTCATTTTCATAAAGCTTTTGTTAATTTCACCTCGGCAACTCCAGGGCAATATCAAAAGATCAGCTCTTCGGATTAAGTATTTGAATCTCTAGTATCAACGCCAGCACTTAAACCCGAACCGGACTAACTCACGATTCAGCTGCCAAAGTCAATTTTTGACAATAACTCTAGCTGGGCCAAGGCTACTCTCTATTCAGCTACTAACAAGATTAAAGTCCGCAGAGGAGATGTTATGAAGTACCAACTGGCTCAAATTAATATTGCCCGTGCCGTAGCGGAAATGGACTCTGAAGAGATGAGTGGTTTTGTCACTCGTCTGGATGAGATCAATAGTTTAGCCGATGAGTCCCCTGGTTTTGTCTGGCGTTTACAATCAGAAGAGGGTGATGCCACTGCAATCAGAGAGTTTGATGATCCGCTGATTCTGGTAAATATGAGTGTTTGGCAGGATGTTGGGAGCTTAAAGGATTTTGTCTATAAATCCCTGCATGTTGAGCTGATTCGAGATCGAGACGCCTGGTTTAGCAAGATGACCTCCGCTCATCAAGCACTATGGTGGGTAGCGGAGGGACATCAACCGACGATTGAAGAGGGCAAAGCCAAACTGGAGTTATTGGATCTACAGGGGCCAAACCCACAGGCATTTACTTTTGCACGCGCCTTCCCCGCTCCAAGCTAGAATCCCTAATTACTTACCTTTAACTAGTGGTCAAACAACTGGAATACGGATCTCAGCACTAAAACCGGAGTCTCTTTGCAGATCCAGCGAGATACTCCCAGACAGCTTCTGGGTCACCAGATGATTCACGGCAGTCATACCCAAGCCCTTGCTTTCGCCTTCGGGGCTCGTTGTAAAAAACGGGTCAAAGATATGTTCTTTGGCCTGCTCTGTCAGCCCTTTACCATCATCTTGATAGGTCAGATGCAGACACTTGTCTTTAAAGAAGGCGGTCAGGGTGATTGTGTGATGCTCATCTGCAGCAAAACCATGCTTATGAGAATTGTCGATGAGATTAGAGATAATCTGCACCAGAATACCAGGATAGATTTTAACCTGTAGGCTTTCGGGAATATGGCGTACATATCGTACATGGTGTCGCTTGTACTTCACTTTATACAGGCCTAATACATCCTGAATAAAAAGATCAAAGTTCACATCAATAGGCTTGTCATCCGGATGATCCAGATCCAAATCTTTAAAACTATTGATCAAATTAATAGAGCGTCGAACATTCTCCAGCAACATACCTGTCACCAGCGTATTCTGCTCCAGATATTCATTAAGTCGTTCAGAAGACAGCTCCTGTTGCTTCAGCAGCTTTTTAACCGCCCGGGTTTCTCCCTGTAGATGTGTCGCAGCGGTCAGGCATACACCAAGTGGAGTATTCAGCTCATGGGACACTCCAGAGACCAGTGCACCCAGCGCAGCAATTTTCTCCTGATCAATCAACAACTCCTGAGCTCTGCGGATATAATCCAGAGCCTCTACCAGCTCCTGATTTTTACTGGCCAGCGCCTGCTTTAATGAAGTGGAATCAGTGTCTGTCTCTATCATCGCTCTGGCCTCCTCAAATCTCTACTTTTAACATAGCAGAAGATCGGGTAGGCCTAGCGGCGATTAGCCTAATTGGCGATAAAGAAACACGTTTTTATACCAGGCAATAGCGAGCCTGGAATAGGTAGAGCCTAACAATCTAAGTCAGCTAGTACTGATCAATAATCGCTTTTAATCCGAGCTATTCGGCAATTTGGCATTGACCCAAGGATTTACTGCCCCCTGATTACGCTTTTGGCCAGATGAAGATGAACGACTAGAATTAGAACGGCTTGGACGCTCCGAACCTTTTCTTTCATCTCTACTTTGTCCTTGAGAAGAACCTGAGCGACTGGCTCCGCCACCATATGCCCTTTCACCTTCCAGGGCTCTTGGAGTTTTTGTCGCACGTTTCTTGGCAGAATAGCCCTTCATGCGCAGATACAAGCTCTCCACTTTCTGTCGCGCCCAAGGCGTTTTACGGAGAAATTTCAGGCTGGATTTAATACTGGGATTGCTTTTAAAACAGTTAATCGGCACCAGCTCCGCCAAACCAGCCCAAGTATGCTCTTCAACCAGCTCGGTCAGAATCTGCTCCAACTTTACACCGTGCAGCGGATCTTTATGGTTGGCGGGTGTACCGGTATTGTCTGTCATAGTATCTCTATTCTGTTATATCAATGGATTGGGCCAACATTGCCTGGATTTCTTTAGCATCTACTACTTCAGAGACTTGGCACCTGAAATAGCAGCCACTCAAGGTAACTAGTGCATCAAACTGGCCAGTAATAATAATAGCAGAATACCCGACAGGCCTTTCCAGAAAATCAAAGGGTTACGCTCAGCCAATGGCAAAGTACCCTCTTTCATATAGTGTGGATTAGGTTTTTTCAGGTCGTAGACAAATTCCGATAAACGGCGATATCGCAACTCAGGGTTAGGCTGCAGCGCACGCCTTAACGCCCCATCCAGCCAAACAGGGATCATGGGGTTATGCTGGAAGCTGGGCATATATTCTAAACGGGAGAAATCTGCCCGACTGTGCAGGGTTTCCATCTGACCGGTATAAGCTTTCTGCCCGGTGAGCATCCAATAGGCAATAGCAGCCAGTGAAAATTGGTCTACTCCGACATTCGGCTCACGACCCAAGCGATATTCTGGCGCGGTGAAATCATGGAAGCCCACCATTCGGGCAATATCCAAGGGCTCCGGCAGCTCATCCGACCCTGGCACAGCACAGGAAGCAAAATCGATCAGCTTTATCATGCCCTGATTATCGACCAGAATATTATCCGGGTGCAGCCCCTGACACAGGATATCGCGCCGATGCAATGCTCTTACCGCTTTTACCATCTGTTCAATCAGATCAGTCAAACGACGCAGTTCCGCATGAGGATTTTGTGCCATCCACTCACTGAGCGTACGACCATCGACATATTCACGTAGGTAGTAGAGATAATTTCTGGGCCGAGAGGCATCAACAATCTTCGCCACATAGGGGGAGTTCACCCGCTCAACCACCCACTGCTGCATAATAAACTGACGCAAAAAATCTTTACGGCTACTGAGCTGAGGCGCAGGGGCTTTCAGCACCATTTCACGGTTAGTGTGCTTGTCTTCAACCCGATAGATACAGCTCATATTGCTTTTGTTCAGCACTTCCAGCACACGATAACCGTCCAGCTCATCACCTTCCACCAGATCCTGTGGTACGGGCAATGAGCCAAAGGCTTCTCCAATGGACTCTCCGGTATCATCCGGCAGCATGTCCACACGCAACAACTGGAAGCAGAAATGGGAGCCACTGACACCACGGGCACTGGCTTTTTCAACGGCGGTTTGCAGAATCTGATCACAGGCCTGATCAAGATCCGCACCGGCATATTGGCGAATCAGCTGCACATAGTCCGATGTCATCAAAGCGCCTTTCGCCGCCTGTGTGGTAAACAGCAGGATATCGCCCTGCTTGAGGGAAAATTGGTGGTAGTCGATATCAACACTGGGATCTAAACCCAGTGCGCGGGAAGGGTAACGATAGCCGCCCATAAAGTTGGTATGTTCGCGGTTGATCTGCTCAAACTCACCACCACGCAAGCGATAAACCACAGTATCGCCCATATGGAACAGGTGACCAAACTGACCTTTTAACACCACACCACTGAATGAGCTGATGTAGTTACCATTGGCGACGCTTTTACCCTGGCTAAATAGCCAACCGTTTAAGGCACTCAATACCTTAGTCGCCGATGTTTTGACATCCCAGTTATCCGGTGTTGCATAGTAATCCGCCAGAAAACCACGCACACAGGTTTCAGCCGCTTGTTTTGCGATCACATTACGCCAGGTAGAGTCGGCAACCACTGCCGCGACGCCTTTAGCCGCTAACGAAGAGCCTTCTGGAACCTTCACAGACATCGTTGAACGCACCGAACTTTTATCCGGTGCAATAAAGGCTTGTCCGTAACTGACTTTTAGCTGGCTGTCTCTGGTCATTACTCTGCTTCACCTGAAACCTGCACCGCCATGGTGCAGGTTGAATTGAAATCGGGCATCCATCATCTGACTGGCAGTGGCGGTTTTGAGTTCAATAACAATTGCTTCGAGCTCAACACGTCCAAAATTGTCGGTTTTACTTACCCGAAAGTCATAAAACGCGTGGGCATTTTTATGCCCCTACCAGGATTAAGCAAATACGCAGCGAAACAAAGGTCTCCAAGGCAAACAGTGCCTCTTTCCTAGCGCCTTAGGACAGAAAATATCGAAATAACCTTGTTTCGCTGAGTATTATGCTACAGCTCTAAATGAGCTGCACTGACATAACTACCTTGTAAGTCATTTTTTTCCCAGCTGTTCTTTAGTAGGAATCTGGCTCTGCTCTGATGGTATTCAGTGCCCTCACCCGATATAATCCCGTCAACTTTTTTGTGGCTTGCAGCATTGATGCCATTAATACTGCAGCTCAATTTTTTCATTCATACCAACTATTGGGGTCAGAACGATGGATTTTGATAAAATTCCAGCAGGCAAAGATGCACCTAACGATATCTACGTAGCGATCGAGATTCCTGCGAACAGCTCTCCAATCAAATACGAGATTGAGAAAGACTACAGCGCGATCATGGTTGACCGTTTCATGGCAACCCCTATGTTCTACCCTGCAAACTACGGTTTCATCCCTAACACTCTGTCTGAAGATGGCGATGCGCTGGACGTACTGGTAATCACACCTTACCCAGTACTGCCTGGTTCTGTAATCCGTTGTCGTCCAGTAGGTGTTCTGAACATGTCTGACGAAGCGGGTCCAGATGCTAAGCTGGTAGCCGTACCACACGACAAACTGACCACCGTTTACAAAGACGTTCAGGACGTTAACGATATCCCTGAGCTGCTGCGTCAGCAGATCACTCACTTCTTCGAGAACTACAAAGATCTGGAAGCGGGTAAGTGGGTTAAAGTTGAAGACTGGGGCAGTGCTGACGACGCGCGTAAAGCGATCGTTGACTCTATCGCAGCTTACGAAGCCAGCAAATAAGCTGACTTTGAGCTTTAAAAAAACCGCGGCCCTGGCTGCGGTTTTTTTATGCCAGCGTGTTTCCAAGCGATATCGATCAAGACCAGTTCTGACGTACACTTTTTGGTGTTTCGCCGTACCAACGCTTAAAAGCGCGGGTAAAATTAGCGGCATTGGCAAAACCCAAACGATAGCTGATTTCTCCCATGGGCAGATATTTCAACCTGACCCACTGCAACGCCATCTGCTGACGCACCTCATCAACCAGCTGTTTATAGTTCAGCTCTTTTTCCTGCAATCTACGCTGCAAGGTTCTCTGACTCAGATTGAGCTGCTCCGCTACCTGAGCCATAGTCAGATGACCAATGGGCTCATTGTGGATCAATAGAGCTTTAAGCCGGGTAACCAGATCACTGCGATCCAAGCGAGCAAGATAATCCGCAATCAAGGCATCATTTTGTGTCGCTAACTCAGGACTAGCGGTTAATAGCGGTTTCGACATCGCCTGAGTCGACATGACAATACGATCATAACCGGCATTAAAATACACAGGACACTTAAACAAACGCTGCCAGGGCGTGGGATCTAGAGGCTGAGGACGGCTGAGCCATACTTCTGCCGGAGAGAAATCGGGACGATAAATATGGCGAGCTGTAAGCACACAGGTACCGATCAAGGCATCCAGTTCCTCTGGACAGATATCGCCTTTGTTGATCCCTTCTCGTAGACGCACCTCAACTTCCACTACGCCGCCCATCGGCACCAGCTGCATCTGAGCATAGTTGGCAAACATCCGTAGATTAGTTGCCAAACGTTGAAAACCATCCATCAGATTATCACTGGCCCAAATGGCAAAGCCTAACGCCTGCCAGGAAGTGGGACGCATAAAGCGGGCTACCGTTAAACCCAGCGCTTCATCGCCAGTGACATTACGGGCCAGCCGCCATAAGCGATCAATCTGATGCCAACCATAACGGGTATCCAGCTGACTCGCCGCTAAAGGATCAATACCGACACGGGCTAACAATGCCTGACCATCTACCTGGTAATAATCCAGCGCCCGACTGATCACCAGTGGCCAGGTTCCCATTACACTGACTTGATCAATAGCCTGCATGACTGCCACTCAACAAGTCGTCTTTGATCAACAAAAGGCGGTCACCTCGTAAACAGTTTCGATCTGGCAAAGCCTTCCTACTCGTAAGCATCTTTTATCCTTTCCATTGACCAAGTGATCCAAACTCTCAGTTCAAGCGCTCTGTTTACATCATCGATCTAAGCATTTTGTCACTACTGGATATATTAGAATAGAAAAAATTGTCTTTGTACGCCTTTCAATTGTCAGCTAAAGGCCAGCCCCTTGTTCACAACCCCCATTCAATACAACAATCAAAGGCGTTTGTTAGCAGGCTCTCTCGCTAACAGCCTGTTGCCGGGCTATTCCGATCTATCGGACGTTAACTCTGATAGATCTTATAACGACATAAAAACTAACGCCGACTCAAGACAACAACAATAATCGGAGAAACAAGATGCCAACCAAAATACTCCCAGGTGCCGACGCGGCTCAGAACTATCCTCTGTTGATTAAGCAGATTTTTTCCTCAGCAGGGCGTTTTGAACCGGATAATCAGATTATCTATCGCGGCGATAAAAGCTTCAGTTACAAGGAATTTAAACAGCGGGTACAACAGCTAGCCAACGCCCTGAAAGCTGCAGGTGTTGAAGCGGGCGATACCGTTGCAGTAATGGACTGGGATAGCCATCGCTACCTGGAATGTTATTTTGCTGTACCTATGCTGGGTGCGGTTCTGCACCATGTGAATATCCGTTTATCCCCAGAGCAGATTGTGTACACCATGAACCATGCCGAAGATAAGCTGGTTCTGGTACATGATGATTTTGTCCCTCTGGTGGAACAGGTTAAGGGCCACCTCAGTACGGTAGAAGGTTATATCCGTCTGAGTGATAGCCATAACCAAACCAGTGCAGATGTTGAGTTTATCGGTGAATACGAACAGCTGCTGGTTGAGCAGGACAAAACCTGTGACTTCCCGGATTTTGATGAAAACAGCATCGCGACGACCTTCTACACCACGGGTACCACAGGCAATCCGAAAGGCGTATTTTTCAGCCATCGCCAACTAACCCTACATACTCTGAATATGGTGGGTCAGCTGGGTAGCTATGACGGCCTGCCGCTGCTGCGTTCTGACTCGGTTTATATGCCGATCACTCCAATGTTCCACGTACACGCCTGGGGTGTACCCTATGCTGCAGTGATGCTGAACTGTACTCAGATCTACCCGGGTCGTTACGAGCCAGACAAACTGGTTGAGCTGATCCGTGATTACAAGGTCACCGTATCTCACTGTGTACCGACTATTCTGCAGATGCTGCTGCAGTGTGAAACTGGCCAGCAAACCCGCTTGGATAACTGGAAAATTCTGATTGGTGGTAGTGCACTACCCATGGGGCTGGCACAAGCGGCTACTGAGAAAGGTGCAGACATCTACTCGGCTTACGGCATGTCAGAAACCTGCCCGCTACTGACTGTGACCCACCTGAATAAAGAGATTCGCTCTCTACCTATCGAGCAGCAGCTGAAATATCGTACGCTAACCGGCGTGGCAGCAAATATGGTAGATCTCACCATTACCGAACCCGATGGTAGCCTGGCCCCTCATGACGGCGATGCGGTGGGTGAAATCACCGTACAAACCCCTTGGCTGACTCAAGGTTACTTTAAAGAGCCTGAAAAACAGGAAGAGCTTTGGGAAGGTGGTCGCCTGCATACCGGTGATGTCGCTTCCATTCATGAAAATGGCTTTGTGGAAATCAAAGACCGTATCAAGGATGTGATTAAAACAGGCGGTGAGTGGTTATCCTCCATTGAGCTGGAAAACCTGATCAGCCAACACCCAGATGTGGCTGCCGTAGCGGTTGTGGGTGTGCCGGATGATAAATGGGGCGAGCGTCCATTTGCCATGGTAGTACCAAAAACAGCAGAGCTGGATACTCCAACACTGCAACAACACCTGCAACAGTTTGTGGATAGCGGCCATATCTCTAAATGGGCGATTCCGGAACAGATGCAGATGGTGGATGATATTCCAAAAACGTCTGTCGGCAAGATCAATAAAAAGCTGATTCGGGAAAGTCTGAAGTAATCCATAGGATTTACAGACGCCTGAAAAAGCAGTAAATCAAGTCAAGCAAACCGTACTCCCACCCATGCGTGGGAGTACGATTAATAAAGAATGGTTTTCTAATTAATAAAAAACAACTCAAATGGACGATACCGAACAGACACAATCGTTTCAACATTTGTCTTTTTAGCAGTAGTCCTTAGCGTTTTAACGCTTTTAACACGAGCCCCTTTATTACAAGCATTACAGCATCTTCTGTAACACGCTTAACTTAATACATTCTAAAACTGGCTGGCTTAATAATATGTAGCCACCCGTAATGGAGCAGATCATGGCACAACATCAAGTTGTCTTTCTTAGTGGTGTACGTACCGCAATTGGTGATTTTGGCGGTAGTCTGAAAAATGTAGCCGCAACAACCCTGGCCGCATCAGTCACCGCTGAAGCGGTTAAACGCGCCAATATCCAACCAGAGCAAGTAGGTCATGTTGTATTTGGCAACGTACTGCACACGGATCGTCGCGATATGTATATCAGCCGTGTTGCATCTCTGGAAGCGGGCCTGCCGGTTGAAACGCCAGCACTGACCGTAAACCGTCTGTGCGGTAGTGGTCTGCAAGCGATTGTGACAGCAGCACAACAGATCCAACTGGGTGTTTGTAATACTGCGGTTGCCGGTGGTGCAGAGTCCATGAGCAACGCTCAATACTGGGTACCTGCGGCACGTTTTGGTCAGCGTATGGGTGATGGTCAGATTGTGGACTCCATGACAGGCGCCCTGACCTGCCCAATGGAGAACTACCATATGGGCGTAACCGCAGAAAATGTCGCCGAAGAGTGGGATATCAGCCGTGAAGAGCAGGATCGTCTGGCGGCACTGAGCCACCAACGTGCTGAAGCCGCTGCAGCAGAAGGCCGCTTTGATAGCCAGATTCTGCCAATCGAGCTGAAAAGCCGTAAGGGCACCACAGAGTTCACTACCGATGAGCACGTACGCCCGAACTGCCAGCCGGAAGATATGCATAAGCTGCGCCCTGTCTTCAAAAAAGACGGTAGCGTGACTGCGGGTAACGCCTCAGGTCTGAATGATGCCGCCGCAGCCGTGACCATGATGTCTGCAGAAGAAGCAGAGCGCCAGGGCCTGACACCGATGGCCAAACTGGTAGGTTATAGTTTTGCGGCTGTTGAGCCAAAGATTATGGGCATCGGCCCTGTACCGGCCATTCGTCAGTTGCTGGAAACCCATGAGCTGAATGTTGATGATATCGACGTATGGGAAGTGAACGAAGCTTTTGCCGCACAGGCACTGGCCGTGGCTAAAGAACTGGGTCTGCCAGAAGAAAAGCTGAATGTAAACGGCAGCGGTATCTCTCTGGGCCACCCTGTGGGTGCCACCGGTGCCATTATCACCGTAAAAGCCCTGCATGAGCTGGAGCGTGTTCAGGGTCGCTACGCCGTGATCAGCCTGTGTATCGGTGGTGGTCAGGGTATTGCGATGCTGATTGAGCGTTAATCCAGCTTAGCAACACAGCTGTAAACAGAGATATCATATCAAGTGCATTAGTTCTGACTGGATCTGGTATCACTAAAAAGGCCAATCCCCGATGTGATAACACATCTTTGGGATTGGCCTTTTTTGGCTTTGTGATCTTAAGAGCGTTTGCTTAACTCAAATAGAGCACAGCACTAAAACCTAGTAAAACTCATCACTGGCTTTTGTCTCTACCATCTCACCATTAAACAGCGATAACAGTAGAGCAGAGATACGCTCATGCATAATCACGGTGTGATAGTTCCCACTGTCCTGCATATGCTTACGCAGAGCATCACGTACATCTTTTACCCCGGTCACATCAATCAAAATATCAATCTCGTGGGAACCCACCAATAGATCTGCCATTTCAGAATAGACAGGTACCTGATGCTCCAGAGCTAATACAATCCCCGGCGCTTCCGGGTTTGTATCTGTAACTCCGACCAGATCCACAAACTCCGCATTTAATAAACGGGTCAGTAGTTCCATACCTGCATGGCCAGCACCAATCACAGCAATCTTAAAATGATCCGTATTCATGACGTTATCCTTCTCCTTCGTCTATCTGTTTTATTATTTCCTACCACTACGACCCATTGTTCACTATCTGCCTCCCATCTATCTCCCTTAGTGACAGTCCCCAGTCAACACTGCAGCAGAATAAAACTGAGGTAGCGGATAAAGCAGGTAAAGTGATCGCAAAAATCGTAAGCACTAAAGAGTGACAAAAAAAGGAGCTCAAACACAGTCTAAATTCAGCTCAATCTTGTCAGTTATTTCTTAAAACGGCTCGCGCTTGCGGCAAATCAGCTAGAAAACAAAAGGTAACAATCATGCTGACAAAAAAATACGAACGTAATGAAAGAGTTATAAAGAAAGAGAGAATAGGAGGACAGATGAAGGAGTGATTCAGGGCTGACCTAGCCAACCCTGAATCGTATTAAACAGCAGTGATCAATGAATTAGCTTCGCTGGATCGCTTGTAGGTCACTCAGTTTTTTCTGAGCTTTTTCATGACCCGCATTGGCTGCTTTGCAATATAGACTCACAGCAGTGGCACTGTCTTTCTTGCCAATCAGGCCACGTTCGTACATTACTCCGAGGTAGTACTGCGCTTCAGCATGGTTTTGCTTCGCTGCATTTTGATACCACTGACGGGCATGAGACAAGCTCTTCTGCACTCCACGGCCTTCAAAGTAGAGTTGCCCCAGATGGAATTGCGCACTGGCATGGCCCTGGATTGCCGCTTTCTGCCAATAAGCACCCGCCTGGGCAAAGTCTTGCTCTCCCATACGCCCCTGAACCCACTGCCAGCCCAAATTGTACAGAGCCTCAGTATGATTCTGCTCAGCCGCTTGTTGCCACCAGTAATGAGCCACTTCCAGCTCATTGGCGCTAATCAACATCCAACCTAATAGATACTGAGCTTCAGCTTCGCCAGCCTCTGCTGCGATCTGCCAATACTCTTGCGCCAGAGGTAGGTTTTGATCCACCTCCAGGCCTTCGGCATAAACTCTACCCAGCTCAACAATCGCCCCCAGATGACCTTCGTTCGCTGCACTATCCCATAGCTCTTTCGCTTTGGCATAATGACCGTGCTTGCCTTTAGCATAGAGCAAACCCAACTGGTACTGAGCTTCAACATCACCCTGCTCTGCTGCTCGAGTCCACCAGATTTTAGCCTGCCCTGCATCTTTATCGACTCCCTGACCTTTTGCGTACAGCTCACCCAGACGATAGAGAGCATTACCATGATCACGGGATGCCGCCAACTCCCACCAGTGACGGGCTTTTTCATAATCCGTTTTACCCAATACACCCTCGGCATACAGCTTGCCCAGACGATATTGGGAAGGCACATGACTTTTCTCTGCCGCTTGCTGCCACCAATGTCGGGCCTGCTCGGAATTGACATCAGTATCCAAGCCATCGGCATAGATCAGGCCGAGGTAATACTGCGCATTAAGATAATCCTGCTCTGCGGCCTGCTGGAACCAATGCAGAGCATCTGCATAATCCTGCATCACCCCCTGACCATTAAAATAGGTCAGACCGAGGTTAAATTGAGAAGGCGCATGTTGCAGTGCTGCCGCTTGCTGCCAATAATCCAGAGCCAGACCATAACTTTGCTCAACACCAGAACCACTGAAGAACATTGCCCCAAGATTGTACAAAGCATCCAGATGCTGCTGCTCAGATGCCCGCTGCCAACATATTTGCGCAGCTTCTAAGTCCTGATCACCACCCAGACCTTCAGCATATAAACAGCCCAGCTGATAAAGCGCATCCGTATGGTTTAGCTCAGCTGCAGCTTGCCACCACTTCCGAGCCTGCACATCATCCTGCTCTACATCTAATGCTTCATGATGGATTTTGCCCAGATAATACAGAGCATCCAGACAGCCACCTTTAGCGGCACGCTCAAACCAGCGCTTGGCAATGCTGTAATCCTGCTTAATCGCTTCGCCTGTCAGATAGGCTAAAGCCAGAGCAGATTGTGCTTCGGTATGCTCACTTTGCGCTGCAATCTCAAACCAACTGACCGCTTTTTGCGGATTCGGCTCTATATTTAAGCCTTGCTGATAGATCTGCCCCAGTTTGTACTGGGCACCAACACAGCCTTTTTGTGCGGCATTCTCATAGCAATGAATCGCTTTTTTATAGTCAGCGGTAATACCCAGGCCATCGAAGTAGATATCACCCAGCAGAAAGCGTGCTTCTGCATGCCCTCGGTCGGCAGCTCGCTGAAACCACTTCTTCGCCAGCGAGTAGCTTTGCTCTATATCCCGTCCGTCCAGATATAAACGGCCCAGGTAAAACTGGGAGTTCGTATGATTCTGGTCTGCCGCCATATCCCACCAGCCCTTGGCCAGTCCTGGGTTACGGCTGACACCCAGACCTTCAGCGTAGAGACGCCCTAGATAGAATTGGGCTTCAATATGGTTATCGTTAGCGGCTTTATCCCACCACTCATGGGCCTGTTCATAATCCTGATCAACACCCAGACCTTCAAAATACAGATAACCCAAATAGTAATAGGCATTGGCTATCTCATGCTCAGCAGCCTGTTGCCACCAGCGCAGCGCCTGCTCATAGTCCTGTTTAGCAAAAAAGAGATTACCCAGATTATTCTGGGCTTTAGGAAAACTTTGATCCGCGGCTTTCTGATACCAATCTAGCGCCTCAGCAAAGTCCTGGCGCACACCCAGACCTTTCTCATAAAAGCCACCTAAACGACATTGAGCCTCAGCATCACCCTCTTCCGCTGATCTCTTGATATCCAGGTAAGCATCTCTTTGTCCTCTAAACGACATGGGTACTTCTCTTTGTAATCTGACCTGCGGCTATCCTGTAAACAGCCCGCACTGATAATGGAAATAAACCTTATTATGCACCGGTTACATGCCACTGCGATAAAGATTCTTTAAAAACTGTGCACAAGTTCCCGATTTGTCGGGTAAATAATCAAACAAGGGGCTGTACTAGCCCCTTGTTTCTATTCAGCTTTTAACCAGCTTATTCTGATTTATTGATCAGATAAACCAGCATCTGCTTAGCCTTTTAGCCCTTCTCCAGTAGCTCACGCAGGTCGATAATTGCGGCATTGGCGCGAGAGATATAAGACGCCATCACCAGCGAGTGGTTAGCAAAAATACCAAAACCGCTACCGTTCAGAATGACTGGGCTCCACAGAGTATCCTGAGTCGCCTCAAGCTCACGGATAATTTGACGCAGGCTCACCAGAGCATTTTTATCTTCCAATACCTTATGGAAGTCCATCTCGACGGCTTTCAGAATATGAATCAGTGCCCAAGCGGTACCACGAGTTTCATAGAAAACATCATCAATCTTGTTCCACGGCGTCTTCACCTTCTGCTCACCAGGAGAAGCCGTAGACTGTTCTGCGGATGGGTCACCAGCAAGGCCTACATTGACACGCTCCTGACCAACACTGGCGGTCAGACGCTGTGACAGGCTACCCAAACGCGTCTCCACATCCATCAGCCAGTTTCTCAGGTTATCTGCACGGGCATAGAACTGTGCATCAGCCTGCTCCGTATCAGCCAGACGGTTACGGAAACTTTCCAGCGCTTTGATACCCTTTTTATACTCAGACTCAGAAGCTGGCAGAATCCAGCTGGAGTTATCAAAGTTAAACTGAGGCTCAGCAATGGTCAGATCTTTATCTTCTGTGGATTGCGATTGAGAACGGGAAATGTCCTTACGCAATGCACGACTCATATCACGCAACTGCACCAATACACCAAACTCCCAGCGCGGAATATTATCCAGCCATACACCTGGAGGCATACGGTCATTGGTCAGGTAACCACCCGGCTTATTTAATAGAGTATCGGCCAAAGTGACCAGAGTAGTGGTCGTCGCATAACCTACGGTATCCGCTTTATGACCACTGGCTTCCGCTTGAGCTTGCACCTGCTCTTTTACAGAGAACGCACTCGGCTCCAGGCTCCAGTAAACACCTAGCGCACCCGCACCCAACAGGTAAAGCCCCAGAGCACCGGCCGCTACTTTACCAATGGAACCACCTGGCATACTATCCTGCAGGTCTTCCACCCAATCGCCAATGCCCTGCGCTACCCTTTTTAACATATTGTGTCCTCTTGGCCTTATCCGACAGACATATTGAAGCTTTTAAAGCCTGATTTTTTAAATCTTGGTTTCACATAACACTTTTTTGCGAAATCGACCGTTATTGAAAACCATTTTTTTGCAAAAACGGCTGGAACCTCAACGATAAACCGCACTCTCAATGGGTACAGAGCTGTTCACTTTCGCTGTTACCGTGTTAACAGTGTTGTATATTGGGGCAGTTTCACAAATTTACACCGTTTTGTCCTTATAAAATCATCGCTTAGCAGATTGATTTCACCTTTGATCAATCTCTGGCAGCGATTAGGACAATATATTTTTCAATCACAGGATCGGTTACCTTGCTGAATTTTATCGTGTCAAAGTGTCAATCTAATAAATCCCAACAGGCCAACCTCCAGCCTGTAAAACAGCGATCTTTAAACGCCTCGTTGTTAAAATCTCGGTCATTAAAAACCCTATCAATATTGATGGTAGCCAGCTTACTAGGCACTAGCCAACCTGCATTCAGTGGTTTTTTCTCTAACTCTCAATCATCTGGTCTTAGCAGCAGCCAGCAGCGCTTCCTGCCGGTTGAAAAAGCATTTCAATTAACAGGGCAGCTCAAAGGACAACAGCTAAGCTTGAATTGGCAGGTAGAACCTGAACACTATCTCTATCGCTCGCGTTTTAATGTGCGTTTAATAGAACCAAGAGCAATGGCACTGAATGATCTGGATATTCCCCGAGGCCAAAAGACCCATGATGAGTTTTTAGGGGAAGTAGAGATTCTGCGCAATCAGGTCAGTATTCAGGCTCCTGTAGCTATCAGCGAGCAAGCCTTGAAACAAGGTATTGTTGTCGAGGTTACCTTTCAGGGCTGTGCCGATGCCGGACTCTGCTACCCACCACATCGTCAAACACTGAGCTTAGTGCCACAACGATAAATTAAACCTCAGGAACAGAAACAGCCAAACGAGACAGATAGATGGCTAATCCAGTAAATAAAATACAGAAAGTTAAAATTCGCTAATCAGTAGCGAAAAGCGAGAAAATAAACTGGAACAGTCAAAAACTGGACAACTTCTTACATTTTGTGCAAACTAATGCCCGGTCAAACCAGTTTTTCGCAAGTTAGCCGCAAAGTTATGACTTTTTATCGTCATTTTATTGTATTATTGCGGATTTTAGCTACAAACCTTGGTTTCACCCTGTATTGAGTCATTTTTTATTGAAGCAGGACTTTTGCACACTATGGCTTCCATTCTGGTGTTAAACGGCCCAAACCTGAATTTACTGGGCACCCGGGAACCGGAAATTTACGGTTCACAAACTCTGGCGGATATCTCGCAAGATCTAGCCGAAACGGCAGCCAGCCAGGGACACCAACTGGAATGCTTCCAGAGCAATGCCGAACACGCACTGATTGATCGCATTCATGCCGCCCGGGATGAAGCGGTGGATTTTATTCTGATCAACCCTGCAGCCCTTACTCACACCAGTGTAGCACTGCGTGATGCCCTGCTAGGGGTTCAGATCCCTTTTATTGAAGTTCACCTGTCTAATGTCCACGCCCGAGAGCCTTTCCGTCAGCACTCTTATCTGTCAGATGTGGCCGTGGGTGTGATTTGTGGCCTGGGTGCTCAGGGCTACGATCTGGCGTTACAAGCCGCACTGGCTCAATTGGCCAAAGCTAAGCAGTAAGATCGATACAGCGCAACGTCATACAACGCTGATGCATAACGCGTTGATTTAAAGAAAGTAAAACACAATAGAAAGAAAGCGCTCGTTTTAGCTCATAAATACAAGAGTTAAAAAATAATAGTTAAAAGAAGCGCACGACGAGAATTGAACACAGGATGCCAACCTAATTCATCAGGTTGAGCCAAGCCTAAGGACTACGGGCAGTATCCAAATTGGATATCCGGCTGCTCAAGCATTTTAAACAGCAGCTGGATAACAACAAAAGAGATAGGTGATCTGCTGAGTTCCCAAGATAATCTGGTGCGTTGATAGCCCAGTCCTGGAGAGCGCAGACGGTCCCAATGACAACACACCTTGAGTGAAAGAGATTAATCATGGATATCCGTAAAGTTAAAAAACTGATCGAACTGCTGGAAGAATCTAACATTGCTGAAATCGAGATTCAGGAAGGCGAAGAATCTGTTCGTATCAGCCGTAATATCGCTGGCGCTGCCGTTCAGTACGCACCAGCACCTGTAGCTGCGCCTGTTGCAGCAGCACCTGCGGCGGCTCCCGTTGCAGCAGCACCTGTAGCAGAAGCACCAGCAGCAGTTTCTGGTCACGCGGTTAAATCACCTATGGTGGGTACTTTCTACGGCGCTCCAGCTCCAGGCGCTAAAGCGTTTGTAACCGCAGGCCAGAGCGTTAAGAAAGGCGATACCATCTGTATCGTTGAAGCGATGAAGATGATGAACCAGATCGAAGCCGACAAAGACGGTACCATCGGTGAAATCCTGGTAGAAGACGGCCAGCCGGTAGAATTTGATCAGCCTCTGGTAACCATCGTCTAAATAGACGCACGTTACTGAATTCCAAACTGACCTGAAAAGTCCAGAGATAGGAAAGGCTGATCATGCTAGATAAAGTACTTATTGCCAACCGGGGTGAAATTGCGCTGCGTATTCTGCGTGCCTGTAAAGAACTGGGCATCAAGACCGTAGCCGTTCACTCCTCGGCAGACCGTGACCTGATGCATGTTCGTCTGGCTGACGAATCCGTATGTATCGGTCCGGCCGCCTCTACAGATAGTTATCTGAACATTCCTGCCATCATCAGTGCGGCAGAAGTTACCGACTCCGAAGGTATTCACCCAGGTTATGGTTTCCTGGCTGAAAATGCTGATTTTGCGGAGCAGGTTGAGCGCTGTGGTTTCCAGTTTATCGGTCCTAAAGCAGATGTAATTCGTCTGATGGGCGATAAAGTATCGGCCATTGAAGCGATGAAAAAAGCTGGCGTACCTACGGTACCAGGCTCTGACGGCCCTCTGCCTGAAGATGATCCCGAAGCCATGATCAAGATCGGTCGCCGCATTGGCTTCCCTGTGATCATTAAAGCTGCTGCCGGTGGTGGTGGTCGTGGTATGCGCGTAGTACATACCGAAGCGCACCTGGTAAACGCCGTTCAGGTAACCAAGGCTGAAGCAAAGGCGGCCTTTGGTGACGACACCGTTTACATGGAAAAATTCCTGC
Organism: uncultured Oleiphilus sp.; assembly: GCA_964342385.1. Lineage (GTDB taxonomy): Bacteria > Pseudomonadota > Gammaproteobacteria > Pseudomonadales > Halomonadaceae > Oceanospirillum. The sequence goes on along the minus strand of CAYFGP010000033.1, from coordinate 12,871 downwards.
AGAACCCACGTCACGTTGAGATTCAGGTTCTGGCTGATGGCCAGGGCGGTGCAATCCACCTGGGTGACCGTGACTGCTCTCTGCAGCGTCGTCACCAGAAGGTTCTGGAAGAAGCTCCTGCACCAGGTATTCCGGATGATATCCGTCAAGCGGTTCAGGAAAGCTGTGTTAACGCCTGTATCGATATCGGCTACCGTGGTGCCGGTACTTTTGAATTTCTGTATGAAGACGGCGGCTTCTACTTTATCGAAATGAACACTCGTGTTCAGGTAGAGCACCCTGTAACCGAAATGGTAACCGGTGTCGATATCGTAAAAGAGCAGCTGCGTATTGCCAGCGGTCTGCCACTATCGATCAAACAGGAAGACATTGTCGTTCGCGGCCACTCCTTTGAGTGTCGTATCAATGCCGAAGACTCCCAAACCTTCCTGCCATCACCAGGCAAGGTGACTCACTTCCATGCCCCTGGTGGCCTGGGTGTGCGTATGGATTCTCACCTGTACGACGGTTACAGCGTACCACCATACTACGACTCCCTGATCGGTAAGCTGATCACCTGGGGTGAAACCCGTGAGATTGCGCTGACCCGTATGCGTAACGCGCTGGATGAGATCGTAATTGAAGGTATCAAGTCCAACGTTGCTCTGCAGCAGGATCTGGTACGCGATCATGGCTTTATGGAAGGTGGCATTAATATCCACTACCTGGAAAAGAAACTGTCTCTGTAACAGCATCTTTTATTCAATCGTACAACGTATCAGGCCAACCTGATTGCGATAAACAGTCAGATTGAGAGAAGCCAGAAAAACCGGAGCTTAGCCTCCGGTTTTTTTACGCCTACTCTATCCTCGTAAGATTCTCTGCCATGAAGATGACTTTTTACTCCAGCAGAGTACAATGCCCCGCTTGCCTTCCCAGCCCTATTGAATCAACCGGCTGCGGATCACCAACAGGAGAACACCATGCCTTGGCTTCAGATTAAACTTGATACCGACCCGGCTCACGCCGAAGTACTGGAAGAGCTGCTGCTTGCGGCAGGTGCCTGCGCCGTCACGCTGGAAGATGGGAAAGACGAACCGCTATTTGAACCCATTCGCGGTACCACTCCGCTGTGGCAACATACCCGGATTACTGGCTTGTTTGATGCGGATCAGGACAGCAATGCCATGACCGAAGCAATGAAACTGGGCTGGCAGGAGATCTTCCCGGAGCAAACCTTTCCACCACTGCGCATCGAGATCCTGGAAGACAAAGACTGGGAACGTGAGTGGATGGAGAACTTCCACCCGATCCAAGTAGGTCAACGCCTATGGATCTGCCCTAGCTGGCGTGATGCCCCAGACAGCGAAGCCGTAAACCTAACCCTAGACCCTGGCCTGGCCTTTGGTACCGGCACCCACCCAACCACCTTTATGTGTCTGCAGTGGCTGGATAAAAACGATGTCAGCGGCAAAACCGTGGTGGATTACGGCTGTGGCTCCGGCATTCTGGGTGTGGCCGCCCTGCTACTGGGCGCAAAACAAGCCTGGGGCGTGGATAATGACCCTCAAGCCCTGATCGCCACCCGGGATAACACTCAACGCAACCAACTGCCTGATGAAAGCTTCGAAGTCTTTATGCCAGGCAAACTGGAAGGCACACAAGCAGATCTGATGCTGGCGAATATTCTGGCCGGCCCACTCATTGATCTGGCAGAAACCATTACAGCTCTGGTCAAACCAGAAGGCCAACTGGTACTGTCCGGTATTCTGCAACACCAAGCCAGTGAAGTTATCAAAGCGTATACACCATGGTTTGATTTTGACGAGCCAGCCACTCAAGAAGAATGGGTGTGCTTAACTGCAGTCAAAAAGCGCGATTAAGCCCATAAAAGTTAAAAAGCTGGTTACACCTTGTAAAACAAGCAGTTTCAGCAACAGAACCATTGCCTGAAACTGCTTAGCCTTTTATCATGTCTGCCTAGGCCTGTTGGAAGAAAGATACATAGATGATGGATGACCAGCTAACGCGCTGCCCTCACTGCAAGACCAGTTTTTTAATCACCGAAGCTGATCTACAAAGCGGTTGCGGTGTAGCCCGCTGCGGTGCCTGTTTAAAAATTTTCAGCGCAACCAACCATTTATTTACTCTGGAAGAGATTGGAGAGGATTCTGTCTTCGGCTCTGCCATGACCTCTCAACCCTCAACAGATCAAGACCTGTCTTCTGAGATATCCATTGAGACCGATGCAAATCAGGCTTTTGCTGCAGACCCATTGGAACTTGAACAGCCAGCATTTGAACAATCTCCTATAGATAAAACACCTTCAACGGCTTCTCAAGCAGAGCCGCAGCAAACTCAAGACCAGAAACCTGCACCACCTCTGGAATCTGAAGTATCAGCAGAGCCTCAGCAGCAAACCCACGCGCCCGAACAACCCCGACCAGCAGCCAGAACACCGGTTATGGAAGCGCTTGATGTAGACCTGGAGCTGGACGAGCTACGCCAAGCCAGAAACTCTCGCCCACTATCAGAACGCATTGAGGCCGAGGAGCCCAATTTAGCAGGACCACCACCCGAGGGGTTTGAAGAGGTTTACTACAACGGCAATGCGGAAGAAGCCGATAGCGCACTGACAGATTTTGACATGACGCCTGTAGTACCACCCGAGCAACCCAAGGAGCCATCAAAAACGGATATCCTGCTCAGCAAACCTGTAATTGCTACTGCTGCGGTCTTATCTCTTGCGATACTGGCTTTTCTGATTTTACTGGGCAGCACTCGCTCATTAAGCCAGAACCCTAAATTAAACGGTGTGGTTGAGACTTTGTGTGCAATCTCTAGTTGCAGTCATCCACTAATGGAAGATTTCAAACCGTTAGCCGCAACGCAAACCAGCTTAAGCCAAAGCGACAATAGCTTGATTGTGGACTTTGTACTGGAAAACCCCAGTGAAAATACTCTACCTTTCCCGGGTATTATTGTTGAGCTGTTAAATGAAGAGGGCCTGGTTGTGGGAGCACAACACTTCCAGCCAGATCTGTATCTGAAAAACATGCCCTTTGCAGATCATCAACTACCACCAGAGCTGCCTGTAGCGATCACACTGAACGTAACCGAGCTGAACCCTCAGGCTGAAGATTTCCGCCTGACATTTATACCGCCTCTGAACTAGGCTGCGAAACCGTCTAAAGATATCACACCTATTCTCCTGTTTTCTGAGAGGGGAATATCGAATGACTTTTGTTTCACTGGGTACGTCACATCAATAATCAGGCTAAAAAAATCCATTTTTTTAGCCTGAAGCCCCCGAATCCCTTTACTCTCAGAGAAGACATAGTATTATTAGCGCCCCCCAAAGTACCGGCCCGTAAGGCCTGTACTGTTTGCATCGAGTCAAGCAAACACAACTCAATAACGGTTTAGCATGATCAAGATTGGCCCATATTCAGTTGAACAACCTACCATTCTGGCGCCGATGGCTGGCGTAACAGATCGCCCTTTCCGGCAGTTATGCCGCGAGATGGGGGCAGGACTGGTAGTGTCTGAGATGGTGACTTCAGATGTGCGCCTGTGGAATACCCGCAAATCACAACTTCGTCTCGATCATAGCGGTGAACAAGCCCCTCGTTCGGTGCAGATTGCCGGTGGCGATCCTGAGATGCTGGCCGAAGCAGCTCGCATGAATGCAGCCCAAGGCGCACAGATTATTGATATCAATATGGGCTGCCCTGCGAAAAAGGTCTGCAATAAAGCAGCTGGCTCCGCACTGCTCAAAGATGAGCCTCTGGTAGCCGATATTCTGCAAGCAGTCGTTGCGGCAGTCGATATTCCAGTAACCCTGAAGATTCGTACGGGCTGGAGCCCTGAACATCGTAACGGTGTCACCATCGCTAAGATGGCACAGGATGCAGGTATTCAGGCTCTGGCTGTCCATGGTCGAACCCGAGCTGACGCCTACCGCGGTGATGCAGAGTACGACACCATTGCCGAAATTCGTCAGGCGATCTCCATTCCGCTATTTGCCAATGGTGATATCACCTCACCGGAAAAAGCTAAATTTGTACTGGATTATACCGGTGCCGATGCCGTCATGATTGGTCGTGCCGCTCAGGGCCGCCCCTGGATCTTCCGCGAGATCAATCACTATCTGGTCACTGGAGAAAAACTGCCAGAGCCCGATATAGATACTGTTTACCGATTATTAAACCAACATCTGAGTGCACTATACGCGTTTTACGGCGACTATATGGGGGTACGAATCGCCCGCAAACACGTCAACTGGTATCTGGGCACTCGAGAAGATGGCGTGAACTTCAGAAAACTGTTTAACCAGCTGGAAACACCTGAACAGCAGCAAATGGCCGTGGAACAGTTTTTACTGAATAACCTATGTCCCAATCTGGCTGACCTGCAAACAAAGGTGGCCTGAAGTGAGCAATGATAGTTTGAAAAATATGGATATTTCTGAAAAACAACCTGCTGTTGAGCAGGCCCAGCTGGAAGCCCAGCAAACCACAGATAGCCCTCAACCCCTGCGTAACAGTGTTGAAGCGGCCCTGGAAAATTATTTTACCCACTTGGACGGTCAACCTGTGACCGACCTGTATCAGATGGTACTGGCCGAGGTGGAAGCCCCGTTACTGGAAGCAGTGATGCGCTACACCGGAGATAACCAGAGTCAAGCATCTGAAATTTTGGGCCTGAATCGCGGCACCCTGCGCAAAAAACTCAAACATTACGGCCTGCTGTAAATAAAAACAGCGGTAATGACGGCTTGATGCCATATCAGGCCGGTTTAAAGTGTTTTTTGTCGCAAATCATGGGCACGAGAAATGCCCAGGGCCTGCTATAATGAGCTGAATTTATCAAAACGGCAGTACTCATCTGCCGTTTTTATTTTCTTAACTACCCTGTGAGAAAGACGAAAACTATGGCTGCAAATGCACAAAACTTGCCGGTTCGCCGGGCCTTAATCAGCGTATCGGATAAAACCGGCGTTGTTGAGTTCGCTAAAGCACTGACCGAGCGCGGTGTAGAGATCCTGTCTACCGGCGGTACTTTCAAGCTGCTGACCGAGCAAGGTGTACCTGCAATTGAAGTATCCGACTACACCGGTTTCCCGGAAATGATGGATGGCCGTGTTAAAACTCTGCATCCAAAAATCCACGGTGGCATTCTGGCTCGTCGCGGCCAGGATGACGAAGTGATGGCAGACAACGGCATTCAGGGCATCGATCTGGTTGCAGTAAACCTGTATCCATTCGAAGCAACTGTCGCTCGCGAAGACTGCACCCTGGAAATGGCGGTAGAAAACATCGATATCGGTGGTCCGACCATGGTGCGCTCTACCGCTAAGAACCACGCCTTTGTGACCATCGTTGTGGATGTAAACGACTACGGCCGCATTCTGAACGATATGGATGCTCACGACGGTGCTGTTGCTCAAGCCACCCGCTTTGATCTGGCTATCAAAGCCTTCGAACACACCGCAGCATACGACGGCATGATCGCTAATTACTTCGGCCGCCTGGTTGAAGGTGGCAGCGAAAACTTCGCCCGTACTTACAACGTTCAGTACGAGAAGAAACAAGAGATGCGCTACGGCGAGAACCCTCACCAGAAAGCCGCTTTCTACGTTGAGAAAAACCCGGTTGAAGCCAGCGTTTCCACAGCGAAGCAACTGCAGGGTAAAGAGCTATCTTTCAACAATGTAGCCGATACTGATGCTGCATTTGAGTGTGTGAAATCTTTCGCAGAGCCAGCCTGTGTGATTGTTAAGCACGCCAACCCATGCGGTGTAGCGATTGCTGAAAATCCACTGCAAGCTTACGAATTGGCGTTCCAAACTGACCCAACATCTGCTTTCGGTGGCATCATTGCCTTCAACCGTGCATTAGATGCTGAAACAGCAAAAGCGATCATCGATCGTCAGTTTGTTGAAGTGATTATCGCACCAGGCGTATCTGAAGAAGCCAGCGCCATTGTTGCGACTAAAGCGAATGTACGTCTGCTGGATTGTTCCGACAACTGGCCAGGTGAGCGTGATTACGGTCTGGACTACAAGCGTGTTAACGGTGGTCTGCTAATCCAAGATCGCGACATGGGTATGGTGACAGACGACGAACTGAAAGTTGTGACCAAAAAAGCGCCAAGTGAAGAGCAGATGCGTGATCTGGCCTTTGCCTGGAAAGTCGCTAAGTTTGTTAAATCTAACGCTATCGTATACGTGAAAAATGGTCAGACGATCGGTGTAGGTGCCGGTCAGATGAGCCGCGTATACAGCGCTAAGATTGCAGGTATTAAAGCGGAAGATGAAGGTCTGGAAGTACCGGGCTCTGTTATGGCATCTGATGCTTTCTTCCCATTCCGCGATGGTATCGATGCTGCGGCTAAAGCCGGTATCTCTGCAGTGATCCAGCCTGGCGGCTCCATGCGCGATCAGGAAGTAATCGATGCGGCTGACGAGCACGGTATGGCAATGGTCTTCACCGGTATGCGTCACTTCCGTCACTAATCATTTAAAGTGCTTTAACAGGCACTGATTTGATTAGCTAAAAGGCTCTGCTCTGGCAGAGCCTTTTTTATTTCTACCAGGTTATCACTTCTCCCAATGAGGCCACTTCTTTTTCTTGCAACATGACACTTACACAAAAGTATTTTGATATTTATCGGACAAGGGCCGAAGAATGAAGCCTCCTGCTAAAGAGAAACTTTTATGTAGTGCTTACAATCCGTTAAAAGCACTGAATTTTTCTAAGCAGGGATCATTATTAGCCCACACATTATCCAAGGGCTCTTTTTTCACAACAAAAGACTAGATAGTGACCATAAACTATTGCTCCGCGTACCCTTTTAGCACTATGCTGACAGTTAACGGGATTGTTGATGGTACTTAAAACACGACTATGCCTCTTCAGCATTCAAAACAGATTTCTGATCATCCTCTGGCCAGTATTATCGGCCGGCGGATTATTCTTATTTTGGTGATTATCAGCAGTAGTATTACGCTGATTTCAACCCTGCTACAGCTTTATTCAGATTACACCCGTGAAGTTAATGCGGTAGAAGCCAGACATACTGAACTCAAACAAGTACATGCCGAATCCCTGGCCATCAACCTATGGGAATTCAACGAGAGCCAATTAAAGCTGCGCCTTGAAGGGCTGGTTAAGCTACCCGGCTTGGCTTATATCAAGGTCACATCAAACACTGGCAATCAGTTCTGGGATGCCGGTGACGCTGTCGATGGCGATAAGTTTGAAAGTAAAATCCCCCTCGTATACGAAGGTCCTGGTTCGCAAACACCCTTTGTCTTAGGCACCCTGCACGTAGAATCCAGTGCCGAAGAGATTTACCAGCAGCTATTAGAAACCTTTACCTCACTCTTGCTGATCAACGGTATCAAGACTTTTATTGTTTCGGCCATGGTGCTCTGGGTTTTCCATCTCAGTGTCAACCGGCGCATTTTCAGTATCATGCGCTACCTTGAACGCTTCCGTCCCAGTCAAAAACATGTCCCTCTTGAGCTGGATAAACCCTCGTTTATCACCACTAAAGAAGATGAGCTGGACATTTTAGGCCTCGCAGTTAACCAACTTAGCCAAAAGCTGCATCAACTTTATAGTGAAATTGAGCAAGAAAAGAACCGCTTCAGCGATTTTGCGAATGTCGCATCAGACTGGCTTTGGGAAACAGATGCTGATGGCAAACTCTCTTTTGCCTCGGAACAGATGCTGATACAGCTGGATAGCAACCATCAGGACTCTCCTCTAGGCAATAATCTATCTCAATTGCTAGACACCCCTTCTCTGCAAATTAGCTTCGAGCAAAAAAGCGATTTTAACGACCTTGAGCTCCAAATCACCCTACATGAAGAAACCCATTATTTTGTCTTCCAGGGGTTAGCCCAGTTTGAATATGGTCGCTTTCTTGGCTTTAGGGGGACCGCCGTTGATATCACAGCCAAAAAGCTGGCTCAGACTCAACTACAAGAGCTTAATGAGACCCTGGAGCTTAGGGTTCAGAAACGTACTGAGCAGCTGAAAAACTCTCTGGAAGAGCTTGAGTTAACGCAGAATCAACTGATTGAACGCGAGAAGATGGCTTCACTGGCCAACTTGGTTGCTGGTATTGCCCATGAGATCAATACCCCCTTAGGTGTTGCGATTACCGCCACCTCCATGCTGGATCACTCGGATAACAGCCCGGAAAAAGAGGCTGTAGAGCTTATCGATAGCAATCTGCAAAGAGTGGTACGACTGGTACAGATGTTTAAACAAACAGCGGTTACCAATCAGAATGCTCATGTGGAAAATGTACAGCTAAAAGAGCTATTCCACGATCTCAGCCTGGGCCTGCAGCAGTCTCTCACAGAAAAAAGCGCCACCTTTGTAACAGAAGTGGATGACAGACTAACCTGGTCAACCGTATCCTCCAGCTGGCTACAAGTGATCGGACAACTGATCAACAATAGCCTGACCCATGGCTTCCCTCAGCCTAATTTTAAGAATCGCATCTCGCTGAAAGCGTTTATTCAGGGTGATAATCTGGTTGTTGAATACTGCGACAACGGCGTGGGCATCAACGACGAGATGCTTAACAAACTGTTTGAACCCTTCCACACCACACGACGCAATCAGGGCTGCACAGGCTTAGGCATGCATATCGTCTATAACCAGGTGACTCAGATTCTGAAGGGCACCATTGAAGCTGATAGCGCACCAGAGGAAGGTTTTAGTGTCTGTATCCGAGTGCCGGCATTGGAAGAGCACCCGCTAGTCAACCAGGAAGCCTTATAGCGAGCAATAACAACACGCTTCCTCGAAGATATCATTCTTATCGGCCACAAAAATGGAAGAGAGACCTCTTCCATTTTTACCTTCAAGTATGCGGTGCCCTTGAGGATTATCGATACTCAGTGGATCAAAGATGCAAGGTCACTGAGCCGTAAAAGCCTTCCAGCGAAAGATCCGCATCAATATTGTCGATATCATCCAGCTCCACATCAAACGCCCGGTAGCCGATTTCTGCTCCCACTCTAAACGGGGATTCATAGGCGATATAAGCCCGACGATCAACTACGGATACCTCATCAATATCCAGATAATTAAACATAGCCCCGACAGAGAAATCGGTGCCCGGAATAAAGATATCAGCCTTGCCATACAACATCGGTGCCATAAAGTGCAGACTGACATCTTCACTATTCAGACGTACCCGCCCATCAAACACCCTTAACGTAGCACCAGCATCAAATGACAACCAAAAGGTATCATCCAGCAGCTCATAATACGCTGTCCAGTCCGTATGGGTTAGATCAAGCTCACTCTCAACATTAGAACCCTGAACAAAAGTTGTGCCATTGAACTCCAGGGTACGATTCAACTGATTACTACCAGAAGAGGACAAAGGCGTGTGTTCAACACGTACATTGGGCACCAAAGGTATAGGATGCTCAAACGCCAGATAGAAGGTAGAAGTTGAATCAGAGGAATAACCCAGATCCTTCTCCACATCAATCATACCCTGAGTGCTGCCATCAGAGCGGAATTCACCTTCCAGAGAAGGCGACCAATAGGTGGCGCCACCATAAAAACCAATAAAGTCTGCCGATGCGCCAGCCGTGAAACAGGATAACGCCAGGGGAGCAAGTGCTTTTAGTGCCATAATAACCTCAGAGCCTCCGCTAAAGTCAGTTCGTGACTTTTAGAATAGCGGTTAAAATCAATACCGCACAAGCCATAGCGCCGGCTGCCAAAGCCATTCCTTTTCCCTTATAACGCTCCGGTTGAAGGCGTGCCTCACGAAAGCCCATCAGCGCAAATAGCAAAGCAAACAACGCAACAAAGTAGCCTAAAGGCACCGACATAGCAGCACAGCCGATCGCCATAACCGACCAGAATGAGGTCTGCACAGGACGTACTTCATCACTATCGACCTCTTTCAGCGCAGCAGCCTGCATCTGACCAGCAGGAAGATTAAATACCTGACACGCTTGCTCACCATCGACCTCAAAGCTCACCTGAATACCGCTATCCGGCAAACCGCGACCTCGCCAACCGGTAAGATCAAATTGGTACTCACGACCATCCTCTGTACGAATAGTGCCTAATTGCTGCGCTGTATCAAACGCAATAACTTCGCCCTGCATTCAGCCTCCTGGAGTGGATAACGATGCCTGCTATAGCGCTACTGGCCTCGCCAGTTGCTCCTGTAGCAGAGAAAAATTGATATGACGCACCTGACGTGCGATCTCTCGCCCGTCTAAACAGACAATCAAGGTGGGTACGGATAATACCTGAAAAGCGGCGCTGGCTTGAGGCAAAAGTGATAGATCAATGGAAAAGCTGCGACTAGAGGGCAAAAAGTCATGCCCCCACAGGGGCAACTTACGTTTAATATCCTGACAAGGCGCACAATTAGGTGCGGAAAATAACAGCCAACTCAAACCCTGAATCTTATCCAGCTGCTCCAACGCTGTGATCGCCTGCAAAGAAGGAATCGACTCAACAGCGTGATCAGCTCGCATCACGATGATCAGACAAAGTAATAGATACCGAGTCGGAAAAACGTAGCGCATGAGGCTTATCCACCTCAACCTGGGCTACCTGCACCTGCTCATAATCCATAATAATATCCAGAATCTCGCGAGTCAGACGCTCCAAGAGCGCAAAGCGATTCTCTTCTACGTGCTTTATTACGGCCTTAGTGATGGTGCGATAATTAAGAGCCTCATCAATATGATTAAAGCTCACCGCTCGATCAGCATGATACTGGATAGTAATATTGATAATCACGTCCTGCTTATTCAGAATTTCATCGTCGTTAATTCCGATATAGGTACGTAAGCGCAGATTCTTAATCTGAATTGTCGCCAGATTATGACCTGACTGAGCATTACTGACAGCATGTAACGGCATAAGCGTCTCCCTGTGCAAATGAAAAGGGTGCATAAGCTGCGAAACAAAAGTATTCAGGGCAAATAACACCCTATTCTCTGGTATCCTGATAGAGAAAATATCGAAATAGCTTTGTTTCGTTATATATAAAAAAGCTCAGGAACCGGCCTGAGCTTTCTTTGTAAATCCAATCAGCTGGTGATCAACTGCAGATACTCCTGACGCGTGGCCTGAGACTCACGGAAAGAGCCCAACATTACAGACGATTTCATCACAGAGTTCTGCTTTTCCACACCGCGCATCATCATACACATATGCTTAGCTTCAATGGTCACAGCAACACCACGCGCCCCAGTCACTTCTAGCACAGCATCAGCAATTTGCTTTGTCAGATTTTCCTGGATCTGGAAACGACGAGCATACATATCCACAATGCGGGCGAATTTAGACAAACCTAATACCTTGCCATCAGGCAGATAAGCGATATGGCATTTACCGATAAAAGGCAGCAGATGGTGTTCACACATTGAGTACAACTCAATATCCTTTACGATAACCATCTCATCGGTTTCTGATTCAAACACCGCACCATTGGTCACGTCTGCCAGTGTCTGATGATAACCACGGGTCAGATATTGCATCGCCTTAGAGGCACGCTTAGGAGTATCTAATAAACCCTCACGTTTCGGATCCTCACCTAATTCTGTCAGAATCGTCTCGTACAGATCCGCCAGTTTTTCACTCATTGGGTTACCTTTTAATTAACATCTGTATTTATGCTGACTTTCTAATGTAAAATTAACAGCATAACTTTTCGGAACATAACACCTAGATATGCTGTCATCTCAATTAAAGGGCAGCAATGATAACTTATGTTGCTCATATCCGGGTGCGACAATTTGTCCATTTTACCTGACTTGGTTGGTCAAGCATAATGCCGCCCAAGGGTTAACTGTAAATTCATTCGAATCTGTTATACTTCGCGCACTCAGAAGCAGATCACTTACTACATACCTGTTTGTATGAATCACATATAACAGGCCCAACAAGTAAGTAAGGCATCAGGCCAGAAATAAGGATAAACAGCGAAACTAAAACACCCATAGCAAGATACGCCATATTCTCAGGCTTTCAATACGGGGAATATCAAATTGCTGTTGTTTCGCGAGATATTGCATCTTTTTCGGCGCTTTTGCTCAGTGTGACCACCCATTGATACGTAGAAACCTTGATCCACAGAAACGGTGAGCTATGAAACGACTACTGACAACAGCTGCTCTTTTAGGAGCATGTCTACCGGCCTATGCTGAAACTCCTGCCAACAGCGGCTATCAACTGCCAGCGGATACCGTTCTGCGCGTTCAGGTTCTAGTGGATAAAACGGTTAATAATGGTGAGAGTCTTTCCCATCTGCTACTGAAAGCCACCGGCAGTGAAACCGGCGCCCACCTACCTGAACGCTGCCTGATGTCTGCTAATGCAGAAATTAACAACCAGCAACTGGAAGTGTCTGTTAATCGAGCACTATGCGTTGAACCAAACGGCGATATCTATGATGGTGCGATGAATGCACGCATTGTTGATCAAAGTAACGGTTTTGGTTTGACTGAAGCCTGCTCTGGCAGCACTTGCACACTGCAGGCTGGTCAAGACTATACACTGCGTCTGTTAGATTCAGCCAACATAGGCCTGGTTGTGAACCAAACCGAACAGATCAATATTCAGCGTCGTAATCATCAGCCTGATAGCAATAGCCAGCAATAATTGGCATGATTTCAGCGAGTATTCTTCTTAAGAAGCTAAGGGGTTAAGCCATCGGCTTTACTCCTTAGGCTCATTACTCCTAATAACCCCCTCTCTCAGCATTCACCAAAGATACTCCGCCTAAAACACTGAGCGATCTTAAATCTCACTTCGATATTCCCCTTATGAGCCATTGTCAACGCCAGCTTAAAATTGACCCACTTACCGGCGTTATCGCCGAAGTAAAA
>CAYFGP010000032.1:2534-44934 GCA_964342385.1 uncultured Oleiphilus sp. | reverse complement strand
CTCCTGATCAGCTATCAATGGAGCTGGTTTATGCTTAACCGGACAGTAGTGAAACGAGATGATATATTGCACATCGTTGGACTGAGCCACCGACAGCGCCTGACTAATTACGCCCAATGCCGGAAGTACGATATCGATGGATAGGGCCGTCATACACATAATGGCGGCCATTAAACAAATAAACTCCAGCGAGCTGGAGTGATCTGAAACATTTTTACTCATTATGTATTCTCTGGATAGGTCGCGTGTATAACGACTTTTAGCCCGACAAGCGAGTTAGCGATTACGCATCATCTCGGCCATGTTATACATAGGCTCTTTCAGCATCTCTTTGACTTCATCGCTGGCCCCTACCCGCTCTAATGCCACGTCCATACAGGTTAACCACTGATCCCGTTCATCGGCTCCAATAGCATATTTGGCATGGGGTTTAGACAGACAGATGGTGCCGTACTCCTGCAGGTATAGAGCGGGCCCTCCCATCCAACCGGATAGGTATTTAAAAAGCTTTTCCTGAATCAATTCGAGATTTTTAGCGTGCATATCGCGGATGTTCTTTGCTTCGATATGCTCATTCATCACGTTATAAAACTCGTGGGCCAGTTGTCGAACACCGGTTTCACCACCTAACAATTCATATGGAGTTTGCATATTGTTTCCTCGGGCTAATCTGTTTTTTTAGTTAATTTTGTATCGGGTTTCACGGGGTTAAAGGTAAGGGTTTATGCAGAGCTAATATCATTCCCTTGAAGTCTCTTGATATCAGAGCAGGGTGAATAAAGCGCAAAAAGTGCCTAAACAAAAGCAGGTCTGAGTGGCTATGATCTAATAACCCCAAGCACCATTGGGCAGAAAATGACCAGGAGCTACGAAACACAAGTATTTTCGGAAAGTGTCAAAAGCTTGTGTTTCGTTAGATTTTCTCTGACTCCACTCTTGCTTAGGCGTAAACAAGGACAAATTACCTAAACAAAAATGTCTCTATAAGAAACTGCCGTGCTCATAAGCTATTAGCTAAACCATCAGCCGTTTAAGATGATCTGTAAGCTCTGCTTTAATAGCTCGGCTTGCTCCTGAGAAAGCTTGCCCAACACATCAGCTTCATGGCTTTTTGCAATGCCGACCAACTGTTCCGCCAGGGCTTTACCCTCATCAGATAAGCTGATCACACTATTTCCTGAATTCTGTACCCAGCCTTTATTGAGCATCCAGTCTGCAGTTTGCGACAGTTCAACACCGGGCTGCATCAGAAGAGGGGCTAACTCATCCACGGACATGGCGCCCTTATCCGACAAAATCGACAGGATACGCCACTCCTCTGGAGTCACCTTGCAAGCCTGCATCAGCTTGGGATAAAGCTCAGAACTAAACTGGTTGTAGCTCTCTCTTAACAGATACAGTAAGTAGCCGCCCAGGAAGCCTTCCGACAGACCGGCATCTGACTCATTTTTTGCCGTATCGTAATGAGGGTAAGAAACCGCATAACTGCCACGGGCAAATACTAGCGGCGAGACCGCATCGTTATAACGGTAATCCATCACCTGCCCTACCAGGATCAGGTGATCACCACCGTCATACATCGCCCAGGTTTTACACTCAAACTGTGCGGCATACTCTTTTAACAACGGGCTGCCACCCAAACCCTGGCTGTACTCAATACCTTTAAACTTATCTTCACCACGGCTGGCAAACTGATTAGAGGTTGCGATCTGATCACGGCCCAACACGTTGACAGCAAAATGCTGAGAATGATCAAAGGCCGCTAAGCTGTACGCACCTTTATCGATGCTCCACAGAATCAGCGCCGGATCCATGGACACCGAGTTAAAACTGCTGGCCGTCACACCCACCGGCTGACCTTCAGCATCCAGGGTGGTAATAACGGTTACACCGGTTGGAAACTGAGATAACGCGCGACGGAAATCTCTTGCGTCAAATGTTTGTTCACTCATTGGAATCACCTTTTATTCTTTGACACTTAAGCACTGACACAAACGTTTCTCTTTAGGCGATGCTTCATTGTTCGGCCTTTAGCCAAATGATATCGAAATACGTTTGTGTCAGTGTGTATGGATACAGCGGGGCTTAACGCCCCAGCCGATCCGCCGGTGTACCGCCAATACCAAAGTTTTTCTTCGGTATCTCATTGATCAGTACACGTACATTTTCTTCTGGTGAATCAATAGAGCTCATTACCGCATCGGTTACCTGGCGAATCAGCGCTGTCTTCTGCTCATCCGTGCGGCCTTCCATCATGCTAATTTGTACCACTGGCATGGTGATGCCCTCCTAAACGAATTTGCCTGAAATAGTGCCCAGATCCTGGTAGCGCACACAGAAGGAATCTCCTTTGTTGACCTGTACCGCTGCGGTAATCGCACCGATCATGACAAAGGAACCCGCTGGTAGCTCTTCACCACGCTCACCCAGCATATTGGCCAGCATGGCAACAGAAGCCGCAGGATGGCCCAGTACCGCAGCACCCGCTCCTGTCTCAACCACTTCGCCGTTCACTTCCATCACCACACCCAGATTCTTCAGATCCAGATCATTCACATCTGCCATACGGCCACCTGTGATAAAACGCGTCGACGAGGAGTTGTCCGCAATCACACTTTTCAGATCAAACTTGAAGTCTTTATAGCGAGAGTCGATCACTTCCACCGCAGGCATAACAAAATCGGTCGCGCGCAGCACATCACCGATATGTACACCTGGGCCCTTTAACGGAGCTTTGGTGACAAAGGCCAGTTCGGCTTCGATTTTTGGATGGATCAACTCATCATACTTAATCTCACCACCTTCCGGCACGGAGAAATAATCCGCAAGGAAGCCGTAGCAAGGGTGCTCTACACCCATTTGGGACATCTTGGCCCAGGAGGTCAGGCCCATCTTCATGCCGACAATTTTGTTGCCACGGGCTTCTTTACGACGACGAATCTCCCATTGAATATCAAAGGCGTCTTCGTAAGTCATTTCCGGGTAATCGTCGGTGATCTTAATCACTTCACGGGCTTCTAACTCAGCGTTTTCCAGATGTTCCGCCAGTGATTCAATTTGTGTTTGTGTTAACTGTCCCATTAGACCAACCCCTTCTCTTTTGCCATGGTTAACGCTAAATCTTCGATCATATCTTCCTGTCCGCCGACAGTGCCGCGACGACCCAGCTCTACCAGCAGGTCACGGGCTTGAATGCCGTATTTGGCTTCGGCACGTTTGGCGAATAACAGGAAGGAGCTGTAAACACCGGCATAACCCAGTGTCAATGCATCACGGTCCACCCTAATCGGCTGGTCCATCATAGGCACCACCCGATCTTCGGCCACATCCATAATCTTGTAGAGATCGATGCCGTGATCCGCCTGCATACGCTCCAGTACCGCAACAAACACCTCCAGCGGTGTATTACCGGCACCGGCACCCAGGCCGGCAACAGAACCATCAATCCGCACCGCACCGGCTTCAACAGCGGCCAGTGAGTTGGCGATAGCCATGCCCATATTGTGGTGACCGTGGAAACCGATTTCAGTAGACGGATTCAGCTCAGCCCGTAGCAGAGCTACTTTTTCGCTGACCTCTTCCGGCAACATATAACCGGCAGAATCGGTACAGTAGATGCAGTTAGCCCCGTAGGATTGCATCAGCTTGGCTTGAGTTAATAGCTGCTCGGGGGTGGTCATATGGGCCATCATCAGAAAGCCCACGGTATCCAGACCCAGCTTGGCGGACAGACCTATATGCTGCTCGGCAACATCTGCTTCGGTACAGTGAGTCGCCACACGAATAGTGCTCACCCCATGATCTTTTGCCATACGCAGATGATCCACTGTGCCGATACCTGGCAGCAGCAGTGCCGATACCTTGGCCTGTTTCATCTTGGGAATCACGGCACTCAGATACTCTTCGTCGCTATGGGCCGGGAAACCATAGTTCACTGATGAACCACCCAAACCATCGCCATGAGTCACTTCAATCAGCGGCATGCCCGCTTCATCCAAACCCGTAGCGATATCAACCATAGCCTCCAGTGAGATCTGATGACGTTTGGCATGCATGCCATCACGCAGACTCATATCGTGGAGGACAACTTTCTTATCTCTTAAATTCATAGCTTTTCCTCCTGTTAGCCCCGTTGCGACAGTTGAATTGAGCCGTTGTGTGCTTCCTCAGCAAACATCTCGGCAGTACGCAGGCCTGCAGCGGTCATAATGTCCAGATTACCGGCATATTTCGGTAAATAGTCCCCTAAACCTTCCACTTCCAGGAAGATAGATACACGATTGCCATCAAACACAGGACCGTTTACCAGGCGATAACCCGGTACATATCTCTGTACCTGCTTAATCATCTGGTGCACTGATTCGGTAATGGCCGCTTCATCTGGGGCTTCTTTAGTCAGGCAGTGCACGGTATCGCGCATCACCAGCGGAGGCTCAGCCGGATTGATAATAATGATCGCTTTACCCTTATCTGCGCCGCCCACCTTCTCAACAGCACCGGCGGTAGTGCGAGTAAATTCATCGATATTCTTACGGGTACCCGGACCTGCGGAGCGGGAAGACACCGTGGCGATAATTTCACCGTATTCCACCGCCTGAACCTGAGATACCGCCGCCACCATAGGAATCGTGGCCTGACCACCACAGGTCACCATATTGACGTTCATCTCCAGGTTTTTGGTGTGCTCATGCAAGTTAACCGGAGGTACGCAGTAAGGGCCGATAGCTGCGGGTGTCAGATCCACCATCAGCACACCCAGCTCATTCAGTTTGCGGCTGTTCTCAGCGTGGACATAGGCAGATGTCGCATCAAATGCGATACGAATATCATCGGCGACCACATGATCTAACAGACCATCCACGCCTTCTGCGGTGGTCTTAATGCCCATCTCTTGGGCACGTTTTAAGCCGTCTGATTCAGGGTCGATACCCACCATCCAGACGGGCTCAATCCACTCCGAACGCAACATCTTGATCAGTAGATCGGTGCCGATGTTACCGGGACCAATAATGGCCGCTTTTAATTTTTTACTCATAACTTGTCCTTTTCAGCCCTGTCTTTGGGCTGATTTGTCTGATTCAGCTTCACTTTTTATAAAAACCAAAAACAACTGTATTAATAAACAGCATTTGTTTTTTCGATCATTTATCAGACAAAACGTACCGATGCAGAGCCCATTCCACCGATACTGACCGTCATATGGTCACCAGCAGTGACAGGCTCTAATGGCACTAATGAACCGGACAGGATCACTTCACCCGCTTTCAGACTGATACCAAACTGACTCAGGGTATTAGCCAACCAAACCACGCAGTTCACAGGACTACCCAGGGCGGCAGCTCCAGCACCGGTGGAGATAATGGAACCGTTTTTCTCAACCACCATGCCGCAGGTAGACAGATCCACTTTGCGCGGGCTAATGGCGTTATCACCCAGCAGGAACAGACCGCAGGAGGCGTTATCGGCTACGGTGTCTTCAATTTTGATCTGCCAGTTTTCAATACGAGAATCCACTATCTCAAAACAGGGCATGACACAATCGGTTGCCGCCAGTACATCCGCTGCGGTGACACCTGGGCCTGACAGATCTTTTTTCAGGATAAAAGCGATCTCACCCTCGGCTTTGGGTTGAATCAGACGCTCACTGATCGCCATCTCTTCGCCTTGGCTAAACACCATGGCATCGGTGAGATAACCAAAGTCAGGCTGGCGCACATTCAACATGTTTTGCACCGCTTTCGAGGTCACACCGATCTTTTTGCCGATCACACGCTCACCGGCTTCAACCCGACGCTCCAGCATTCTTAATGAGATGTGGTAAGCATCATCAATAGTCAGATCACTAAAACGTTCGGTTAATGGACGGATGGTTTCCCGCTTGGTTAATGCCTGATACAGCTCATCACCACAGGCAATAATTTGTTCTTGGTTCATATTGCTACCTTTGAAAATATGGTGAGCCTTGCATGTACAAGTGTTGGGTTTCGCAGTTTTTATTTCGGCACTTTTAATTAAACGTGCTGCTGCTCTACGCCCTTTCTCACAAGCCTACACAAGCCTCACTTCGACTCATTTACGATAAGAGTGCTATTTCCTGTGCTTCCTGTGGAATGTCACAGCTTGATACAGATATTCTTTAACTCGGTGTAAAACTCTAAGCCGTGTACCCCACCTTCGCGGCCAATACCGGACTCTTTGGCACCGCCAAAAGCAGTACGCAGGTCACGCAGGAACCAGCTGTTTACCCAGGTGATACCTGCTTCCATCGCTTCAGCAACACGGCTGGCACGGGAAACATTTTCGGTCCAGATGGTGGCAGACAGGCCGTAACGGGTATCGTTGGCCAGGGCGATCACTTCTTCTTCAGTGTCAAACGGGCGGATATGGCAGCAAGGGCCAAAGATCTCTTCATTCACAACGCGGGCATCATCGGAGAGTCCGGTCCAGATGGTAGGCTCAATCCAGGCACCGGCTTTCAGATCGTCTGGCATATCCGGTGTACCACCACCGATCACCACGGTTGCACCCTCTTCAACAGCCAGACGGTAATAGGACAGGACTTTCTCTTTGTGCTCCTGGCTCACTAATGGGCCAAAATCCACACTGGAATCTTCAGGACGACCCAGTTTCAGCTGCTCAACACCTTCTTTCAGGCGCTGAACAAAGGCATCGAAGATAGGACGCTCAACATAAACACGTTCAGTACCCAGGCAGACCTGACCACAGTTGACAAAAGCAGAGCGCATGGTGCCTTCAATGGCCTTATCCAGATCACAATCGGCAAAAACAATGCCTGGGTTTTTACCGCCACACTCCAGGGAGATATTGCGTAGACCAACAGAGGCCGCACGCATAATGACTTCACCGGTTTTGGTCTCACCGGTAAAGGTGATGGCATCAACATCAGGGTGTTCGGTCAGGTAAGCACCCGCTGAATCCGGGCCAAAACCGTGCACGACGTTATAAACACCCGCAGGTACGCCACACTCATTCATCACCTTACCCAGTAAGGTGGCGGTGGCCGGAGTTTCTTCGGAAGGCTTCACCACTACGGTATTACCACAGGCCAGCGCAGGGCCGACTTTCCAGGTCATTAACAGTAGCGGCAGGTTCCATGGGCTGATCACCGCAACCACACCTTTCGGGCTGCGATGACCATAATTCAGTGCGCCTTTACCGTCCGGTGTATCCAGCTTAAAAGCCTCGGTTGGATGGTTGGCCAGGGTTTCAGAAAAGGCTTTAAAGTTTGCCGCACCACGAGGAATATCAATATGAGATGCGATTTTTTCCGGCTTGCCGGTGTCTTGGCATTCCGCTTTTAAAAACTCATCAAAACGCTCATTAATACGATCAGCGACTTTATCCAGTAACTTAATACGTTCGGCCTGAGTCATCTGACCCCAGGGGCCTTTCATCGCTGCTTTTGCCGCAGCAACCGCAGCGGCCACTTCCGGTTGTCCAGCTTCATGGACCTGACCAATCAGGCTGTTATCAACCGGGTTATAGTTATTAAAGGTTTTACCGCTACTAGCAGTAACAAACTCACCATTAATAAAGTTCTTAAACTCTTTCATCATTACGCCTTAGCAGTATGGGCATTGATATGCAGTGGGAGAAAATTGTGGGACAGCCACAATTTTCTCTTTTGAATTTATTGAGTTAGCTTCGTTAGTTTTAAGTCAGCACCGTCAGGAAACGCTCATTCAGCACCCTGTCGTGATAGAAGATCGCTTTACCTAGGTCTTCTGCTTTCCAGGTCACTGGCTCATGGTCGGGGTAGTGGTAGTCACCACCACAGAACACTTCTGAGCGGTTACCGGATGGATCAAAGAAGTAGATGGTTTTACCGTGGGTCAGGCCGTGACGGGTTGGACCGATATCCAGCGAGGTATCTGTCATGGAGATCAGGTCAGCGGCGCGCAGCACATCCTCCCAAGTTTCCAGGAAGAACGACGCATGATGGAACTTGCCTGGCTCAGGGCATTCGATAAAGGCCACATCATGGGCTTTCATACTGGCCGTTAAGAACACCGCCGCTTTATTACCCTCAGGATCAACCACCTGCTCAGCCAGGTCGAAACCTAAGACATCGCGGAACAATGCATAGGTACTTTTGATATCAGTACCGTAAAGCAGACAGTGGTCAAAGCGAGTCGCCTTCATGCCCTTCAGATCCATCGGCCAGGCTTCTGGATTCACTTTTTCCAGCCCCCACTTACCGGTCTGCTCTTTCTCGGCATACAGCTCAAAGTTATGGCCCGACGGTGCCGTGAAACGGATACGACGACCGCAGCTGTTCAGTTCATCCGCAGGGATCTTTTCTACCGCTACGCCATACTCTTTCAGTTCCTGCTCCAGGCTTACCAGTACCTCATCGTTCAGTACCTTAAAGCCCATAAAGTCCATTCCCGGTGCATCAGCCTGACGCAGGACAACCGAGAACTTATCCACCTCTGTCCAGCCTTTCAGATACACACGGCCCTGACTGTCTCGGTCCATCTCAATCAGACCCAATAGGTCGCGGTAGTGTTTCAGTGCTTCCTCAACATCTAATACCCGGATTTGCACATGACCCGGACGCATTACACCTTTTTTCATGATTCTGTCCTCATTTTGTTTTTGTTAGTGCGGGCTTAGTAGCTGTGATTTAGTCCCTGGTTTATCAGGTAGCAACCCAGCCCTTTTTCTCTTGCTTTACTGGTTTTGGGAAGACGCTGATATAGCGGTTATTTCAGACGTTGTTGCCTTAAAACAATCCGACTCAATCACCATCTCACTGCGTGGGAATACCCGGCATGCCAAGGCATAACCCGCTTGTTGTTCCTGTTCTGTGACCTGTGCCTTGCTCATCACTTTACAGTCGTAATCACCACTGATAATGCGGATCTTGCACACACCACAACCGCCACCACGGCAGCCCACATCGATGCATTTAGCGGCGTTTTGCTCCATGCCAAGCAGCAAAGTCTTGTTTTCCGGGCACAGGAATCCGGTATTTCGATTGCTCACCGTAATTCGGTGAACCTTCAAAGTACTCGTCATAGCACTCTCCATAGAAAGAGCGTTTGGTTGTTTGATTTAGCTTTGACTTAGAATTCAGAGCACAGTAAGCCTCTGAATTAATGCCTCAGTGGCATCGTGTCAGGATGTGTTAAATGGGTTCATTATCTGTGGCTCCTGCTTCATTTAGCTCACCATATGGGGCAGTGCGAGAGAGATAGCCGGAATAGTGGCGATCAGAATTAAGCGCACAATATCGGCTATCCAGAAGGGGGTGACACCGCGGAATATAGTGGCCAATTTGACATCCGGCAGTACCGCTTTCAGGACAAACACATTCAGCCCCACCGGTGGAGTGATCAGGCTAATCTCGGTGACGACCACCACCAGAATACCGAACCAGATCAAATCAAAGCCCATCGCCTGTACCAGGGGATAAAACACAGGTACCGTCAGCAGGATCATCGACATACTTTCCAGTACACAGCCCAGCAGGACGTAGATGGCGATAATGGCCAAGATCACATAGACCGGACTCAGCTCCATCTCCAGAACGGTGTCGCGTAGGGCATCGGGCAGACCGGCCAGATTGACAAAGTTGGAGAACAGCACCGCACCCATCACCAGTAAGAACAGCATGGATGTCGTCCTGACAGTACTGATCAGATTATGGGTCAGACTTTTCAGGGTTAACTGTCCACGCAGCAAGGTGATAAAGAAAGCACCTGAAGCGCCGATACCTGCCGCTTCGGTTGGTGTGAAGATACCGCTGTAGATTCCCCCCATCACGACGGTAAACAGCAGACAGATCACCCACACCTGTTTAAATGCTACGATACGCTCACCCCAACCCTGCTTCTCAGCAGCGGGACCTGCTTCAGGCTTAAGATGTACAGTGACCGTAACAGCCGCCATATAGAGCACAACGCCCAGAAAGCCCGGCAGTAAACCGGCAATAAACAGCATGCCGATATCGGTTTCGGTCATAATGCCGTAGATCACTAAGATCACACTGGGTGGAATCAAGATGCCCAAGGTACCACCTGCAGCAATAGAGCCACTGGCTAAACCATCGGAGTAATTATATTTACGCATCGAGGGCATAGCGACCTTAGACATGGTGGCTGCCGTTGCCATGGAACTACCACACACCGCGGAAAAAGCACCGCAAGACACTACCGTTGCCAAAGCCAGACCACCTTTAAAGTGACCCAGAAAGGCATTAGAGGCGCGGTACAGTTCTGATGACAGTCCTGATGCAGTAATAAAGTTCCCCATCAGAATAAAGAGCGGCACCACAGACAGGCTGTAAGATAAGCCGGTATCAAAGGCCACCTGGGAGATCATATTTAACGCGGCCCCCCAACCCCTTGGGTTTTCAAACTCCTCTAACTGCACGTAAGCAAAACCTGCAACGCCAACGACTCCCATGGCAACCGCCAGAGGCACACGTAAAAAGATCAACACCATTAAGGCGGCAAAACCGATTAAGCTGGCTTCCATTAAAGATCCACCTCTTTTTTGTCTTCTGCGATAAACAGGCGTTTATTGCGTTTAAATAGCAGCATAAAAACCAAAGCGATGGTGGCTAACGAACAACACACGGCCATTAGAAAAACCAGGCCTGCATAAGGGATCTGGAGAATTGCGGTCGTATCCTCATAGCGATAAGTACGCAGGGCGAACAGCCACAACATCCAGGACAAGGTTCCATACGCTGCGATATTGATCAGACTGATCATCAGTGTTTGCAGAGGTTTAAACAGTTCTGGGATGGATGAATCCATCAGATCCACATCCACATGCCCTCCCTCTGCAGTCACCATAGGCAGACCGAGAAAAATAACCGTGGCCAATAACAGTTCGGTAATTTCAAAACCACCTGGAAGCGGTGCCGAAAACAGATCCCGCCCCACCACATCAACCAGCGTGATCAGCATCATGATGAACATCACTACTGCGGCGGTGTATGCCAGTACCCGCTCGAACAAAAATTCGAGCAGATTCAGCCACCACCTGGCTGTTAAAAAAGGTATAGAGAGACTCATAGATAGATCCCTAACGCTTAACAAATAAGCAACTCAATAAATAAGCTCTGAAATAAACAACCGGAACAAAACTGTCATGATTTAAAACAAGCACGACTTAAACAACGCTATTCTCCAGCAAATAACTGGAGAACAACGCCATCTTGTTGTTCAGGAATTGAGTGACAATCTACAAACCTTTATTGACCATAATTGGCTGTAATTTCACGCAGCTCTGCTAATGCGGCAGCACCGTCAACACCTTTGGCACGGGCCCGTTTTACCCATTCATCCTCAATAGAAGCCGTGCGTTTTTTCACGGCAGCAATAAACTCATCGCTGGCAACAGAGATATCATTGCCGTTGGCTTTCAATACCTCCAAAGCCACCTTGTCGGCCTCATCCCAGGCACGGCCTGCCATCTGAGCAAAAGGCTCACCCGAAACACTCATAATCGCTTGCTGATCTTCTGCTGACAGTTCACGGAAACGATCTTTATTCATCACTAGGAAGAAGCTGATGTTGTATAAGCCACCAGGAACCACTGTAGTATTGGTTACCAGATCCTGGATCTTAAAGCCGGTAACCGATTCCATTGGCAGCAAAGTGCCATCGGCCACACCATGGGACAGCAACTCATAGCTTTTTGAAGCGGGTTTAAGCAGCGGCACAGTATTCAGTGATGACGCCACATCATTGACAACTCCACCACCGACACGCATCTTCAGACCGGACAGATCATCCAGGGTTTTAACCGGCTTTTTGCTGTTATGGATTAAACCGGGACCATGGGTAAACAGACCCAGTAACTGGGTATCTTTATGCTCTCTGGCTTCGGCGAGGTATTTCTGATGCACACGCCAGTAAGCAACGGAAAGTGCTTCGGCACTGTCGCCACTGAAAGGAAACTCAACCGCTTTGGTCATTAAAAAGCGGCCAGGGGTATAGCCATGCACACTGTAGGTAATATCAGCCAGACCATCCCGGGCAATATCGTAATGCACTTTGGGATGACCCAAACCTTTGGCCAGAACATTGATCGTTACGCGACCATTGGTAGCTTCTTCGACTTGCTTGGTCCAAGGCACGATAATATCGGTGACTAGAGGATGGGTAGGAGGCACCCAAGATGACAGTGTCAGTTTTGTAGCAGCCTGAACACTACCGGAAAAACCTGAAGCGAAGACCACACTTGCAGCGACAACTTTTAAAAGCTTTTTCATGTTTTATCTCCTGGTATTCTGACGTTTTCCAAATCATCAACTTGCCTAAGCTGGCCCATCAGCCCGTGCAACCTAGTCCATGAGACTGGGTCAAACCCACTAAAGAACGGTAAGGTTTGAAAGATGAACAGCGGAAAAACATCAATTTATTGTTATTTACCATTGCGTTATTTTTTCCGGCTGGGGGTTCACCAAACCGGGCTTGAACATAAAAGTGATACTTAAATTCTTGTTTTTATTTTTTGCGTTGTTTTCTCTGCACTTTTAGGGATATCCCTATTCGCTATCCTCCTTTTAGATACCAATCCAGCTAAAGACTTTCCCTCTAAAAAAACCGGATAAGCCCTTACCTTTTAAAAACGGGTTAAATATCAAGTCTGTTAAATATCAAGCACTAGGCGTTCACCTTTTGAGCGGGAACAACACACCACAATCTGGTCGTTATCTTCTTTCTCCTCTTCGGTTAAGAAGTGATCTTTATGGTCCGGTGTACCCTCCAACACATCGCAGATACAGGTACCACAAACCCCTTGTTCACAGGAAACATCCACCTTGATACCCACTGTCGCCAAAGCGTCAGTAATGGTCTGTCCCTCTTGAACCTGAACACTCACGCCACTTTGTGCTGCAACCACTTCAAAACCAGCACCTGAGGTATCCACTTCCGCATTGAAATATTCAAAGTGCACATCGGACTCTGAGTACCCAGCATAAGCGGCACAAGAGATCACCCAATCCATAAAGCCGGACGGACCACAGACATAGATATGAGTACCGGGACGATGGGGTTCGAAAACTTTATTCGGAGAGAAACGCTGTTCTTCAGCTTGGTCGTCAAAATGTAAGTGACTCTGTTCACCAAACTGTTCTGCTATCTCAGCTAAAAAAGCAGCACTGGCCGAACTGCGACAGCAATAATGCAGTTCAAACGATTTACCCTGGGCCTTCAGGCTGTAGGCCATAGCCAGCATAGGCGTGATACCGATACCACCACCTACCAGAATGCTGTGTTGCGCGCTGTCATCGAGAGGAAAATGGTTACGGGGGGCACTGATTTTTAATTCAGTGCCTTCCTGAAAATCACTATGGATCGCCTTGGAGCCACCACGTGATTGAGGGTCGTTTAAAATACCCAGACGATAGACTTGTTCTATCGGTGCTTCATTCTCGGTCAGAATATTGCTCAGGGAGTATTGGCGCACCAGATCGTCAGCAATGTGTACATCAACATGAGCACCGGCTTCAAAGGTCGGTAATACACCCTCTTTAGCTGTCAGTTCAAATACCGCTACGCCTTCTGCCTGATCATCACGGCGACTGATCACTACATCAATTAATTCATTACTCATATTTCTACCCTTTATCTTCTGCCCTCTCTTCAAGGGCGTAACGGCACGGCTGTTTTAAAATCTATTGTTACTTTTGATCGCTAAAACCCAGGTGAATGGGTTAGTAAACGACTGTTAATAGGTGACTGTGTTAATAAACGACTGTATTAATAAGCAAATGTGTAACTCGTTGAATGGCTTAACGCATAAAGATGCCACCATTGATATCCCAGGCCGCACCTGTGACAAAAGAAGCATCCTGACTGGCCAATTTGCTCACCATATCGGCGACAAAATCCGCATCACCCAAGGTTTTAACGGGAATCATGTCGTTAACGATCTGTTCCAGTTTTTCGGCGGGTACCAGTTCACGCACGGAAGGCAGATCCATAGGACCTGGGGCCACCGCATTAACCGTTACGCCGTTACCGGCCAACTGACGGGCAAAAATCTTGGTCATAGTCAGGATCGCCCCTTTGCTGGAGGCATAATGAGCACCTGAGGCAGTACCACCATTTTGACCTGCCAATGACGCCATATTGATAATGCGACCGTAGTTTTGCTCAGCGAAGTAGCTGCCAAATACCTGGCAACCAAAAAAACTTCCTCGTTGATTCACGGCGACGACCTGATCAAACTCTTCCGGCGTAATCTCCATCACAGGTGTTGTCGGAGTCATAGCCGCGTTATTAACCAGCACCTGGACTGCGCCAAAGTGCTCAACCGCACATGCAAGAGCGATCTCAAAGTCACTTTTTTTCAGCACATCCAACTTAAGGGCCAGTACCTTTTCCCCAGATGCATCGATCTCATTAGCTGTGGCCTGGGCTCCGGCTTCAAACGCATCGGTCACCACAACAGCAAAACCCGCACGATATAAACTTTGGGCAATGGCTTTACCCACCCCCTGTGCGGCACCTGTTACAAGAGCTACTTGAGTCATAACTGTCTTCTCTATCTCTGAATTTGTGCTTTGATCAGGGAAGGTGAAGAAGGATGAGACTTCCTTCTCCACCAACGCCTAACGTTCAAACAACAACTGTCTAGCGACCTACTTTTTGGCCAGCTATCCTTTTGGCTAGCGGGCTTTCTAACGTCCTGACTTCGAAACCTTTCGCTTACAGGATGTAGCCGATACTGGTCAGATAAGCATCTGAGTTCTGCAGGCGGACAACCTTCTCTTCGATCTGGAAGCCGTCATCAGTTTTCAGCAGCTTGTAAGTCACATCTGCTGGATAGGTCTTCACATTGCCGTGACGACATTCACTCAGATACATGGCACAACGCACAGAGACATAACGCTCACCAGAATCCAGGATGCGGAAACGGGATACCGAGCGAACGGTTTTCTCGGTTGTATCCGTAGATACCGCCTCACCATTGATCAGACGGGCCACACGCAGTTTGCGCATCTCTGCCTTGTCGTAGGCATAGTTCAGCGTATTGGCAAAATCTGTTTCTTTAGTATCAATGGGCACCACATACACACCGGTATCGGTCCACAGATCCAGCCATTGCTCGAACTCTTCAAAGTCCAGCATGTCAGCTTCTTGTGAGATAAAAGCAGTTACTTGGTTTAGCAGATTCAAATCAATCATTTCATTTATCTCCCGTTGCTTAAGCCGTCATCATCCGTTTCCACATCTGGTACGCTGCACGCATACCCACTTCAGAACACACCGCTCCGGCTACATTGCCATCAACACTGGTTTTCTGATTTTCCTGACCACGGTTGAGCAAAATCCACTCGTCCTTACCGGCATGGGAGCCTTTTTGAACACGTTCCCAGGCCTCAGCATCATCCGGCGTACCAAAACCCATAGGACCCTGGAAGTGCTCATGCAGACGCAGACGCATCTGGTTAAAGGCTGTTGGCGCACCTTCACCACCCAGCGCCACGTGGTGGATTTCCGTTTCATTCACGGAAACCGGCACCAGAGTACGGAAGAAGGCCATGGAACAAGCAACATTCGGGAACAGGTTCAGGTTGAAACCGGAGCCACCCACCGCACGCACTAAACGACGCACTTCCTGATCG
This sequence comes from uncultured Oleiphilus sp., assembly GCA_964342385.1. Lineage (GTDB taxonomy): Bacteria > Pseudomonadota > Gammaproteobacteria > Pseudomonadales > Halomonadaceae > Oceanospirillum. The sequence continues at coordinate 29,318 of CAYFGP010000032.1, read as the reverse complement.
GAGTGACCTTCTGCAGCCAGTTCAGCGGCCAGATCTTTGAAACGGTCAGGGATTGGCGCATCCAGATCTGCTTCCAGATCCACCAGCTCAGGAATCATCACCATAACACTGTGGCCGTTACCCAGATCTTCAACAAAACCCTCACCATCCAGGAAGTCGAATACCTCAGCGGTTTGGTCATCAACAGAGGACACAAAGGACTTATGTACCACTGGGAAGTGATAAGCATCTGTGGTGTTTTCCAGCTGGATTTTCCAGTTACCCGGGAAACGGAAGCGGTGATCGCCCAGCACTTTTAATGGGTAACCGCCACTTTGCTTAACAAACAGATCGATCCATTTTTTCGCACCGCCCAGGAAATCTTCCAGTGGCTCTATATCTTCTTTAAAGGTGGCGAAAATCAGACCTTGATAGGTTTCATAACGTAGGCTGATCAGTGGATAGTCTGCTTTATCGAAAACACCGTCATACTCTTCAGGCTTAGGCAGAGCACGCAGAGCTCCATCCAGGGAATAACCCCAACCGTGGTATGGGCACATAAAGCTTTTGGTTTTGCCCTTTTTGCCTTCACATACGGTTGCAGCACGGTGACGACAACGGTTCAGTAATACGTGAATATTCTTCTTACGATCACGGGTCACGATGACAGAATGGCGACCGATCATGGCTGTTTTGTAGGAGCCCACTTCAGGTACTTCACTGGTATGGCCTACCCAAACCCAGGTGCTATTGAAGATTTTGTCCAGCTCTTCCTCAAATACCTCTGGATTGGAGTAAAGCGAGGTATGTACCTTGTCTGGTTGAATCAAATTTTCGTAATCAGCTACAACGGTTTTAATACTTATCTGTTCAGTCATGGGGATTCCCACTTAATTGTTTCTGTTTTTGTTTTCTTGTTTGCACGGGTTGTTTTATTCAATGCTAACGGCCTTGATAAACGACTACTCAGGTACCGGCAGATCCGCCGGGTTATCCCAGGGCTCAGCCACCGGACGGTTAAACAGGCTTTCAGTTTGGAAATGACTCATGCGCCAAACACCCTCTTCACAACGGAAAGAGACTGTCAGACGGGCACTGCTCAGTTGCGATTTACCACTGTGATAGGTCGAGGTTTGCAGAAGCACCCAACTCCCCAGAGCCTGACCGCCATCCACCTGAATTAACTCACTGGTTAGAAAGTGAACATTGGTGACAAAGTGCGCCGGTGGCTGGGTATATTTGGCAAACATTGCCCGTATCGCCTCAGCTCCCCGATGGCCACCAAAAGAGTTGGCATAGCGGGCACCTTTGCCCTCCCAGATCGCATCTTCAGTGAACAGCACCATCAAAAGATCAAGATCAAAGCCGGCATCCAGCTGGTCACACAGCAACATATAGCGATTCATACAAGCGCTGACCGCTTGTTGATCTTCAAATACTTTTAAGCGCTTAGATAAAGAAGCAACGGTCTCTCTGGCAGCCATATCTCTATTCCTCTTTCCTGTGTTTACCGTGTTTGCCTATGTCGTTTTGTTCATCTGTATCACTTTATTGAAGAGCAATAAGACTGTTTAATTGAATGGCTACAGGGCTATTCAGGAACAACCAGCTCACGACCGATACGCGCTTCAACTTTGCAGTACTTCCAAAGTTTGTAAGTGCCATCGCCAACCGGCGTGCTGCGGAAGAAGTCACAGGCGGCAATAATGGTTTCCAGATCTGGTACATCAGCCATGATGTAAGCGGTCCAGGGAGAGGACGTTGATGGACCCACCTGAATACGGTCGTCATCCATAATGCCCAGAACATTGACCCCTGGTAGCTCAGCTACGCCCTTCATCATGGCGCTAAACGCTTGCCATACATCGCCCATTTCGCTCTGTTCAGCGTCCATAAAGTTCTGATTAACACCGATACAGAACAACACTCGATGGCTCGTGATTTCACTCATAATCTTGCCTCTATTAATCCTTTGTTATGGTTTTTCGCAGGTCACACTTATTTGCTGGGAACACTTATAGATAGCCCGGTAAAGGCTTATGACCGAAGAACATCGCACCCGCATTTTTATAGGTCACAGCGCCCATAAAGGCGTGCTGGGTACACATCATGGCGTCACGCATAATTCGCGATAGAGGATGATCGTTATAAGTCCCTGTCATACCTGTTACTTCGTAGGCCATGCGAATTGCTGCTGCACATTCATGAGTCAGATTGGTTGCAGCCAGACGAATCATGCTGACCTGATGTTCGCTTGGCTTACCATTGCCTTGGATTTCAGCCCAGGCATCATCAGTAGCCTCATAAAAGAAGGCACGGGAAGAGCGCAGTTTGGCTTCGGCTTTTGCCAGCTCAATCTGCACATATTCACGCTCCCCCAGATTAGGCGCGCCAGTAATGGACTTGCGGCCCTGGGCCATCTCTTGCACCACATCCAACGCCTCACGGGCTAAACCTAGTGTGGTAACCGACAGCACCTGAGCAGCAAAAGCCAGGGAGGGATAGCTGAAAAATGGATCATTCAGGTTTGGCTTACCGCCACGGGTGAAGGTCCACTCTTCAGAAACATAAACGTTATCAACCACCAGATCGTGACTACCGGTACCGACCATACCGATCACATCCCAGGCGGGTTCGATGGTCAGTTGATCACGAGGCATGACTGCCATACGGGGTAGAGATTCGCCATCATCAGGCATGATGCCAACGCCACACACTGCAGCCCCCATGCAACCGCTACCAAACTGCCAGCGGCCTTTTACCTGGAAACCACCATCCACTCGCTTGGCCGGTTGCGGAGGAAAAATCCCACCGGCAAAAACGATATCCGGGCTGTCTTTCCAGACCTTTTCGATGGTCTCAATCGGCAGAGATGCCAGGTACGCAGGGTTCATACCAAAGCTGGCAACCCAACCGGCAGAGCCATCCGCCGCAGAAATCGCTTCAACCATTTGCAGGAACTCTGACGGAGATTTTTCATCACCACCAAAGCGCTTAGGTACTAATGCCCGGTACACACCGATCTGTTTAAAGCGTTCAATAATGTCTTGCGAAATATATTTCTGGTCTTCGAACTCCTGACGGCGTGCACGGATATCCACTAACAGCGAATCAAATACCGCAGCGCCACCCCAGGTGCTTTTGTCTATCACGTTGGAAGGCATTCTTCAGGGCTCCATCTTATTGTTTTTTCAGTTGTGCTAGTTGTTTTTCAATGCTTGCTAGATCGCTACAGAGCAGTTCAGCGAGTTCACACAGCAATTCGTCATCACCTTTGCGACCAACCAGCTGCAGGCCAACGGGTTGACCGGAGCGGGATAGCAAAGGCAATGTCAGGGCGGGATGCCCGGAAAGATTAAAAGGTCGAACAAATGCGGAGATATTCAGGTCTGTCTTACCGGCCAGAGCATCAGACAGAACCATAGGAATCGTAGGTAACGTAGGTAACACCAGAGCGGTCAGGCCTACCAGCGCCTCATCTACTTGTTCGGTAAACGACTGACGAATCTGTTCCGCTGCTGCAAGATCGACTTCAGAGGTGTTTTGAGCATTGGCTAAACGTTGTGCGACATCAGCCCCCAGTTTTCCCGAGGACAAGAACTGGCCGCAGGCCGCCCAGGTTTCGGCATTAATCAAAGTCATCCCGGCGGTAAAAGCCGACTGGAGTAAACTCAGCGGTACAGGCTGTGTCGCAATATCGTGGTGGGCAATCGCTTTAACCAGAAAGTCCGAAACCGTGTTTTTCACCTCTGCATCAGCATTCACCGCAACCACACCCAAACGTATTGCCTGGCCATTTAATTGATGCGTGTCAGATGAAAAACTAGGATCCAACAGCGACATTGCGGAGGTTAACATCTGGGCCGAAGCGGCAAAGGGCCCCACACAGTCCAGGGTTGAATGTGCTGGCATCACCCCCTTACGACTGACGCGGTCGAAAGTCGGTTTTAAACCGAAAACACCACAACAAGCCGCCGGTACTCGAATTGAACCACCGGTATCGGTACCCAGCGCAATATCCACTTCACCTTGGGCGACAACTGCGGCAGAACCGCTGGAAGAACCGCCAGGAATCAAGTGAGGAAAGAGCGGATTTTCCGGTGTACCAGCCCAGTGATTAACCCCCGTCATGCCATAAGCCAGTTCGTGCAGCGTCGTTTTACCCACTAAGCGACCACCCTTGGCCAGAACAGACTCAACAACGTCAGCATGCTGCTTAGCAGGCAGGGCATTGGCTAAAGCCTCACTGCCCGCTTGTGTCGAAAAACCTGCCACGTCAATGGTGTCCTTAACAGCGACTAACCAGTCACCGGATCCCACTGAAAAACGTTGAGAAAATGCCGTCATAGCAACCACTCCATCTGCAAAAAGCACAGCTTATGAATCAAAAAAATCAGCTTATTTTTGCCAGAGAGAAGCACAAAACAATCGATGAGCAACACACTCTATGTCGCGATCAGCTCTCTCTTCCGGCCCCAAAAAGAATCGTAATATTCAATTGAAATGTCAACTAAATAAATACAAAAAAGCCTGGTAAAGAATGACACTGCAGCGCAAAAGCAAGATATGGAAAAGCACAAATAAAATCTATAAGCCATTGATTTTTAAGAAAAAACAAAGATGGAAGAAGAAATAAAATCAAGAGAGAAAAGTGCAGAAAATATTTTAGAAAAATCTTTAAAAAAGATATTTTTCTGACAAAAAAGCTCTCTGAAATATCAAAAAGCTTTCATAGATCGGGAGAAAAAGATGGGTAAAACGAGGGACTTTTTTGCAAAAAAAAGCGTGCAGCAGGACTAAAAAATCAAGCGTTAGTCATCAGATAAATTAGCAAATAAACGACTCAGATAGAGATTAGTTTTTTTGATCTGAGCTTCGGTAAAACCTTTAAACGCTTTTTTGAACAGCTTTTGAGTAGTCTCCAAAACGGTGGCGATATTTTCCTCACCCTTTTCCGTTAAGGATACAATCACAACCCGACCATCTGATTCAGATATATTGACCGATACCAAGCCCTCATCACGCATGCGATAAACGATCTTAGTGATCGTAGGTAACTTGGCAAAAGCATGCTCAGCGATATCAGAGATACTCATCTCATCATGCACATGCAATAGCACCGCAACACGCCAGCGGGAGATATCCATATTGAGTAACTTAAGGGTTTTTTCCATCTCGACCGAATAACAGGAGTTGACCTTCGCCACCCAATAGAAAGGAAATTCCTCCATCAAAAAATCATCACTGGATGGATGGAATTTACTCATTTTATCTGATCGAACTGCCATGAAATCTCTCGCTAGAAAAAAGCGCATAACATAACAGCTTAAAGGCTCACGGCAAAGCCAAAACCCCTCAACAGATCAGTTCGACCAGACAGAATACGCACTATCATCATTCACCCCCAGCCTGTTTAACCCGTAAAGATCGAGAAGCCAGAGAGGCCAAGTGGATACATCCCTAACTTCTCTGTGAGAAAAAGCCATTAATCAGCTTTTTCACCTCAGACTTGTATACATGGTCACCAACCGAGAACTGGCTTTCACCCATCTAGTCAGAATCCAGACCAAAACTTGCTGAGAACGGAGCTAAGTAAGTACCAATTGCTGGTGGCTCTACAGATACAGCAGCTTCACCTGTCACAGCACCTACTTTAACAATGTTGCCATAACCTGTACTGTGCATTGCGCCAGATACAGCAACAGTAAATGTTTGCGGGTGTTGAGTGCCTTCCAGAATTGTGCCATAAGCCTGACCATGCAGTGCGCCAGTCGATGCATTCACTGTTAGAGCAAGTGACATACGGCCTGCGCCCACTACACCAGCTGGTGGAACAAAGCTCAGTTCTAATAAGTAAACGCCATCCTTCATTGCAATGTCTCCAAAATTTTTATGGATATAATTAAGCTCGATAACATCACCTCATATGATGTGCAATATAGGTGGCATAAGGATGTCGATTACATGGAATTACCTGGGATTACACTGCGCCAAATTCGAAGCATGAGTATGTAGAACTAGATATCCGGATCAAACTCACGATAAAAACCACGACTAAAAAACTGGAAACAAAAAAAACCGGACCCAAGTTATTCTCTTTGATTAGAGAAGTTTGAATATCCGGCTTTTACTTTCTGCAATCGACCTTGCGGTATGATTGTCTTATTCTGATACTTGGCTATCTTTGTAAAAAGCCCTGATTTCAAGCTGATTTTCTATCTCACGGGCAAGGTTTGAAACCCAGCGATTGTAGCTTTTATGGATATTGCCATCATTGTATTTGAGGTTATCGCTGTTTTTATACTCTATACTGTAGGATTTTTCGGTATAAGGTATTAAAACTGTTGCACTATGGGTACGCACATTTAGCGAAGCCATGATTAAACCAGGCTTGATGATTCTTGGTCTCCACTTTTTCTTTTGCGCTGCAGCTACAATTGCCTGCTGAATCTGAGTCTGCGTGAGATACTCACCATTAACCTGAGTTGGAATATATTCACTTGAGATGTTCTTTACGGGAGTGGTTTTACAGGCAGTTAAAACCAAGGCAAGAGTAACAATAAGAGCTTTTTTCAACATTACATTATCCCTGTAAGTAGAGCCTGAGAGCGCACAGGCTTATGGCAATGAGTCCGCTGAATCAGGTTATCCTGCATTAACCAGTGGACATCATGGGTTTTCTTTTAAGGCATGCTCTTGTGGAGCAAGAGCTTTTTAACACAATGCTCTAAAAATCACCAGACGATCATATCCAGATTGAAAACTCATTCCCTGTAGCCTTTAAGGTGGTTATTTAATAGATGTTTTTCTATTGGAGTAGCTGGTTATATTTCTCTTTTTTAACGAGGCTCAACCATGTCGGTAAGGTAAAGCTAAACCTGCCAATGTGGCCAGAAAGTTAATGTTCTTGATTATAGCCTTACCATCAGCTGAGTAATTGCCCGTGATGCAGGATACTGATACTTCGTGTGTGCTAAAAATGATCTGAAGAGCTTCCACAGAAAGCTCGTGTAAGTGCTGCTAAGAGTGACAAGAAAACACCAAAAAAACCGGCCCCAGGCTACTCTCTTGTTGGAGAGATCTGGATGTCCGGTTTGTTTATGGCTTGTCTACTGGCTGTTTAAGTTAACTTAGTGATCCAACCCTAGATGCAATTCTAAGAAATATAGATCTTAGCGCTGCTCAATCAGCACTCATCAAAAATAGGGGTACGCCTTACCGATGCAATTCCCCTGCTGCACATGCACATTAGGCTGAGCTGTGATCTGCACGTTTGCGCTACGCTCAAAGCACATGACAAAGTCTGAACCACCAAATTTGAAGTAACCCAGCTCTTCACCTTTACGCAGGGTAACGCCCTCTTCTGCAGTAATTGTCACTGAAGACACCTGTGCCATTCCCATAGGCAGGCAAGCTACCAGACCAATCGGCGAATCAATCACAATCAGGCCCCGTGTCTGGTAAAACTGATAACCGGTTCCATCTTGAGCTGTCAGGTGATTACGTTCACGTCCTTCCGCATCAATGATCTTATCTACGGAGACATTCAGATAGTTTTGCCCCTGAATCACCTTAGCTTCCAGCACCTTACCTGCCACTGGACTATTCCAACGATGGTAATCAACTGAGTTCAGGAAGCTATGCATAAAGATGCCACCTTTAAAACGGTCGGCGTATTCACTGTCTTTAAGCAACTCTTCGATAGAGTAAGTAAAGATCTTACTCTTGATCGCAATCTGCTCCCCACCACTCTCCTTGTATTGCTGCAGATGAATATTGGAGTTTTGACCAATACGCCAGCAGCCTACCAACGTACAATCCGCTTGAGAAACAATCACACTGTTATCATCAGGAGCCGCGATAGGTCGCATTCCTGGCTTGGTATGACGGGCAAAAAACTCATTAAAGGTTAAATAACCACTGGGAGGAGCCATATATTCATCCCAGTTGAACCACGGATCTTCCCGGAAAGTATCGACTTCTTTTGCTGACTCAGGCGAGTCCAGATAAGCCCCCCAGGCTTCAGCACACTTAATAATCCAGTTAGATAACGGTGTGAGTTCTTCTGGATGAGGTTGATCAGGTGTAATTGGCGATTGATGCTTCCGTACAGTGGGATACTGCATAAAGTAATAGAAAGCCACTAAGTGATCGTAAACCAAGCGAGAGTCATCCTTCGATTCTTTTGGCGTCCAGTGCAGGAATCCCCGAATATAGTCGTAGTAATCATCCAGATTTTTCATCCAGCCAATAATTGGAAGATCAAGCTCATGGGCAGATTGAATCGCAGCCTGGAAGTCATCTTGCCAACCGTTCTCTTGGATCAGTGTTTTTAATTCTTCAACGATCTCTTCACGGTAGGCATTTGTTACGGGGATAGTGTGGTTTGTCATTATTATAAGCTCCAACGCAGAATGAATAGTTCCTCCAGTAAAGCCAGCCTGGCCCGGTCAAACCATTACATTGCATTACACGCTATAACATGTCGTGTAATACCTCGTTGATGACAACAATAAAAAAGCCGACAACTAAAAAGCAGATGGACTCTCAAGGTAATCGTCTGCCTGTTAGCCCAAATTCAGAGTGAAGCCTGTAAAAATTCAATAAACACCTTGGTTTTTAGAGGCAAGTGGCGTCGGTGAGGATACAAGGCATGAACGGGTTGCTTTTCCTGATTGTATTGTTCGAGTAGTGGTACTAAGCGCCCTGTTTTAATATCGTCTTGCACCATAAACCCTGCCAATCGTGCAATACCGCCACCTTGCACCGCTAACTCATGAAGGCTATCGACGTTATCAGTAATAAAACCACCAGAGATTTCTATCTGATAATCATTCTGTTCTCTCAACCCCTCCTTATCTGCAGATATAGACTTACGCCCCGCTGGGGGCTTATTTAAACTGCTTGTAAAACGCCAGCAGTTAAAGCTTTCGCTGGTGGATAGACGCAAACAGTTATGAGCATTCAAATCCTCTGGAGTCACAGGCGAACCAAAGCGCGCCAAATAATCAGGACTGGCACAGATAATACGCGGACTTTCCATCAGCTTTCTGGCGATCAAACTGCTGCCTTTAAGATTTCCTAAGCGAATCGCCACATCCACACGCTCCTCAATTAGATTCACTGCCTGCCCGGTGAGTTGCAGGTCGATCTCGAGTTGCGGATAACGCCGCTGGAACTCGGGTAACAGAGGAACAATCTGATGCTTAGCAAAACCCGAAGAACTGTTGATTCTCAATAGCCCTTTGGGTTTATGACCATAGTCAGACAACGCCTGCTCCGCTTGCTCAATATCAGCCAGGATGGACTCACAGGAAACCAGAAAAGACTGACCAGCTTCGGTCAGGTTCAAACTTCGGGTACTCCGATTAAACAAACGCACCCCCAGACGTTGTTCCAAGCGTGTAATCAATTTACTAACCGCTGAAGGCGATAGATTCAGCACCTCTGCTGCTGCCGAAAAGCCACCACGCTGGGCCGCTTCAGTAAATATCCGCATCTCATTGATCTTATCCATTAGGCAAAAAATGACCTTATTTATGATTGTTATTCACAAATAATATTACATAATCGATATTTATTCCCAAATAGCCTGCCTTTAGCATGAATCAATACCGATAGAACAAAGCAGCAGAATAAAGAAACAAATAAGAGGACGGCATCATGCTTGAGCTATACACCCACCCTATGTCTCCCTGTGCTCAGAAAGTACGTATAGTGCTGGCAGAAAAAAGGCTAGATTGGGTACACCATCATGTTGATCTACCCAATAAAGAAAACCTACGCCCCGAGTATCTCAAGCTGAATCCTTTGGGTGTTGTGCCAACGCTGGTGGACCAAGGCAATCCTGTGATTGAATCCAGTCTGATTTGTGAATATCTTGAGGAGCGCTTCCCTGAGCATAGCCTGCGGCCCGATGATAATCTGGCCAGAGCCAAAATGCGTTTCTGGATGAAGCAGATCGATAACAAGCTTCATCCCTCCTGTGGCGCACTGCAGTGGCCACTGGTGATGCGACCTACGATTATGGCAAAAACAGAGCAGGAACGGGCTGAACTATTAGATAAGATTCCAGAGAAACCGCGCCGTGAACGTCAAAAGCGCTTGATCAAACTAGGATTGGATGCTCCCGATGTTATTGATGCCATCAAGGTCTATCGCAATATCATTCTGGAGATGGAAAAAACACTGCAGCATCAGGACTGGATACTGGGTGATACATTTAGTCTAGCTGATATCTGCCTGGCACCTTACTTCCAAACCATCGACCAGTTTGGTTGGCAGGTATTTTTCAAAGACTGCCCAAAGGTGGAGCAATGGTTTGCCCGTTGCCAGGCCCGCCCCTCATACCAACAAGCGGTAAGCGCTGATTTTAGTGATCAGGTTATGAAAGAGCTCAGGGCAAAAGGAAAAGCTGCACTGGAAAAAATTGAAGCTCACTTGGAACATTGTGCAAAAGCATAAATAGGGTAACGTGGCTAAGCAGCATCTTCCGCTCTATCGTGCTGCCCTCAGCAAAGCTTGGGGCAGCACCTATGAATTAACTCAGCACTGACATAAAAGTGTCTTTATGGTGATGTCTAATTCAGCAGCCGTTGGTCGAAGAATGTCGACACACTTTGTGTAAGTGTGTCTTGGTTAACCATAAATAATATTGGTCTGCACACTTTTAGCCAGCAGACGGCCGTCAGCCCCCCAAATCTCTGCGTTAGATGAGCTGATTCCCTGTTCACCAAAATTCACCTTAGCGTGATAGCCCAAAAAGTCCTCAGGATTCAGTCCCTCTGCCGAATTGGCAAAGTGGATACTCCAACTGATGGTCGATAGAGGTTTAAAGCCTTCATAGTAAGGTGATGCGGTTGGTGGCCAGGAATCGATCATACACACCAGATGGGCATTGGATAACGTTTCTGGCGCATCTTTAAAGCGCATCCAACCGCCTAGCTCCGGTACTTCCTGCCCCGAAAATGGTACCCCCGCCGTCGCGACACGACCATCAAAAAAGCCAAAGAAGTTAGGCAAATGTTCCCCTTCAATCTTGCCTGAAGCATCCGGCTGTTTGAGTTTTGGCGCAACAAAAGTATCGATTTTCACACTGGACTCTAACGGCAGGGCATAATCCGCCCGAGCAGTGGCCCGAACCTTACCATCCTGAATAATCCGAGCGGCTTTGATGGTTACCGTTTTGCCGTTTGCTAAGGTTTCCACCTCAATCTGATAAGGTTTCATCGCTTCCAATGGCCGCACAAAGCCCACTTCAAGATTTCTTAAACGTCGAGCCGGATCAGTATCTATAGCCGTAGCCCGACAAAGAATTGCTCCGGTTAAGCCACCAAAAGTTGTCCGTCCCTGCGCCCAACCCGGTGTAATCAGAGCATTTTCTCCACTATCGATTGATCGTAGCACCTCATCAATATGCATTATCTCACCCTCAAACTTTGTATATAAATATTTTGCATACGAAATAAATAGGTAAATTTTTTAGAAGCGTTTTAGTAGATCACGCAACATGGTTGTTTCAGCACCGGAGAGATCTTTTAGAAATGCCTCATTAGCCGGTTGGACACGCTGATACACCTCTTTCGCTAATATCTGCCCCTGCTCCGTTAGCCGGATCAGAACAGCACGACGATCATCACTTTTGGCATGACGCTGCACGATTTTCATCGACTCCAAACGATCCAATACCCCGGTTAACGTGGCATTATCTACCGCTGCCTGAGTACTGAGTTCACTGGCAGTAATCTCGCCACTGATATAAATAAAGTTCAGCACCTTACCCTGCACTGCCGTTAAGCCCAGATCTACAGTGGCCTCTTTCCAGAAGCGCGCACCAGACTTAGCGGCTTTAGCCAGCAGATGAAAAATACAGTCATGGGGATTAAATTCAGCAGCCATAGCTCATCATCAAAGAGTTAGATTATTTTGTATACAAAATAACTTTACGGATTAGTCATACCGGGTTCAAGCAAGTCGTGTGTCTGCCCAGTCACATATTGGCTGCGACTGACTGAGTATAATAAGTACGATAGAGACCACCACGTCATCACTCTCTATTTACGGTGTTAGGTCATCCCTTCACTTTAACCATCTTCCCAATCAGCAAAATATTGCACCAGAAAATCGATTGCCAAGCGCGCTCGAAGAGGCATAAAACGCTTATTCTGATACACGATCCAGCTACTGGAACCTTTGCCCCAGTAAGGCTCAAGCACAGGTACTAACTGCCCCTCTTTAATCGCGTTGTAAAAGGTGCTTTTGGGGAGATAAGCGATACCCAAACCACGCTTACACGCCTCTAATACCACACTGGCATTATTACTGCGAAAGCGTCCCTTCACCTTTACATATTCAGTGACACCATCAATATTAAATTCCCAGGCATCGTTATTGGCAACAATACAACTATGGTGTTTCAGATGACTCGGATGCTTTGGCGTACCACTCTGCTGCAAATATTCCTGACTTGCAGCAGCCATCAAGGGACGGCTCACCAGCTTACGAGCGACTAGACTAGAGTCTGTTAACTCTCCGTAGCGAATCGCAAAGTCGATACCATCTTCCAGCAGGTTAACCAAGCGGCTATTAAAATTCATATCCACGCTAAGCTCAGGATATTGGGCAGCAAACTCCATCAAAGCCGGTGCCACGTAATATTCTGCAAAACCTCCCGCAGAACTGACTCTTAAAGTACCACTCAGGTGGACCTGTTGCTGGCTCACCTGTTCATTGGCTTGCTGTAAACCCACGACCAGATCTTTTGCCTGCTGATAATAGCTCTGACCATTTTCTGTCAGTGTCACCATACGGGTTGAACGTGCTAACAAAGCACAACCCAGACGCTCCTCTAAACGCGCCACCTGCCGACTAACGTGACTGGTACTGCAGCCCAGCTGTTTTGCTGCCGAAGAAAAGCCTCTGGCTTCCGCTACAGCGACAAACTCGATAATGCCATCAAAACTGTCCATCCAGTGCTCTCTTTTTTTCAGTCCAGAATTATTATTGCCAAATAGCAAAACTAATTCCCAGAAAAACCATATTATCACCAATACAGCAACAGACTATAGTGACTCACATACTCGATACCAGACAAATATTGGAAAGATCTTAAGAGAGATACGTCATGAAAAAAGTACTGATTCCTGTGACCAACCACGCAACCCTTGGTGAAACCGATCAGGCTAACGGCACCTACGCACCAGAACTGACTCATGTGGTTCACGTACTGAAAGCGCAGGGCATTGATTACGATATCGCTTCTATTCAGGGCGGACAGGCCCCACTGTATGGCACGGATATCGAAGATGATGCAGTCAATAACAGCATGCTGACCGATGAAGATTTCCAGAATCGTATTAACAATACACTGCCGGTTGAACAGGTGAATATCGGCGATTACTCTGCAGTCTTTTATCCTGGTGGTTTCGGTCTGTTATCTGACCTTGCTACAAACGAAGCCTTTGCTCAGCTAAGTGCTCAACATTATGAAGCCGGTGGTATTTTAGCGGCGGTCTGTCACGGCCCAGCAGGCTTATTGCCAATTACCCTAAATAACGGCGAGCCTCTATTAGCGACAAAATCCGTAACCAGCTTTACCCGTGAAGAAGAGATCGACTTCAACACCATCAACGATATTCCTTTCCTGTTGGAAGAAGCGATGGCACGTAAAGCGGCTCGTTTTAATAAGGTACAACCTTGGGGGGAATTAGTAATTGAAGATGATCGCGTGATTACCGGTCAGAACCCGACCAGTGCCCACGGTGTGGGTGTTGCTCTGGCTAAGCAATTGAATCAGTTAAGCTAATTACTTACTTGAACTATTGATTAGTTAAAAACAAGGCAAATCCATTGTGGATTTGCCTTGTTTAAAAGTTAGACAACTCTTTACATCACTCTATTAAATAAGCCTCTTATCTAAAAACCTTACCGAGCTCACATCCCGCCTGTACCAAAACCTGGTCTCGATCTTTACCAAGATTAGGTCTCAGACTGAGCCTTTATCACCCGCTCCACAATATGACGTCCGATTGGAATTGCGGAAGTTGCAGCCGGTGACGGGGCATTACACACATGCAGTGAACGCTGGCTCTCGGCAAACAGGAAATCATGTACCAAAGTGCCATCCTTCAGTACCGCTTGGGCACGGATACCTGCGGGATAGGGCTCTAAATCCTGCAGTTTTACCGATGGGCAATATTTCTGCACCAGCTTGAGATAACCGGGTTTCCACAAGGAATTCTTGGTTTCTACCAGGCCAGTAAACAGGTGTTTTTTCAGCACACGCCAAAAGCCGGGAAAGCGCACCATATCCCAGATATCGGTCGGGCTGATATTGATCTTGCCATAACCTTCCCTCTTCCAACCCTGAACCGCATTCGGACCAACGGTAACCGAGCCATCAATCATACGGGTCAGGTGCACACCCAGGAACGGCAGATCGGGATCGGGAATTGGATAGATCAGGTGTTTGACCACATCGTTTTTATCTTCCGGCAGACGATAGTATTCACCACGGAATGGCACGATCTGGAAATCGGTTTCAATACCCAACATACGGGTCATACGATCGGCCATCAGGCCAGAACAACAGATCAGATAACGACAGTGAAAAGTACCTTGATTGGTCTGTACCCGAATCTCGTCATTATCCTCTTCCATCGCGGTAACTTGGGTATTCAACAGAGTCTGACCACCGGCTTCACGGAAGCGCTCTGCCATCTTATTGCACACCTGGCGATAATCGACGATGCCCGTGGTTTTGACCAGAATGGCACCCAGGCCCTGAATATTGGGCTCTCTTTCTTTCAGCTGTGCCCCATCCAGCAGCTCAACATCCAATTGGTTCTGATGACAGCGCTCATACAGCGCCAGCATGCGCTCATGCTCCAGCGGATTTGTTGCGACCAGCAACTTGCCACACTGATCATATTTGATGTCATTGTCCTGACAGAATTGGATGGTTTTCTGCACACCCTCACGACAAAACTCCGCTTTCAGGCTACCTGGTGCGTAATAAACACCGGCATGGATCACACCACTGTTGTGGCCGGTTTGGTGCTGGGCAAACACAGACTCTTTTTCCAGCAGTACGATGCGTTTATCCGGGCATTGCTGCTGTAGCTGCCAGGCGGTAGAAAGACCCACGATACCGCCACCGATAATCAGATAATCATATTGTTCGGTCATGATTGTTCTCATAAATTTAAGTCTTGGCCGAGAACTCGCATCAGGTGAGTCTATGTTTGGGTTTATAGCCAACAAAATACCTGATGCGAGCGCTCTAAATAGCACGTTGCCTTAGACACTAATAACTTGATGAAGCTTAATGGCTGGTCGAAGCTTTAAGCACAACCTCAGCCTCACCCCTTTTCAGTGCTTTGCGGCTGTAAACAAAAATGGCCAGAAAGACGATCAAACCCGCTACACTGATCAACAGTTCATTATGAGGCCAGATCATAGCGACACCCGCCAGACCACTTAATACCCGCAACGCCATGTTCAACTGACTTTCCAGATAGCCTTCCATAAAGCCTGCTAAGGCATAAATACCAAACAGCGAGAAGAAAAACACCGATAGTACTTCTGACCAGCTGCCACCGATAAAGCCGGTATAGGCAAATAACAGCGGCACTATATACAGACCTTTTGCCACTTTCCACGCCATAAAACCTGTCGCCATCGGTGGTGTCTTGGCAATCGCTGCTGCGGCAAATGCGGTCAAACAGACCGGAGGTGTGACATTACTGTCCTGAGATAACCAGAAGATAATCATATGGGCCGACAGCAGAATCATCGCCAACGTATCCGGGTCCAGCGCCATCTCCAGCAGCTGTACTTTAAAGTCACCGGGTACCAGTGCCAATAACTGCTGGGCATCCAGCTCACTCATCGGTGCAGATAATAACGTTGCTTTCTCAGCATCCACCAATAGGAAGATAGTTTTCGCGGCTTCCGGCAGATGACCCGCAGCCATCATAGTCACCAGCTGCATCTCTGCAATCAGACCATATAACGCCGGAGCCGAAAGCGTCGCCAATACAATATAGGATGCGGTCACCGGCAGGCCCATACCCAGAATCAGAGACGCCAATGCGATCAGAATCAGAGTAATCAGCAGGCTACCACTAGCCCACTCCGTTACCATCAGGGAGAAGGTATTACCGATACCGGTCATCGCCACCACGTTAACCACCAGACCGACAGCAATCAGCAACATCGCAGTGGTTGCCATATTTTTCGAGCCTTGTGCCAACGCATCCAGAATATCTTTTAATCCCATGGGATGCCTGGATAACCAGGACGCCACCACCACAGAAATAATAGAGATACCCGCGGCATAAGTTGGTGTAAAACCGTAGATCAGCAGCGCAACCAGCACGACCAGAGGCAACAGATAATGCCAGCCGTCTTTAAACACTTCACCTAATGGACGGCTGTCCAGCTCGACCGCTTCGGCGTGACTGCGCATCGCCTCGATACGAACAAAAAAGCCCACCGACATAAAGTAAAGCAACGCAGGCAGAGCAGCGATGGAGATAATATCGACATAAGGAATCTGGGTGTACGACGCCATAATAAAGGCACCCGCCCCCATCACCGGTGGCATCAGCTGACCACCGGTCGATGCCGCTGCTTCAACACCAGCGGCAAACTTAGCTGGGAAACCCGCCTTACGCATCAAAGGAATAGTAATCACACCGGTCGATACGGTATTCGCGACAGAAGAACCGGAGACCGACCCCATCAAACCAGAGCCCAATACCGCTACAAAACCTGGACCACCAACAAAACGACCCGCCGCACAGCGCGACAGTTCGATAATAAAATCCCCAGCACCCGACTTCACCAGAAAGGCACCAAACAGGATAAACATAAAGACATAGGTCCAGGAGATACGTGCGATCTGACCAAACATGCCTTCAGAGGAGAAATAGCTACGATAGAGCACCGTTTCCAGGCTTAAACCGGGAAAACCAAATACACCGTCAATATACTGGCCCCACCAGAAGACATAGGTCAGTGCCGTAACGATCATGGCAGGAATAAACCAACCTGTAGTGCGTCGGGCCATCTCTAACGCAATAAAAATAGCGCACACCGAAAATACCCAATCCCATTGGGCAAATTTCACCCCTCGGGCGTAGAGCGCATCCTCAAAGCCGATCAAATATAACGTACAGAGTAACGCCGCCAGGCCCAGCAAAATATCCAGTACCAGTGCCAGCTTTTTAGCTCCTGCAGTTTTACTGCGGGTCATGGGCACCATCAAGGCACACAGCAACGCAAAACCACCAAAGTGAATTGCGGACACCCATAATTCAGACAGGGTACCCAAGGTATTAAAGTAGATATGGGCCAGGGCAAAGACTACACCCGCCCAATAGATAAAGCGCCCTACAGCAGACTCTTCCGAGCGCTGTGTTAATTCCAGACTCTGTAGCTTATCAGCCAGTTCCTGATCGGTATTAGTCGAGGCAGTACTCATAACAGTATCCCGGTCATCAACAAAATAGAGGGTAACGCCGTCACGAAACGAGACGATACAAAATAGATCGATCGTATCGAAACAGCATCAATAGCGTTGTAAAACGAAATGAGGGGCCATCATAGCCCCTCAAGAAGAGCGCTAAGGGTTACTCAGCAATCAGGTGTGCAGGGATATTGATACCCATCTCTTGATAGAAACGAGCCGCACCCGCGTGCAGAGGCACTGGCAGACCGGCAATGGCTTTTTCCAGTGCCATCGCTTTAGTCGCTTTGTGGATACCGTTCAGGAAAGGCAGATTTTCGTACATGGTTTTGGTCAGCAGATACACATCTTCTTCCCCCAGATCATCACGTACTGCCAGGAAGTTAGGTTGTGCCATGGTGTTTACCGCTTTGCTCTGACCCGGATAGGTGTTGGCTGGAATGACAAAACGCGTCCACAGCTGGTAGTTACCATTGGCTTGCTTGATCTGCTCATCGGTAAAGTTCAGCAGCGTCATATCACTACCCAGTGCCGCATATGCACGGGTTACTGCACTGGTCGGTACACCGGATGGGATATTCATACCATTAACGGTACCGTTCTGTAGTGCATCTGCACTTGGGCCATAACCCATGTAGGCCAGATCAAAGTTATCCGGGTTGATACTCAGGCCATTCAGAATCTGACGACCAGAACCCTCTGTGCCCGAGTTTTTCTTACCGATGGAGAACTTTTTACCTTCCAGATCATTCAGATCAGAGATTGTACCTGTTTTAGCAAACTCAGATTTCACCGCAAACTGTTCAACGTTCTGCCACAGCATCGATACTGAACGTAGGTGTTTTTGTGGACCAGAAGCCTTCAGAGCACCATCGCCATTCCATGCCCAGGCACCATACAGGCCCTGCAGGATGGCAAATTGCGCTTCATTGTCACGCAGCAGTTTGACGTTTTCACCGGAACCAGCAGAGTTGATTGCCGACAGAGACATTTTATATTTTGGCTCCAGCTTAACCTTGGTCAGAGTCGCCAGTGCAACACCCACTGGATAGTAGGTACCACCCGTTGATGCAGTTGCCAGAATATAGGAACGTTTTTCCTGCGCCTGTGCTAAACCGGTTACGCTCAGAGTACTGCTCAGCAGCACAGCCATACCCAGGCTTTTCAGACCCATGTTTTTCAGGAAAGTACGTTTAGTCATTTTCATCGTTACGCCCTTAAATCGAATTTTTGTTTTTGGTGACACTGTACATTGCAACTGAAGGGCCAACTTATCCAAATACACATAACTCATTGTATTTTAATAAAAAATACTGAAAATCTGATATTTATTTTTGAGCCAATAAGCAAGATTTTGCTTATTGGTCAGAAAACGATAAGCAAAAAATTGCTTATCTGTGAGGCGAAACCGTTTTGTCTATCACAGTTATCCTTATTTAAGCGTGATTCGAAAGTAGAAAATGGGCTTAATCCGACGATATCTGGCTCTAATCTGGTGGATTAAAACCAATAGGCAATTTTTTGCTTATCACCTTTTTATCCTCATTTATCTGACCAGCACTATACCTACAAAAACTCATTACGATTAATATCGTATTTCACCATCTTCTGATTCAGTGTTCTGCGTGGCAGATCCAGCTGATCCATCACCGCTTTGATATTGCCCTGATGTTGTTTTAACGCACGGCAGATCACATCCCGTTCAAAATTGGCGATCTGAGCGGCCAGAGGCAATGAGCACGGCACCGGCTGCTCTGTATCAAAACCTGCGTCTTGCGGAAACAGAGTATCTGCAACAGACAACTCACCATCCAGGGCGTAACGTATCGCGGCATTTTTCAGCTCACGGACATTCCCTGGCCAGCTGTATTGCTGCATATTGTCGATATCCTGATCGGTGATTCGACGCAATTCACCAGAGTCCTGCGTCACCGCTTGACGGGCATAATGTTCAAACAGTAGCGGGATATCTTCCTGACGCTCTCTTAACGGGGACAGATATAACGAGGTGACATTAAGACGGTAAAACAGATCCTGACGAAATCCCTCTTCTGTTCTTAGATCCGCTTTCGATGCCGCAATAATTCTCAGGTTTACCTGAATCTGGTTATTACCGCCCAGACGCTCAATTACACCATCCTGCAGTGCCCGCAGGATTTTAACCTGTAGATGAGCGGGCATACTTTCAATCTCATCCAGAAACAGGGTGCCGTTATTAGCGTGTTCAAATTTACCAATACGCTTTTTTGCTGCGCCGGTAAAAGCCCCTGCTTCATGACCAAACAGCTCACTTTCAATCAAGGTTTCAGGAATAGCACTGCAGTTGATCGGGACAAAATTATGCTCACTGCGAGCACTGAACTCATGCAGGCACTGAGCAACCAGTTCCTTACCACAACCGGTTTCGCCATAGATAATGACATTAGTATCCTGAGCCGCTGCCTTTAGCAGGTCCCGCTTCAGTCGTTGTATCGAGGGAGAGATACCAATAATACGACTATCAATACCAGATTGAGACGAAATATCCTGCTGTAGACGCAAGTTCTCCAGCATCAAACGACGCTTGTCACAAGCTCTGTTAATGGTCTCAACCAAGCGCTCCGGCACAAAGGGCTTTTCAATAAAGTCATAGGCACCGCAACGCATCGCTTGAATCGCCATATCCACATCACCGTGGCCAGTAATCAGAATAACCGGCAACTCAGGAATCAACGCCCGAGCCTGATCCATCAGTTCCAGACCATCCATACCGGGCATCTTGACATCGGTGACCAGAATGCCGGGGAAGTCTTCATTCAAAACCGTTAGCGCCTGCTCTGCACTTTCACAGCTGACGACCTCAAACTGGGCCATCTTAAGCCACTGTTCAGTGGATTGACGGATTATCACCTCATCATCAACCAGTAGGACGGTGCCCTTCATTTATCTGCCTCCGTTCTTGCCGAGGTTGTGCCATTTATAGACTTATCGGTGTTATTCATTGCATCGCTTTGCTTATAAATAGGTAGTCGCACAGTAAAACAAGCACCACCTGTCGGTTTATTACTCACACTAATTTCGCCATGAAGATCATGAACAATAGACTGCACAATAGATAGGCCCAAACCTAAACCATCGCCAATCGCCTTGCTGGTATAAAAAGGTTCAAATAGCTGCAGGGCATCTTGCTCTTTAATACCTGGCCCGGTATCTATCACCTGTAAGGCAACGTAGTTATCGTTTGCCTTCTGGGCATCTGAGCTAGTACCAAAGTTAGGACCCGAGATAGACAATAGCAGCTTATGCTTCTGGCCGGATTGATCACTCTCCATAGCATCACAAGCATTGGTGATCAGATTACTAAAAATCTGTTCTACTCGGGCATTATCGCCAACAATACAAACCGTTTGCTCTGGGAACGAGCACTCCAAGTGAATGCCTGCTTGCTCCCAACGCTCACGAAAAGATGGCAAAACATGATTTAACACCTGAACTGGATCAACCGGGAACAATTGCTCCGGTTTCTTATAAGCAAAGGTTTTTAGTTGACGGGTCAGTACTGCCATACGCTCGGTAAGCTGATTGATCAGAGCCAGGTTTTCATCCAACAAACAGTCATTACTGTTCTGCTCTATTCTCTTCCCTACCCCCTCATCTACATCCAGTCCTTCATTCTGCTGTGCCAACAGATGGCGGCAAATCGAGATATAGGTGCGCATCGCCGTCAGCGGCTGATTCAGCTCATGAACCACAGCGGAAGACATTCTGCCCAGAGCCGCCATTTTTTCCGCTTGTACCAGTTCATCCTGAGTTGTTTTTAATGCCTGAGTGCGCTCCAAAACCTTCTGTTCCAGCTGGTTATTAGCCTGTTCCAGTGCTGTGCGAGTCTCCTGCCGGGAGATATTTTTTAAGCGTCGTTCACGTAACCAGAGCAGAAAAAGAGAGAAAGCGATACAACCCCCAAGACTATAAAGCCGTGCCGTGCTCTCAAGGTTGCGTGCACTTTTGGTATCAGTAATCACCGACATCTGCCATTTAAGATCATCCAACTCGATAGACTGCACAAGCACCTGACGACCGTCTTGTTGCTTGCGGATATCAACCAGCACACCATCACTTAACGCCTGTCGTTTAAGGGGACTTAATACTGCACTAACCTCTTGTCGTGCCCACTGGTTATCACTGGCTAGCAGCACCTTACCCTGCTGACTAATCAGATAACCTTCATATTGAGGTAATTCCGGTTGTAGTAACTCAAGATTGATACGCACCGTCGCCACCCCGGCAAAGCGGCTGTGATCATAGACAGGAGCAGACAGATAAAAAGCCCCCGCCGTTAAGGCATCGGGCTGGGATAGATAGACTCTATGCAAACCCTTTTTAGCCTGTACAAAATAAGGTGCCTGGGCGTGAGAGATCAGATAAAAGTCTCTTTGCTGCCGCCAATAACTATATGCCTTTGCTTGTCCTTGATGATCAAGGATAAATAATGCAGTGGAGCCAGCCACCAGATTGGTCTGTTCCAAGTAACGACTTACCTCGGCAATTTTATCCGGCGAGGGCGACAGCAACAGAGCTTTCACATCTCTGTTTTGAGAAATCAGAAACGGCAGATACTTGTATTCATCCAATGCTGAGCGGAACTGGCTAATCAGACGCAGTAAACGATCTTCACCTTCATCTTTCAGCTGAATCATCGACCAGTCATAAGCATAACGCCCCGCTTGCCAGGTGAATAAAGCGGAGCTAATAGCAACCAGTAAGATGACTGGCAGCAAACGTTGTAGTTTCAAAGTAATTTCCAATAGCCTTACGCTTAGAACGCGACAAGTTTGTATCAGTTTCTGACAATTAAATCACCATAGTGGAGTTTTTAACAACATTGCATAAGGCACTGAAAGTTATGCAAATTAGTCATTGCAGCACATCACTAACCCACCAAGCCATGAGAGCTTCCGGGTCACTCTCCCGATGCAGAACATCAAAAATTGAGGGAAAGCAATACCAGAAGATTTCGATATACCACTGGATTCCCCCTTAGATTCATAAAATTTACTATTGCTTCTCGCTATGCTTTCGCCTAATCTAAAAACGAATAATGATTCGATTTAAACCAAAAAAACAACACTCTGTAATTCGAAATATTATTCGATAAATACCAACAAAAAAATATTAGCTAGATTTGATTAAGATGCAGTGCAGGAAAGGTGTCTTACTGGGTATGGGTATGGGTATGGGTATGGGTATGGGTATGGGTATGGGTATGGGTATGGGGATTTAATCTCAACCTGAGATCGCTGAACCAGATTAACATTGAATATTAATTTCTCGATCACGGTTTAAGAAGGTGCATTGTTAAACCGTTATTCTCCCCGGCAGTGTCTGGGGAGTTTTTTTTATTACTCACAAGCTAATTGTCCTATTCAAAGACGTAGCCTCTTGGCCCAAAAATATCTTCAAACTGATAATTTTGGATAGTATCCCGACTGATCACTTCAATTAAGGGTCCAACCCGAAATGGCCCAGGGTAAGATTTGATGTCTTTAGAATCATCCAATAGCTGAACCAACATACTGGTAGCATAACGCCCCTGTCTAACGGGGAAATCACACACAGCCGCATCGATTTTTTTAGCAACAATGGCATCGTAGACATCGGGGTTAATATAGATAGAAAGAATTTTTAAGCGGGGATGTCTAGCCAGATAACCAGGCATCAGATCAGCAGTAACACTGGCCGCAACAGCATTGCCGATGATATAGCTGATATCTTTGTGATTTTCCAAAACCTGGCGCACCAGACGCTACTGCATAACCTGACGGGTATCTCCCCACATCAGGTCTTGATTGACCACAACAATTTTATCTTCAAGATCCTGTTCTTTCAGTACCTGCAGGAAGCCTTTTAAGCTGTCATCAGACCAGCCTGTTCCTTTTGGTCCGGGAAAGAATGCCACTTTAGCGCTATCGTCCCCCATCTCATCAGCCAGATGCAGGCCTATTTTAAAGCCCATATCAAAGAAAGAGACCAGTGATTTACCACTAATAGTCGGTGCATATATATCATTGGCCATAGCCACAATTGGGATACCACTATTGGTAACAGCGGCGACTTCAGAATCCATTTTCTTATATGAGATAGAACTTAGGATAATGCCGTTATAGCCCTCGGCAACCACGTTACGCAAACGTCTTTTCTGGTCGCCAAAGTGCAGGTAACTCTTTTCACTGAACAAGGAGATACTCATGCCTAACCGCTTACCCTCTGCTACAGCCCCATAGCTGAAGGCCTGCCAGGTATCGGTCAACTGAGGCACCAGAACCGCCAGCTTGTACATAGGGGAAGCAGAAGCCACCGGCTGATCCTGCCATTGCTCAATCACCGGCCCACGCAGACTTTTAGCCGGTAGGCCCAGCTCTTTGCTCTCTACATCATAAACACCATAGTAACTCGCTACTTGCTGCTCTTTACCTATAGGCTCCTGTATTACGACAGAGACATTAGCAACAGCAGATAGCGATAACGTCCAGATAGCACAGAACGCCAAAAGTGATCGTTTATTTATTAACACTGTCAGATTAACCGTTGGAACTCTTTGTTATTTCTAATTAATCAATAGAAACATTAAGTTACAGATTATGCCCTCTTTTTAACAATAAACCCATCAAATCATCATAACTCGATCAAAAGCCAGCACTTGGTTTTTAGTCAGCTAAAACGATTTTTCAACTCTGCCAGAACCGCTGCATAGATGGGATTACAAAACTCAGCCACAGCCGCTTCATCATCAGTTTCATAGGTTGAAACCCATTCAACAAAAGTACCGCCAGTGTCTGTAATCGGCCTGAGGCTGACCTTGCCGATGTAGTTATTAATGGCATCTTTCGCGACAGGCCCCGGCCCATCATCAATACGATAAGAAAAGGTGAAATGCTCTGGTTCGATGGATAGCAGTGTTTCGTAAAACACTTCATTAAGTAATCGTCTTGCCCCTACCTGATCACCAGAAACTTCCCCTAAGACATCAACACGGGTTATCACGGGCTCGCCCCAGCTTAAATCATGGAAATCTTTGATCTTGGCCCATACCTGCTCAATGGGGACATCAAGTGCGATGGTGTTATAACAATGACCCATTTTTCTACCCTCAAGATGAGTTGAGAGCCATGAAGTAACGGCGCTATCTTCAGGCTCGATAACCTAAGTATAGATAGCGCGCATTTATAACGTTGATCACATTACATTAGACAGTTACATGAGAGGAATCAGCAGGGATCATCCTTAAAATCCTGATCGATCTTATCGGTATAATTCTTTGGTGGTGGCACCCAGCCATGTTCACTTCGGGTATGACGATCTGCTCTATCTTGCTGCATAGCCGCGGACATCGCTTCTTCCAGTTTGATAAACAACTGCGTGTATTGATGGCTGAACTTAACGTCCTCGTCGATCTGCTTCCAGGCATCATAAAGCTCGGCCTCATGCACTTGTTCACGCTCTAGCATCGCAGTTTTCATCTGTTCGACTCTAAAAGGATGCAGTCCCATGGACTTTAACGCTTCACCACCCATCTCCATAGCGGAATGATAGGTTTCACTGACAATCCAATCCGCCCCAGCACGCTTGAGCTCATAACCATGGCCCCGGTCGAAAGCACGAGCCAGAATCTGCACATGGGGATAGGTGTGCTTGATGTAATGCACCAGATCAGTGGCTCTTTGTTTATCATCAATGGCCACCACCATTAGACTGGCATGCTCAATGCCCGCAGTATGCAACAGATCTGGCTGGGTGGAATCACCAAAGAAACTTTTGATATTGACCCGACGCACATTGTCTACCTGAGACATATCGTGATCCAAAACCACGGTTTTAAAGCCGTTGGCGGTCAACATACGGTTTACGATCTGACCAAAACGTCCGATACCAGCAATAATGGCAGGCCCCTGCTCATCGATCTCATCTGGTTCCTGCTGCTTATTGGCCTTCTGGCTCAACTTAGGCACGATCACCTTATCAAAAAAGATAAATAGGACTGGCGTCAGGAACATGGAGATCGCCACAACCATGGATAGAATCTGGGCCAGTTCAGTTGGTAATACATGGTGCTGTTGACTATAACCCAGTAAAACAAAACCAAACTCACCGGCTTGGGCCAAACTGAGTGTTAATAACCAGCGATTGGTACCTTTAACCCGGAAGATCAGCGCCAGAATATAAAGCACAACCGCCTTAATCAGCATCACAGCTAGCGTTAGCGCCAGAATTACACCGGCATGCTGCATCAGCAGATCAAAACGAATCCCTGCACCTACAGTGATAAAGAACAGACCTAATAGCAGGCCTTTAAATGGCTCAATAGTGGATTCCAGTTCATGACGAAACTCACTATTCGCCAACACCACACCGGCCAGAAAAGCCCCCAATGCAGGAGACAAGCCCACCAGGCTCATCAGAGCCGCAATACCGATCACCAGCATCAGCGCCGTGGCGGTAAAAACCTCCCTTAAACCAGACTCTACAACATAACGAAATAGCGGATGGGCCAGGTAGTGACCACCAGCAATCACACCAACAACCGCAGCCACTACGACAGTCGCATGAGCCCAACCCGGTAGATTAGCCACCAAAGAAAGTTCTTCATGATGACCACTATCCGTCGCCGCACCAGATGCCGCCAAATCAACCAATTCAGGCAAAGCCAGTAGTGGAATCAGCGCTAACATTGGGATTACAGCGATATCTTGAAACAGCAGCACCGAAAAGGCACTACGCCCACCTTCGGTTTTAGCCAGCTTTTTCTCCTGGAATGTCTGCAATACAATCGCTGTGGACGACAAGGCAAATATCAAACCTACCGCTAAGCCTACAGACCACACCTGGCCCAGCTGCATAGCGATAAAGGTGATCAGACCAGTGGTAATCGCCACCTGAGCACCGCCTAATCCCAGCAAACGCGCCTTCATCTCCCACAACATACGGGGTTCCAGCTCCATGCCCACCAGAAATAGCATCATCACCACACCAAATTCAGCAAAGTGCTGAATAGTGATTGTTTCCTGACCGACCAAACCAGTAACAGGCCCTATCACCACACCTGCAATCAGATAACCCAATACTGAGCCCAATCCCAGACGCTTAGCCAGAGGCACAGCGATGACAGCGGCACATAGGTAAATAAATGCTTGTAAGAAATACCCAGTCATAACTTACCCTCCTGAGAAATAGGAGAAGAGGTCATATCTGAAGAAGCAACTGAAGTAGAGCTTGAGCCTGCACCTGAATTACCACTTGAACCAGGACCAGGACCAGGACCAGGACCAGGACCAGGACCAGGACCAGGACCAGGACCAGGA
>CAYFGP010000032.1:0-2434 GCA_964342385.1 uncultured Oleiphilus sp. | reverse complement strand
CCAGTGTCAGAAGAGATAGAAAGCAGTCCCCGTTCCAGCAAAAACTGATTCATAGTGACGTAATCTGAAGTATCTTGATAGCTGATGCCCTGCTCTCTAATCAGACTCAATAGCTGGACAAAACCTGCAATATGCTCATCCAACCTCTGCTCCTCAACCGCCGTACGTGCGCCAAACAGAGTGTAAGGGGGTAAATAATGCATCCGAGTAATATTGGCCATTTGCTCCAGCGGCTGTAACAACTCACGAATGGTAAAGTGGTTGTAACTGCTATGACTGTAACTTTTCTCCGCACCACCGGCAGTGATCGTGCAGAAAAAGAGCTTATCCTGTAGAGCCTTACCTTCATGGCCGTAGGCAAAATCGTATTCAAGCACCAGATCCTGCCACTCTTTTAGCAACGAAGGGGTGGAATACCAATACAAAGGATACATAAAGATCACTACATCATGATCAATTAGCCTCCGTTGCTCTCGGCAGATATCAATATTAAAGGTGGGATATTCCCCATACAGATCAACACAGGTCACCCCTTCTTGATTCTGACAAGCATCAAACAAGGGTTGGTTCACTTCAGAACGGTGAGGGGATGGATGAGCGTAGAGTATTAGAATTCTATTCATAAAAATCCATTTGGCTTTTTACCAGAACCGGTCCAAGGCCTTGAACCCGTTATTTTCTTTCAGTATGTGCTCCCTGCTGGAAAATTCAATTGTGGTAACTACGGATAGTCAGAAAAACATCAATCGCAACAAAACCCTACAAACCGGCACAACTCACTACATCTGACACAAACCTGCTCACAGCCCACCGGTTAATATCGTCTTCGATGTCGTCGAAAGCAGAGACATCAGGCCCATTGAACAGCGACAGCAGGAGCCTCTGAGAACCTCCTGTCAGTAATATTCTCTGCATGTTCGCTATTTATGCCCTCGAGTCGGGGGCTTTTTTTCAAAAAACACTCTTCATACTCAACGCCCTTCACAATAAGCCCCTCCACAAGCGGCTTTCCCTACTAACAGCCCTTTCCACAAATAACACCGTCTGCTTGCGTGATCTGCGGCCCTTGAGTTTATTTTGTTAATATCGTCTTTTCTTAGGTGTTTTTTCCCAAAAGCGACCTATTCAACAGAATTCCTCCCCTATACTTGATAAAGTAAAACTGAAACCAAATATCCTTTAAATTACGATAAGTTATTCGCAGTGAAACAAACCTCTTCTCTGCAATAAGATCTAAATGCTTTGGTTTCAGTGTGGTAGCGAACTTTTTGTCCGGCCTTCTAACAGATCAATCAGATAGGACCCCACCCTATGTCAGACTCTGCCCCCCAACGTATTCAGACTATCGACGGTGCATTCAATTTTCGTGATCTGGGCGGTTATCACAACCGACAAGGTCAACAGGTACGCTGGGGCAGAGTATTCAGATCAGGTCATCTAAGCGGTATCACTCCTGAGGGACAACAGGCTATCAACCAACTGGGCCTATCTCACATTCACGATTTCCGCATTGGTCATGAGCAGAAAGCCTACCCGACCCTATTAGAAGATGTCATCCGCTACGAACACTACCAGATGGACTTTGCCAGCCTGGAGCAAGTCATTGATCTCGCTCGCAAAGAACAACTCAGCGCACAAGGTGCCTACAAGCTAATGCAGCAGGGCTATATCGATGCTGTTAATGATCTAGCCGATAATCTTGGGGATTTTCTTAAGCAGCTAGCCCGCGCCAGTAAAGAAGCAGTGATCGGCTTCCACTGTATGGCAGGCAAAGACAGAACCGGCATCGCCGCCGCCAGTTTTTTAATGGCGCTGGATGTGCCGGAAGAAACCATAGTTGAGGATTACTTGCTTACCCAGCAACATCTGGATCATGAGCATATTCTGGATTTTGTTTATGAACTGGTACGCAGCAAAGTACTAGAAACACTGGGCCATGTCCCACCCTGTGTAGAACGCAGCGCCCTACGCCCCTACTGCGTTGCCGATGAGGGTTATATCGGGAGCTTTTTCTCAACAATGAAGCAGGAATTTGGTGGTAGAGAGGAGTATCTATCGGAAGGCCTAGGCCTAAGCTCGGATGATTTAGACCAGTTACGACATAATTTTTTAATTGCTTAATCGAATACGGTAACAGGTCATGGCAAACGCATTCAAATGGTTGACTCTATGAGCACCTGATCAGCAGTAAGTACTTTCCATAAATAATCACGATCCCAGCCTGCTCGTTTTCGGCGACTCTCAACACCTCTTTTATGAGTCTTTTCCTGCTTTAATAGATTTAATGCGATACGTCGAATAAGCCCCATATTTTCTGCTGAAAAATCTGTTCTCATTTTATTCGCATCTTCCCTGAAGGACACATCAAGAGACCAGTGCAAGTTAATTTCAATATCCCAATGCTTACGAGCCGAACGCATGAAATTATCAATAT
>CAYFGP010000031.1:0-45190 GCA_964342385.1 uncultured Oleiphilus sp. | reverse complement strand
ATAATGAACCTAAAAGTGACAGGCTACTGCTTGTTTATGAAATATCCGGGTTAGCCTATTTTTTGGGCCAAAGAGGCGAAAATCAGCGGGCAATCTAGGCTTTTAATACAATAAGGTCAAGAATGTGCGTAATTTCAGTAGAAATTCTGCCAAAGCGTGCTAATCTGGCGGAAATAAGGCTATTTAGCCGATACTTAACTGCTCAGTCTGGCGCGGCCAGTCTTTTGTTCTGAGCAGGTGTACATCGCTTTAATCACCAGAACAGAACCTTTCCGATCAAATGCCAGCCATTACCGTTGGAGACGCGAAAGATTTTGTCTGGCTATGACTCTTCAGCTTAGTGCTGATCTAATCTTGGTGGATTTATTATGACACGTCTGACCGATAATCTGGATGATAATAGTGCTCTGTTTATTGAAGAGATTCGCTTCAATGGCGAGGTCTGGGGTATTGAATCGGATGATGGCTGGGTGATTGTCGACTCCCAGGAGTTTGAAGAAACAGATGTTATTCCCTTCTGGTCTGACAAGGAAGATGCTGAAGTACACTGTGTGGAAGAGTGGGCAGATTATCAGGTCACTAAGATTGAGATCGAAGAGTTTGTTCAGGAGTGGTTGCCAGAGTTGGATCAGGATGGTGTTCTGATCGGGACTAACTGGAATGCCGATTTGGAAGGTTTTGAAGTTGAGCCGGTACAACTGGCTGAATCCCTGGCCGGTGTGGATGCGGACTAAGCGGTTTACTTTATAAATCCACAAGTTGTTATCCGAGACCGCGAGCTCTAATACTTATTCTCTTAGCAATTTAAAGCCTGAGTTGTTTAATTTTTCGTCATTGCGAAGTGTTTTTTTGCTTGCTTAGAGTTAACAACTTAGCTATAACGTTGAAAAGCCTCCTGGCGTTAGACTTCTGGTCAACTCGCAAGGGGGCTTTTTTTCGGTCTGCTGTTTTTGATTTATGGATCTGTTGTTTTTGGTTTGTGGATTTAAAAGTGGCTAGAGCAGAGGCAAAAAGAGATGAGTTATACGTGGTTTGATCTGGTGGGTAACCTGGGTGTATTTCTGGTGGTGCTGGCATTTTATCTGTTACAGACAGAGCGCTTAAACAGCCGGGATATTCGCTATTCCCTGTTAAACCTGACCGGGGCTATCCTGTTGTTGATCTCCCTGTTGGTAAACTGGAACCTGTCTTCGGTGATTATCGAGCTGTTCTGGATTGCGATTAGTTTGATTGGTATTGTGCGCCATTTTTCAATCTCAAAGGCGTCAAAACAGAAAGCGTCAACACCAAAAGAGCTAAACCCTAAAGAGTCAAAGCCTGAAGCGGGTGTGGCAAGTACCACTTGATGCTTTGAGTGTCGGGTAATAAAAGCCCGAAAAACATGCTCTAAACCATCTATTGCATGTTTAGAAAAACAAACTGCCAGCACAAGGCTGGCAGTTTGGTATCGATTTTATGGAATCAATTTAGCGTTTAAAAGCCTGGAAGCCGCTAAAGCTGAGACACAATTGGCTTAGCAAAGGCCAGCTATCTCCTTTTTCCAAGCCTTTAATCTTACGATCCACCTGTTCTGCCTGCTGTAACAGTTGATGCAGTTGTTTCGGTGAGTGCTGACGCAGTGCTTTCTGATAGAGTGGTTTGCGTTTATCCCAGATTCTTAACTCTCGGCAGATACGATCAAAGGATTGCCCCTGATCGGTTCTGTGTTTCAGTGTAATCAGTTGGCGCAGTTCCCTAGTAATACCCCACAGTAGAATCGGTGGTTCCACGCCTTCGCCTTTTAGGCCGGTGAGAATACGACTGGTGCGTACCGGATCGGCTTGTAGCAGGGCATCGGTCAGGGTAAAGACATCAAAACGAGAGCTGTCGTGTACCGCGTTGAGTACCGCCTGATCGTCCAGATGGGATTGATCCGGGTAGAGCAGACGCAGTTTTTGAATCTCCTGATCACAGGCTAACAGGTTACCTTCAACCCGCTGAGCCAATAACGAAACGGCTTCAGGCGTGGCTTGGAAACCCGCTTTACGCAGACGATGGGTGATCCAACCCGGTAAACGTTGCGCATCCACGGGCCATACTGGTACATAGACACCGACAGCATCCAGCGACTTAAACCATTTGCTGTTGGTGGATGATCCTTCCAGCTTGCCGGAGATAATCAGCAGAGTATTGTCACTCTGACCTTTATTATCTGAGATACTCTTGGCATAGGCTTGCAGTGCCTGACTACCTTCCTTACCGGGTTTACCGGAGGGCATATGCAGTTCGATCAGTTTGTGGCTGGCAAACAGGCTCATGCTGGCGCTGGCGTCATGGAGGGTGGACCATTGGAAGCTGTTATCCACATGGTGCACCTCACGCTCTTCGGCGCCCATGGAACGGACTGCGGCACGGACCTGATCACAGGCTTCACGCATCTGCAGGGGCTCATCACCGGCGATAAAGTAGATCGCTTTCATGCCTGACTTAAATTGATCCGGCAGCTTATCTGCAAAAACTTTCATGCTGTTATATCCGTAAGCGTTCCAAGATCCAACAAAGATCTGGAAAAGCCTTATCGTGGGGTTGTTAAAACGGTGGTGCTAATCAATAAAGCGCTAGCCAATCGTAGCCTAGCGCTTGTCTTTCACAAGCTCTGGGGTGTCAGACTCAGGGCTGATCTTTCCCAGGCTCAAGGCTGGACTCAGGCTCGGGGAGCTGGGTCTGACTCAACTGACGGCTGATACGACTGGCCAGATCACGTTCCATCTCAAATCTCAGTGCCGCAATATCACTGGCTTCACTGTAGAGATTATCGTTGCTGGTATAGGTGCGTGAAGTTCTCAGTGTCCGTAACGGCGTGATCGCTTTTCCAGCTTTATCCAGCAATTGGAAATCCACTTCGGATTGCAGCTCATAGTTGCTGGCACCCGAGGTGTAGGTTGTTTGCTTCTTGGTATGACGCACTTCAGACAGCCATAAACGCCAATGAGCGTTTTCCGCCTGATCATCTAACACCACACCGCCTTGACGCAGTTGGGTAGAGAGCGCGTTATAAAGAGTATTGGGTTGGGAGGAGAGGTGAAGCGGCGAGAGTTCAGCCGGAAAACCGGCTGACCCTCGTAGCTGAAAGCCGCAGGCACTGACAATTAAAGCCAGTAAAACTGCCGCTGACCCCTTAGTTATAATCCTAAACATCTGCTAATGCAAATCCTTGTCGATACTAAGGGTTATTAGTTAGCCACAATGTTGACCAGTTTACCTGGTACAACAATGACTTTACGGATGGTGACGCCTTCCAGGAACTTAGCCACTTTTTCGTCGGCTTTAGCTACTTCCTCAACGGCATCTTTCGGTGCATCTGCAGCGACTTCGATCTTGCTACGTACTTTACCGTTGACCTGAACCACCATCTGGATGGAATCACGAGCCAGGGCTTTTTCATCTACAGTCGGCCAAGCAGCGTCGATCATTGCGCCTTCATGACCGAGCATCTGCCATAGAGTATGTGCAATATGTGGTACCACTGGAGACAGCATCACAACACAGGCTTCGATTGCTTCGTGTTGAACCGCGCGCATCTCATCGCTGGAATCGTTCACTTTAGTGATGGCGTTGCTCAGTTCCATTACTGCAGCAATTGCAGTATTGAAGGTCTGACGGCGCTCCATATCATCACTGATCTTCGCGATGGTTTCGTGTGTCTTACGACGTAGTTCTTTCTGCTTGTCGTTCAGGGGTTCAATGTTCAGTGCTGGTGCAGGACCTGCATCCACATGAGTCTGTACCATTTTCCACAGGCGTTTCAGGAACCGGTGTGCACCTTCTACGCCTGAATCAGACCATTCCAGAGACTGCTCAGGTGGCGCAGCGAACATCATAAACAGACGTACGGTATCTGCACCGTATTTGTCGATCATCACCTGAGGATCGATACCATTGTTCTTAGACTTGGACATTTTCGACATGCCATCGTGCAGCACTTCTTTTCCGGTTGGAAGGTGCTTGGCACTGATCACACGGCCTTTGTCGTCAGTCTTAGTATCCACTTCAGCTGGAGATACCCAAACCTTGCCGCCCTTTTCGTCTTCGTAGTAATAGCAGTCCGCCAGAACCATGCCCTGACACAGCAGACGCTTGAACGGCTCATCACTCTCTACCAGGCCTTCGTCACGCAGTAACTTGTGGAAGAAGCGTGAGTACAGCAGGTGCAGAATCGCGTGCTCAATACCACCAATATACTGATCCACTGGCAGCCAATAGTTGGCTTTGGTTGGATCCAGCATTGCATCTTCAGTGTGACGAGAAGCGTAACGGGCGTAGTACCAGGATGATTCCATAAAGGTATCAAAGGTATCGGTCTCACGCTCCGCTGGCTTGCCGGTGATTGGGCAAGTGGTGTTGATGAAGCTTTCCATCTTCTTGATTGGAGAACCGCTACCATCAAATTCAACCTCAGTTGGCAGTTCAACTGGCAGTTGATCAGCAGGTACTGGCACGGAACCGTCTTCTGTGTTGATTACTGGAATTGGCGCACCCCAGTAACGTTGACGGGATACACCCCAGTCACGCAGACGATAGTTAACAGTAACTTTACCTTTGCCTGCGCTTTCCAGCTTGGCTGCAATGGCATCAAACGCGGCTTTAAATTCCAGGCCATCAAACTCACTAGAGTTCATCAGACGGCCTTTTTCGGTGTAGGCTTCTTTGCTCAGGTCTACTTCAGCATCATCAGTGGCTTCGATCACCTGTTCGATATTCAGACCGTATTTAGTCGCAAATTCCCAGTCACGCTGATCGTGACCCGGAACGGCCATAACAGCACCTGAACCGTAATCCATCAATACAAAGTTAGCGGTCCAAACAGGCACTTCTTTACCGGTCAGTGGGTGAATCGCGGTGATACCCAGCGCCATGCCTTTTTTGTCCATGGTGGCCATATCGGCTTCGGCCACTTTGACGTTTTTGCACTCTTCAATGAATTCAGCCAGCTCAGCATTATTCTCAGCAGCTTTCAGTGCCAATGGGTGCTGTGCAGCAACGGCAACATAGGTCACGCCCATCAGCGTGTCTGGACGGGTTGTGAAAACGTCCAGCTCACCGTAGTCAGCCACATCAAACTTTAGCTCAACACCTTCAGAACGACCGATCCAGTTCTTCTGCATGGTGCGAACCTGCTCAGGCCACTGGTCCAATTGGTCCAGATCATTCAGCAGTTCTTCAGCGTAGTCAGTGATTTTCAGGAACCACTGTGGAATTTTCTTACGCTCAACCAGAGCACCAGAACGCCAGCCGCGACCGTCTATTACCTGCTCGTTTGCCAGTACGGTTTGGTCAACCGGATCCCAGTTCACTTCGGCTTCTTTCTTATAAACCAGGCCTTTGTCCATCAGGCGAGTGAAGAACCACTGTTCCCAACGGTAGTATTCCGGGTGACAGGTCGCCAGTTCGCGATCCCAGTCGTAAGCCAGACCCATCTGCTTCAGCTGGTTACGCATGTAATCAACGTTTTCGTAGGTCCACTTCGCCGGTGGCACATTGTTTTTCATGGCTGCGTTTTCTGCAGGCAGACCAAACGCATCCCAACCCATAGGCTGTAGTACGTTTTTACCACGCAGTCGCTGATAACGAGACAGTACATCACCAATGGTGTAGTTACGCACGTGACCCATATGCAGTTTGCCACTTGGGTACGGGAACATAGACAGGCAGTAGAATTTTTCGCGGCTATCGTCTTCTACCGCTTTAAAACTCTGATTCTTTTCCCAGAAAGCCTGTGCTTCCTGTTCGATCTTATGGGGAGTGTACTGTTCGTCCATTGTCGCTTAGTTACCTTGCAATTCCGGCCTGAACCAGAAGGGTTAACAAATAGCTCCGGGTTGTCTCGGGCCCTTAGGCTCAGCTTAATGGGCTTATTTAACAAAGCGGTTAAATACCATTAAGGGCCATCAAGTGGGCAGACCAAAGCACTCACACAAAAGTTTCTATTTAGCCGATGGCTGAAAAATACCGAAACATTTTTGTGTCAGTCTGTGTGCTGACAAGCCAGAAAAAATCTTGATGAATTAAAACAGACAAGTTTACCTCAGACCGGGGCTAACAGGTAGTGCAGAGAGGCCGCCTTAACCGATTATTTATCGCTTTTTCAATGCGGTTTTCTGCCACATGTGGTCGCTTGTCTCATGTGACAAAGTGTCAGATTTGTCGCCATTTTTTTGTTGTTAACATCCCGGCCAGATTTTTCGGTTATAAAAACACGGGCTGTTATATGAAAAATAATAGAAATAAGACCCTGGTTAGAATAGTGAGTGCGGGCCTGCTGGCTTCTACAGGTGCGCTATCAACAGGTGTTCAGGCTGAACAAACACAGGCAGAGACTGCAGTACAAAAACAAGCACGAAGCCAAACCTCAAGCAAAAATACAAGCCTAAGCGATGCTGAGCTGGAAGCCAAAAAGCTGGTCACCGTTGTGGTGACTGCCAGCCGGGTATCAGAGGTGCAAAGTGAGCTGCCTGTAGCTGTTGGTGTTGTAGAAGAGGAGCAACTGGCGCTGGATCAGGGCGCGCATATTCAGGATAGTACCCGTCAGGTTGCCGGTGTCACCATCAATCAGCTCAGTGGTAGCAGCTCACACAATACCGGTATTCGTATGCCGTTGAACTACGACGGCTACTATCTGTTTTTGCAGGACAGCGTACCGCTGCAATCGTCGGCATTTTTTAACCATAATGGCCTGCGCTGGTCGAGCTATAACACTTCCGCTGATCAAATTGAGATCCTAAAAGGTGCAGGCAGTACCCTGCATGGTTCCGGCGCGGTCGCGGCAACGGTGAATGTGATCAGTGCTGAGCCTCAATTTACTCCCGAAGGAAAGGTCAGCCTGTTTGCCGGTGAGCATGGTTATCTCCAGGGTAAGGTGCAGCATACGGATGCGCTGAATGACTCTCAGGCGATTTTGTTTGCCGCATCGGCATTAAAAGATGACGGCTGGCGCGATCATACCAGCCGTGAACGTCAGGAGCTGTTGGTTAAACACCTGTGGGAGCTGGATGCCAATAATGAGCTGAAAACTCAGTTCCAGTTCTCGACCATGACCGATGAGATGGCGACGTCATTGTCTGAAGATGATTATCGCAATAATCCAATGGATTCCGGTTTAAGTGATCAGGTATTGGCGACCGATCCTGAGCGCAAAAGTGATTTTCTGCGTCTGAGTACGGAATGGCGTCATCTGGCCAGTGACAAGCTGGAAATCAGTGTGATTCCTTATTATCGCCACAATACCAATGATTACACGGCTACCTGGCGTTCCTACACGCCTTATAATGAAAGCGCGGTGGATAGCTTTGGTATTCTGAGCAAAGGCCGTTATCAACACGGTAATGGTGGGGAAACGGTATTTGGTTTGGATCTGGAGCATTCCGAATCCGAAAACCTCAGCTATCAGCCTATTGATGTCACCGTAACCAGCTATCGCGGCACGACAACGGATTATATCTCTGGTTTTAAATACCGTGATGCGACGACCACTTATCTGAATGCCTCGCCTTATGTGCAGCACAACCAACGTGTTGGTCGTAACCTGATGTTGTCTGCGGGTGTGCGCTACGATATCAGCCGTTTTGAGCTGGATAACCGCTTAGCCGCAACCGATAACGACGGTTATGGCAATCGTCAGCTGAAGAATCGTTCCGATGACTTTACCAGCCTGAATCCTAAGCTGGGCATGAACTACAAGCTGGATCGTAACAACAATATTTATGGTCGTGTGGCTCAGGCCAACCGTCTGCCAACGGCTTCTCAGCTCTATAACCTGAAGAGTGGTGATAGCGATTCACTGCTGGGTGGCTTAGAAGAGGAAACCTCTACCACTTACGAACTAGGTTATCGCTATCTGACTCAGGATCTGGGCCTGACGTTGTCGGTGTATCGTATGAATATCGACGACGCCATAGTGTCGGCCAACGACGATAACGGTGATAGCTATCGCACCAATGCCGGTGAAGTCCGTCACCAGGGGATCGAGCTGGAGATGGGTGTCGATATCAGCGATCAGTGGAGTATGGATCTGGCTGCTAGTCGCTCCGAACATAAATATATCCACTACATCAACTCTGGCACAGATTACTCCGGTAAACATCAGAAGCTGGGTCCAGAGGTAAAAGCCGCTGCCACTCTAAGCTGGCGCGCGCAGTCTCAACCAGAGCCTAACCTGCAACTGCAGGTGGATCACTTCGGCGATTACTGGATGGACGATGCTAATACGCAAAAAGCTGATAACTACACCGTTTTTCATCTGAAGGCCCAGTACGCCCTACAGTCCAATCTGAAGCTATTTTCCCGTATCGATAATCTGACTGATAAGAAATACTCCACTCAGGCAGAGGTCAGTTATGGCCGCAGTAAGTTCTATCCGGCACTGCCACGTACCGTAAAAGCCGGTGTGCAGTATCAGTGGTAGTTCTGGTTGAGTGCTGTTGTTGATAGCTCCAGTACGTTTAGTGATAGCTCAGCCGAAATAGGATGAGTTGTCTGCTTAAACCTTTTTCTACTCCATTGGTCGCAGGTTTTTGCCGGATAGCAAAGATCTGTGGCCCCTTTTCCTTATCTCAGTCCACAAATGTATTGAGCTGAAAGTTGAGCAATACACTGGGCTAAAACAATAAGAGGCGGTTATGAAACGTCTGCTTTATCTTTGGCATCGTCGTATCGGTGTACTGGTATTAGTCCCTTTATTGATGTTTACTTTAAGTGGCTTATTGCACCCGACCATGCGTTTAACCCGTCCTGAACCAGCGAAGATGTTTTACCCTGCTCCAGTATGGCCTGCTGAAAGTCAGCACTGGCTATCGCCGAGTCAGTTGGTATCACAGAACCCGATAACCATTTCACAGAATTTATCGCTATCTGAAATTACGGGTATCCGCCCGGTAAAACTGGGTGAACAGTGGTTTTTCCAGCTTTGGCAGGATCGAAACACTTCATCTGTATTTCTGGATGCCCATACGGGTGCTGTCCAATCATCTGGCGTGCAGCAGTACGCCGAACAGTTAGCCCGTCACTACAGTGGTGATAAAAAGAGTGCGGTATTAGACACTCAGCTGATCACTCAATTTAGTTCGGAATACCCTGAAGTGAATCGCCTGCTACCGGTGTGGAAGGTGAGCTTTGAACGTGATGATGGTTTAACAGTGTTTGTCGATATCCGTCAGGATCGTCTGGGTACGTTAAGTGATGATCTACGCCAGAACCTGATGGGTTTATTTCAGATTATGCATGTCTGGTCCTTTATGGATCAGGACAATCCTCTGCGTACGCCTTTGTTAATTCTCTCCATGGTTTCGGCGATTGCATTGGCGATCAGTGGTGTCTATCTATTTGTAGTACTGCCGATTCGACAGCGTAAAAAGGCCCATTGGCAAAAATGGCACAGCTATACCGGTGCCAGCATCTCGCTAATCCTGCTGGCATTTTGTTTGAGTGGTTTGGTACGCACGGTAGAAAAGATATCTCCCGAACTCAGAGGTATCTCAGTGGATCAGGCTAAAAGCTTGGCAACAGTACAGATTGGCTTTGGTGAACTGAAACAGCAGTTTGCTGCCGTTAATGGCGCGGTACTGCATCAGCTTGATGGGCAACCGGTATGGCAAGTATTACAGGCACGTAAACCTGAGGTTTGGCTTAATGCCAGTAACGGAGAGCTGATCTCCGGTGGTGCTTATCGTTATAGCGAGCAGTTGCTGCAACAAGTGAGTCAAAATCGCGGTGAGCTATTTAATCTGACTGGACTTGACCTTTCTCAAGCCGGCTCTTCTCAATCTAAAGCTCAAATATCACAGCAACTGACCGGTCAGCGTTATCTATTCAAATTTAAGGATGATCCCGATTACGGTTTTATCGACAAACGCCTACCTGTGTATGCCATGACCTATGGCGAGCGCAGCTTTTACGTCGATACCCGTGATAGCACCCTATCGACTCAGGTGCAATCCAGCGACCGTGCTTTTACCTGGGTATTTCGTTATCTGCATAAATGGCGTTTTGCTGATGGTTTGGGTTTAAACGCTCGGGATGGTTTGATGGCGCTGAGTATTGTCTTGATCTGCCTGACCGGTGGTATCGGCGGTGCGCTTTGGTGGCGTCGAAGAAGAAAGAGTAGAGTGAAAAGTGAGGCTGTATTTGAGTCCTCACCGTCTAAACAGACCGAACCCGCTTAAACCATTGTGCTGGCTTTGGTGGTTTCCATTAAAAGCATTGGTCGTTCCCTGTAAAAGCTTGTCAGTTTTCAGTAAAAGTTTGGCATTTCTCAATAAAAGCAAACTGTTAGACATAATAACGAGTTTTGGAAGATGACAGCTCAGGGGAATTAGTGAATACTCAAGCTATACTACTTGATAGCGTGTATGCCAGGAGGTGTTATGTCTGATCAGCCACAAAATGAGATCCGTGAGGATAAACTGGTCCGTCACTATGACAGCGCTTTATCCCGCATCGAAGGCCGTTTAGCGGATGCAGAGATCAAAACGTATGAGGCGCTACAGCAGGAAGTTAAAGATGCAGTAGAGTTTGAATACGAAGTTGAGCGTCTGACTAAGGATGAGGTGGCCTTGTTGACCACTTGGTTGACTCGGGATCTGCAGCACCTGGGGCACTTTGTCAGTACTACAGGCCGAGGTTTGGGTGAATGGCTCAATATTGACTTGGCTGCTTTGGAGCTCTCTTTGGCTCGGGCTTTACAGTCAGTTGCAGATAAAACCCGTCTGGATCAGCTGGAGCTGGAGCAAAAGCTGGAAAGCGATATGGGCACTTATCTGGAAGGTGAGTTAGCCACTGCAGGTACTTTCGCCTGCACCAATTGCGACAAAATGGTCGTGGTGACTCATACCAAGCCCATTGAACGTTGTCACCGTTGTGATAACCATATCTTCCACCGTGTCAGCCAGTTTCACGGTATGAGTGAGTAGGCTGTAACGCTTTTCGATTACAGCTTTTCACAACTGCTTCTAAGAGCGGTTAGAGACTATTTTAAATAGCCTTTTACCGCTCTTTTCTTATCCGGTTTCTTACCTAGTCTTTTCTCCGGTTTTTACTGGTTGTCTCTGTTTTAACCCGCAAATAATCCCTATGCACTCTTTTGAGTCGCCGATATTTTCCTGATACCAGTTTGGTGCATGTCTCTCTTTTGATTCGCTGTAAATGTACGACTTAAGTACCGATTTAAGACGCTAAATGACGACAAAATCGCGTTTAACTGTGAAAAAGTGCGTACTGGCAAGCTTTATGCTCTTATCTTTTGTGGGGGATAACGTGAGGATTCAACTATGACCACTGTTAAGGCTAGTCCAACAGTGAATCGGCGAACAGGATACCTGGCAGGTTCGGCTCTGCTTTGTTTCTGGTCAGCACTGGTGGTGATCGCCAGCGCATTAGCGATATCAAAATTGCCCACGTCAGAGCTGACTAGTTATTTGTCTGTGGCTTTTATTTTGGCTTTAGCCGGGACCGGCTTTTTCTGGCATCTATACCAACAATATCAAAGTGATCGACAGCAGGTACTGACCCTGTGTCAGGCCTTAAGGGACGGTCACTACCGCAAGCGTGTTAAAGAACACAGTCCTAATGCCCAAAGCATCGCATTGAATGATCTGGCCCGTGAGCAGGAACAGATGCTGCAGGCACTCAGCTCTGCTGCCAGTGAGATCAACTACACCTCTCAGGAACTGGATCAGGTGACCCGTACGTTGGTCAGTGGTGCTGATGAGCAACAAAGCCAGCTGGATTCTATTGCTACCGCCAGCGAAGAAACGGCGGTGACAGTCAAAGAGATCAGTACCCATGTGCAGGCGACACTGAAATCTGCGTTGGAACTCAAGCAACTGAGTGAACAAGGTGAACAGCAATCTGAGACTCTGGACGGCGCATTAAACCAAAGCCTGCAGATCTTCTCCGATACTCAACAGGTATTGGGTCAACTGTCAGAACAAACCGAAGCCATCGGCAGTTTTATTAACACCATTGATGAAGTTTCCAGTCAGACCAATCTGCTGGCACTGAATGCGGCCATTGAAGCTGCACGAGCTGGTGAAGCTGGGCGGGGCTTTGCGGTAGTTGCTGACGAGGTTCGAGGACTAGCGGCACAAACGGCAGAAGCCGCTAATCAGATTACTACTCTGGTAAACAATGTGAATGATGCTGTTTCGACTACGGGTAAAGAGTTTACCCGCTGTCGTGAGGTGCTCCAGCAAGGTGCTGAGACCGGTCAGGAACTAAGACAGGGCCTTTTATCGGTAGCAGACTTTTCTGATCGCACTGAGAAGATGATTGCCAGTATCGAGCAGGCGATTCAGGAGCATGAATCCGCTGGTCACAGTATCAGCGAACGTATGAACCGCATGAGCCAGTTGAGCGCTGAGCACCATCTCAAGGTGCGGGATGCGCTGGAAATTGTGGAGTATCTGGAGCAGGTGGCTGAAAAACTATCCCGCTACCAGCTGAAATAGCCGCCTTATTGCAGCGCCGCTTTATGTAAAAAGGGCAAGCAGGTCTCTTGATTAGAAAGATCAGTAGGCTCTGTAAATAGAAGCGAATAATAAAGAACCAATCAGCAGAAAACGGACAATCAGAAAACGATAGAAAGAAAAAGCACGGAGGCTTAGTACAGAAACAGTACCAATTTGTTGATCAACAAGGGGAAGACATCATGTTGTATTTAACGATTCCTATGTTGCTTGTTTTAGGACTTTTGAGCGGTTATCTCTATCGCCAGTATCGCATTCGTCAACGTCAGCAACAGGAGCGGGTGGAAGCGATTGCCTGGTTACAGCTATTGCTGGATCTACTGATGTTGCTGCAGCAACGACGTGGCCTAATGGGAGCTTATCTGAATGGCCAAAGCCAGCTACAAAGCAAACTCACGGATATTGCTCATCAGGCTAGCGTGTATCAGAAACGCTTAAATGCCAGCCCTCTGCCCAATATTAAGGGCGATAAATGGCGTCTGTTAAATAACCGTATTTCTGAATTGCTGGAACAGCGTTTTCAGGATTCCAATGATAGCTTTAATGCTCACAGTCAACTGTTTGCCGTTATTCTGGATCATATTTGGTGCGTGGCCGAGCGTTATCAATTGACTACGGATAAAGATCGAGCCAGTCGCAAAGAAGCTGATCAGGCCTTAAGGCGCCTGCCGAATGTGGCTGAACTGCTGGCGCAGATGCGGGGTTTAAGCACTATGACTGCCAGTCGTGGCTACTGTAGCTCAGCTTTTCGCCTGCGTTTGATCTACCTGACTGAACAGGTTCAG
Source organism: uncultured Oleiphilus sp. (assembly GCA_964342385.1). Classification (GTDB taxonomy): domain Bacteria; phylum Pseudomonadota; class Gammaproteobacteria; order Pseudomonadales; family Halomonadaceae; genus Oceanospirillum. Next base: position 31,908 of record CAYFGP010000031.1, on the reverse strand, counting down.
CTACTGGCTCAACAAACCAGTTTATCCACCGAACCGGCAGAAGATTTTTTACAGTTGGTGGATCAGGAAGTGATCAATAATGAACGCATTCAGATCAGCCCGGATCAGCTGTTTGCCAGTGCCACCGAAGCCATTGAAACCTATCTGAGCCAATCCCGAGGGATTTTGGGGCGTCTGCAAGCTCTAGGCGAGCGTTAGAGTTTTTTGAAAGTACTTATTTGAAGGTTATACAGGCTGCTGATTTGAGTCGCTGGGGGTCATCGACTTGGATCAGTAGCCTGTTTTTATAAGCCTCTTAATGGACGAGAGCTTATTAGGTTACGACGCAGGCTTACTCTGGCAGCAGAACCAACTTACCCATAAACTGCTTATCTAGGAAAACCTGCTGTGCTTGCTGAATCTCATGTAGGGGGAAAGTCTGTGCCACTAAAGGTTGAACCTCGCCCTGTTCGATATAACGAATCAGGTTTTCAAACACATGACGCGGCTGGAAGGTACAGCCAAAGAACGTCAGATCTTTCAGGTATAGAGTACGTACATCCAGATCAACAATAGGTCCGGCAATGGCTCCGGCTACCGCATAACGGCCTCGTACTTTGATCACTTCCAATAGTTCTGGCCATTGTGGGCCAGCCACCAGATCAATCACCACGTCGACGCTGTTTTTGCCTAGTGTTTCAATCAGATTATCGCCACGGCGCACTTGCTGATCGGCACCAATCTCTGCTAGTTGCGCCATCTTATCGGCACCGCATACCGCAATGACCTTGGCATTACGGCGTTTGGCCAGCTGAACTGCTGCAGATCCCACGCCACCGGATGCTCCGGTAATTAAGACAGTATCACCTGCTTTGACCTGAGCGCGGTCGATCATATTTTCTGCTGTGGAATACGCGCAGGGGAAGGAGGCAAGCTCTGCATCTGTCATAGTGCTGTTGACGGCAAAGACCTCGTTGGCACGCACAGCGGCATATTGAGCAAAACCACCGTCACATTCAGAGCCAAAGGTAAAACAGTCAAAAGCTTCATCTTCGCCTGACAGAGACTGCATAGAGCGCACCAGTACTCGCTCGCCTAAGCGCTCGGCATTCACAGCAGCACCCACTGCGACCACCTCACCGCAGCAATCTGCCCCCTGAATACGTGGCAGCTCCATTGGCTTACCGGACCAAGTCGCGTCGTCATCATTAGCGCTATCAAAGCCTTCTTTACCACCGGAATTGGTTTGTCCGGTGACGCCCTTGGAGTACCAGCCGATACGGGTATTGATATCGGTATTATTTACACCACAGGCTTTGACTCTGATCAGCACTTCATCGGCTTTAGGTGTAGGAATTGCTAGATCGGTTTGATAAACCAGCTTATCCAGACCGCCATGGCCGATGAGTTGTACACCAGACATTTGATTCGGCAGGGTAGATGCTGTTACAGAGCTATTTGTTGTCGCGTTATTCGTCATAGCGCTCTTTGTTTCTGAGAAAGAGGTGTCAGCTGCTTTAGTCATTGCAAACTCCGGGGCAGTGGGTTTCCACAAAATAAGTTCAGTATAGAGAGGAGTCCAGTCGATCGTTTTTCATGAGTCATCGCTAACGTCTGGCTTCCAGCACTTGCAATGAACCTTAAAAAAGAAGCATGATTTAGACAATCTAATAATAGTGAATCAATAATTTAGATGTATTGAACTGAGGGCGCTGTTGAAAGCGCAGAGCTGAAGCAGTGTTTGTTCGTTGAGATCAGCCTAACCATGCCTGAGAGAGTTTTGTAGAAGAGTCATTCAGACCCGATTTGTTTAGAAGAGACGGTAGAAACAATATGGAACCGGTATTAAATCTAGAGTTACTCAGAACCTTTGTGGCAGTTGCCCGCACCGGTGAACTTAAGCAGGCCGCAGATCTGGTTTATCGCTCCCAAGGTGCGGTCAGTATGCAAATTAAACGGCTGGAAGAGCAGGTGGGTAATGAGCTGATGCGACGTAATAACCGGGGCGTTGAGCTGACCGAAGCGGGTAAAACTCTGCTCTCTTACAGTGAGCAGCTACTGCAACTGAGTGGCGCGGCATTATCGGCACTGAGTCAGCATGATCTATCCGGCCAACTGAGGTTTGGCATTCCGACGGACTATGCACAAAACTTCCTTAATTTCTTTATGCCGGTGCTGGCGCGGGAAGTGCCTAATCTGGAGGCTAGAATTACCTGTGATCGTAGTCGTACTTTGAGGAAAAAATTGGCGGCAGGTGAGCTGGATATCGCTATTGTTTCCGGTGAAGCAGATAGCGAGAAAGAGAGGCAGGGAAGCGCTGAGGTTAAGGACAGCGCAAGTCGACAAGAGGGAGCTCAGACGTCACAAAGACAAGATCAGTCTAGAGACCTGTCTCAAGACCGACCGCAGGAAACATTACTCTGGACTGAACAGCAGATTTGGGTGGCTCCTGCTCATCTAAAACTGGAAGAACAGCAACCTCTGCCTATCGCCATGTTCGATGACAACTGCATCGTACGGGATCTGATTCTGCAGCATCTGAATCAACAAAATATTCGCTATAAAACCGTGTTTACCAGTACTGTACTGGATAATGTCGCCTATGCCGTCACCTCTGGTATGGGCATCAGCTTGCTACCGGAGTCTCTGTTTTGTGCTCATCAGATGCGCAAACTCTCTCCGCCACAGTTTCCAGAGGCCCACTTACTGAAGATCAATATGCTCAGCTCCAAAGGTATGGATGATACAACGCTGGAGCGGGTATCCCGTTGTTTTAAACTGGCGGCACAAGCGCAGTTTCAATCGGGTGTAAAGGCAGCGTAAGCTGGAGGGTTTGAAGAGAGTTGTCTGAAGAGCAAGCAATACGTAAAAGCAGAAAGAGTAATATATCGCTGGGCATCCGATGCTATTTGATAACGCCGAAAGGTAAAGGGCGAAGCACCACTTAAAGCTTATCAATCGATACCTGTAAGCATCTGGCTAGAAAAGTAAAAGTGGTGCGTTGATATTAGGACTCTTGCTGGAGTAAATAGACGTTAGAGTCAGTAGACGCTGGGGTCAGCTGACGTTGGATTAAGTAGAGATCAGGCAATAAATGCCATATCTTCCAGCTGATAAGTGAAAACATGCCAAGCGTGATTCAACAGGGCTTCGGCTTGTTCCGCGATAAAGGTGTCATCTGGCACTAGCCAGCCACCAAAATCGGCTCTGTCATCAACCCCTTCCAGCCAATAGGTTTCACCATACTGGCGTTGCTCTACGACGATACCTGCCAGCTCAGAGCCTAAGGTTGAACTATCCATCTGGCCGTTATGATCACTCAGAAAATCACCTTTAACATTGAAGTTGGTGATTGCAGAGGCATTGGAAGTATCAAGTTGTAGGTTTTCAATGGTACTGGCTGATAAACCAGCAGCATCAAAAACAATCGCCTCTTCACCTGTGGCTAAAGCCGCTGCAGTAGCCAGGCCGCCTCCCAGACTATGGCCGGTGAAAGAGAGCTCAATCGCGGCTTCACCTTGCAGGCCATTATCCTGATTGTATTGATTAACGCTGGCCTGTAGTTCTTTTGCCAGGTCAACCGCTTGCTCGTATTGTTCGGACTGACCAAAAGCCTGTTCAATATCTTCAGCCCAATCGACGGCAGAGAGGGGCTCTGTGCCCCGGAAAGCCAATACTAAGTCACCATCGTCTTCTTCAAACAGAACATAGTCCAGGCCTTCACTACCAATCCAGTCGATATAACTGCCACCGTTCTCAATTCTTTGGTAATTCTCGGTGGTAAAGTCCTGGGCTTTAATATCTGAAATACCCGTGAATACATTCAGTGCCACATTGACGACAAGATAATCATCCCAGTCGTAGGTCTGAGAAGCCAAGCGGGCAAAATCCAGTGACTGCTGATACTTTTCCTGAGAAAGACCGGAAGGTAGGGTGTTTGTGCTCATGAGTGCTAACTCCTTGTCTGCGTATGCAGTATTAGCCAGGCAGAAAATCATCAGGCTCAGAATTAAACCGATGACTGGACTACCTGATATTGTTTTTATTTTCGCCGATAAAGTTATTCGAGCGTTCATAGGAGTTCAACACAGAAAGACGCAATTTAAGCCATGAAAATGGCATTTTGACAACGATTGCGTTTTAAACAATATTAAAAAATCGTTGCAATCAAGCTGTTATAAACTAAAAAATAAAACAGGTGTTTGACAAGAAATAATTAAGTATTCGCATAATTAATTTTGGTATATCGATATTTATCTTGTGAGTTTTTTGCGCTCTGATTTTAATTACGCTGCTGTTCGGGTCGGTAATCGGACCCGAACAGCAGGCATAAAAAAACCTGCTAATGCAGGTCAGGAAACACAGAAAGCAGTGTTAAAGATTACGCTGCATCCTGATAAGCCAGCTTGTAGTTACCATCCTGGGCAGCGGTGAAGGTGACTTTATCTTCATACCAGCGAATGCGCACTTCAGATGCATCGCACTTCAGCCAAGCTCCTGTTGATGCACCGCCGCTGGAAACAAAGTTCAAGGTAGCCGTGGCGGAATCCACATTACTGCTGGTATTGAAATAGCTGAACCCAATTTCTGCAGTCCCCAGAGCTGCCCAGTCAGATGCGATCAGAGCATTGAGATCAGAGGCTTTATTACCATCTGTCACACCACTGGCAGTGACCCAGGACACACCGTTCCAGCGTAGATAATTACCGACTACCGTCTGAACAGTGATTGCAGTGCTTGCAGGTGCGGAGATATTGACGGCATTCAATTGACCATGTGATGTCATATCAAACAGAGACGTAGGCTCATAGGCATAACCAGACAAGGTAGAGGTAACGCGTGCTGAGCTGCCTTCGGAAATAATATTAAAAGGCGCTGCCAAAGAAGAGACATCGACAGAGGTGGCTGAAGTAAAACCATTCGCGGCAATATCAGCAACTGATGAGAAGGTCGTCGGCGTTAGTGCACCAGCTGATAAGGTGTAATAAATACCAGCTCGCTCCAGTAGCACAGGTACAGCATTAGCTGCATTGTCAAATGCCTGAATCGTCATCTGATTGCTGAAGCTGGTTGGCGTAAACTGTTGGTACTTTTCAATAACAGTGTTCGTACCGCTGGAAATCAGCTCAAAACCACTGGTTGAAGGATAACCCTGCCCGCCGGTTGCTGTAATATACAGTCTGAAGTGGGTGTAAGTTACTGCAGGGAAAGTAGCTGATTCGTGCCAGTGTTCTGCATTGTAGGTGATATCACTGGCGGATTGATCGTCGATATCCGTCCAGACATTACCATCGTTAGAGCCTTGTAGAGTGAAGCGGGTGATTCTGTCTGTGACATGGTCCAAACGAGCTGCTAAACGATAGGCATTGATCGTCTTGGGTTGATCAAACTCGATAGCAATTGTCTGTGGATGTGTGGACGTCGACGAAAAAAATGGTGAACTGGTACCATCAAAAGCGCGGTATAGCGGATAACCTGACAAAGGAGGGTAAGACGAACTGATCGTCTGGCCTTTCTCACTATTAGAGGTCATGGTTTGAATGACATTCTGTGATGGCTGAGTGGTCTGACTAGTAATCTGTTTTTCTACTGGGACTGGATGTTCCTGGCTTTGAGACAGGGATACCAGAGAATCTGCGCCAGCAGAGATCAGTTGATTAACTGTTGAACCTGATGTTTCTTCTTTCAGGGCATAGGCCAGTAGGTTGTATGCCATTTGATTATTTGACAGAGAGCGTTCAAACGCCGTACCCGCTGTCATCACAACATCATTGACGATAAAGTCATTCTGGATAGTACCAGGGGTTGAACCGGAGCCAGATGATTGGCCATCATCATCGCAGCACATGCTGATATTTAAAGTACTGCCAGAGTTCATTACAAAGTCACCCGTTACATCAAAAGCATCTGTCAGGGCTGAGTTTTGGTTACATGTACAAGTCATAATTATTTCCTTAAAAGAAAAGCGCCTTTTTATTGGATTGAATAACAAAAAGGCGTAAGAGATCGGGCTATTCCCAAATGGGAAAGCCTGAATGAATTAATAAAGTTGAGAGTTTGTAAAAAGAGTGTGTAGAAAAAGAAAAGGTTGATGGATCAGGCTGCTGTGTCCTGATAGTTCACTTTGAAGGTACAGTCGATAGCAGGGGTTGCGACAAAACCTGTTTCACTGATCTCCAGTTCAATTTGGCCGTGATCTCGAACCCACTTTTCGCCTTCATGGTTAATCGACAATTCCATACGATCAATGGCAGCCACGTCATTAAGCAGCTTAGACTCAGCGGCATAAGCAATGGCAATATTGGTAGGTGCGCTGGTATAAAGCTGTTGTAGCTCAGTCCAGGTTAAGTCATTCAGAACATTAATGTTCATACCATTGCCCATCAGGTAATCAGCACTCACCAGATCAGCAGACAAGGCATTAAGATCATCCCAGCTTGTGCCGTTCCATGCTTTCCAATTAGTACCATCAATACTGATAGCAAAACGGGTATCGCCAGTGAATTGCAGCTCTTGCGTAACCGAAATACCATTCAGTTCAGACACTCCGGTGATATCAATAACATTAACAGGCAAGGCAATCTGTGCTTTTGGTACAGATGTCAGTCGCAGCTGTTTATTGGTACTGGTAGTTGCCAGTTGATCATAGTACTCCACAGTAAAACTACCGGACGGCTCCCAGGCCATTAGTTCATTTTTAGGAATATATGGCATTGTGGACATACCATGATTCATAAAATCAGTTTCAGACGGTTGACCTGCATTAACTTGGGTAAAACTACCTGAAGAATATGTAAAGGTGACGCCCGATGCATTACGTAGGAGCGTCTTTGCAGATAGGTTTACATGTGGACCAAATGGATGGACTGTATTATCAGCATAGTTCGAGCTGTGTGCCTTTGAGCCTGGATCATATGCTGCAGTGCTATTCGTCGCTGAAGCGACGGATAATACCTGCTTCCAGCGGAAATCAGATTGTAGAGGTGTAGTGGATGAGTCTAATTCATAAAATTTAAAGGTTGTTGGTCCATACAAATCATCTGCAGTTCGGGCTGAAATACTCAAGCCATCGATATTCTCTGATCCCGTATACTCATAAATAAGGTATGCAGGTATGGTTTGACTGTGATCATAGAACCAGCATACATCACCTTCTTGCTGAACAGTCCCGTCAACTGTTGTACTACCATCGCCTCGATATGTTGGGCTACTGGTAATAAAATTGAGGTCTTCATGAGAAATTTGTGACTGTCCATTCCACAGTTTAAGCTCATTAATATAGGCATATTCAAGATAGCCCTCGATAATGTCTAGCTTATAATATCTTTTTTCTGGAGCTGTATTTGAATTAAATGTGTGTATCGTATTTTCACTAAAATCAGTACTAGTAGTAAGGGCACCAGAGTCATAGGCTGTATCTGTATTTTCAACTGTAGAAACATGCACTACCTCCTGCCAGAGGGGGTTGTAAGCTTCAGGCACTGTATTTGAGTCGATTTCATAAAGCTTAAATGTTGTTGGTCCATAAAGACCACTGTTGTTTCTAGCAGTAATGCTAATGCCATCAATAATAGATGAGCCAGTATATTCATACATAATCCAGCCAGGAAGCTTTTCTTGATAGAAATAGCACATGTCTGTATCATTTTGATTAATGCCATCTACGGTATTAGATGGGTCTCCCTCATGTACTGGGGTATTTGCAACAACTGTAAAATCATTATGTGAAAGTAGAGTGCTTCCTGACCAAAATTTGGTTTCATTAATATAAGTATAGTTATTATAGCCATGGACTAACTGTAAGGTATAATATTTAGCCATTATGCTGCCTCGATTTTAATGTCGTTCAGTTCAAAAATGTCAATTTGTGCAGAAAAAATACGAGCACTTCCTGTTGCTCGTTCGTTAATCATAGAAATAGTTTCTACTGTTTGTGCTGGATGCATTTGTCCGTCAAATTGCATACGAGAGGTTGAGTTAAAATCACTGCTTTCATTGCTGTTAAATTCAGCTACTGACGGATTGCTACCAGCAGATCCGGCATTTTTAAGAATCAGAGCATGTACATCCCGCTTCAAAGTCGGGTCGGTCATATTAAAACTGACCGGAGCCGGAGTATTGGCAGCATGGTTGAAATAAGTTTTCTGTTGATATGGCATTACGCCCAGAACAACGGGGTCGATTACCACATCACCTGTTTGGCCATTAACACTGGTTACAGCCTGTTGAATAGTGAAAGTGTTACCGCTATTCATCGTTAGTGTCGATAGACCAGAGTTATTAGTCGTTACACTGTTCAGATAGATATCGATATTGCTGTTGGAATCGCCCCCGTTAGAACCATCGCCACCGGAGCCATCGCCACCGGAGCCGCCAGATTGGCAGTTACAGTCATCATCACAGCAGCCAAAATTCAGTGTGCTGCCTTCGTGTAGAATCAGATCGCCTTTAACTTCAATAGAACCCGGCATTGCGTTATCGCATGCAGTGTCCTGAGTACAAGTACAACTCATAAATAAATCTCCAAGATAAGCACTCAAATAAAAGATTTTCTTCAACAAAGCACTGTGCTTATTTGATACAGGCTGAGTGATATAGAAATACTTTTATTTAAGTATGTGTAAGCAAGTGTATACCCCTAAAGGCATGTACTATTTGCTTGTAAGGATGAATAACAGCAAGATCAGAATCGTAGTGATATCTGACTGAATGCTATTTATTAAGGTAAGAGACCCGATAGAATTTCGTTAGAGTTTCAGTCAGTAGAGATTGATGAAGTATCGGATCAAAAAAGGAACAACGATGAATATCAACATCGGCAACAAAGGACCGCATAAAACAGCAGTAGATATTGATATCAGTTTTTTTGTTCCAGTTGATTTATTCGGCCCTGATGCTCGTTTAAGCGGGCGCGAATAGTTGATAAGTCACGCTCGGCATCCCGTTGCGTGTATTGATTGTTTAATTGGTTTCTTAGCATCTGAACCTCCCGTCCCAGAGCAACAAGGCGTTCCTCCAAGCGGGCAATATTGGATGCAGAGTCTGTCAGTGTGACCCCTACCCAGCTCAGTAGAATAGTGACCACCCCTGCCAGAATTGTATGTGCATAACGTTCCATAGCTGTATGACTTCCATGAATTACCGTTCCGGCCGTTGTTGTAGGATTGCCAGAGGTCAGTTTGATCTCTGGTTTATGGACCTCCTTATCTCAAGAGTGAAACAAAATTTATTAGAGCAGATATACACGATGCTCTCTGATGTTTTATGCAGATAATGTCGTAAGGCGTTTGCTTCACTTTATCTGTTTAGTGAAAACCTAATGGCATAAAAAAGCCCCGATGTTCTTGTGAAGCATCAGGGCTTTGAATTCATTTATTTTCAGGATAGCTGTATGTTAGCGACGGAATCCGAAAAGTGCAAGCAAAAACTGTATATTTTTACAGTGATTCCCATATTCTGTTTTATCTTTCTGTTTTTAAAGGGTTTTTTATTTTGGTTTTAGGTGCTTTTAGCCAGCATCCCTGAGATTGAATACAAACAGACTGGTATTATCGTGCCGCTATTTTCAGGATGCTGGCTGAGGGAGGGGGACGGAAATGGAGCTTATAAGAGGAAAAACAATTTTCTGAACAGGTGTGAAGGTGTATTAGTACTGATCCTGTGTGTTGATACTGATCAGGCCGCTTCGGCAACGGGTCCAAGCATTACCTGCAACAGTTTGTTTTTACCCAGGTGACAGTTATCTCGCATATTTTTAACCGACATAATTTTTAATCGAGCCGGAGTAAAGAAACGGCTTAACTGCAGCTGGTTTATCAGAGTCTCCCACTGCTCAGTCTGGCAGGTCTCATCCTGTGTCAGCTCCATACGCTCTCTCAGGTCATTAATCAGGATCGCGACACATTGTCGGGCTGGAATACTTTTCATCAATTCATCGAAGCCTTCATTGCGTTGCTGCACTTTCATCGCTTCATTCAGCATACGATAACTGCCTGAGCGACGTACATCCTGTGGCATCGCACCCTGATATTCGATAGCACCCGCCATAGGTGAACAGGTGTACCAACCCGCTTCGTGATATCCCAACAGATCATCCACACAGCGGGAAACCAGGCGTTCGAAGAACTCATTTCGTGCAATACGGCCGGGGCTGCCTTGTAGCAGGCAAGCCTGTTGTAGAGCTGGAGCAGGTAGCTGTTTAATCATCTTCAGTGTCTTTTTTTCCATTGCGCTGATCTTCATCGTCATGCTCCTTATGCTGTTTGTAGAATGTTTGTGTTTTGTTTGGCCTGAGCCATACTTTGTTTGCTTTGTTTCACGCTATGTTTATTTTGTGTTGATATCTGTCTATCAGCTTGAAGAAAGTTAGTGGTTAGACGTTGGCTTGTTGCTGTATTGGCTTTTTCACCCTGGATGAGAGGTATAGCGGGAGCTATGCAGTGGGGTATGTGCCTAACTGCTCTCCCGCTTCTCTTCTGATCTTGCATAAACATACCTTTCACATTTATATTGCTGGTTAAACAAAAATGATATTTAGGTTTATTTTTAAACAATATGTTTATTTGTGGGCAAATGCAAGGGGGGGAAATTCCATATTCAGGAAAAGTAGGATCTGATAGCTGGATTGGATTGGATTGGATTGGATTGGATTGGATTGGATTGGATTGGATTGGACGAGAGATAGCAGATGGTGGACTGAAAATTCGTAGGGGGATTGATCAAGCGGGCTATTCGTTACGTTCGATTGATAAACGCTGAGAGATTAAAGGATTGAGTGGTTCAAAGGTTGGATAGTTAAAAGATTAGGCGGTTAAAAGGTTAAGAGAAAACATTGCACCGGGATTGAGATTAGTCTTGAGGGGATAAAGGCAGTTGCAGTGTCATCACTAAGCCGCCTTCAGGTGCATTGTGAGCACTGAGCTCGCCGCCTAAACGTTGTGTTTGTTTTCTGGCCAGAGCCAAGCCTAAACCAAAACCGCCTTTTTTGCGCATTCGGGCTTTATCCAGGCGATAAAACGGTTGGAAAATCTGCTCCAGTTTATCCTCTGGGACACCGGGGCCTTGATCTCTGATTTGAATATGCAGTGTATGCTCATTTTGTTGAACACTGACAAAAAGCACGCCTTGTTCCGGACTGTGCATTAAACCGTTGCGGATAATATTCTCAATGGCCTGACTGAGTGCCAGGGTGTGGCTGTTGTGTAGCAGGATCCCTGCGGGATAGTTGCGTTGGATACTCAGTTGAGGAAATTCAAACTCGGCATCGTCGCAGATCAGGTCCAGCAGCAGGCTCAGTTGCACGGCTTCCTGATGTTGAGGGCTCAGGGTTTGGCTGTGTTCGCTGTCCAGCCAGGCTAAAGTCATGGTCTCTTCAACCAGTTGATTCGTCAGGGCAATTTCCCGTTGTATACGCTGTTTTTGCTCTTCGATGGTTAAATCGTCACTGTCCAGCGCCAGGCTCATGCGAGCCAAAGGGGTGCGTAGCTCGTGGGACAGATCACCAATCATTTGACGCTGGGAACTGATCAGAGCATCAATGCGACTCGCCATGGTATCGAAGGTCTGCGCCAGCTGTGCCAGCTCATCTTTGCGTTTACCCAGTTGTGGTGCTACAGCTTGATCGAACTTTCCTCTGGACATCGCCTGAGAGGCTTTTTGTAGAATATTGACTGGGCGAATCAGGTGTTGATAAAGCCAGTGAATAGAGATCAGCATAATAAACATGGGGAACACCAATGTCAGAGAGATATGCACTAAGCTCAGGTTGGGTTTGGGATGCATGCTCTGTGGCAGGCGAATGACAAAACTAGCAGGATGATCCTGAAAATGAATGCCAATAATCACCTGTTGCCATTGAGGGTGTACAGGCCACTGGATTTTGCGTTGAAAGCTCAGTTGGCTGAGTTGATCTTTGGGCACTTGGGTACCGAGCAGAGCAACCTGTTCATGGCTCAGAATCGCAGCCCAGGTCTTGTGCTGACTCTCCAATTGGTTAAAGAAAGTTTCGGCACCTGCATGGTCATTAGTTGAATAAAGGGCTTCAGCCTGGCGGGCGTAATCCAGTAATTGTTGCTGATGAGCGGGAGAGATCTCTGTAAGCCGGTGTTGCAGCTTCTCATCCACCCGATGTAGCACAGCAAACAGTAAGAGGGCCACGCAGGAGGAGATCGCCAATAGCAGATACAATCGCTTGGTCATTGGTAGCGATATCCCTGACCTCGTATGGTGCGAATCAGATTGCTGCCCGGTAATACCTGCTTAATCTTTTGTCTCAGATTGCTGATATGCATATCCAGGCTACGGTCGTAGCGACTATAGGAACGGTTCAGTACGGTTTGATACAAATAAGGTCGGCTGAGAGTGTCCTCTGGGGTTTTCATCAGTTGCCACAGCAGCTCAAACTCAACGGGGGTTACTTCAATCTGTTGTTGTTGGATCGACAAGCTTTTCTCTAAACGATTGAGCAGAAGTTCGCCCAAAGATAGATGGGCTGGATTGCTGGCTTTGGTGTCCTGGTAGCAGCGTCTGAGGATAGCGTTCATACGCACCTCCAGCTCTTGTATGCTAAAGGGTTTGGGCAGATAGTCATCTGCCCCGGTAGTAAAGCCATTGATACGGTCCTGTTCGCCACCACAGGCAGATAGCACAATCACTGGGGTATTTTTGTGTTCCCGCAAACGACTGAGCAGACTTAGGCCATTGATCTCAGGCAACATGATATCCAATAGAATCAGTTGAAATGATTGAGAGATGGCTTGGGTTAATCCACTTTGCCCGTCAAAGCACTGCTCGACCTGATAGCCCTTGCTAGTCAGGCTATCAGTTACCAGTTGACTGACCTGAGGATCATCCTCAATCAAAAGAACACGGATGTTTTTCTGTAGTAGGGTGGCTGAGGTCATAGTGTTCATCTGTTTATGCCTGGTTGTTCAGTGGTCTGATAGGGCCGCTTCCTTTTTTCTTACAGGGCGAGTATTAGCTTCTTTGCTCTGTGGCAGCCAGATAACTGAGCCACTGTTTGGCCCCTCGTTTGCTGCTTTTTTCTTGCAGAGCTAGTTGGAACTGTTCAGTTGCCCTCTGTCTTTCTTCCAGTTGTATTAAGGTGATGCCATGTAAAATCAGAATATCACCGTAATTTTTAGGGCTTAGCGCTAATAAGTGTTTCAGGCTTTTCTCTGCTTTACTCCATTGCTTCTGTCGAATTTGCAGTTGAGCCAGTTGTTGTAACAAGCTTGTCTCTGGTTTGACTTTGGCCAGTTGATGGAGCAGTGCCTCTGCTTCTGGCAGGGCTTTGGCGCGAATCCATAGCTGAGCCAGACGTTTTTGCTGCTTGTGGCGTTTTTTACTCTCCTCTGGCTTATGCCGCTTCAGGCCTTGTTCCAATACTTGTGCTGATTTAAAAGGTAAGCCGCTGACACTGAGCCATTGACTGAGTAACTGGTAATCGTCGTATTTGTCGAACAGCTTGCGCTCATAAGCCATACGTAAAGTGGCCAGAGCCGCAGGAGGCACATTGTCTTTTTTATGTCCGTTTTGATACTGAAGCAATGCCAGTTGACGCCATTGACTCAATTGATCCGCTTCGCGATCGACAATAATTTTTTGCACGCGAATGGCTTGTGGCCACTGTTCCAGACGACTATGTAGCCCTGTCAGCATCTTGTACCAGCTGGTGGGGACTTTGCTTTCCATTTGGATCGCTTTTTTGGCGTTAGGTAGTGCCTTAGCCCATTTTTCCAGCTGGCTATATGCTTGAGCTAATGAGAGAAAATGGCGTGCTTTATGCTCAGTAACAGGTACCTTGCTGAGCCAGTCTTCAAATAAAGGAATACCTTCTTTGTATTCCTCTTGCTGAAGCATCAGCTGAGCAATGATGCCTTGTAGGCTTAATTGTTCATGCTCCGGCAGTTGCTCAAGCTTCCAGGCTTTTTTTAGTGCGGGCAGGGCAACTTCATAGTTGGCTTCCTGCAGTTCTATCTGGGCTAGGCTACGCCATAACATAGCTTCCAATAGAGGTCGGGGTTTTGCTTCCAGGTGACGCTGAATCACTTTCTTGGCTTCTTGCCAGCGGTCTTCCATCTGTAGCGTCTGCACCTGCTGAATACGTTTAAATTCAGCCTGGCTCAGGCGCTTTTCTTCCGCCTGAGCAGAGAGCGGTGTGCTTAACAGCAGCGTTAGTGTTGCCACTGATAACCAACTTGCTAACACGCTTTTTTTATCTGTGCTAAGCAGGCGCTTGTTGTTAATGAAACCGTTCATTATCCATACTCCAGCATCATCTCTGTCTAACTGATGCACTATTTTTCTAACTTAAAGACCAGCGTCTGACGGGCAGGGAAGGGGACTGCCTGACCAGAAACAATTCGGGGTTGAAAGCGCCAGCGGGATAAGGCCCGGATACTACTGAGATCAAACACGCCTTTGGGGTCTGATTTAATAATACGAATCGACTCTTCTACCACATCACCCGTAGGGCTCACGGTGAACTCGACGACTACTTGGCCTTCAATACCACGACGAATCGCTTTACGTGGATAGCGTGGATTTACCCGGCTTAAAGGGGTTGGGTTATCCACAATGCTGATCTCAGGATCACCAGGACTGAACTGACTAAGGTCTACATCCAGCTGAAAATTACTATCCACTCTTACTTCAGGAATATCCACGTCCAGGTTGAGCGCCTGAAGGTTATCGGATACTTGAGGTTTTGGCGTGTTCATCTTCGGAATTGCGGGTTGTTCAGGCTCTTCTTCTGGTGGCTTAGGCTTATCCCTATTGCGTAGCGTCAGTTCGCTTTCTTCAGGCAGGGGTACCAGATGCAGTACATTGTTTTCCTGATCTGGCAGGGTTCGGATCTGATCCATCTGTACCATTTCTGCCAGTAAGACAAAAAAGATTCCGGCCAGAGCTATGCCTAGCGGTGCAATAAAAAGGAAACGGATCGCAGCACTCTTGATCATGGTGAATTAATCCGCTGTTTTTGTCGCAACAGTATATTGCACGCCAGCCAGGCGTAGCTGATCAATCAGCTGTACCAGATCGCCCGTGGTGCTCTTGGTATCAGCTTGAACTACCACGCTAAGTCCAGGTTGCTCTGCTCTAAGGCGTTCCAGTACTGGGCGAACCATACGTACATCTGTTGCTTTTCTATCCAGCCAGATCTGTCCCTCGGCAGAGATCGCGATCATTACAGCACTTTTGGTTTGTCCCGTGCTGGTTTGAGCAGAAGGGCGATTCACTTCGATGCCCGCTTCACGCACAAAGGAGGTGGAAACAATAAAGAAGATCAGCATGATAAAGACCACATCCAGCATGGGGGTCATATCAATAGCGGCATCGTCCTGAGTTTGTGTGAGCTGAATACGTCTCATAATGAGGTTTCCTTATTCAGAGGGGCTTGAGCTAATAGGCTAGGCAGCTGTTCGCTCTTGCGATCACTCCAGCTTTTTAAGTGGCTATAGAGCAATAATCCGGTTACCGAGATAGCCATGCCGGCTAGAGTCGGCAAGGTGGCACTGGCAATACCAGCCGCCATCAAACGCGGGTTGCCTGTGCCGTTGACGGCCAGAGCTTCAAATACCTGGATCATACCGGATACTGTCCCCAGCAGTCCTAATAGCGGGCACATAGCAATCAGCGTGCGTATCAATGGCATGCGCTGATGAATAGCCAGGCGTAAGTCGCAGCAAACACTCTGTTGCCACCAGGGGGCAAAGCAGTCCTGAGGGCGTTGTGCCAGTGTATGGTAGCTGCGGCGCAGCAAGCTGGAAAACGTGATCCAGCGAAACCAATAGCGCTCAGCTAACAGGGTAAACAGCAGCATGCATAGCAGGCCGATCAGGGTCATTACCCAACCGCCTGCTTGCAGGAACTGTTCTAGTGTGAGCTGGTGCTGCTGTAGATAAAACAGCAGATCGTCAAACCAGGGCTTCACCGCTATTCTCCCCTTTTCTGACTGACTCTCTTTTAGCGATCTGTTGCGCTAATGCTTGGGTATCGTTATGACCGGTCATCGAGTCGTTAATCACTGGCATCTTGTTCAGTTGAGCCAGACTCTTTTCCTGTAGCAACATCAGCAGATTACGGCTTTGGCTACTCAGCAGGCCGTGACAGAACAGCATCGGCAGTGCCACAACCAGGCCAAATACTGTGGTGATCAGTGCCTGAGAAATACCACCAGCCATCAGTTTAGGGTCACTGGTACCAAACAAAGTGATACTCTGGAAGGTGCCAATCATACCGGTCACCGTACCCAACAGACCCAGTAGAGGGGCGGCTGCAGCCAGTAACTTCAGAATAGATTGGCCAGATTCTAGTCTCGGCATCTCTTTCAGTAGGGCTTCGTCCAAACGGTTTTGCAGTTGCTCTAAGGTATAACGACCCTGGCATGACAGCAGAACCCGACCCAGTGGGTTGTTGGCATTAGGTTCGCTATTTTTCATCTGACTACGAATTTTTAGGCGTGTAATGGACAGCGCCAGCAGTTTCCAGGCTGCAGTTAACAGGCCCAATACACCCAATGCCAGAATGATATAACCCACATAACCGCCCTTATGGATCTGTTGTTCCAGTGTGGGTTTCTGACCCAGCAGCGCCAACAGTTGACCGGAACTGATATCTACCAGAGCATGATCTCCCTGACCTTGAACAAAGGCTTTGGCATTCAGTTGGTCTTGTTGATCGGGTTGGCCTGCCAGAATGCTCAGTTGTTGTTGCTGTGGATTCCAGTGCAGGAACTGTCCTTGAGCATTCATGGCGTTAAATACACCGATACGCACCAATTCTTGTCGGCTGAACTGGCCATTGGTATCGGCAACTTGTCCTTCAAAACGGGTGATTTTGCCTGAGTGGGTCATCTCATGCTGCAGCTGGAACCAAAGGGTTTCCAGCTTATCCATACTTGGAATAGCTTTGGAGCTGGCAAAAGACAGTGACTCTTCCCGTTTTGGATACTGCGCATTAACCAGAGATTGATGCAATAGCTCTTTCAATTCAGCAGATTGCTCTTTTACTACGCCGAAGACCTCTCCCAGCTGACCGGTGCGTTGCTTCAGCAGCGTTTCCAGTTCGCTGAGTTTATCTTCCTGTGAATCGAATAAACCTTTTAACTCATTTTGGCGAGTTTCTGCCTGTTGTAGGCGACGCTTGGCGGCATCCAGATCGGCTTGTTGCTGAGCTTTGTTTTGGCCAAACTCTTTCAGGCGGTTTTGATCCTGCTGTCTGTCGGCACGGGTAAAGGTTTTAACTTCTTTCAGCAGGTTATCCAGATTAGCCTCTTGCGCTTGTGCCGGTAATGTGGCTAGCGGCGAAACTAGTAGCGTAGCCAATACGGCACGCTTGATACCCTGACTGACCAGGCTTTTAGCGGTATTCAGGCAAAAATGTTTGGTAGCTGAGTGACGACGAAAAAGGCTCATGCATCCTTCTCCTGAATGGTAGGCAGCGGCAGGTTAAGCAGGTCAGGGATTACTTGTTGGCGAGCCATATTAATGGCTTGTTTCAGTACAGGGGCATTCTCTCTGCTGAGGGCTTGCCACTGTTGTTGTTCCGGTTGCCATAAGGCACTGATTTGACCATCGGCTGACTGGAAGTAAAGTGCGACCCGGCCCAAACGCAGGAAGGTTACCTGACGATCACCTTGAGTGGTCTGTACATTACCTTCATAAGCTTCCAGAGTGCGGCCATAGTCAATTTCAATACGATAGGCTTGCAAAATCTGACGGTATTTCTCTGCCAGACTGACATCGGCCCTATCCATCAAACCGCCTAAACGTTCCACTCTTTCCTGACGCTCTTGCTGCAGGAAAGGCGTATCGTTATCAACAAAGCGATCTAACATCTCAACCATGCGTACCAGCATAGGTAGCAGAGCCTGATCAGTATCTTCAATCGAATCAATCTGCAGTTGCAGGCTGGTTAGTTCCAGTTGCTGGCTATTCACCAAACGTTGCAGTTGACGATTATAGGCTTCAGTGGTTTCCGCCTGACGAATAATCTGCTGATATTCTTGATACAGTTCAAGCGTATCGGATTCCAAGCGATCAATTCTCTGTTGATTTTTTTCGCCTTGTTGATGAGTTTTAGCTACTTGCCTTTCTCCTTGAGTAAGCGGATCTGTTGCCGCCAGAGCTGGATTGGAAAAAGTCAGCAGTACAGCGGTTAATGCAGGAGTAAGACTGCGCATTGTTGGAGATAAAGCTGTACGTGCAATAGATGCTGCTGTAGGTGAAAAAGCAGCTCGGGGCTTACGGATAGGCATGTGGCTAATATCCATATATATCGGTTCGGTTTTAAAGAAAAATGCTGGTCATTGTCGTTCTCGATTGGATCAAGACCAGAATCTTTACGTTTTTTACAGAATTGGGCGCAAATCGGCCCAATAATAAATTTGGCCGATATTTTAAATTAATGAAAATTATTATCAATTGTATTTTTAGAATCGTATTGATGTGACTTTACTTTTCGGCATGATTGAGGAGGGGCACGCAGGTTGGTGATGGTGATACTGTTTATCAATACACTGGCAAAAAGTAGGGGGGATAGTGAGACTGAAAAGAGGACTACTGTTGAGCAGGGTAATACGTTGCGTCGTATTTTGTCTGAGTGAAGGCCACCTTAGTGGTGGCCGTAAGCGGCTTCTTTCATTACTTTTGCTATCACTCGATAAACCTCTACCCAGGCTTGGCGTACTTCCCGAGTGAACTGAGGGCCCAGGCCATCACGCAGCGCGTAAAGCAAAGCGTTACCAACCGGTGTGTAATGAGCGGCTTTTACGCCATAGGCCACATGATCTCGGGCTAGCTTTTGTAACACAGGCAATAGGGCTTCCAGATTATCCAGGCTTTTAACCGCTACTTTGAGTGTGCTCATTAGTTTTCTGCCCTGAGACTTCATATCTCCTTTAAACATGGGGCGCACTTCTGGGGCAAATTGGAACAGATAGTTATAAAAGATTTCGGCGGCCTGGTCGGCTATAGGTTCAACTTGGGCAAAAGATTGTTTAATCAGTTGAACCTGACGGGGAGTAATCGCCATGGTGTTGTGTCCCTGAGTGTCTTAAATAAAGGTCTTGTTCGACTCACGTCTGTTGATGGTCAAATATACGTGGATTGTTTTTGTTTTCAGTAAAGAAACGTAGCCGATCTATTTTAAAGTAATCTTAACTTGGGCCTGTAGCCAGAAAAATTGACTCATTTTGTCGGAATAATAGTGTTGCTAAGCATTTGAGGAGAAGCTTCTTTACAAAAGTCACACTTTTCTTTGTCCTCCTCAGTAGAGACGGATGGACTGCTATAGAAGAGAAAGCTGCATCTTTTATCGCTTCGATTGCGTATATATCCAGGAAGCCCCAGCCCGCTGTGCTGAAGAGGAGAAGATGCTATGTGGTCATTTACGATGTTACTCCGTTTATCCTCGGGTTATTTATCTTCGATCCTATTCATTGTTATGTTGCTGCTGATCTATTTGGTCAGTATGTCGCAGGTTATAGCCGCCAGTAAAAATGGCTTTGAGCTGTCTGATGCTTTAATTCCTGAACAGGAGATATTTTCTGGCGGTCCGCCCAGAGATGGTATTCCTGCTATTGATCTGCCAGATTTTATCCATGCCGACAACGCAGACTTTTTACAGCCAGATGATCGTATTTTAGGTGTACAGATTAACGGCCAGGCCAAAGCCTATCCTATTCGTATTCTGAACTGGCATGAGATTGTTAATGATCGCATTGGTGCTCAGGCTTTTGCCGTCACTTTCTGTCCGTTGTGTGGCACCGGAGTCGTGTTTGATAGCACCTTGCCTAACGGTCAAACCGCCAGTTTTGGTGTGTCTGGTTTGCTGTATAACAGTGATGTGTTGCTGTATGACAGGGAAACAGAATCTCTCTGGTCTCAGATGCTGACTAAAGCGGTCACAGGTCCGATGAAGGGACAAAGCCTCACCATGTTGCCTGTTCGTCATACCTCTTGGGCGGAATGGAAAAAACGCTATCCAGACACCTTGGTATTGAGTACGAAAACAGGATATTTTCGTGATTATAGTCGTAATCCTTACAGTGGTTATGAGCAGTCTCAACGTCTCTATTTTAGCGTGTCTCATATTGCCCCCAACCGTTACCACCCTAAAGAGCGGGTATTGGGGATTGAAGTAGAGGGACACTTTAAGGCCTATCCCTTTTACGAACTGAATAAAAATCAGCAGGCAAAATTTGATGATCAGTTGGCAGGAAAGAAACTGCAGGTTCATTGGCAGGCAGAATCTGAGCAGGCCTGGGTGACTGACAATCAAGGGCGGGAGATCCCCGCGATAACCGGCTTCTGGTTTGCCTGGTACACCTTTCACCCCAATACGGAGGTGTTCCAAGTTAAATAACCGGGCATTTCAGGTGCAACAGAAAAGGTTAAGCAGGTGTAGTTTACGGCTTTTGCCGAATTAACATTGTTTGAAGTGATATGGACTGCGCTTTTAGCCGCTAAACGACTGGCATTGTCGGTGGCTCTCAACTAGTTTTTATAGTGTTTTAAACGCGTTTTAATCTCTACGGACCGGTCACTGCTTTCTGGTTGGTTAGAAGTCGATTCCTGATTCTGATCAGGCTGAATCCAGCCATGGCTTGGTGGGTATACCCAATATCGTGAAGAGGAGCGGTTATGTGCAGGCCGGCTCAACTTTCCATGTTATCCCTGTCATTTCTATTATCTGTCTGCTTTGCTCTATCCATAACTTTGATAGGGGGCGGCATTTTTTCCAAGCCAGCGGTTGCTGATCTGTCTCAAACGGTTTTACGTCCGAATAATCTTCAGACTGTCTTACACCCGAATAACCCTCAGGTGAGTGAGCAGCTGATTTATCTCTCTTCACAAGGTATCAGTGCCTACCAGCGTCAAGATGGCCGTTTGCTTTGGCAGGTTTTAGGGCGTCTGGATACTCTTCAGCCTCTGATCTATAAGCATTGGTTATTGGTTGGCAGTAATGATGGTTTGCAGGTACTTGCTCGGGATACTGGAGATGTCCAGTGGCGCCTAGGGCAAGGGACAACCTATACCCCCGTTGTTGCTGGTTCAACCGCTTTTTTAAGCGCTAGGCATGGTGAAATTAGTGCATTGGATCTTGATACGCAGCAGGTGTTATGGCGCGAGCAATTATCAGAGCCTTTATATCCACCAGCTTGGGTGCATTTAGCGTCTCAGGGGCAGAGAGTGTCGTCACAAGGTTGGATGCTTGTGGCTAATGCTGTTGGTGATTTATGGGGTTTAGATCCAACGACGGGTTCTGTTGTGTGGTCAAGAGCACTGGGTTTTGCCGTATTGGCAGCGCCACAACCCGGTTCAGAGTGGCTATTTGTACTCAGTAAACAGGGACAATTATTGGCACTTAATCCTCTTGATGGTAGCACGGTATGGCAGGTCATGCTGGAAGAGCGCAGTGATCACCAGCCGATATTGGCCAGGGGAAATCTTTATATTGCCAGAGTTGATGGCGTTTTAGAGATTGTGAGCCAGAGTTCGGGCAGAACTTTATGGTTGCAGCAGATCCATGAGCAAGACATTCATCAGCCCGTTTTGCACCAAGATGTTGTCAGTATCTATGACAACAGTGGTCGTATAACCTATTTTGAGTTGGCAACCCATCAGTTTAAACAATTAGAGATTCCTGGAATCTCTTTGATGACACCCTGGGTGATGCAGAGAACCGTTTTTTGGCAGCCATCTGAATCGAGTCTTCGCTTTAAGTCTGTGCCGTAAGTCATGTGTTTAAAGCAGAGCTTATCCATCATCAATACAGTTGATTTGAGCCGGAAAAATCACTTTTTTACGCAACATTATCCTTCCACTATCTCTCTGATTCTTCATGCTTTCAAGCCATTCTGCGACGCGTAGTGGTTTGTTGGACTAGTCTTTGATCTAAGGCTGATTTTGTTCCACTTTAAATGGTCATACCACTATCATCTTGGTATAACAAAAATACGAGCTATAAACTTGGAAATGAGAGTTATCTATGCTTGAGCACTTGTTAGAAAGTATCGAACAGCAGGAGTTTGAAACTCTGGCTGAAGATATAAAGCGTTCACTAAGGGAGCATAGGAAGTGGATGAACAAGATCACGACTGCGTTGGTCTTGCGTCAGCCCTTAACCGAACTGGACTTTGTGGCACAGGATGCCCATGAGCACTGCAAGTTTGGTCGTTGGATGCATAAGTTGCTGGCTGATCCCATTTTTCAGCAGGGGTCTTTTTTGAAGTTGGAAAAGTATCACAAGGAGCTGCATGTTAAGGCGCGTGAACTGGTCGAGCAGCTCAACCGTGGTGAAGTGATTGATGAAGCGTTGTTTACCTCTTTTCTGGAAAGTCGTGATCATTTTTTCTACAGGGTATTAGAGATTCTGGAGTTTTCCGTCGTTAACAAACACCAGTTTGATCCAACCACTAAACTGATGAATCGCCGTAGTGTGGATGCCTTGCTGGCTCATGAAGTCCATAGGATGCAAAGGGATGACAGTGCCAGTGCCTGCATTGTATTGGCGGACATTGATCATTTTAAGAAGGTGAATGACACCTATGGTCACGATGCTGGTGATCGTATGCTGGAAATGGTAGCCGATGTATTCCATCAGTCTATTCGTCGGCACGATACTGTATCCCGTTTTGGTGGCGAAGAGTTTCTGTTTATCTTTCCTGATATGAATTTGCCTGAAACCAGTGAGGTAGTGGAGAGGGTTCGTAAAAGGCTGGCCGATGCTGTGCTGGATTATCAGGGGCAACAGATCAGTGTAACGTCTTCCTTTGGTGTCACTCAGCTGTGTCCGCACTGTGATATTAAAGATTCTATTAAACGAGCGGATATCGCCCTTTATCAGGCGAAAAACTCGGGGCGGAATCGTACCATTTCTATTGATCTTGAGAGTTTAAAGGAACAGCAAGCTGCAGGTGTTTCTGAAGAGCAATTGATAGAAATCAGTCAAAGTGTTTGTGGGAATATAGGGTGAAAGAGTAATTTTAGTGGTGTAAAACTCTAATTTTTCTCTTTTTCTTAGAACTTTTTTAAATTTCTTTGGAGCATATCTATCTAAGAAGAGATGCGCTGCAGCATAAATGGTTATAAGACTGATAACCTGATGACTTGTCGGTCATGGGCTGTCGGATGGCTATTTATCAGCCTTTAGTCGGGTTCCAACGTAAAAAGTAAGGCATTACAGACGGTTAAATGTAAGACTTTAGACGCAATATTCGCCAAATTGATAACCTGATAACCGGTTTTAGACCAAGACATTTGAAACAGAATCCGTATAATTCTGCGCCATCTAACCGGAACTAAGGACAAAATGTCTCATCTAATTGCCTGGTATCGGGCAGGATGTTAGTCCGGTCACTATAACTAAAACAGGGATATCCAGAGACGTCGTTTACCTGTTGGGATGCGACGAGGCCAAAAGCCAACTTCTGGTGTCGGTTCAATCCCAATAATTGACAAATGGCGAAGCTCGTATGACCGCAAAATCTGCAGATGTGTTACTAGTAGGGGCGGGTGCGATGAGCACTACCCTGGGTATGCTGCTGAAGCAGCTGGATCCTACCACTAACATTATCATGGTTGAACGTTTAGACCATGTTGCCCACGAAAGTACGGACGGCTGGAATAACGCTGGTACAGGACATGCCGCATACTGTGAGTTGAATTATACGCCTGAGCAGGCAGACGGTAGCGTCAACACTGCTAAGGCTTTTACCATCAACTCCGCTTTCGAAGTTAGCTTGCAGTTCTGGTCCTATCTGGTCGAACAGAATGCGATGCCTTCCCCTGAGCAGTTTATTAACCCGACTCCCCATTGCAGTTTTGTCTGGGGCGAGAAAAACGTTAATTTCCTGCGCACTCGTTATGAATCCCTGAGCAAAACCGAGTCTTTCAAAGACATGGAATACAGCGAAGATCACGAAGTGATCCGCCAGTGGATGCCTCTGGTGATGCAAAACCGTGACCCGAATGAGCCAGTAGCGGCGACTCGCGTTCGTTACGGCTCTGATGTCGACTTCGGTTCTGTCGCTCGCAACATGGTGAAACACCTAGAGCAGCAAGACGGCTATGAATTGCTGCTGGAACACAATGTTCAGGATATGGAAAAAGATGCTGATGGCCGCTGGAATGTTACTCTAAAAGATAAAAATGGCAGCAATGTGACAATCAATGCTGGTTTTGTCTTCCTGGGTGCCGGTGGTGGTGCGTTGCCTCTGCTGCAGAAAGCCGATGTGCCGGAAGGTAAGGGTTACGGTGGTTTCCCTGTGAGCGGTATGTGGCTGGTATGTAAAGACTCTGAGATTGCAGAGCAGCATATGGCCAAGGTTTACGGTACTGCGCCGATCGGTGCGCCGCCTATGTCTGTACCTCATCTGGATACCCGTGTGATTAACGGTAAAAAAGCCCTGCTGTTTGGTCCTTTTGCTGGCTTTACCACCAAGTTCCTGAAAAAAGGTTCCATGTTCGATCTGCCATCCAGTATTAAAACGGACAACCTGAAGTCCATGCTGTCGGTGGGTATGAGCAATATGGATCTGACTCGTTACCTGATCAGCGAAGTGCGTCAATCTCACAGCGCTCGTTGTGATGCCCTGCGCAACTTCTTCCCAGAAGCAAAAGATGATGATTGGGAACTGGCCATGGCCGGTCAACGTGTACAGATCATTAAGAAAGATCCAAAGACCGGAGCGGGTAAACTGGAGTTCGGTACTGAAGCGATCACCACTGAAGATGGCTCTCTGGCGGCTCTGCTGGGTGCATCTCCAGGTGCATCGACTGCGGTAAATACTATGATCAATATCGTAGAGAAATGTTTTGCTGATCGTATGCAAACGCCTGAGTGGCAAGCGAAGATGAAAGAAATGGTACCTTCTTACGGTGAGTCTCTGACGGATAGCGATGAGCTGCTGTCTGGCGTTCGTCAACGCACTCTGAGCACACTGAATCTGGATCGTGAGGTTGAAGCAGTCGAGGCGTAATACCTCACCTGCTGAGCTATCCGGTTAGGGTTTAGCAACGTATAGCCGGATTCGATCAGAAGACCGGGTTTTATCTTGAACAGGTAAAATCCGGTTTTGTGTTTTAACCACTATCTGCTTTGTTTCTCTTTTTTATTCTCGCTTCCTCTTTTCTAACGCTCTTCTTTTCCTCTGTCTTTGCTTGTTTTGCCCTATCGCTGACTTACTTCACTAATATTGCCCTCGCCTCAATCACTTGCTTATGCGTTTTGATTGGTCTTTTAACGTCGCTTTAGTCTAAAGAGTACTGAATTCGGCTAAATGTTACATTGTGTATCTATATGTTGTATTGCTAAAATATGAATTAGTAGCTGTTAAAGTTTTGTTGCAGGCTTCTGACGGGATAAAAGGCTGGTATCGCCCTGATCTAAAGGGCTTTTGAATAAGTGTCTTTATTCTCCGTTTGAGTGCTGCAGCCCCTACCTTTAGAGGCCTATATGTTCAGCCGATTCCGTATCCGTACCCGTCTGGTGTTGGGGTTTTCCCTGTTGATGTTGTTGGTATGTGCTGTCGTGATTCCTTTCCTGCTGTCTGATATGAAACAGTTGATTGAGGAAGCAGAGCACAGAGAGCTCAAAAGTCTGTTTAACCAGGTGCAGGCCAAAATTGAGTCTGAGGAGCGATTGGCAACGGCCATGGCCAGTTATGTGGCTCAGGAACCGCAAATTCAGGCTGCTCTGGCCAATGGTGGTCGTGATAGCCTGATCGTCAGTACGGAAGCAGGCTTTAAAACCCTAAAATCCGAGTTTGGTTTAAGGCAGTTCCAGTTCCATAAACCACCGGCAACTTCTTATCTACGGGTGCATAAAACCCAGAAGTTTGGTGATGATCTGTCCAGCTTCCGTGAAACCGTCGTGGTGACGAATCGGGAGCGTCGAGCCGTTAGTGGTATCGAAAAAGGTGTCGCTGGTTTAGGTATCCGGGGGGTAGTGCCGGTTCAGGTGCAGGGCCAACATTGGGGCTCGGTGGAGTTTGGTTTCTCTCTGGGACAATCCTTCTTTGATCTGGTGAAGAAAGAGATTGGCGCTGAGCTGGTGGTGTATCAAAAAGCCAGTCAGGGGCTGAAACCCTATGCTTCAACATTGCAGGGACAGGAGCTGTTAAGCCTTTCTGAGCTAACTGCGGTGTTGCGTGGTGATGACCAGATGGCTCAGCTTGATCAGAATGGTCACCACTATGCGGTGTATGCCAATGTGTTGAAAGATTTCTCCGGCCAGCCGGTTGCGGTATTGCAGGTAGCGATGGATCGTGATGATTATCTGGCGATGTTTAATACCTCCATTCAGCACTCGGTGATGATTGCCGTTGTCTTCCTGATCGCGGGTCTGCTAGTGGCCGTGGTAATTACCCGCAGTATTGTTAAACCACTGGATCAGATGCGTGTGGCGGTAGATAACATCTCTACCGGTGATGGTGATCTGAGTCGTCAGTTGGATACCGACGGCAATAATGAGCTGAGCGAAATTGCCGGTTCCATCAATCTCTTTATTAATAATATTGAGGATGTGGTGAAGACGCTGATGAAATCGATCGCTAACGTGTCCAGTTCTGGCTCTGAGTTATTTGATATTACCGAGAACACTATTACCCAGGCCCGTAATCAGCAACAAAGTACCACCGAGGTGGCGACGGCTATCAATGAGATGACAGCAACGGCCCAGGAAGTGGCCAGTCATACTACCAGCACCTCTGAAGTAACGGATCAGGCCAGTCAACAGGCGAAAGAGAGTTATGAGATTGTGCAGGAGAGTATCCGTACTATCCATGAGATGGCGGATAACGTGAATTCCACCGTTGAGATGATCAACCGAGTGAACCAGCAATCTCAGGAGATTCACACCATTCTGGATGTGATTCACGGTATTGCCGAGCAGACTAACCTACTGGCTCTTAACGCAGCCATTGAAGCAGCCCGTGCCGGTGAACAGGGACGTGGTTTTGCGGTGGTTGCAGATGAGGTGCGCTCTCTGGCCAGTCGTACTCAGGATGCAACCGCGCAGATCAACCAGATGATTACTGAGTTGCAACAGGTAACCGGTGAAACTACCGAGGTGATTACCGAAAGCCAGCAACATGTTGGGGCTCTGGTTGAGGTCGCTAATGAATCCGGTAATGCGTTAAAAGCGATCTCCGATGGTATGCAGCAGATCAACGATACGGTCTATCAGATCGCCAGTGCGGCGGAGGAGCAAAGCCAGGTTTCCGATACCATCAACGAAAGTGTCAGTACCATTGCGGTAGGAGCTGAAGAGACCTATTCGGGGGCCGGGCAGATTATGCAGAAGTCCTCCTTGATGGGAAGTGAGATGACTGCCCTGATGGGTATTGTGCGTCGCTTTAAGGTACGTAAAGATCCAGCGACCGAGTTGGCTGTGGCCCGCAGTGCTCACCTGGCGTGGAAGATGCGTTTACGGACTTTCCTGGATACCGGTAAAGGGATCTCTATGAACCAGGCGGTATCGGCTCATGAGTGCGATTTTGGCCAGTGGTACTACGGTGAAGGTCATGAAGTGTGCAGCCATAACTCTGATTTGAAAGCCATTGAAAGTCCCCATGAGCAGATGCACCAGCTGATTAAACAGATTGTACAGTGCAAAGAGCAAGGGGATATGCCGCAGGCAGAGCGTTTTTATCATCAGGTGTGTGAGCTATCTGATGAAATTGTCGCGGGTATGGATAGTGCGATTGATCACTACAAACACCACGGCTAAGTCTATCTGAGTTAATGCAGCTTATGTAAGCACTTCATGCAGTGAACGCCATAATGCAGAACAGCCGCACAATGCGGCTGTTTTGCCTTTTATTGAACACGATTTTCTATTTTGCTCCAGAAGGCTGCTATATCCAGGGCTGAAATAAACCAGCCTCTGATTTTCTACGTATCAAGGTAAATAGTATCCTGAACCTGAACGTTAGAGCTGCTGATGAAATACCATTCGTTACTGCCTATCTCTGCCTTAGTGGCTTTCTCTGCTTTTGCTTTGTTAACCGGTTTAGGCCTGATTCCCGGTGGTGAGGCTTTATTAGCCCAGCTACAGGGTGTCATATTAGGTGTTGAACCGGGTGCTACATCTAGTGAAACAGGCCTTGGCCGTCTCAGCCTGGCTTCCGCATTGCTGTTACTGCTGATTATTCTGCTGGAATCTATTATTTATCTGGGGTTTTACTTTCCTGGGCAATTCTTTGCGGTAGTACTGGTGGTATTAGCCAATCCTTCCTGGTTGGATATGCTAGTACTGACGGTCATTATGGTGACCGCTGCTACTTTGGGCTCTTTGCTCAATTACAGTCTGGGCTATTATTGTGTTGGTCTTAAACAAGGTGAAGGTCAAAAGCCTGGTTGTTTCTCTTTAAGAAATTTGTTCCTGGCGATGTTACACACCAATGCTTTGGCTTTTTACATGTTTAATCAGGGGGCTGAGCGGCATCCTATTCGAGTGGTGTTTTTAGCAGGGTTGATCAATCTACCCTATTACCTGTTGCTGATAGCCGGGACCATTCTGCTAAGCAGTCAGGTGATGTATGTCGCTGAAACACCACAAGTTTTGTTGATGTTTCTGTTGATTTGGTTAGCAGTTGCGCTTTGGCTGGATAAACGTAAGATAACTTCAGCGAGACAAGCCCATTCGATTAATGATTTGTGATCTGTCGAACATTTGGCTCACCAACGCTCTATGGGCTGCCCTTAATTATGCCAATCAACAGGATATATCGTGTTAGATACCATTAACCCTGAATCTCTGCTTAAACTCACCACCATGAAGATGCCATTTGGCAAATATCAGGGGCGGGTATTGATGGACCTGCCGGAGCCTTATCTTTTGTGGTTTAGCAAAAAAGGTTTTCCTTCCGGTGAACTGGGTATGTTGATGGCCCTGATGCTGGAGCTACAGATTAACGGTCTTGAGAGTCTATTAACCCCGCTTCGACAATCCTGAGGTTTTTAACTGTACTCATGGGTCACGAATAATCTGTTTTTTTGAATTAAAACTCTATTCAAAGTGTTGTAGTCTGGTGTCTCTGTATTCGGCGTTTACAAAGACGCGACAATTCTGGACTTGTTATATCTGATATGCTGGATTAAAACTAAGCGGGTATAGCATGAAAAGCTGCTGAGATTGCTGCGTTTTACAGGATGTTCCCAAAAACATCTGCCCTGTCCGAGGTTTGTACGTGTATAGCGAAACCAATTTCGATCACCTTTCGGTGTTAAGTTCCCCGAGTGATATTGCGGGTTTTGAACTGGTGCCGGATATTATCTGGATCTTTGATTTGGACCGGCATGGCTTCTGGTGGGGTAACTCCAGCGCATTGAAGTTCTGGGGACTGGATCAGGTGCAGCAGTTGATCGATAAAGACCTGTCAGCCGATACGGAAAGTGCCCGCCAGCGTACTGAACAAACCTTCTATAAAGCCGTTGCTCAGGGTATGACCGTTGATCCCTGGACCACCTATCCTGGTGGTAAGCCCAAAACCCTGATGATGCGACATAAAGCCGTGTTATTAGGTCCCGAAAAACACCGAGGCATCATTGCGTTTATCAGTGAAGAGGTCAATCTGGGGGAAGACCCGGAAACTCTGATCTTTGCTGAGGCCGTGCGCTATACCTCCGTTGCAGTGACCAGCTTTACTTTGCAAGGTAAGCCTATATTTGAAAACCCTGTTGCGGCTGAGCTCTATGGTTATGTTCATGGGGATCAAGTCGGTAACAGTGCTGCTGAGAGCGACAGCCGTGACGGTGACGATAGGTTATCTGAATTTGAATGGCGCTTTGTTAATCCTGAAGAGGGCAAGGTTCGTTTGGAGCAAGCTCAGGCTCATCAGGATGGCCAGCAGGAACACCTGATGCGCACGCAAAAAGGTATACGTCGTCATGCAGTGAATATTCGCACCAGCCGTCACCCTTTGACCGGTGATTATCTGACGCTGGTATCGGAATATGATGTCACAGAGCTGCATGAGGCGTTAGTTGAGGCGGAGTGCGCCAAAGAAGAGCTGAAAAAGCAGGCCCATTACGATGCTCTGACCGGTTTGCCGAGCCTACGTTTATGTAAGGATCGTATGGAGGAGGCGTTCTCTCAAGCCAAACATGGCAATAAGCAAGTAGCACTAATGTTTGTCGATCTCGATGGCTTTAAGGCCGTGAATGATAACTATGGCCATGATGCTGGGGATCAGGTGCTGAAGGCTGTTGGGCAACGCTTATCAGCTTTGGTTGGAACTGAAGATACCGTCGGTCGTATCGGCGGCGATGAGTTTATTATCATCCTGCCAGATATCAGCCATAAAGATGATTCAGCACAGATTGCCGAGCGAGCCATCGAGTATTTATCGCAACCATTTCAGGTTGAGGATGAGATGCTCCAACGGGTGCACGCCTGCATTGGTGCCAGCGTGGGCATCGCGCTATATCCTGTTTCAGGTCATAGCGCAGAAGAACTACTGCGCGCGGCTGACCGATCAATGTATCAGGTGAAAAGAGCAGGTAAAAATAACTTCTGTTTCGCCCGTGAGTTGATTGCTTAACTTCAACCTATAACCCTAGATTTATCTACAGTTCAGGCTCAGACATGAGTTTGCAGGCTTTAGAGCCTAGCTGATGTTTAACTGAAACAGCTGATCCAACAGCCATTGTCCGCCAGGACCGATCGCTTTTTTCTCCGTCCACACCACATCAATACCTTGCATAGAAGCATCTTGCTGATAAACACGTTTCAATACAATCAGGTCACCATTTTCAAGCTCTTCCTGCACTACGGATTCATGCAGGCTAGCCCAGCCTAAACCGGCACATAGCAGTTCTGCAATCACAAAAGGGCTTTCTGCATACCATACCTTCGGGCTGAGAATATGGGCGTTATGGCTGGTATCTTCCGGGTTTAAGCTTTTAGGAATAAGCTGGCGATATTGACGTAGGTCGCTATGGTCCACTTGTTCCAATTGGGCCAGGGGATGGTTTTTACTGCATACAGGCATGCGTCGGGAATGGCCAATACCACGGAATTTAAACCCCTGGGGATAGTTTTCCTGTTCCAGCATAATGCCCATATCCGCACGGCCTGTGCGTATCAGCTCAGCCACATCATTGACACCAGGGTCCAATAATTCCAGCTCAATATAGGGGAAGGCCTGCTCGAACTTTACCAGTAGCTTAACCATCGCCTGGGTAAAGAGATTCTGCTCAATGGCGACACATAGCGCGCTTTCTTCACCCAGATTAATGGAACGGGCTTTGTGGACAAATTCATTGTGGCTGTCCAGCACTGCATAAGCAGATTTCAGTAGCGATTCACCCTCTGAGGTCAGGCTGGGGCTACGGGTCGAGCGGTCAAACAGCTCAACACCAGACTCAATTTCCAGATTAATCACCGCATTACTGACAGCCGATTGTGCCTTTTTTAAACGTCGGGCAGCAGCAGAAAAAGAACCTGTCTCAGCCGCTGCAACAAAGGCGTTAAGTTGTTCAATATTAGGCATTTTTCTATGCTCCATTATCCTTCTGTTTTCTTTGGTGTCAGGACTGTCCTGCTGTGGGCCTGAAGATCTATAGCGTAATCTGATTATAAACCTATCTATAAATCAGATAGAAACTAACTTTTATATATCTAAATAATCCATAGAATGCCCTCTTAATCAGATCTTGATGCATTGAGTCCTTTGAGTCTGGATCTGAGTGGGCAGTAAGAGAATTAGGCTCTGTTGACAGAAAAGTGAGTGGGAAATGGAACAGAAAAAGATTGTCGTGAGATCAGGTTGGGATCGGGCTCGGTATGTCGTGAGCTTTGAGATCCTGTTACTGATGTGTCTGGCTCCAACAGCGGCATTCCTGCTTGAGCGCGAGACATTAGATGTAGGTGCGCTGGCGGTAATGCTGAGTGTAAAGGCGATGATTATTAATGTGATCT
>CAYFGP010000030.1:35322-45325 GCA_964342385.1 uncultured Oleiphilus sp. | reverse complement strand
CGGCAGCTGAGTTAATAGACTCGCGCCGATAAACCAGAACCAGCTGATCGACCATACCAGAGAGCGCATAGATTTGGAGTGATGACATAGCCTTAAAGTGGCGATAAAACCCAAACTATGGGCTTTGGGGTTATGATTGTTCAAAGGCGTTATCTTACGGCTCTGCCACCAGCCAGACAGTGCCAGGGCTATAATACTCAGGCAGACCAGGCCGGTGGCTTGCTCAGAAAAGCTCAAGAGTACGCCTGCAGTCAAAGAACCCAATAAAATCGCCAGAAAAGTGCCAAACTCCACCCAGGCATTGGCCTCTAGCAGATCATCATGCTGAAACCACGCCGGTAATATGCTGTATTTCACCGGGCCAAACAGTGCGGATTGACTACCCATTAAAAACAGCAGTAACAACAGAACAGCGCCCTGATCCAGCCACAGCATCACTGCAGCCAATGACATCACGATGCACTCACTGAGCTTTAGGTACTGGATCAGGCGGGCATGATCATAACGGGCAGCCAAATTGGTACCTATGGCCGAAAAGAGTAGAAAGGGCAAAATAAAGATCCCTGCGGCCAGATTATTGATCAGACCGATATTGCCCACCGGCAGCGTTAACATACCGTAGGCAAATAAAATCAGCAGGGTATTTTTATAGACATTATCATTGAAGGCCCCCAGACACTGGGTAAACCAATACGCTCTGAAACTGCTGTGCTGCCGAATTAACATCATGATGCCCTACTTTTCCCTGTGGATGCCGATTCTGGCTCTCTCACTATTTTAGTGCTTAAAACAAACCAATCAGCAGTGCATACCTAAGTCCCTTACCAAGGGTGACCAAGACTAAAAAAAGAGCAAAAGGAACCCGCAACAATCCTGCGAGCAGGGTTAGTGGATCACCAATAATAGGTAACCAAGCCAGCAGTAGACTGACACTGCCCCAACGTAAAAAGTAACCCCGGGCTTTCTCTAATTGGGTTTCAGAAACAGGAAACCAGCGTTGATGACGCAGATGGTAACCAAAGCGCCCCAGCATCCAATTTACAACAGAACCCAAGACATTACCTGTCGTTGCCGATAACCATAACAGGAGTATAGATAAATCGGTATCCTGCATCAGATATAACAATAAGGCTTCTGACGAACCGGGTAACAAGGTTGCAGATAGCAGAGCCGAAACAAACAGCGACAGGTAGTTTAAATCAAACAAGCAATTTTCTCTCAGATCATATTTAGATAAATCAGATCGGCTGTGCCACTGCACTTAAGATTGGGTCGTTACTCTAACGCAGGCTATTGTAGTGACTGCTTAAGAAAATTGTAGTGATGGTTTAAAGAAATGGAGCTAAGAGTCTTGCTCCACAACAGGCAAAACATAAGAGAATGAATTTTTTGTTTTCGTCGCCATATGCGACTTTCAGCACAAAACTGCTTCCTGCTGGCGTTTTTTGCTTTTATCCTACCAAGGAGCACGCTACATTAGGGCGTAAAGCAACCGACAGGGACGCTGCCAGAATGCATATGCCAGACAGCAAAGAAAAGTCTGCGCACTGTTACAGGCTGAAACAGTATTAGTCCTCGCTTTCGGACTAACATTTATTGATAGACCTCACTTAAGTCACAAACTGAAGCTCAGTCAGAATTTGCCATAATGGACGAAAAAAAATTAGCCGCCGAAAACGGCGACGCACCCGAAGATGAAAAAGATAAAATTGACATGCCTGATGTGGCAGGGGTTTACCCTACCCACCATAAAATGACGGCTGAAGAAGTCGCTGATATGGACGCGCAAAAAGAGCGGGAGCGTATCAAGGCACAATGGGAAGCGCAAAAAGTAAAGCAGAAACAAGACGAGCGTAAAAAAGCCGAAGACGACCGGCAAAAAGCGGAACGCGAAAATTTATACCGTGAACTAGACAGCTTAGATTACGATCTGTTGTCGCTACGGGAATACCCTACCGACTTTGAGATTGAAACCGCACGCCGCGCCCGTTTAGGCTGGTTTATGGGTCTGGGTTTTGCTGTCTTTCTCTTCACCAGTTCTCTACTGAATCTGATAGATTCCTGGGTCGGAGGCATTGCAGGCGGTGTCGCTTTTGTGCTCTGGCTGAGCCACGGCACCGGTATGCTAAGTGTTCTTCCAGGTCTTTCACGACATCCGGAGCTATTGGCGAAACGTCGTCGCATCAAAAATCAGGTTACAGAGTATATCCAGCATATTGAAGGCAAACGCGGTTATATCCACCGTATCTATCCTCTGGTACACCACAACCCTCGTCTACGCGCGCGCAAATTCCGCCGCATCGCTCTGATGTCAAAAGAACATACCATCATCAGCAATATCAAAACCTTGCAGGATGTAGCCCTTTATAACGAATATCTGGAAGAGGCTAAAAAAGCGGCACAAGAGTACTTCCTGCGCGAAGCGGAAGATAAACTACTCGCGGATGAAGGTATCGATCCAGATGTCGAAGATCTTGAGATGGACCTGCATGACCAGCAGGAAGACGAGGATGAAGAGAGTGATGACAGCAGCTCTCAGACCGAATCTGAACAATCCGCTAAAGATCAAGCCAGTAAAAAACCGAGCAACCTGAAGCCAGCGGCTAAGGATACTCTTAAATCCGCATCCGCCGAGGAACACGAAGCCCTAGCAAAACCTGCTGACAAGGAAGATTAATATGGGACAAACCGTTGCCGTTTTAGGCGCCAGCCCTAAAAGCGAACGCTTTTCCAATAAAGCTGTTCGCCTGCTGAGTGAATATCAACACCAGGTCATTCCGGTCAACCCAAGCTTTGATGCTATTGAAGGTTGGCCTTGCCAGAAGCAGCTGACCGATATCGATACACCGATAGATACACTCAGTTTGTACATGGGTGCAAAGGGCCTGGAACTGCAACTGGATGCCATCTTGGCATTAAAACCAGGCCGGGTACTATTTAACCCGGGCACTGAATCTTACAAAGTGCAATCAGCATTGACCCAAGCCGGTATTCCCTGGCTGGAAGGTTGTACACTGGTGCTGCTTCGTAATAATCGGTTTTGATGTCATGTTTACTACAAAAATACCTCCAGAACGCCTCGCTGTTTTCCAGCCTTTTTCCCGCTTGGCGGATGAGCAACGTATCTTGCTCAGCCATCAGCTGGAGATACAAGAGGCAGCGGCTAACACGGTTATCAGCGTCATTGGTGAGAACAGCCACGACGAGCTCTTTCTGCTTCAAGGCAGCGTTGTCGTTGACGGACCGGAAACCAAACCGATTAAGGTCACAGCAGGGGATGGTCGTAGTCGCTACAGCCTGTTAAGTCTGCGCCCTAGCAAGGTGACCGTAACGGCCAGTGCCGATGTAAAATTCTTCACGCTGGATGCCGATCTACTGCAATCCCTGCAATCAGAAAATGTCAGCGGTGATTTCGACAACCCCGAACTGATGGCAGGCTCCAACAGTCACCCCATCGTATTGGATTTTTATCGCTCACTGATGAATAACCGGCTGGAGCTTCCCTCTCTACCCGAAGTATCCCAGCGCATCAGCCAGATCATTATCGATGAAGAGCTGGATCTTAACCGTATCGCTGCGCTAATCTCACTGGATGCCAGCATCTCAGCCCGATTACTGCACCTGGCCAACAGCCCCATCTATCGCGGCCGCAATCCTGCAACCCGACTGCAAGATGCGATCAACCGCCTGGGTTTAAAAACCACACGCCATCTGGTCCTGGCTTTTGGTCTGAAACAACAGCATAAATCCAATGATCCCTGGGTGAAAAAACAGCTTTTGACCCGCTGGAAGAAAAGCGTACAAATGGGTGCCTTGTGTTTTGTATTGGCTAAACACTGTACCAAGATCCCTCCAGAGGAAGCCCTGCTCACCGGCTTGTTGCACAATGTAGGCGAACTGCCACTGATTGAATTTGCCAACCAGTACCCGGAATTGCACTACGATAACGATTATCTGGAGCAGATCCTACTGGAAGCCAGAGGTCAGGCCGGCGCTATGATTTTACACCGTTGGAATCTATCGATTCCTCTGGTCACCGCCGTACAGCATGTCGATGCCTGGTTCTACCAATCCAGTGCTACAGAACCCACTCTGGCGGATATTTTGATCCTGGCTCGACTGCATAGCCTGTCGATGGAAACTCAAAGCCCTATGATTCCAGATATCAGCCAGATTCCAGCGTTTCAAAAGGTCGCTCCCGGCCAATTGAGTAATGAGATGACGCTGGCCATTCTGGATAGCACCCGGGAACAGATTGCGGAAGTAAAATCGCTCTTTAGCCGCTAAGCCAAAGCCCATAGACATTGTTATTATTGGCTAGCCAGTAAAGTGACTTACATTTACTGGCAAGATACACAGTGAAGTATCACATTCCCCCTGTGCTGCGGTATTATAGGACTCCCGATTGATATATAGATAAAAGGAGTCGCAAGTGCGAGCACTCATCCAAAGGGTGACCCATGCCAAGGTTGAAGTTGATGAACAGTGTATTGGCGAAATTAGCCAAGGACTGCTGGTGTTTATTGGCGTGGAAAAGGGCGACCGCACTGAAGATGCCGACCGCTTACTCAAGAAAGTGTTAGCCTATCGGGTCTTTTCTGACTCTGAAGACAAAATGAATCTGAGCGTCACCGATGTAAACGGTGGCCTGCTACTGGTGTCCCAATTTACTCTGGCCGCCAATACCCAAAAGGGCCTGCGCCCCAGCTTTTCTTCCGCAGCACCGCCCCCAGAAGGCGAGGCTTTGTATAATTATTTTGCTGATCAAGCCCGAGAACAACATGCTAGAGTGGCGACCGGCCGTTTTGGTGCAGATATGAAAGTCCAGCTACTGAATGATGGCCCGGTAACCTTTTTACTGGAAACCTGATCCGCTGGAAACCGAATATAACGCTTAAGGTGTGAGAATGAGTCAAACGCCCACGAACAACAAGGTGGCCCTGGTCACTGGCGGCGCACAAGGCATAGGCAAGGCGATTTGTCAGGGCTTACTGAATCAGGGCATGGTCGTGATCTGTGCCGATATTGATATGGAAGCCGCTGAAGAGACCATGCAGGAGTATTCGGAGCTGGGTACCATTCAGGCACTGGCACTGGATGTCGCCGACGAACCCAGCGTAGAAAACTGTATTCAGGAGATCATCGGCGAGTTTGGCCGCCTGGATGTATTGGTTAATAACGGCGGGTTATCGACAGCATTTAACGATCCAATCGAAGACCTGTCACTGGACGATTGGCAGCGCTATATGGATGTGAATCTGACCGGCGTTTTCCTGGCCTGCAAACATGCCATACCTTATCTGCGCGAGCAGAAGGGTAATATTATCAATATCGCATCGACCCGAGCACAGCAATCTGAGCGTGATACCGAGGCCTATGCGGCAACTAAAGGCGGTGTTGTATCACTGACACATTCCCTTGCGATCAGCTTAAGCGGCGATATCCGTGTCAACTGTATCAGCCCCGGTTGGATTGAAGTGGGTGATTGGCAGAAATCCCGCACCCGCATTGAACCGATTCACTCTCCGTCAGATCTGGCACTGCACCCTGTAGGTCGTATTGGCCAACCGGAAGATGTCGCCTATATGGTGTGCTACCTGGCGACCGATGTATCAGGCTTTATTACTGGTCAGAACTTTGTCATTGATGGCGGCATGAGTATTAAGATGTCCTATAACGACAATTGACAACCCTAGTGATTATCAATGCTGCTCAGCTGTATTCAGTAAAACAGAAGCATATAAAAAAGCGGTCATCAAAATTGACCGCTTTTTCTTCTCCACCTAAAACGCCTCCTCACTTCCTCTTTCCACACCGAGTGCTTTTTCACACCGAGCGCCTGCACCTTAAAACATCTTCTGGCTCTAAACCCACGCCAATCTCAACAGCATTTATTCCCCAGACGGAATAAATACCTGACGCGCCAGTGAACGCTTTTTAGCGTTAGCACGGCGCTCCTGATTATCCTGGGCTTCCTTCATCGACCAACGAACAAAATCGATATGGGCTTCTGCGGCAGCAGCGGCTTCATCGGCGCGACCGGCACAAATCTCTGCGCAGATCTGTTGGTGTTGTTGCAGTAGCTTTTTCGACACTTCCTGCACATTGGACAGGTGCTGACGATTCAGCGCCAGGCCTTTACGGTTCAGTTCATACAGCGATGACATGGTATGAATCAGATGGCGGTTATGGCTGGCATCGACGACGGCCAGATGGAAGCAGATATCCAACTCTGTCTCCAGGTCGCTATCCTTGCTGTCATTGGCCTTTTCCATCTCTTCAACGATATTGCTCAGGGCCTGACGATCCTCATCGGTGGCGCGGGTGGCAGCTAAGCGTGCAGCCAGGCTTTCCTGTACACGACGAAACTCCAGATGATCATCAATCGCCTTGGGGTGACGTAGATAGAGGTCAATCAGCGCCGGGGACATGGCATTTTTAGTCAGTCGGGCGATCTCAGCACTTTCCGCAGGGCCAGAGCAGATCAAACCGCGCTCTTTTAGCTCGGTCAGGGCTTCACGCAGCTTAGGTCGAGACACTTGTAGCTGTTCGGCCAAGACCCGTTCCGACGGGAGTCGAACACCTTCCTTAAGAATTCCATTGAGAATCAATTCTTCGAATTGCCAGACAATGGAATCTGGAATGGATTCGTTATGGATTGGCTCAAAAAGCGCAATCGGCATTTTGCTAGAGGCTTTGGTATTCATAGGTAAACAATATAAACCATCATCAGGCTTTTTTTAACTATTTTGAACACTACCGAAACGGCTTTTTAGTTATTTCGTGCAAAAATCAAAATCAGATGGTAAATTAAATTTACCATCTTGAGTTTTGGGCCTGATTTGTGACTGTTCTAAATCAGGTTTTGAGACTCAATCATCAGTTACTGGTTGGTTCAATGTGCCGCCGGTGAAGCCGTCAGTTATAAGCGGAGCGTGTTATGAGATTAAGCCAATGCCACAACTTTCAGGATTTTCGTAAGCTGGCCAAGAAGCGTCTGCCATCGCCTATTTTTAACTACATCGATGGTGCGGCTGATGATGAAGTGACTTATCGCAATAACACCAGTGCCTTTGAGCGCTGCGATCTGATTCCTAGTGTACTGGCGGGTACTCAAGAGATTGATCTATCCGTGACTGTGATGGGGCAAAAACTGGCGATGCCATTTTATTGCTCGCCGACGGCACTGCAGCGTCTGTTCCACCATCAGGGTGAGATGGCCGTTGCCGCCGCAGCTGAGAAATATGGCACCATGTTTGGTGTGTCTTCACTGGGTACGGCGAGTATTGAGCATATCGCTGAGAACTTTGATTGCCCACAGATGTACCAGTTCTACTTCCACAAAGATCGTGGCCTGAACAAGGCGATGCTGGAACGCGCCAAAGAAGCGGGCGTGCCGATTATGGCGCTAACGGTGGACTCCATTACTGGCGGCAACCGTGAACGTGATCTACGTACCGGCTTTTCTATCCCGCTGCGTCTGACCTTAGGCGGCATGTTGTCTTTTGCTATTCATCCAATGTGGGGCATTAACTATGTCACTCACGAGAAATTCAGACTGCCACAGCTGGAAGAACATATCGGTATGAAGGGTGGTGCGACCACTACGGTCAGTGACTACTTTACCAATATGCTGGACCCGACCATGAACTGGAAGGATGTTGAAGAACTGGTAAAAATCTGGGACGGTGAGTTCTGTCTAAAGGGTATTATGAGCGCGGAAGATGCCCGCCGAGCGGTAGATATCGGTTGTACCGGTGTCATTGTATCGAACCATGGTGGTCGTCAGCTGGATGGTTCCAGCTCCACTTTTGATCAGCTGAAAGAAGTGGTTGATGAAGTGGGTGATGAGATTGACGTGCTGTTTGATAGTGGCGTACAGCGCGGTACTCATGTGCTAAAAGCCCTGTCCATTGGCGCGAAAGCCGTAGGCGGTGGTCGTAGTTATCTATTCCCTCTCGCTGCAGCAGGTCAACCAGGTGTTGAACGCGCTCTCGGTTTAATGCGCGAAGAGCTGGAAAGGGATATGCGTCTGATGGGCTGCCAGAATATCAGTGAACTGAGCCGTAAAAACCTGCGTTTCCGTTAAACATATCAAACAGTTACAGCGGTTTAGAGAGCTGGTAAATTAAATGACCAAGCCAATGATTAAGAACGCCAAACCGCTGTAGAGATAGCGCCAAAGCAACTGTAACAATAGAACTTAAAATAGCATTCACACCGCTATCATTGAGCGCGTGATTTCCCCTCCAGATCAGCAAAATGGCTAATAGGTATCTCGATGACTATGCTTTAGGGTATAGTCATTGACTACTTTTTAACCAACTTTGACTGATTGATGTCTGTTTAAACTGAAGGGAGGGGAGATGATGACGACATTGAAGTCTTATGCCGCAGCAGCGGTTCTACTTACAGTCACAGCGCCGTCTGTATGGGCGCTGGAAGTCTATCGACAGCAGGATAACCCAAATCTTTCTTCCCATCAGGAATACGCCTTAAGCGAAGCCTGGCATCTGAAGTGTGAATCCAAGCTGGACGCCTATCAGCAATCAGCCAAGCTCTGTGAATTGGAAGCAACGACAGGGCGTAAACAGGACAGAGCCAATACCTACCAACTGCTGAATGGTTTAACCGTTAAAATCTGGAATGCCTATGATCCCTATAAAGGTATAGAGCCCAGTACCTCAGTACAAATTGATGGCGTGATGGCGAACCGGCGTATGGCGATCAGAGTCGGTGGACAGGAGTTTGTCAAAATGGCCCGCAATCAGGCTCATGGTTTTGAGTGGTATGCTCAGGAAGCCAACAAGATTATTCTCCAGCTGCTAAATGCGCCTGACCTGAGGTATGAATACGATCTGTTTGCCCGCCATGTAAACCGCAATACCCAGAGCCTGAGCGGCTTTAAAGATGCCTGGGATTATGCGGTAGAGTTCACCCAATATAATCC
Source organism: uncultured Oleiphilus sp. (assembly GCA_964342385.1). Classification (GTDB taxonomy): domain Bacteria; phylum Pseudomonadota; class Gammaproteobacteria; order Pseudomonadales; family Halomonadaceae; genus Oceanospirillum. The sequence continues at coordinate 36,375 of CAYFGP010000030.1, read as the reverse complement.
TTTCCGTGGTATCGGTTTATAACGACGTTACGTGCAGCAAGTGATAGCCTCAAGCCTTTTCGTATCAATCTAGGCTTGGCTAGCACGGGCAATCTTGTTTTTAAGCCAGCTTAATATTCTGCCAAGCACAGGCAGCTTGTTATAGAAGTGCTCGCTGGCATCCCAATAGTCGATATGATGGCAGATCCTACCTTGGCTATCTTGGGTGATCTCACTGACACCAGGAAACTGCCAATCGCCAATACCTTGTAGCTGTCCGCTAAAGTGCCACTTCACCAACCATTTGATTTCGTTACTACTGTTTTGGTCGGCTTCTTTGTCTTGGATGTTTTTTTTGTTTGAGCTTTGGCTTGAGACTTGATGATTTGGTAGCGGGCATACCGCCTCAATATCAAAACGCGCCTGCTGAACATTATGATGAAAGTGGTTCAGTAGCTTACAAAAGGCTTCTGTGCCCTGAATCTGTTGAAAAGGATCTTTAAAGATAATCTCAGGAGCGATTAGGTCTGAAATCTGATCTGTCAGCCGCTCTACAGAATCTTGCCCTTGGCCCTTATTCGTAAGCTCTGCGCCTTCAGTCGGCTGCTGAAACAGTTCGAAATAGCGCTCCAGCTTGGCTTTGTGCTCAGGATGTGGTGTATCCCTAGTTGAGGCATCTGTTTGTGCTTCCAGCGTATTCATAAACTAATATCCTTAATACTGGCCGTTATGCTGGGATTGATGCTTTATCGGGTTCTGATTATGTCCGGTACTGCGGTTGATCAGTGGGAAAAACACGCGATCCGGCAGCCACTTAAGTAACTTCATTGCCCAAGCCATCTTTCTGGGGAAAACGATCTCAAAGCGTTTGCCATTCAGTCCTTTAATTATATCTTGCGCGGCTTGCTCGGCGCTGATCAGGAAAGGCATCTCAAAATCATTTTTATCGGTCAGTGGGGTTTTCACAAAACCCGGATTGATCAGGCGAATATCAATACCACTGCTATAAAGCTCTGCTCTTAAGGATTCGGCCAGATTAATTACGGCAGCTTTACTGGCACCATAGCAGCTGGC
>CAYFGP010000030.1:0-35222 GCA_964342385.1 uncultured Oleiphilus sp. | reverse complement strand
TTAAGGATTCGGCCAGATTAATTACGGCAGCTTTACTGGCACCATAGCAGCTGGCGGTAGGCAAACCTCGATAACCTGCAACAGAAGCTACCAAAGCGATCTGTTTGAGTTGGGGAATGGGGCTATTTGAATTCAGGCTACTTAAGTTCCGGTTGCTTGTTGAGCTGCGATTGTTTGTTGAATATGAGGGCGGTGCTGAATACGAGTGGGATGTTGAATCGGACGAGCTTGTTACATCGAAAGAGTCAGTTGAATGACTGTTGGTCGATACTAACTCCTGCTGGTTTTCTGATCGGTTAGCGTTAGAATATTCTAATCCTGCATAGCGAGGCAGCAGTTCTTCCAGCAGATAACCGATACCCAGCAGGTTCACCTGTACCAAGTGCTGTAAGACCTGAGCACTGAACTGTCGGGCCTCTACCGGTTGGTGGGTGCCTGCATTAAGGATAACTCTGCCTGGTAAGCGATGACTTGCTATCAACAAAGCGACCACTTGCTTCACTTGTTGTGGGTCGGTAACGTCCAATAATAGAGGGATCAGTTCGCCGCTTAGCTGTTGTTCCTGGCCTTGTCGACAAACCTCATCCAGTTTTTCACGATTACGGGCGCTGATAATCACTTTAGCCCCTTGAGCAGCATAGGCCAGTGCTAAGGCTTTACCAATGCCTTGGCTTGCTCCGGTAATCCAGATTAGTTCTTGATGTGCTTTAGCCATAGATCACTCCGCTTCCATATTTTGTCTCATTCCGTTGTATCGAGCGCCCCTCTAAACGAAGTGATAAATCTGGCTCAGTATTACGAACAGAGTTGGCTTCAATCATCTTTTTATCTGGGGAGCTACCCTTATCGTGGGAATTAGGAGTAGAAGGGTTAGATTCCTGACCCGGTGAACAACGCTGACAGTTAAACTGAATTTCAGAGCCGTCTTCGGCGATAAAACGTAGTCTCAACCAGCGTCCCTTCGCGTCGTACCACACCCAGGTATCCTCCAGATCTCCTGAGTATTGATAGCGTTGGCTGACGACCATGTTCCGACCATCAAACACCTCTTCCTGCCCCTGTGCGGTGAGCTGAATCTGATTTTCTTTACCGCTTAACGAGTTAAACAATCGGCTTTCACGAATAATATTGGCGTTGTAGTGATTGCTTAATGCGATAGGCCCTGGCAGTTGGAAATCACCTGCAAGTCCTGACACCTGATATAGAGGATTTTGTCTTGTTTCCGAGTTAGACACATCAGACTGGGATTTTGCTGTTTTAGCCAGCTCACTTTGTTCAATTAGCTGATTTTTCTGCTTTTTGCCGTTGCGATCAATACGGCTTTCAAAGCTTAGCAGTTGCTGATTCTGCCACTGTTCGACAGCCTGATAGCGAAAACGATAACTAAAAAAAACCAACAGATCGAACTTCATCTGCATATCAGTGTTGACCAACCAAAGCTCAGGACTGTCGTTAACCGGGACAAAATCCAGTTGGTAACGCCCTACAGCCTTACCATCACGGGTGATTTCAAAACGGATTTGCGGGCCATAGAGCTGTTGCCAGTGCTGAAGATTATGAAATCGAGGGGCTGTCTCTGGACTTGCAACATCATCTTGTGCAGCAACCTGATGACTGAACGCCAATGATCCCAGTACTGCAACCATTAATCCCGCTGAAAGCAAAGTGCTATGCAAAGCGTTATGCCATAGAGACTTATGTTTCGACTTGCTGATGTGTGTCGGCAGATTAGTTTTAACCAGTGAATCTGAAATAGAGTGTAATGGGGTAGGCGTGAACATGGTCTTACTCTCTGAAAAAGTCATAGGCACGTTTGTGGAAACAGAGCACCACATCACCGATATGAAAGCCCAGCTTGCTCACCTTAGCATGACCAAGAAGGCAGCCGTCGGGCATTAGCTGCATACAATCATCAAACTTCAGAATCATCTCTCGCTGCCCCACAGGCACAATCAGTTTGTACTGCCAGGAACATGTCGTGCCGATAATCTGACCTTGAGCTTCACCCACAATATCTTCTGCTGAACCGCTATAACGGCCATCTCCGAGCGGCGTAATACACCAGGTACGTTCTTGCTGCTGCTTGGGTTGACGCTCTTGTTGAGCTTGCCCCTTTAGCACCTCATTTTGAGCATTTTGCCGAGGTTCGTTCTGTTTTGCCGTATTGTGTTGGTCTCGCTCTTTTTGACCATCATCCCGATAGATAAAACGCTCGTGCAGATATAGGCTGCCGTCCTGCCATTCCCCCAGGGCATGCACCCGAAACTCCTGTTTGAGATTGCCATAACGATCCCGAAACATACCCCAGCCGGTGGTTTCACCCAGAAAATATTCTTCCAGGCGTAACTGATCGGGAAAAACAGCTTCCGTCGCGGTTAGCTGGGGTTGGAAAGAGGTGTTCATAGCGCAATGCCTGTCGCCTGTTCCGAATGAGGTTGATCGGATAAAGGTTTGTCCAGCTTGAACAGATAGACATCGATACTGTTATGACGGAAACCGCTTTCGCAATAACACAGATAGTAGCGCCAGAGACGGCGGAAGCGTTCGTCGAAGCTTTTTTCCAGCGTCAGGTTTTCTATCTCAGGCCAAGCGCGTTCAAAGCTATCGCGCCACTGTTTTAGAGTAGTGGCATAGTCTTGACCAAAGGCTTCGCTATGACTGAAACGTAAACCCGCTTGCTCAGCCTGCTGCTGAACAATCTCCGGAGTGGGTAACATACCGCCGGGGAAAACATGGCGTTGAATAAAGTCGGCGTTATCGCTGTACTCCTGAAAACGCTCCGGTGCGATGGTGATCACCTGTAGTACTGCGCTGCCGCCTGGTGTCAGTCGTTGGTACAGGGTCTCAAAGTAGGTCGGCCAATGTTTTTCGCCTACCGCTTCCAGCATCTCAATAGAAGCAATACGATCATACTGGCCTTGAATTTCACGATAGTCAGTCAGCGTTGCCGCTGCTTTTAATGTTTTATTAGCTTGGGCTTGGGGCTGCTTTTGTACGTGAGGCTTGCTCAGGGCTGGATTCTGCTCAGGCTGAGTTGAAGCGACCTGTAAGCAAGGGTTATGCAGACGCTCCCGCGTCCAGGCCAGTTGCTCTTCAGACAGGGTGACACCGTGATAATCCGACTCGGGATAAAGCTGTAGTAAACGCTCGGCAAAACCGCCCCAGCCACAGCCAATTTCCAACACACGGGAGTGGCTATCTGGTGCTAATAGCTCCAGGATGCGATCGTATTTCTGCTCTTGTGCCTGCGGTAGGCTATCATCCGGGCTTTTATAAAGCGCCGATGAGTAGGTCATGCCTTCATCGAGCCATAAGCGATAGAAATCATTACCCAGATCATAGTGGGCCGAGATATTACGGCGGCTGCCATTCAGAGTATTGTCATTCAAACGGTGCAGTAAACGATGCAGCCAGCGGCCACTGCCACTACCGGTAAAGGTGGCTTCCAGGGCATCGGTATTATGCATCGCCCATTCAGTCACTTGAATAAGATCCGGCGTATCCCAATCACCGTCCACATAGGCTTCGCCCCAGCCCAAAACACCAGAGAAAGCCGCTTTACGCACCACAGCCAATCGAATTAGCTCAACCGTCGGTGCCGGAATATCGGCTTTGGCTTCACCGATGGTGACGGCTTGTCGATTGGGTAATACCAGAGTAATCCGGCTTAAGCCAGCATTGGCCAGTTTATTGATTAACCAGCGCCACAAAGGATTACCGATCTGAATATGAGCGGATTGAGCACCAGATTCAGCCGCCACGGCGCTTAACGCACTATTTTCATTATTGGCTGATTTGCTTGCCGAAGAGGCTGAAGGCGTTGTATTCAGCATGATTTATTCCTCATTTGCGCTCACGGCCATAGATTGGCCTCTGCTGATCAGTGATGGCTCTTTAACGTGATGACGATTGACCAGAGGGACTTTTTTCAGCCATAACCGTAAGGCTTCCCAATGAATTCCAGCGATTACCTTGTAGGTAAACAGAGGACGACGCAGGCATAGAGAGATCAGAGCCTTGCTGTTTAACGGGGTACTTTTACCGGTCAGAGTGGCGTTTAATAACAGGCCTTCGCTGTCCTGCTGACGAATCAGTACCTTGAGAACCTCACCGGGAGGGCTGATTTTAAAGCGATATTGGCAATCCATATCGATAAACGGCGAGACAAAAAACACTTTATCAGCCTGATGATTCAAGCGTTGTGTCTTAGGTTTAGGATTAGGCTTGGACAGGAGCTGTTCTTGAGTGTGCTCATTTTCACCCTCAACCAGATAAATATGTTTCTGACCAAAGGTATTACTGACCTGATACAAGGTGGCATAGAGCTGATTTTCGCCGTTATAACAGAAGAAAATACACAGCGGATTAAAGCCGTAACCCAGATTTCTGGGCATGCATAACAGCTCAATTCTGTGGGCTTTTTCACAGCCCTGTTCAAACAGCAGGTGTTGGGCGTGTTGTTTTAAACAGTGGCCTTCGGTGGTGACATAATCCTTATCGTAGACGCTGAACAAGCCCGCCCGGTTATAACTAAAACCGGTCAGGTGTTGATCCATATGCTCCAGCTCATCCAGATCCAGTAAAAAGCTGCCCACCCGATAGGTAAAGCGATGGGCCTTAGGCTTAAACCTGTGATGCATCACAGTGCTGTAATACAAACGGCTATTAAGTGCAGAAGTCATCGTGCTATCTCCTGCTTAACTTAATGGCTGAACTGGTTGACCCGTGGTCACTTGATCCACTTCGCTATCGTCGGAAACCTTTGTGCTGGAATGGCCGGGCCAATGAATACGACCGGATTCTTCGGCAACGTTCCAGGGCCGTTTCGGGGCTCCCAGAGCTTCCGCAACAGCTAAACCGGATTGCAGGCCGTCTTCATGAAAGCCGTAACCAAAGTAGCTGCCACAGAACCAAGTACGATTCTGTCCCTGCAGTTTATATAGTTCCTGCTGGGCGCTGATGGCATTTTCGCTAAACACCGGATGATCGTATAAGAAGCTGCAGTGGATACTGCCTTCTTCCGGTTCAATCGGTGGGTTCAAGGTGACGATCAACGGTTGCTTGGTGGCCAGAGGCTGGAGCTTATTCATCCAGTAGCTCACCGCCAGACCGCCTTCCTGGTCGCTACCTGAATTTTCAATACTATTGTTCTGACTATCTTGGCTGAGGTAGTTCCAACTGGACCACACCTTACGATTACGCGGCATCAGGCGGGTATCGCTGTGCAGGATGGCACGGTTTCTCTGATATTCAAAAGCACCGAGTAACAGCTGTTCCTGCTCACTGGCATCAGACAACAGCTCTAATGCTTGATCCGCGTGACAGGCCAGCACGACCTCATCAAATTTACGTTGTTCACCCCGGCTATCGATCAGCTCAACACCATCGTTCCGACGAATAATACGACGCACGCCACGATTGCAGATGGTCGCGGGTTGAATCTGAGCAATCAGCTTACGCACATACTCACGACTGCCGCCGTTCACCGTATGCCATTGTGGTCTGTCATTGACTTGCAGCAGGCCATGGTTCTGACAGAAACGCAGGAAACTTAACGCGGGGTATTCCAACATCTGACGGGCTGGAGTGGACCAGATCGCCGCGCCCATCGGGATCAGGTGCAGATCACGCAGCTCATCGGAAAAGCCTTTCTGCTCCAGCAGTTGACCCAGAGTAGTCTGCTCACTGATCTGTTCTGGCCAATGCTTGCACTCACGATAGAAACGCAGCACATCGACCAGCATACGCCAGACTCTGGGGTTAAAGAGGTTGGACCAGGAGGCAAAAATACCACCCAGACCATTACCGTTATATTCGATCTTGCCCTGTTCGGCAGAGACGGCAAATGACATATCCGTCGCAACGGTATCAACCCCAATATGTTGGAACAGTGCGGTCAGATTGGGATAATTCACCGGGTTATAGACAATAAAGCCGGTATCCACAGGGATAGGACCATCTTCGGTTTTCACCACGACGGTGTTGGAGTGACCACCAAAACGATCGTCTTTCTCAAACAGGGTCACTGAGTATTTCTGGCTTAACAACCAGGCGGCTGACAGGCCGGATATGCCCGAGCCCACCACTGCAATATGTTTATCCGCTGGTATGTTCATGGTTTATCTCCGCACTTTTTATGTTCCATTTGCGCTCTTTACGGCAGTGATTTTTAACTGGATCACTGTAGAGCCAAGTGTAGGACTGGGTGTGATGTTAGGTTAAGCAGCTCTATACACTGATTGCTATGCTATACCACGACTTAAATCATTTAATGAAGTCATGCTTTATTAGAAGCGGGCAAGGATTTCAGAAGGCGGCTTAGGGCATCAGAAGAAAATTGAAGTCCGCATGATCCACTATAAGCACCCGTGCGTATAGCTTGTCAGAACATACCGGTCTAAACAGTCAGAAGCTCTCAGAACTGACATCAATGGCTTAAAATTGATGACATCAGATATAGAGAAAACAAGCTTAGTAATAAGCCACTGTTTAGGCACAGAGGAGTGATTGGATGGAAAACGTGCAATCTGTGTCCAAAAACTGGAACCAGGTATTGACGGAGATCGGTCAGCAACGTGACCGGGAACTGTTTTTAAGCCTGTATCAATACTTTGCCCCCAGGGTGAAAACCTACTTAATGAGGTTTACCGCATCTGAGGCGCAAGCGGATGAACTGGCTCAGGAAGCCTTGCTACAAGTGTGGCGTAAGGCTGAGCAGTATCACGCGGACAAGGCGGCAGCATCCACATGGATTTTCTGTATCGCCCGAAACCTGTTTATTGATCAGCAGCGTTCTGGCCGTGGTCAGCTGGAGCAACGTACCGACTCCTACCACGAGCACGAACAGCTGTTAAATCAACAAACTCAGGAAGAGGATTTTGATCAGGGCGTATCCAATCGTAAGTTACATCAGGCATTACAAGAGTTACCTCTGATGCAGGCCCAATTGGTTTATAAATCTTACTTTGAAGGTAAGAGTCACAGTGAAATTGCTGGCGATCTGGATATTCCTATCGGCAGCGTAAAATCCGGTCTGAGATTGGCGTTTAACAAGCTCAGAGCCTTTATTATTCCATCCAATGGGGAGGAGTCCTTATGATGCCTAAACACCATCCTGATGATGCCACCCTGATGAGCTATAGCGCAGGCAGTTTGCCTCTGGGCGGACATCTGTTAGTGGAATGCCACCTGGCCTGTTGCGAACATTGCCGTCAGCGTGTCGCTGAAGGCGATGCCTTAGGCGGTGCTTTGCTGGAGCGCTTACCAGGCACAGGTATGAGCATGGATAAACAAGCAATCCTGACGCTATTAGATCAAATAGAAACCGATCAGACAGAAGCGGGGTTGGCAGCATCTGAAAAACAGCATGCTTTAGCGAATCAAGGGACGGGTAAGAACCCTTTGCCTTTTGATGTGCCGGAATGGGCCGAACCGATTAAACAGTGGTTCCTTGATAACCATAGCGGTGAAGAAGCGGTGCAATGGCAGAAAGTGGCGCCGGGTATCAGCCAGATTAAACTGGAATCCGACAGTTTCTATAAAGAGAAAGCAGTACGCCTGTTAAAAATCGCCCCTGGAACTTGTATGCCCACTCACGGTCATACAGGAAGCGAGCTAACCCTGATTTTACAGGGCTCTTATAGCGATGAAGCAGGACGTTTCTGTATGGGTGATGTGGCTGATCTTGATCCCGCAATCAAACACCAACCTATTGCAGATAGGGATCAGGATTGTATCTGCTTTATTGTGACCGATGCCCCACTCAGGTTTGATGGTTGGATTCCTAAACTGATGCAACCTTTCTTCGGCTTGTGACCTGTGCATTTTATGATGCGATTTCCTATGTGTTTTTTTCCTTGATCATTCGAGTGTCGAACCGGTGCCTGAGGGCACCGGATTTTTTTATTCATTTGATTAAAACAAAAACATGCACTATTTCTAGTACTTAACTGGAACTCTCCTCAGCTACGTAGTATTACTGATATTAAGATTGCAATAGCAACCATTATCATCAACCATATACTCTTTACTGCATACCCCAGACGCAAGGAAACCCTATGTCATACTCACTTTATTGGGCAGATAGGAAAAGCACGCCATGGTCTCTAGGCAAGATTGTGTGTGTAGGTCGTAACTATGCCGAACACGCCAAAGAGTTGAACAACCCCATTCCCACAGAACCTCTGCTATTTATTAAACCCGCAACCGCAGCAGTCGATATCGAAAAACCTTTCAGCCTGCCTGCAGATAAGGGCGAATGCCATCATGAAGCCGAGATTGCCATTCTGGTCGGCGATACGATTTCCAAAGTGGCACCGGAAGATGCGATGCAAAAGGTTGTCGGTGCCGGTATTGCATTAGACCTGACCCTGCGTGATCTGCAATCCAAGCTAAAAGAGAAAGGCCATCCGTGGGAAGTTGCAAAGGCCTTTGACGCCTCGGCACCACTATCAGGTTTTGTACCCTGTGAGATGATGGGCGATGAGCCTGTGGGTATCGAGTTTGAGGTTAACGGCGAACTGCGTCAGAAAGGCAACTCCGATATGATGCTGACCTCAATCCCAGAACTGATCAGCTATATCAGCCATATCTTTACCCTTGAAGCCGGTGATGTGATTCTAACCGGAACACCTGCAGGCGTTGGCCCGCTAAAAGGTGGCGATGAGTTTCGTGCCAGCCTATTGGGCAAAGACGGTGAAGCCCGTCTAACCGTAACAGGATGTGTCCAGGCGTGACCCTGATCAACAGAAAGTTAAAGAAACCCTCACTGGACTGGAAGTGAGGGTTTTTCTTTTATATTCATGACGACTCCACCCAAATAATAATAACGATGAGGGGCGTTCTTAGTGCAATATTTTCCAAGTCGGTGGCAGGCATTTCAGCAACAAACCTCGCTTGAGGGTAAGTTGATGGCCTTATCTGAACAGTTACAACGGGTGTGTCCTGAGGTTGAGCGCTTCTCCATCGCGCTACATGATGAAAAAACTGATCAACTCAGCACTTTCTTTTCCACCAGTGATGCGGAAGATGCCATTACCCGCCACCAAGTTAAGCTGCATGAAGTCCCTTCATTAAAACAGATCGAACTGGCAGGCACGCCCAGAGTGATTAATGATCTGGCTTGTTTACAACAACAAGACAGCTTCCATAGCCAAACACTGCTAAAACAGGGCTGGCGCTCCAGCTATACCATCCCTATGCGTTACTCCGGTTGTTTTCTGGGTTTTCTGTTTTTTAACTCCAAACAACCCGATGTCTTTATCGGTGAGCCGTTTAATCAGCTGGAATTATTAGCCCAGTTGATCACGATGGCTGTTTATGAAGAGCATAAGCAGGCCAAGACCTTAAGAGCAGCCGTGCATTCGGCATTATCACTGTCCTGTGGCCGGGATGCAGAAACGGGCCAGCATCTGGAGCGGATGGGTTATTACTCCCGTATGGTTGCTCATCAAGTCGCCGATCGATACGGTCACGGCGATCAGTTTGTGGAGAAAGTCTTCCAATTTGCCCCGGTGCATGACCTGGGCAAAATTGCCATTCCCGACTATATCCTGCTAAAACCCGGCAAGCTGACCGATGAAGAGTACGAGCAGATGAAATCTCATACTCTAAAAGGTGCTGAGATGCTAACGGATATTCTGGATCATCATGGCTTATCGAGCGATGAATCCAGTCAAATTCTGCGTAATATCGTGCTGTTCCACCATGAGATGCTGGATGGCTCCGGTTACCCTTATGGTCTGGTTGGGGAGGATATCCCACTGGAAGCACGCATCGTAGCCGTTGCTGATATCTTTGATGCCCTGACATCCAAACGCCCCTATAAAGAAGCTTGGACAAACCAGCAGGCGGTAGACACCCTGCATACGATGGCTCAGGACGGTAAGTTATGTGTCGAGTGCGTTGAAGCTTTAGAAAAACAGTTATCTGAAGTTGAAGTGATTCAGGCGCTCTATCGCGAGAGCAATATTTAAAGAGTGTTGCGCAATTAATGCTTGAGCCTACCGTAAGACGGTGCTTAAAGAAGAGAGTATTTCATAGCCATAAAAAAACGGACATTTTGCTTTCCCGCTTTTCCTAAAGAGAAGCTCTTAAAGAAGGGAGAAATCAAAACGTCCGTTTTTGTTCAGCCACTTTTCATTCAGTCATAACGGACCATATTCAGATCGTTAGGCCTGACAGAAAAACTTAGCTGGCTTTGATGTTTTTCACACCATCGCTACAACCCAGCAGCAGCACGTCTGCAGGACGCAGAGCAAACAGACCATTGGTGACGACACCCGTGATATTGTTGATCTTCTGTTCCATGGTGGTGGGATCATCAATCGGGAAGTTGTACAGATCCAGAATCACGTTACCGTTATCGGTGACGAAGTCTTCACGATAAACCGGGTTGGCACCCATTTTGACCAACTCACGGGCCACGTAGCTGCGCGCCATAGGGATCACTTCAACCGGCAGCGGGAAACTACCCAGAATATCCACCTGCTTGCTCTCATCAGCGATACAGATAAATTTAGTCGATGCAGCACCAATGATCTTCTCACGGGTCAGTGCACCGCCACCGCCTTTCACCATATGCAGTCGGGCATTGACCTCATCAGCACCATCGACATAAACCGGCAGAGTGCCTACGCCATTCAGATCGTAAACGTTAATACCGTGGGCTTGCAGACGCTCACGGGTGGCTTCTGAACTGGCTACGGCACCGTCAAAATCCAGTTTGATACTGGCCAGGGCATCAATAAAGAAATTCGCGGTAGAGCCCGTGCCTACGCCGATAATGCTGTCTTTATCGATAATCTTTTTAACTTCTTCCAGTGCCGCTTCAGCAACTGCTTTTTTCAGTTCATCTTGTGTCATGAGGAATCTGAGCCTGAGTAGGTGTTTAAAACAAATTAAGATGCCCGCGTATTATACGGACTCTGGCGGTTAAGCTGTAGACGTTATCTTACCTGAAAGCATATGATAGTCGGCTTACTACAAAAGACCCTATTTAATAGCCGGTTAGGCCTTTTTACTGGTAACTAATACGCAAAAAATCCAGTAGCAAAGCCAATATTGGCGTAATGATGTTGTTCAAGAGTGAAGCAAGAGCATGTTGGAAAGGTACGTTAAACGCATATTACAGGCCAAAGTGTACGATGTGGCCAAAGAGACGCCTCTGAGTGAGGCCCGTTTTCTCTCCAAGCGACTGAACAACACCATTTATATTAAGCGTGAAGATCTGCAACCGGTGTACTCCTTTAAGCTGCGCGGTGCTTATAACGCTATGGCACAGCTGACCGAAGAGCAGAAAGCCCGTGGTGTGGTGACCGCTTCTGCAGGCAACCATGCTCAGGGGTTGGCTATGTCGGCCAAACAGATGGGGGTAAAAGCCACCATCGTGATGCCTAAGATCACGCCGGATATTAAAGTGGCTTCAGCCAAAGCCCGTGGTGCCAAGGTAGTACTGAAAGGCGATGCTTTTGATGAAGCACTGGAATATGCCTATCAGCTGGTAGAGGAGAAGGGTTATACCTATATCCCGCCTTACGATCATCCGGAAGTGATCGCCGGTCAAGGCACCATTGCTATGGAGATACTGCGTCAGCATCCGGGTGATATTGACGCTATTTTCGTACCTGTGGGCGGTGGTGGTCTAATCGCCGGTATTGCAGTGTATGTGAAATACCTGCGTCCTGAAATCAAGGTGATCGGTGTTGAAGCGGAAGATTCTGCGTGTCTGAAAGCAGCCCTGGATGCCGGTGAGCGTGTGGTACTGGATCAAGTAGGTATCTTCGCCGAAGGTGTGGCGGTGGCTCAGATCGGTGAAGAGCCATTCCGTATCGCCCAGCATTTTGTTGATGATGTCATCACAGTGAACACCGATGAGATCTGTGCCGCAGTAAAAGATGTATTTGATGATACCCGTGCGGTATCCGAGCCATCAGGCGCACTATCTTTGGCCGGTCTGAAAAAGTATGTGCAGCAAACCGGGGCTGAGAACGAGACCCTGATGTGCATTAACAGCGGTGCCAATACCAATTTTGATCGCCTGCAGCATATTGCTGAGCGTGCCGAGTTAGGTGAGCAGCGTGAAGCAATTCTGGCAGTCACGATTCCTGAGCGTCCTGGTAGCTTCGAGCAGTTCTGTAAGGCGGTAGGGCGTCGTATGGTGACGGAATTTAACTACCGTTATGCCGATGATAACGATGCACAGATTTTTGTTGGTATTCAGCTAAAAGATACTAACGACAGAGAAGAGTTGATCAGCTCACTGGTGGATCAGGGTTATCCCGTAATTGACCTAAGTGATGATGAGATGGCCAAGCTGCATATCCGTCATTTAGGCGGCGGCCGCAACAGCAGCATCGAAAATGAACAGCTGTTCCGTTTTGAATTCCCAGAGCGTCCGGGAGCCCTGCTGAACTTCCTGAAAAACCTGGGTCTGAACTGGAATATCTCCCTGTTCCACTACCGCAATCATGGTGCTGCATACGGTCGTGTTCTGATCGGCATGCAGGTGCCAGAAGCGGACAAGAGCAAGGTGGCGGAATACCTGGATCGCATCGGTTATCGCTACTGGGATGAGAGCAAAAACCCCGCTTACCGCTTGTTTTTAAGATAGTTTTTTATTACCTGTTTTCTATAACAAAGAATTGGCACAGATATTTCAGGTAATGATTGCAAAGCCAGAGGCAACTGATTAAATTAGCCGATGACTTTTGGAATTCCTGACCTCTGTCAGGGTGACGCTAGCAACTTGATTTGCAAGCAAAGGAATTAGCAATGAGAAAAAAACGCTTTGATCTGGTAACAGCACTGATCATGGTATTTGGATTCGGTGTGGTTGTAACAAGCTATGCGCAGGGACTGTTATAGCAGCTTGTTTAATAACGCGTTACCGATATGAAAAAAGCCTCATCTTTTGATGGGGCTTTTTATTTTTCTGCACTAAAAAAATGCTATAAGATCAAAGACCTGCCTGCGAATAAAATCAACAGGCCAATCTAACAGATAAGTACTACAAGCTGTCAGACTCTGCTCAGCCTGACAACACCAACCGTACAGTCTTCTGTTCAATATTTAGGATGCAAGATACAGCGCCTTATCGGTCACCACACCGGCTAACGGAATATCCCAGCTGGCAATTGGCAATGTCTCCACTTTTTGGCACTCGTGGGCCAAACCGATCAGTGCCGGTTTGGCGGAGTGCTTTTGCCGGGTAAAGGCAAAGGTGCGATCATAAAAACCACCGCCCATCCCCATACGACCACCGTGCTCATCAAAAGCCACCAGAGGCAATAACACCAGATCCAGATCCGCAGCTTTACTACGGTTACGGGCATTATCAGCAAAACGCTTAATCTGAGGTTCTGGAATACCAAAACGATTCTTAGTCATCGGGGTTTGATGATCGTAACGCACAAACCATAACCGGTTGACCACCAGCGGCTGTAGAACCGGCAGATAACAGGTTTTACCCATTTTACGCGCCTGTTCGATCAGTAGGCTTGGATCAATCTCACCATCATTGGGTAGATAAACCGCGATACGTTTAGCCCGTAGAAACTGAGGAATCTTCAGTAGTTGGCTACGCAGGGATAAAGCCGCTTGTTTTTGTTGAGCAGGAGTCAAAGCACGTCGTCTGTGACGCATCTCCCGGCGCAGTTGATTGCGATTTAAATGCAGGGTATCGGTCATAGTTGTGAAGGAAACTATCGGGAGGTAGGTAGAGAGTGATCCCGGAGATGCCGCTGTCGCCATGGCCCTTGAACCAAAAGGTTCAAGGTGGGTAATTATCGAGATACCTAAGGCTTTCCGTCACGCGGACATGCTCACTGGTACCTGCGGACAACTCCCTGGGTACAGAATTAGGCTCGAGGACGTTAGCAACTGGCAAACATCCCAGGAACATCAAACGATTATAACTGAAAAAAACTTATGCCGCGTCAGTTTTTTCGTCTTGCTGACGCAGGGCTTGAATGGCGGCAGACAGCTTCTGATTAATACGCTGCAGCTGGTCGCTGGATTCGCTGTCTTCGGTATGATTATTCAGCATTTCGTACGTGATATTCAGGGCAGCCATAATTGCGATACGTTCGGTACCGATCACTTTACCGGTCTCACGAATTTCACGCATTTTTTTGTCCAGGTATTTGGCTGAACGGAGCAGCTCTTCCTGTTTCTCTTCTGGACAGCCGACAGTGTAACTGCGCTCCAGAATCTTCACTTCTAGACTTTGACTACTTTGCTCACTCATGATCCGGCTCCACTGGCCCTAAGCTTGAAAGAAGATGGCTAACCTTGCCTTCAATTTGCGTTTTTTGCTGTTCCAGATCGTTAATCTGCTCGGTCTGTTGTTTCAGCTGTTTTTGCAGCGCATCATTTTCTTCGCGCAGGTCGGCGCAAATCATTAGCAGTTCATGCAGCTGTCGTTCCAACTGATCAAGATCATCAGTGTCCATAAATTCAACTTTCGCTCGGGATATCCGTACTATAGAACTGCGATTGTAACCGGTCAATTGACGCGAATGAATACTGACGTCCTGACAAATGCGTATTTTATGTTCAAAATAGGGATGTAACTGCTATTTGTTAAGTTATTTCTCGTAAATTTCTGCTTCGTTAGGAAAAGGCCTCCAACTATGACCGACTCTCAACAGCCCAGCTTTGCCATCATCAGTGATCTGTTTTTGCGTAACGGCTGTCTTCACTCTCCTGCGGAACTGCACGGTGACCTGTGTGGTCAGTTGTGTGCCGGTCGCCATCCTGAGTTAGATGCCTGGTTACTGCAGTCCGCTCAGTTTATGGAAGTAGAAGCACTGGATAGTCCAGATTCCAAAGTGGAGCTAGCCGATGTACTGGAACAAACTGAAGTCGGCCTGCAAGACCCAGAACTGGGTTTTGATCTGTTAATCGCCGATGAAGACTATTCCCTCAATGAGCGCATGCAAACATTGCTGGAGTGGTGTGAAGGTTTTCTGTCAGCCCTGGCAGATAATCAACAGTTTAAAGATGGCGCCCTGTCTGAAGAACTGAAAGAGGCAATTCAGGATCTGGAACAGATTGCAGATATCAGCGATGCGCTGGAAGATGATGAACAGAACGAACAGGACTTTTTTGCGGTCAGTGAATATGTACGTATGACGGCTATGATGCTGTACACCGAATGTAATCCGTCACAGCCTCAGGTCGATGCGGATACGTCCGGTACCGCTCTGCAGTAATTTTCTGCATTCAATGCTCTCTGGTACTCCCTTTTTATCGGATTAGGATTCTGTTGATGATAAGCAACAAACCTGTATCTCAGGACGAGTATGATCAGCGTCGTCAACGTCTGATCACTCAACTGCCTGATAATAGTGTGGTCGTAATTCCGGCAGCGAATATCAGCTACCGAAACAACGATGCTGACTACGCTTTTCGTCAGAATAGCGATTTTTTCTATCTGACCGGTTTTGCTGAGCCCGATGCCTGGCTGGTACTGACACCGGGTCATGAAGAGGGCGATAGTCACCTGTTTGTATTGCCAAAAGATCGGGCACAGGAGATCTGGACCGGTTTTCGTGTCGGTACGCAGCAAGCGGTAGATCACTACGGTATGGCTCAGTCCTATGAGCTGGATCAACTGGAACAGGTGATGCCGACCCTGCTGGATAAACGGGAACACCTGTTTTACCCCATGCAGGGCGATAACACGCTGAGCCAGAAGATCAACATCTGGTGTCAGGGCCTGAGACAAAAAGCCCGTGCAGGCCATGTCGCACCGGAACAGCAGCATAATCTGCTGCCTTTGGTGCATGAAATGCGTCTGAAAAAGAGCGAGCAGGAACTGGCGATTATGACCCAGGCGGCTGAGATCTCTTCTGAGGCGCACTGCAAAGCGATGCAGGTGTGCCAGCCGGGTATGATGGAATATCAGCTGGAAGCGGAGTTTATCTACCACTTTATGCGCTCTGGCAGTCGCGCTGCGGCGTATAACACCATTGTCGGTGGCGGCGCCAATGCCTGCGTGTTGCACTACGTAGAAAATAATCAGCCTCTGCAGGCCGGTGATCTGGTGTTGATTGATGCCGGTTGTGAACTACACAGCTACGCGGCGGATATCACCCGCACCTTCCCGGTCAATGGTCGCTTTAGTGAAGAACAGGCGATTTTATACCAGCTGGTACTGGATGCTCAGTTAGCAGCCATTGCCCAGATCAAACCAGGTCTGGATTGCCATGCGCCCCATCGCGCGGCGGTACGGGTGCTCACAGAAGGTCTGCTGGATCTGGGCCTGCTATCCGGCAGTCTGGATAAGGTGATCGAAAGCGAAGGCTACCGTAAATTCTATATGCATGGTACCGGCCACTGGTTAGGCCTGGATGTGCATGATGCCGGACGCTATAAAATTGATGGACAGTCACGACCGTTAGAGCCGGGTATGGTGATGACCGTTGAACCGGGCCTGTATATCGCACCGGATGAAGAAAGCGTCGATGCCCGTTGGCGGGGTATCGGTATTCGTATCGAAGATAATGTAGTGGTAACCGAAAACGGCCATCAGGTACTGACCGATGGCGTACCAAAAACCATTACAGAGATCGAACAGCTAATGGCAGGTTAATTCGTTATTATTCAACGAGCTAATTCTATAAAAAGCCTATAGAAGCCCCGTAGAAACCGTAAACCAGACTGGCAACACAGACTGATAAACCTGAGACAGAATAGAGATCACAACTGCATGAGTGCGGAACAGTACGATATTGCCATCATAGGTGGTGGTTTAGTGGGGGCCAGTCTGGCCTGTGCCTTAGAAGGGTTTGCCCGGGATCATCAATGGTCTATCGCGGTAATTGAAGCGGTACCCATGCCGGAAGACGGCGATCAGGATGAGCCTTTTCAACCCAGCTATGATGCCCGCTCGACCGCACTCTCCTGGGGCACCCGTCAGATCTATCAGCAGATGGGCTTGTGGACTGAACTAGAGCCTCATGCAGCGGCAATCAAACATATTCATGTCTCCGATAAAGGCCATCTGGGAGCCACCCGCCTGGCCGCTAGCGATCATAATGTCGAAGCGCTGGGTTATGTCGCGCCTAATCAATGGTTGGGCCGTGTGCTGTTGCAAGGCGTCAAACAGGCGCAGCATGTCAGCTGGTTGTGCCCGTTTAAGGTCACTGATTTCAGTGTCGGTGCCGAGCAACACACTCTGCAACTGAGCGATGAACAGGGTACAGAAAAAACACTACAGGCCAAACTGGTGGTACTGGCCGACGGTGGTCAATCCGGCCTGAAAGAAAAGCTGCAGATTGCCGATCAGGTTCGACCTTACGATCAGCATGCACTGGTGTGTAACCTGACCCTATCCGAACCTCATCAAAACAGAGCCTTTGAGCGCTTTACCCCGGAAGGTCCTATGGCCTGGCTACCTCTGCCACAAAGCAACGATATTGCTCTGGTATGGACCGTACCCAGCGAGCAGGCGGATGAGGTCATGGCGTTGGACGATGACGAGTTTGCGCAACGTCTGCATAGCCTGTTTGGTTACCGCTTAGGCGGTGTCGAGCGTGTCGGCCAGCGTTATCAGTATCCACTCAATCTGGTTCGAGCCTCTGAGCAGGTACGCCCAGGTTTAGTGGTGTTGGGCAATGCTGCTCACTATATGCACCCCGTCGCTGGCCAGGGTTATAACCTGGCCTTAAGAGGCGTTGCCGAATTAGCTGCAGTGCTGGATCAAGCGGCCCAACAGCAGCGTTCTCTTGCAGATCTAACGGTACTGCAGGAGTATCTGGATCGTCGTCAAGATGATCAGGATACCGTGATTGGCTTTAGTGACGGCCTGATCCGCCTGTTTGCTAACCACAACCCGATGCTGGGACACCTGAGAGCCGGTGGTCTGATGCTGCTGGATCAAATCAAACCGGCCAAGCGCTGGTTTGCCCGTCAGGCTATGGGCTTGGGTGGTCAGGCCGTTCGCTTAAAACCGATTCAGGGTGAGTAACTGGCTGTTGCAGCTAGCCTTTACGATATCGACCGATAGACAGAAGAAAATACGAGATAAAATTATGACAGAAGAGCGCCGGGTCAATCATTACGATCTGATTATTGTCGGTGGCGGCATGGTGGGTACCGCCATTGCTTGTGGTCTGGCCGATAGCGGGATGCGTATCGCGGTACTGGAAGCCGCCGAGTGGACGGTACCCTGGCAACCAGAGCAGGTTGATCCCCGTGTCAGCGCCCTGACCGAAGCCTCACGTGCTTTTCTGGAATCTTTAAATGCCTGGCCGGGCATGACTCAAATGCGCGTTACCCCTTATCAGCAGATGAAGGTATGGGAAGCGGATGGCACCGGCCATATCGAATTCAGCTGTGATGATATCCACGCCGAAAATATCGGCCATATCGTCGAAAATAGCGTCACCCTGAACGCCCTGCATCAACAGTTGGAACAAACCGATGTTGAAGTCATTCGCGGTGCGCAGCTGGTGGGCATTACCGAAGCCTTTAAAGACGAATACGGCGTTGAACGTAGCGTGATGCTGGCGGACGGAACCCAACTGAGCGCCCAGCTGATTGTCGCTACCGATGGTGCACGCTCCAAACTGCGTGAATGGGGCGGATTTGAAACCCGTGAATGGGATTATGGTCACGATGCCATTGTCACCACCATCAAGCTGGAACAGCCGCACCAAGGCACTTGCTGGCAGCGTTTTATGCCGACAGGTCCATTAGCTCTGCTGCCAATTACCTTTAACGGTGATGATCGCTACTGTTCCATTGTTTGGTCGACCACACCGGACGAAGCCACTCGTCTATCTGCACTGTCAGATGAAGATTTCTGCGCCGAACTAAGCCTGGCGTTTGAACATCGTCTGGGCAAGGTGGTGAACTGCGATCCCCGCTTCTCCTTCCCACTACGTCAGCGCCATGCCAAAAGTTATTGGAAACCGGGGTTGGTACTGGCCGGTGATGCGGCTCATACCATTCACCCGCTGGCAGGACAGGGCGTTAACCTGGGCCTGCTGGATGCCGCCACTCTGGTTGAAGAACTGGCTAACGCCTGGCAACGCCAGCAACCGTTGGGTATCGAACAAACTCTGGGTAAATACCAACGCCGCCGTATGCCGGATAACCTGAAAATGATGGCGCTGATGGAAAGCTTTAAGCGTATCTATGGCCCAGTGCCTGTCGGTGTACGCTGGATACGTAATGTCGGTATGAATCTGGTTAATCAAGCGCCAGTTGTGAAAAAGCAGCTACTGCGTCAGGCCTTAGGTGAACGTGGTGGTTTGCCTGAAGCAGCTAAGGTGCATTTGGCTTAGAAACTTGTTTGTCGCTAAGCAACGAAACAAAAGTATCTAATTGCTACACGCTTACACAAAAGTGTTTCGACACTCTTCGGTCAGCGGTTTGAGAATAAAGCACTTTGTTATAGAAAAGCTTTTGCGTGAATGCTTTTATATCTCCTCTCTCTTTAAACACTTTGTTTTCAAGGGCTTAAAACCCTTGAAAACAAATGGACATTACAACTCAACAATTATCTCTATCTATCTGATCAACGATCAACCAATAGATTAGTTTAATCTAAGTCCATTCTTGCGACGTATAATGCCTTTCCTACCCAGCTCCTACTTTCAACACGAATATTTATTGTTTTTTGTAAATACGACAGCATCAATGTATCTTTTTGTAGCTATCAACCTAGGATTCGAACAGTACCAGAGAAAATAACGACACATAGAGTGACCATTATTCCATTAAAGAAAAAAGGGTTATTTGTTCTCCTACCCACATTAATAACATACACCTTTTTTACTTATTAACTCCCAGTTGAATCCCTTTCTAAAGTTCTATAAAGTCCTAGCGCAAGGTTAAGGACTAGCCATTGTTAAACGCTCATCATTGTCGCTTTAAAGGGATTTAATGACATACTGCATATCTCACAAATTCATACATTACTTTCTGTATCGAATTGTCTTACTTAGTTTTTTTGGGCTTGGACTTTTTCTGTTCAATACTGTTGTACTTGCTGCATCCTCAGTGACTGCGGCCGTTGCGCCTGCAGATATTGCCAATGAAGGCTTGAGACGACAGGAGCAGACTCAGAATAAGGCATTGCAGTCTCTGGAGCAGGAAAACAGTGTGCTCACTCCAGCACCTTCTGTTGCAAAGGATCTCTCCCTGTCCAGTGAAGCTCAGTGTTTTGACATTGATGAGGTAGAAGTTTTATCCACAGAAACATTTAGCTGGATAGAAGAAGAGATTACCCAGGCTTTTACAGGCTGCATCGGTATTAATAACATCAAGCAGATATTAGGCCATATTAATGACAGTCTGTTAGAAAAAGGGTTTATTACGTCTAAGCTTTCACTGCCTGAGCAAAATATTAAGAGTGGCAAAATAATATTCAAAGTTTATATAGGCTCTGTTGAAGATATAGTATTCTCTAACAACGGTACGATTGAAAAGATAAAAGCCGGAGAGTCTTTTAGCTTACCGTTTGAACAAGGTGATTCACTTAACCTCAGAGACCTTGAACAAGGTACTGAAAACATCAATCGATTAAAGAGCCAACAAGTTAAAGTTAAAATAAAGCCGGGAAAAGAAGCCGGTGGTTCTATAGTCGTATTAAACCGTACTCAAGACAAAAACAAAGCACTTAGAGGTGGTGTAACTGCATCTAATGCAGGTAATCGCAGCGTTTCAAAAACTCAAGCTTCAGCATATGTAACTGCAGAAAACCTAATAGGCATAAATGGTATCTTAAACATTAGTGCTAATAGTAATCTTGAAAGAATCAGTAGTAATAACTTTTCCCAAAGTCTAAGCACACGCTATAACGTACCGATTGGCTATACAAAATTCGATATTTCTCATAGCTATAATCGATTTTCTCAGGTTGTCTCCGGCACAACCGCACGTTTTATCTCCAGCGGATCAAGCCATAGCAGTAATTTAGGTATGAGCCATATCATCCACCGTAATGCATCCAGTAAAACCACATTAAATACCGGCATCAGCTTACGAAATTCAAGAAGCTATCTGGATAATGTTGAACTGGTTGTACAACGCCGAAATACGGTAAATGTTAATGCGGGGATATCTTTTGAGAAAGCATTTAAGCAAGGGCGATTTCTGGAATTAGGTTTGTCAGTTCAACAAGGCGTTGATTGGTTTGGGGCAGAAGATGACCTGATCGAAGCAGGCCAAGGCGGAGCGACCTTAAGACCGACTATTTTCAAAGCCAATGCGGGATTTAAGCAAAGCGCATTATTACCTGGCTGGGACTATAGCGGGCAGCTGAATATTCAAACAACCGATGACCGCATTCTAAACCATGACAAATTTTCCATTGGCAGCCGCTACACCGTTCGAGGGTTTGATGGTGAAAGTGTATTGCTGTCAGAAAGCGGGCTTTATCTGCGTAATGAGTTACAAACCAGGTTAGAAAGCTTGGCAGGCAGCAGCCTCTATCTGGCACTGGATTTTGGTGCTGTAGATGGCCCAAGTACTAAACTGCTGGCAGGTGAGACGTTAGCCGGTGCAGCAATCGGTTTAAGGGCTAATTGGCAAGGTATTAATATTGATGCGTCTTTGGGAACACCTGTTTCCAAACCCGATAGCTTCGAGTCTGCCAGTTTGACCCCGTATATATCAGTATTTTACGAATTCTAAATAAGCTGAGAAACAAAGCATTTAAGCACTCACACCTCACACAAAAGTTTCTCTTTAGAAAATGGCTTCATTCTTCAGCCATTGGCCAAAAAGATAGGAACACTTTTATGTAAGTGTGTATATAAATTTTCGCAAGGATAGTGCGATGGTTATTGCAATGGATAGCTCTGCCCATAAAAGACATAAGATCACCTCTGGCATTCTGCTGTTTTGTTACATTTGGCAGTTGTTGCTTCTTAGCGTGTCTTCCTATGCTGCCGATATTGTTCCATCTAATACTATTCCGGGTAAAACACCGGTTGTGGATGCCGCAATCAATGGTACGCCCATTGTGCATATTGCCCCACCAGACAATAACGGCCTGTCTCATAACCGATATGATCGTTTTAATGTTAATTCAGACGGGCTCATATTAAATAACTCTACAGAACAGATTCAGACACAGCTCGGTGGCTGGGTAACTAAAAACCTCCAGTTTAATACCCGGCAAGCGGACCTGATTCTGAATGAAGTGGTAAGTACAGAAGAGTCTGGTTTACGTGGTTTTATTGAAGTGGCGGGGCCGGAAACCGACCTGATCATCGCCAACCCAAACGGCATTCTCTGTGCTGGTTGTGGTTTTATTAATAGTAATCGCACTGTTTTAACGACTGGCTCACCAATATTCGATACTAACTTTGCTCTTGATTCCTTTGATGTCCGCAGTGGTGAACTTCGTATTGAAGGCGGTGGACTTAATGCGCTCAATGTCGAAAAGCTTGATATTTTAGCCCGCAACCTGACCGTAGAAGGTGAAATCTGGGCTAAAAAGCTGGATGTCATGACCGGCGCTCAGAATATAAAACTCGATGGTCTGGGACGCTCTGCATTAGAGGGAGATGAAAGCGTACCTTTATTTGCCGTCGATATTAAAAATCTGGGTGGCATGTATGCCAATACCATCCACCTGATTGCCACTGAGCAGGGATTAGGAGTCAATAGTGATGGTCGAATTGCAGCATTAGAAGGAGAACTCTCATTATCCGCAAACGGCGATATACGTATCAAAGATAGCTATGCGAAGACAGATCTTAGCATTGAAACAGAAACGGGTATCACGCTGACAGGGGAGGTCGTTGCCGAAAACATCGCAACCCGCGCAACAACTCTCATCAATGAAGGCCATCTTCAGGCCGATACATTAGAGATCTCTGGCGATTCCTTTACCAATAGCGGTAATGTCATTGAGGAAGCTGCAGAGACAGAGGGTGCAATCGGTCTAAAAATTACTGTAGAAGACCGTATTTCTAATGCGGGTAGTATCTATGCGGCTTCTGCGACTGAGATAACTGCACACACACTGTCTGGAAACTCGGGCTCTTTTACCTCCGAAGGGCCGCTGAGCATTGAAACAGAACAGCTATCCCTGGACAAATCACAGATCTACTCAACGACCGATATCAATCTTCATACCGGGGATCTATCCCTTAGCGAGTCTGAAATCGCTTCAGCGACTGATATTTCACTTAACTCCAATACACAAGCTGAGTTAACTAACTCCGCCATTATCGCTGAAGGTGAAACCCGTTTATCTGCTGAGCAAATCACTGTGCATGAAGATAGTCGTGTACAGGGACGATCCGTTAACCTGACATCCGATACTCTGGAAAACGAGGGTGTGATCTATAGCGAGGATCAGCTTTCAGTTTCGACACAAACCTTGACCAATGACACAAAAGGTACGCTGGCAGGCCACGCCGTCGATATTACTGCTGATACGTTTAATCACAGCGGAACTCTAAGCTCTGACGACAGCCTGACCGTTTCAGCCACAGACCTGATTAATACACAAGGCACATTAATCAGTGCAGGTCAGCAAAGCATTACCGCATCAGGCCGTTTTGAAATTAATCAGGGCACACTGCAATCAGAAAAAACGACCGATATTAATGCCACTGATTTTGTGAGTAATGACAGTACATTCAGATCCAATGGAACGTTTGATCTCTCATCGGAAAATCAGGTTCAGCTTCAGGCTAATACGATCTATGGTCAGGATAATATCGCAATTACAGCAGCGGGAGTCACCGGCAGTGACAATCTTATTCAGGCTGAAAGTGATATCACACTGACCGCTGAAAATATCACGCTCCACTCCAGCTCTGTTAAATCAGCCGGAAAGATCCGTATGCAGGCGACAGCTGGAAATGCAGATCTGACAGGCTTGTCGACACAAAGCACAGAACATATCACGCTCTCAGCGGGTAAAAACCTGATTATTGACCGGGGTGAAGTACTGGCAGAAAGTATTTCGCTGCTTGGCCAGGACATCAGTAATGTACAGGGGCGAGTGATTATTGATGGCAGTGGCAATGCGGCATTAGGTATCAGTGCCAATCGCCTGGATAACACCTCAGGAACCATCATTAATCGTAATGGTGGCATTAACCTTGTTGTCAGCGACGCAATTATTAACAACCAGGGTTGGCTGGAAAGTAAGGACGAACTCAGTGCCAGAGCGGAGCTCATTGACAACTCTTCGGGTACAGTCAAGGGCAGTGATATCTCCTTTTCTGCAACAAACCTGAATAACAATCACGGTGTTATTGATAGCGAAGGCAGAGTAGAGCTCATTGCCGATAACATAAGTAACGCCGAAGGTCTGGTGCAATCCAGAGCCATTATTCCTCTTGATACATCGGAGCTGGTAAAAGCAGATAGCGGATCGCAAGCGGATATTGCCAGCCCAGATGCACTAAAACCCAACGCCTTACAAATAACGGCAATCAATCTGGATAACACATCGGGCCGTATTATCGCACGTGATAATACGTCGATTGAGGTGACTGAAGCCCTCAATAACCAGAGTGGTCAGCTGGCCTCTGGTGGTAACCTGACTCTCAGTGCTACAAGCCTTACAGGTGATGAAAGCACAATCTCGACAGATGCAAGCCTTGATGTTCATATCACAGGTCAGACAGATTTAAATAATAGCGTCATTACTGCCGGACAAAGTGTTTCTATTACAGCAGGAAATGTGTCAGCAGAAAGTATCCAGATCACCGCGGGGCATGATCTTAGCATCGCTGCGAGTAACGGAATCAATTTAACGCAATCCACCCTGAATAACGGTCACAATCTACAACTGACAGCAGAGACGGAGCAGCTACAGCTCAACAACGCTGATATTCAAACGAACAATATCGTAACGCTGTCTGCCAATCAGGCATTAACCACAGATCAAGCCAAAGTTCTCGCAGGTGATGCCTTTACAATCACGGCAGAAACCCTAAGCAATCAATCCGGGCAGCTGAGTGCCGGGGGGCTGAATGAAAACGCAACCTTCGATATCACAACCAGCGGCTTACTAAACAATCAACAAGGGGTGATTTATAACCAAAGCGGTGATCTGACCCTGGAGACGGGCAACAACCGCCTCGACAACCTGCAAGGGCATATCGAAAGCCTGCATAACCTCACCCTGACCACTGATGTTCTGGATAACCGCTATGGGCTGATCACTGGTGACCAGCTGCAACTGAGCGGTAACCAGCTGGATAACCGTGATGGCATACTCAGCAGTGCCAATAGTTTCGGTCTGAACCTGCAACAGCTGAACAATGATCAGGGCTTGATCCAGTCGGGCAGTAACCTTGCCATCACTGCCGACCAACTCAGCAACCGCAATGGCAGCGATGAGCACGGTATCTACAGTCAGGGGGGATTGAGCCTGAGTGGTGGTGAACTGAATAACCAGAACGGCAGAATTGCCAGCCTAGACAATATGCTGCTTCAGTTTACCGGTTCAATAGATTCCAGTAGCAGCCAACTGCAAAGTGGCGCAGAGCTAACATTAAGTGCAGACAGCCTGTTGGCGGACAATGCGACTCTGATATCCACCCAAAACCAGCAATATAGTATTACCAATCAAGCCAGCTTTAATCACGCCCAACTGGCCTCCGGTGGCGACCTTAGTGCCAGCGCAGGTCCATTTAGTGCGCACAACGCTGACCTCTATGCTGATGGTGATTTAAGCCTGAGCGCCGACAACCTTGGTCTCAGCAATAGCTTACTGAATAGCCAACAGAATCTTAGCCTGACGGCTGACGCCGGTTCTGGAACGGGTATTATTGATTTACAGAGCAGCACCGTGAGTAGCATCGGCAATAGTCAGTTACATGCATCAGGGGCGATTACACTGGATCAGAGCATACTGAACAGCGGCGATAGTATTGACTTGAGCGCTGCCAGCCTGAGCAATCAGCACGGTGAGATCAGTGCAGGCATACTGGTTGAGAATAGCCATCTGAACCTGACAACTACAGGATTGATTGATAACCAGCAGGGACTGATCTTCAGTAACAACGGAGACTTAACGGCTCATGCAGGCAGTAGCCGGATTGATAACCAAAATGGTCGCATTGAGAGCAAACTAACTCTGAATCTGACAGCAGGTGAAATTGATAACCGGCATGGCCAGGTGATGGGACAGGATCTGCAACTGAACAGCACACTGCTTGATAACCGCGATGGCATCTTAAGCAGTATCAACAGCTTTAGCCTGGACCTTGAACAGCTCAACAATGACCACGGCCTGATCCAATCTGGAGGGGATCTAACCATTGATGCCCTTCAACTGAGCAATCGCGATAGCAGCGAGACTCAAGGTATTTACAGTCAGGGGAAACTGAGCCTCAGTGGCGGCACACTGGATAACCAGACCGGTAGAGTCACTAGCTTAAGCGACATGCAGCTGACATTTAACGGCGCGATTGATACCAGCCAAGGCCGACTACAAAGTGGGGGCAAGCTATCACTAAGCGCTGACAGCCTGAATGCCGATAATGCTGTACTGACATCGGCACAAGACCAGCAACATAGTGTAAACAAGCAAGCCAGCTTCAATGAAACTCAACTGTCCTCCGGCGCTAATCTGAGTATCACATCAAGCCCATTGAGTGCCAGCCAGGCTGATTTTTATTCCGACGGTGATCTGAACCTAAGTGCTGATAGCCTTGATCTCAGCAATAGCATACTCAATAGCCAGCAGAACCTAAGCCTAATCGCCAATGCCGGTGCCATCGATTTACAAAGCAGCACCGTCAGCAGCACTGGCAATAGCGAGCTGAAGGCATCCGATGCGATTAACCTGGACAAGGGCACACTCAATAGCGGTGGCAATCTAGACCTGAGTGCAGCCAGTCTGAGTAACCAGTATGGCACCATAAGCGCCGGATTATTGTCAGATAGCGCTCACCTAAACCTCACCACCAGCGGGCAAATTAACAATCAGCAAGGGTTAGTTTTCAGTAATAGTGGCGATCTGACCGTAGATTCAGGCAGCATGATTGATAACCAGAATGGCCACATAGAGAGTGTTTCAGGCCTGAACCTGACGGCAACTGACATTGATAATCGCCATGGCCTGGTATCTGGTAATAACCTGCAACTAAACAGCTCACAACTTGATAACCGCGACGGTATCTTAAGCAGTATTAACAGCTTTAGCCTGAGCCTTGATCAGCTGAATAATGATCACGGTCTGGTCCAATCGGGTGGTGATCTAACCATTGATGCCCAACAACTGAGCAACCGTGAGAGCAGTGATACTCAGGGGATATACAGCGAAGGGGAACTGAGCCTCAGTGGCGGCACTCTGGATAATCAGACCGGTAAAATTGCCAGTCTCGGTAATCTGCAACTGAACTTCACTGGCGCAATCAATGCCAGCAATAGCCAATTGCAAAGTGGTGGCAGTCTGACATTAAGCGCAGACAGCTTGCTAGCAGACAGTGCCACTCTGACATCCACGCTAGACCAACAGTACAGTATTACCAATCTAGCCAGCTTTGATGAAGCGAACCTATCCTCCGGCGGTGATCTGAGTATCGCGGCAGGCCCACTGAGTGCCAGCCAGGCCGACTTTTATGCCGATGATAATTTAAGCCTAAGTGCCGACAGCCTTGATCTAAGCAACAGCATACTGAATAGCCAGCAGAATCTGAGTCTGATCGCCAATACCGGCGTTATTGATTTGCAGAGCAGCACAGTCAGCAGCATAGGTAATAGCCAACTGCAGGCAGCTGGGGCGATTACACTGACCGAGGGCACACTGAACAGCGGCGGCAGTCTTGATCTGAATGCCGCCAGCCTAAGCAATCAGCATGGCGAAATCAGTGCCGGCTTACTGGCACCGAATGCACACCTGAACCTGACAACGGCCGGGGTTCTTGATAACCAGTACGGTTTTATCTACAGCCATACCGGTGATCTGATGATCAATACCGGTGGAGGCCTGCTGGATAACCGTAACGGTCGTCTTGAAAGCCAATACGGACTCAACCTGATCATTGGTGAACTGGACAATCGCTCAGGTGAATTGCTGTCCAGTGATTTTAGTTTCAGCGGCGATGTACTGGATAACCGCGAAGGCACCTTAAGTATTAGCAATGATCTAAACCTGAGTCTAAGCCAACTGAACAATGACCGTGGTTTGATTCAATCCGGCGGTAATATGGTCATTGCTGCAGATCAGCTCAGCAACCGTGACAGCGATGACACACACGGCCTCTACAGTCAGGGTAATTTAAGCCTCAGCGGTGGTAGCCTGGATAATCAGACGGGCCTGATTGCCAGCTTGGGCGATATGCAGTTCAACTTTACCGGAGCCATCGACACCCGTGATGGTCAGATGCAAAGTGATGGCCAGTTAACACTGGCAGCCGGTAGCCTGAATGCGGATCGAGCACTACTAACCTCCGTGACCCGCCAACAGCATACCATTACCGGTATAACCAGCCTGGACAATGCGAAACTGTCCACTGGTGATAACTTCAGCATGAGTGCCGGGCCATTGGTCGGCAGCAACACTGAACTGTACGCAGGCAGCGATCTGAGTATACAGACAGAGCAGCTGAGCCTGACCGATAGCAGTATCAACAGCCAGCAACACCTGAGCCTGAGCACCACTCTCGGTGCAATGGATCTGCAGCGCAGTACCGTAACGAGTGTCGGTAACAGCACCGTGCGGGCAGCAGGGGCGATTACCCTGGATGATGGCCTGCTGACCAGTGGTGCCAGCATCGACCTCAGTGGCGCCAGCTTGAGTAATCTACGTAGCGAGATCAGCTCAGGAGCCACAGAAAACAATGCCCATCTTAACCTGAGCACAACAGGCCTGCTGGATAACCGCGAGGGCCTGATCTACAGCCACAGTGGCAGTATGTCGATCACGACCGGTGCTGGCCGTCTTGATAATCAGCAGGGACGCATTGAAAGCCTGCAAACCCTGAACCTTACCAGCGGTGATTTTGATAACAGGCAGGGCCTGTTGCTGGGTAACCACCTCCAACTGAATGGCGGTAACCTGGATAACCGCGACGGTATCCTGAACAGTGAAAACAGCTTCGGCTTACGTTTTAACCTGTTAAACAACAATCAGGGACTGATTCAGTCTGGCAGTGATATGTCTCTGGATGCCGGTCAACTGAATAACCGAAACAGCAGTATCGACCACGGTATCTACAGTCAGGGACAACTCCACCTGAGTGGAGGCAGTATTGATAATCAAACCGGTATTATCGCCAGTCTGAATAATCTGCACTCGAACCTGTCAGGAGCATTGGATACCCGTGATGGGCAATTACGCAGTGATATCCAGCTTAACCTGGCCGCTGGCAGCCTGAATGCAGACCGGGCCCAGCTGAGCTCCCTGAGCAGTCAACAACACAACATCAGTGGTGTCACCAGCCTGACCGATGCTCAACTTTCTGCCGGCAGCAGTTTTAGCCTGAGTGCCGGCCAGCTGGAGGGCAATAACGCCAATCTGTATGCCAACGGCGATATGCACCTGCAGACCGGTAGTCTTAGTCTGACAAACAGTGTGCTTAATAGTCAGGGACATTTCAGTGCGACCAGCCAAAGCGGTGCAATGAACTTCCAGAGCAGTACCCTGAGCAGCACAGGTAACAGCACACTTCAGGCCGCTGGAGCCATCACCCTGGATAACGGTGAATTAAACAGTGCCGGCAATATCGATCTGACAGGTCAATCATTCAGCAATCGTCTGGGTGAAATCCGTGCGGGTTTACAGGTCGATAATGCCCACTTCAATTTGACCACTACTGGCCTGCTGGATAACCAACAAGGCCTGATCTATAACAAGACGGGCCCAATAACGATTAATACGGGTAGTGGTCAGCTGGATAACCAGCAGGGACATATCGAGAGTCAACAGGCGATCACCCTAACCAGCGGTGTATTTGATAACCGCCACGGCCTACTGCTGGGGGATGCGCTGCAATTGACCGGTGACCGGCTTGATAATCAGGATGGCACACTCAGCAGTAGCACAACCTTTAACGCACAATTCAATCAGCTGAATAACGACCACGGCCTGATTCAGGCGAATTCAGATCTGACAATTGATGCGGATGTGTTCAGCAATCGTAATGGTAGCGATGCCCATGGTATCTACAGTCTGGGGCTGCTCAGTCTGAGTGGCGACACTCTTGATAATACTCAGGGTCGTATCTCCAGCACCGGCGATATGCAGTTCAACTTTACCGGCAGTATCGATGGCCAGGATGGCCAGGTACAAAGTGATGGCAAGTTAACGCTAAACGCAGATAGCCTAAATGCAGACCGGGCGTTGTTTAACACGCTTCAAAGTCAGCAATTTACCATCACCGGCCTAACCAACCTCAATGAGACCCTTTTCTCAGCAGGGGATACTTTTACCCTGACCGCCAGCCGAATAACCGGTGACCTCACCAAGATCTATGCCTCCGATGACCTGAGCCTTCAAGCCGAATCATTAAGCCTGACAACAGGCGTCCTTAACAGCCAGAACAAGCTTAGCCTGATCACCGACGGCGGTGATATGAACTTCCAGGGCAGCACCCTGAGCAGCGTGAGCGACAGCACCCTGACCTCTACGGGCACCATCACACTGGATGACGGTGTACTGAGTAGTGGCGGCACATTGGAACTGAGCAGCAGCAAAACGAGTGGTGTTGGTCTGAGCAACAACAACGGTGAGATCAGCGCTGGCCTAAGGGAAAGCAACGCCCTGTTTAACCTGAATACATTGGCTGCGTTTGAGAATAAAAACGGTGTGGTGTACAGCAAGACCGGGGCGTTAAGTATCGACACCGATAGCGCAGAACTGAACAACACAGAAGGAGGGCATATTCAAAGTGAGTACGCCTTAACCCTTGCCACAGAACAACTTTCAAACTCCACAGGCACCATTCAAGGAGATACCCTGCAGCTTGATGCCCTTCACGTGAATAATCAGAAAGGCACACTCAGCAGCAGCAACGAGCTGACACTCAATGCAGGGCTTCTGGGTAATACCCGTGGCCTGATTCAGTCTGGTGGCGATATGGTGATTGACGCCACCCATACCAACAATGGACTCGGCCTTGAGGACAGCACGGACAGCCAGGGTATCACTAGTTTGGGCAGTCTGACGTTTACGGGTGAAACCCTCTCTAACTACTATGGCCGCATGGTTAGCTTAGGTGATTTCAATATCGAGCTGAGCGACGCTCTGGACGCTGAAGGTGGTTCCATAAGCTCCAATTCCAACCTCACCATCAGTAGTGACAAAATTAAAGGCAAAGACGCTAAGCTGACCGCCGGCGGCCATGGCGAAATTACGGTAGAAAACCGTTTTTCAATGAGCAATCTTATCGCCACTGTGGGCGAATGGTTCACAGTAACCGCCAAGGAGATCGCCGGGAGCGGTGCCGATATGCAGGTTGGCGAAGACCTGACTTTACAGGCTGATAGTGTCAGTCTGAAAACCAGTATGCTCAACACCGCAGCAGCACTGCTGATCACCTCATCAACCGGTGATCTGGAATTAACTGGCAGCACCCTGAGCGTAACGGATGAAACCACCCTGACATCCGAGGCCAGCCTGGACTTAAGTCAGGCCAAGCTATTCAGTGGAGATCGTATCACCCTAACCAGTAAAACACTGAATAGCCAACAGGGTAATGTGATTGCCGGTGTCACAAGCAGTACAGGCGAGCTGATTATTTCCGCCGATGAAATTAACAATCAGCAAGGCACACTGGCCAGTACAAACAGCAGTGTCACGATCGATAGTCACGATCAAAGTCTGGATAACAGCGACGGAATCATTGATGGCAAGGGTGCCGTAGTTATCAACAGTGGCAACCTGATCAATGATCGGGGACTGATTCAGTCTTCTGCCAATGTCGACCTGACAGCCCAGGAT
This sequence comes from uncultured Oleiphilus sp., assembly GCA_964342385.1. Classification (GTDB taxonomy): domain Bacteria; phylum Pseudomonadota; class Gammaproteobacteria; order Pseudomonadales; family Halomonadaceae; genus Oceanospirillum. Next base: position 3,349 of record CAYFGP010000030.1, on the reverse strand, counting down.
ATCAGCAACACCAACCAGGGAAATAACAGCGGTATCGTCAGTCTGGGTGAGGTGAAACTACAGGGGAGCACGCTAAATAATAACGGTGGCCGCATTGTCAGTCAGGGTCATCAAACCGTCAATATCGATACCGATATCAGCTCGAATAATGGCTTGCTGCACTCCGACCAGGCTTTGATTGTCAACGCGCAACAGCTTGAAGCCGTCAATGGCACTCTGAAGGGCGGTACTGAGGTCAAGCTTACCCTGGAAAGCAAGGCGGAATTGGGTAATGTCATCAGTGGTGGCAGCCTAAACATTGACGCGGCGACGATCTCTTCCGGTCAACGCCTGGAAGCGACGAACTTACTTCACCTGACAGCAAACGAGCTGCAGCTGGCCGGTGCAACATTGCACAGTGATCGCCATCTGACACTGAATGCCAAAAGCGGTGGTATCAACCTGCAAGGCGGTACCTTAAGCGCCAACGGCAACGCCAATCTGTTCACCAGTGGTGCCGTATCCAATCGATACGGCAGCATTTCAACTGGTGGTCATACCAAGATTACCGCTAAATCCTTCGATAACTCCGCTGGCAGCCTGGTGAGCGGCCTGATGGCAGCAACAGCAGGTATTGAGATAAACGTTGATACCCTCAAAAACACCGGTGGCACACTGGCCGCTCAGCAGGGTGACATCGACCTGACGATTCGCAGTGGCATGCTTGATAACAGCTTAGGTGCCGTGCAAACCGGTGGTACTCTGCTGCTGTCCAATGTAAACCACATTAAAAATACCAATGGTATCCTGATCTCCGGTGACAACCTGAACCTTGATCTACAGGCACTGGATAACAGCCAAGGCCTGATACAGTCTGGCGCAGATCTCACACTCGATATTGCCACGCCCCTAAATAACAGCAATACCGCTAGCAGCGGAGGCATTGTTGCCAGTGGTGATCTTTCAATCACCACAGCTGAGCTAGACAATAGCAACGGCTATATCGCCAGTGCAGGCGAACAAACCCTGGAAATCAGCGGCGCGGTCGACAACCAGAGTGGTACCGTTATCAGCCAGGGTTCTTTCACCCTGGACAGCAGTCGCATCGATAACAGCAATGGCCATATCACCGGGCAAAGCCTGGGCTCCATCACCGCCGACCAACTGAATAACCGCAACGGCAATATCCTCTTTGAAGATGATGCCGAGCTGGTTGTGGACTCCTTTGATAACCAAGGGGGCACCGCCTCCTCCAATACCAATCTGACACTGGAAACCAGCGGTAACAATTTAGCGGGTTATCTGACCTCACAGTTTGACCTGGTATTAAAACTGGATGGTGATTTTAATAACACCTCCGATCTGATCGCCGGTAACAAGTTATCCATTACCGCCAATAGCTTCACTAATGACAGCCTGTTATCCAGTGCCAAAACACTGGAGCTGAACGGTACCGACCTCACCAACGACGGCCAGATCTATGCCGATGAACTGAAACTGAATATGTCAGATCAGATTATCAACAACGGCAGTGCAGTCATTGACGGTGGCACGGTATCAACCAGCGGTGGTTATCTGCATAACTATGGCCGTGTCTATGGTGATGAGCTCAGTATTGGCAGCAGTACCTTCCATAACTACAGCAATGCCGTAATCGCCTCCCGTGGCTCATTATCATTCGATAACCAAAGCATCATTAATGAACAAGGGGCCATGATCTACAGCCTGAGCGATATGGGTATCCGCACAGGGTCTATCTCCAATCACGCAGCGTTGATTGAGTCTGCAGGCAATTTAAGCATTCAGGCATCCAGTGTCAGTAATACCAACGCGGGAGTATCCATTACCACCGAAGTCATCGACGAATCGGTGGATTGGGACCTGTTAAACATCAGTTTCAGTCCTCTGTTCAGCTATCGACAAAATGGTTCTGCGACAAGACAACGAGCAGTACTTAGCGGCACTAACCCAGGCAAAATTATTGCTGGTGGCAGCATGAGCATCTCAGGGGGAAGCGTTACAAACCACGACAGCCTGATTCTGGCGGGCGGCAGTCTGAACTCAGGGTCTGGTATACAAAATATAGAGAGTGAAATACCGGACGATATCATCACCACAAACTATTCTGTCGAGGTGTATCACGTTGCCGAAAATGAGGCTGATTCAGAATACAGACCTTATGCCAGCGGTACCGTAACCCGGACAGAAGAGTCTGAACTGAAAGTCGCCTATGCCTTAGGCGGTGCAGAAGCCCAAGAAGTACTGGCCCGCTATAACGGTGGTGGTTCTGCAGGCAGCAGTGGCGCTCAGGGCACCAGCTCTGGTGAAGTGTCAGCCCACGCCGTTAATGGCGATGATGCACAAAGCCAGGATGGCACCGATGCCAACGGCAATCTGCAATCCGCCAGCTCTGGTGGTTCATCTGCACAGCTGGCCGATGGCAGTGGTCCTGCCAACCTACAAGGTCAAACTGCAGACAGCCAGGTTAACCTCAATAACCAAGACATCACCATTGGCAACGTTAATGACGTGCAAAATGCCGACAACATCGCTAACGCCACAGTAAATAGCGACCAACCCAACGGCACTCAGAATACCGGTAATCTGCAAGTAGCAGGGTTGGTAGATAATGCTACGGTGAGCCATTACCAAGCCGGTGATAATGGTGCAGATCAGGGCATACAAGGCACAACCACGATACAGAACGTGTCCATTGACAGTGTTGAAACCACAACCGCCGACGACATTGGCAGCGTACAAGGTTCTGCTGCGGTACAGAGTGCAGCTATTGGCGGCGCAGAAACCACAAGCCCCGACAATATTGGCAATGTACAAGGGGCAACCGGCGTTACCGCAGACGTAGCCGGTTATCAAACCGTTACAGGTGCTACGGCGCAGAATGTACAGGGACAAACAGACGTTGCGGATACCAGCGTCAATCATCACACCACAGCAGATAGTGGTGCTGACAGCACGATCGATAGCGTTGCTCAGCAAGGGCCAGCCGCGAACCTGAGTGATGTAGACAGCCGTCTTGGTCAGCCGGTCTCTGGTGTTGCAGATACTCAGGTTGATCCCGTGTTCAACCCGGTAGTCACTACCCATCGTCCAGCCCCAGACACCCCACCGTCCAATAAGCTGTTCAACCTCAACAATGCCCCGGATGCAGACTATCTGGTTGAGACCGATCCGTTGTTTGCCGGTAAAGATAACTTCCTTTCTTCTGACTATATGCTGGATCAGCTGGCAAAAGATCCCTCTCACCAGTTGAAACGTTACGGTGATGGCTTCTACGAGCAGCAGCTGATTAACGACCAGGTCACCGAGATGACCGGCCGTCGTTACCTGCCGGGCTACGGCAATACGGAAG